>CAYPVH010000001.1:0-47228 GCA_964414145.1 uncultured Gammaproteobacteria bacterium
CCAATTAAAGCGGTACGCGAGCTGGGTTCAGAACGTCGTGAGACAGTTCGGTCTCTATCCGGTGTAAGCGATTGGATTCTTGAGGAGGGCCTTCTCTAGTACGAGAGGACCGAGAAGGAGAAACCCCTGGTCTACCAGCTGTTCCTGATCAGGAGCAACGTTGGGTAGCTATGTTTCTACGTGATAAGCACTGAAAGCATCTTAAGTGCGAAGCACACTCCAAGATTAGGAATCCCTAGATCCCTTGAAGATTACAAGGTTGATAGGCGACAGGTGTAAGGTCAGTAATGATTTTAGCCAAGTCGTACTAATGATCGAACCCCAATTCCTGTATTTTACTTGAGTAAATTAGTAATAATTTGTATTTTTTAAAATTTAAGAAGCTTTTGCACCCCGGTTGAATACTGCATCGCCTTTTTTGGTCTTGCTACAATTCTTTCGGGCAAAACAACAACTTTTCCAACTAACCGAGAAATAAACTTCTCAATTCCGTTTGAAATTAACAAACCTTCTGGCACACTAAGTGCAAAATCAACAAACTGTCTTTCTAAATAAGGGTTAATTATGTTAATTCCCCAGTTTTTCCCAATACTTCCATCTCTTTTTTTGTCTACCTCAAGCAATGGCAAATCTTTTACAATCTCATTTTTCAACTCCCGGCCTTCACTTAAAGCGACTGTATATTTATTATAACCACCCAAAAGTATATCTGGCCCCTGTCCGGTAAAGATTGTATTAACACCAAGCTTGCTCGATTGCTTAAACAAACAATAGTAAACCAACCCCAAAGCCACCTGCATTCTATTTTTGGGGATTAATGCAGAATCCAGCATCTTTTCAACCTCTGCCCTAGCTACATCAATATTCATCTCCTCAACATTCACAACCACAGCCTCTCTTTCTAATTTTTCCATAAGTATTTTCACAAAAGGCAAATCCGTTCCTTTTTTAGAATTTAATGTCAAAAAAAATGCTTCGTGAAAATATTTGTTTACAAAGTAAGCAATTATGGAAGAATCAATTCCCCCAGAAACCAACACCCCCACCTTTCCTAAGCCCATCCCCACATACCCAACAAACAACTTTTCCATCACACCTATATATCGCTTTACCCATTTTTGCTTGTCCATATAAACAAATTTTACCAAAACACAACTACCAACCAGTGAATATATTGTTATATAATGCCAACTAATGAATTATCCCTCAAATTTTCCAACCGAAAACGAACAAAGCCTGGTACAAATACTGCAGCTAATTCAGCAAAACAACACAATAATTACCAACAAAAATAGCTTTGAAAAAGCCATAAAAAAAATACTAACAAATGGTGAAATTAAGCTTTCTAAAAACCAATTCCCCTCACTCTGGCACTTCCAATTCGTTCTCAACCGCCACTCTAACAAGTTTCCCCCTAAATTTATTCGCAACTTAAAATCAATCCTTATCAAGAATAAACTGCGTTCAGCTTCCGGCATTATTCCGGTTTCCGTTTTTACCAAAGGGGTAGGTTGCCCTTTTCAATGTATCTATTGCGCTAACGAACCCAACATGCCCAAAAGCTATTTTTCCGACGAGCCAGCCCTAATGCGCGCCATTCGCAGCAACTTCGACCCGTTCCAACAAGTCTTTGGCCGTTTGCAAATGTTTTACCTTTCCGGCCATCCGCTAGACAAAATTGACCTCATCATTCAAGGCGGTACCTTTTCTTTTTTCGATAACGAATATCGCACCTGGTTTGTTAAGCGCTGCTTCGACGCCGCCAACACTTCCGTTGCCAAATTCATGCAAAACGGGGAACTCAAACCAAACACCTCACCCACCCTTAATGCGGCCCACACCACCAACGAGAATAGTAAACAAAAAATCATCGGCCTTACTATAGAAACCCGCCCAGACTTCATAAATAAAGAAGAAATAAAATTTCTCAGAAATCTCGGGGTAACCCGTATAGAACTCGGCGCCCAAACTACCAATAACCGAATTTTAAAACACATTAACCGCGGCCACAGCACCAAAGAAATAATTAGCGCCACCTATCTTTTAAAAGAAGCTGGCTTCAAAATTACCTACCACCTTATGCCGGGCCTTCCCAAAAGCACCTACAACAAAGACATCACTATGCTCACCAATATCTTTACCAAAGAAGAATATAAACCAGACAACATCAAATTCTACCCCACCTCGGTGGTAAAGTTTTCGCCACTTCAAAAAATCTTCCAAGATGGCCAATACAAACCCTATTCTGAAAAAACTCTAACCAAACTTATTTTAGAATTTAAAAAAAATATTGTTCCCCCTTGGGTTCGTATACAGCGCCTTGTACGCGACTTAACTACCAACGATATTGTTCACAACACCTTCCCCTCTAACCTTAGGCAAAAACTGGAAAAAGAATTAAAAGCCCAAAATATCATTTGCCCCTGTATTCGTTGCCGCGAAATTAAATACCAAACCCCCCATAAAGCGCTTAAGCTAAACACTATCAAATACAACGCTGCCAGTGGCACAGAATACTTCCTGGAATACCTAGACAGTAACAACAACCTCTACGGTCTTTTGCGTTTAAGAATTCCCCAATTTTTAATTAATAAAAAAGCCCCACCACTGCCAGAATTAAAAAACGCCGCCTTGGTTCGCGAACTCCATATTTACGGCCAAGTTGCCCCAATCGGTCAAGCCACCACAACAAAAAAAGCTCAACATCAAGGCTTAGGGCAAAAACTGTTAAAACAGGCCCAAATAATCGCCAAAAAACACAACGCCCAAAATATTGCCGTAATTTCGGGTATTGGCGCCCGGGGCTACTACCAAAAGCTCGGCTACACTCTTAAAGGTACCTATATGGTAAAGAATTTAACTAATACAAAGAATTAATCACCTGCAAGGGCCGTTCATACCAATCTAGGCTTTTCTCACTCATTGTTTTCTTGATTAACTCCATACTCATCCACTTAATTTCACTAACTTCCTCTCTTGCAAATTCAATTTTTTGCCCTTCCCTCAAACTATACTCATAAACCCAAAAAAACTCGCTCGAAAGGGGAAGTTTAACCAAAACTTCACCCATATATTTCAGCTCCTTTTCTCGGGCTTTTATTCCAAGTTCTTCATCAAGTTCCCGTATTGCAGTAAACGCATAACTGTTTCCAAAATTCACATGACCCCCAACACTTAAATCCCAACAACCGGGAAACAAATCTTTCGTTCTACTTCTTTTCTGAATTAAAACCTTTCCCTCCTTGTCTTTCACAATAACATATATGGTCCGGTACGTTGTTTTGCTTTTATGAGCCAAACCTCTTTCGATTGGTCCAATAACCTCATTTTTTTCATTCACCCTTACAAGCAATTCTTTCTGTGAGTCTGTTATTTTCATTTTATCTTGCCTTGTAACACTTCTCATCAAACTGTTACAATCTGTTTTGTTAAATTAGTAAAAACAAAATGCCCAAAAAGTATTATATTAAAACCTTTGGTTGCCAGCAAAACAATGCCGATTCAGAACGAATTGCCGCTGTCTACAAAGCCAAAAACTACACAAAAGCCAAATCATACACAGAAGCAGATGAAGTTATTATCAACACCTGTATGGTTCGCGAATCGGCCGAAAACCGGGTATACGGCCTTGTTAACAACCTGGCCAAAATAAAGGCCAAAAAGCCACTCAAAATTATAGTGACCGGCTGTATGATTGGCTTAGCCATTCGCGACAAAAAGGGGAAGTTCATGCACAAAATCAAAAAGGCCATGCCCGAAGTGGATGAATTCCTTGCAATCGAAGAAGTTGGCTTTAACCTAAGCCCAATTCGCGCCAGCAAAACCCAGGCTCTTGTACCCATTTCAAACGGCTGCAACAACTTTTGTACCTACTGTGTTGTGCCATTTACTCGCGGTCGCGAAATCAGCCGTCCCTTCGAAGAAATAATTTTCGAGTGCCAACAACTCAAACAAGCCGGCTACACCGAAGTTATGCTTTTGGGGCAAAATGTTAATTCCTACGGCGCCGATCTTGTTACCGGTCAACAAAACCCCGAAAACCTTAAAAATCTACCCCAATCCTATTTTGCTAAGCCCCCAAACTACCAAGTTAAACTCAACAACAAAACTCTCCAAATCAAACCCACACTGGTTAAGCACCTTGGCCGCCACCGTCTGCCCACCCTTTTCCCACAACTACTTAACGAAGTGGCCAAACTAGGCTTTTCTAAAGTAGACTTCATGTCCAGTAACCCCTGGGATTTTTCCACCGACCTTATCAACATAATCGCAAAACACCAAAACATCACCCGTACCCTGCACCTACCAGTTCAGTCGGGTAGCAACACCGTGCTCAAGCGTATGAATCGCTGGTATACAGCTGAGGAATATCTAAACCTAATTAAAGAAATCAAAAAAAGCGTAAGGGGGGTTAAATTCACCACCGATATAATTGTCGGCTTTTGTAGTGAGACCGAAGAAGAATACAACAGTACAGCCAAACTCTGCCAAGCGGTTAACTTCGAAAAGGCTTATATTTCCATCTATTCAAAGCGCCCCTTAACAAAGGCCACAAATAATTTAGAAGATAACATTCCTTTCCCCGTCAAAAAAAAACGGTGGCTAAAACTAGATACACTGGTAAATAAATACCCCCATGCGTTAAAATAAATATTAATGGACGAGCAAGTCAACATTGTAGACAAAGATAACAATATTCTTTACCAAGTTTCCAAAGGTGAATCTCACCAAAAAGGCCTACTCCACGAAACAGTTATTGCCGAACTAGTAGACCCAGAAGGCAACTGGACCCTAGTAAAGCAAGCCGCCCACAAACAAGACAAAAGCCAATATGTTTCCCCGGTAGGTGGCCATGTTACTGCCGGCGAATCCTGGGAACAGGCCTTAAAAAGAGAAGCTAGCGAGGAAATCGGCATTACCAACTTCAAATTCAAATTCATCAACAAAGCCATCTTTAATCGCCCAGTTAACGGTCACCAAGAAAACCACTACTTTATTGTTTACGAAATTTATGCCAATCACACTCCCAAATTGAATGACGAATCGGTTAGTTTTAAAAAGTTTTCAAAAGCCCAAATTACTCAGCTGGCCAAGCAAAATTCCCCCCTCTTTGGCGATGCTTTCTATTTTGTTCTAAAGAATATTTACCACCTAATTTAGCTGTTTTAAACTACCTTTCCAAAAAGTTCTTTAGCAATTTTTGCCGCTCATTCTTGCCCAAAAATACCTGGCTTTTGCAGTTTATTATCTGCCACAAAAACACCGCTGTTGCCACCGATACATTCAAACTCTCCACCATGCCCTGCATATTTATGTAAACCCCGTAATCGGCCAAACTTATAGCTTCCGCAGACAGCCCAGCATGCTCATTGCCAACCAACAGCGCCAGCTTTCCTGGCCACTTAAACTTTACCAAGTCCACAGCCTCACTATTCACCACACTGGCCACTACCTTATAGCCTTCCTGTTTCAGCTCGGTTAAACATCGGCTTATCGCCGATATTTTTCCCGTTTCAGAAGAGTTGTAAACCTTAAAATCCAACCACTTATTGGCACTACTGGAGCTAGCTTTACCCACCTTTTTTGGGTTAAAAGAGGTAACGGTGTCAAACACCAAATAAGCTTTTTGCAGTCCAAAAGCATCCATTGTTCGGAAAATTGCGGCAGCGTTGTGCGGGTCATATATATCTTCCAAAACCACCACCACGTCGCTCCGTCTTTTGCTTACCACCTGTTTAAACTTTGCCAATCTTTTTACAGAAACCATGCTTTTATTTGCCCTCCCTTTTAAAAAGCTTTTTCACCTTGCTCACAATTTCATTCCAATTCTTCACCTTATGAATTCGTTCCATCTCCGCCAGTTTACGGTTCCATGGCCGCTCCATCAGTAGGGTAGTTATGCCGTTACCTGCGCAGTCTATGGCGTATTGGGGCGCGTCATCTATCATCAAACCCACCCCAAGCTCTCTACAAACTTCTGCCTTGGTTTTATGGCCTTTATTGTCGCGGCTAACCTGATTGGTAAAGTGAATATCAATTGCCACCGAAGGCAATTTATTCTTCAGCCACAGCATTGTTTTTTCTTTCATCTCGTTGGGCCTAGATGTAATAATCACCAACTCGTGGCTTTTCTGCAATTCCTTCAATCCGTCTTCCGCCCCTTCCATTACTTCAATCGAGTCAAATTCAGGAGAATTATAAAATTCAAAAATTCGATCCATTACCTCATTTTCATCACAATGCCATACAGTAGACAGGTTATAATGTAAATGGTCATCTCTAGTAAAGCTGGTTTTGTAGGCCCGGTTATGAAAACTAACCAAACTGTTCACCAACTCGTTAATCACGTCATCCATGTCCACTCCAATTTTCATAATTTCTATAATATCAGAAAACTCAATATTAGAAGGCACACATGTTATAATTATTTTAATTTGCGGGGTCTTCTAATGGTAGGAAAGCCGGCTCTGAACCGGTCAATCGGGGTTCAAGTCCCTGCCCCGCAGCAAGTTAAATTAAACCGAATCGGAGAAAAGATTGGATACTTCCTTCTGTATATTGGATATTGAATAATGTCTTTTGTATTCTTACTACTGGATTATGTCTCCTGAATATTGTCTATTGCATCTTGTATATTGAATATTGAATACTATATTCTGTATGTTATCTACTGAATAATGTCTACTAAATATTGTCTATTAGATATTGAATATTGCCTATTGAATACTGGCTTCTGTATTATGACTAATGAATATTGTCTATTGCATCTTGTATTTTGTCTATTGACTAATGGATACTGTCTTCTGTCTTCTGTATATTGTATTCTGTCTACTACCTATTATATTAACATCGCTTCGGTGTAGCCAAGAATATAAAAGAGTAGTTAGTCTCTGCTCAATTATAACCTATAGTATGTTATAATATTGTATGGTTTGCGAATATTTTTCTAAAAAACAGCAACGTGCCGAAGCTAGTGAAAATAGAAGATTAGTTTCCAAGCTTGCAGCCTCTGGTTGGCTCACAGTTGCAAATCTTGACTCAGCCATAAAAAGGTATAATGGCAATTCACTTTTAGTAGATCTTGGGGGTGATGGCTTAAGAGCCTATAACCTTCTATTAGCTAATCTACAAATAAATGTAGTAAGTATGTCACTTAAACCAAGTGACGGTTTCTGTGTAACTCGAATACCAGAATGTCCCGATCCGGAAAGACATAGATTTGTATGGGGTAACGCAATTGCAGCCTTAAGAGTTCTTCCCTCCGGTTCGCTACATGCCAACCTCGAAATGAATAATGTTTGTGAAAATGGAAATATTGATGATATCAAAGTATTATCAATAGAAAATCCAGAAATCATAGATTTTAGCATCGCTTCACAAGGGGCAATAGTCAAAGCTTATTTAATAGCAAAATATGCTTTGAAAGCCTTAACACCAGGAATGCACCTCTCTTTGGAAATACTTGAAGCTAGTGGAGCATTAGAAATCCTTTGTAAAATACTCAGCGTGTTCAAAGACGAGCTAGGAATTAAAATTGAAACACTTGAAATGTCAGCAGAAGAAGCTCATCAAAGAACAAACTATGTAAGTAATCTTTTATATAATGGTAAAATCTCATGCCCATATTTACGCATAACAAAACTCTAATCCCTACCACTCTTCTCCTAACTCTCAACTAGCAACTAGTAACCCGTAACCCGTAACTAGCAACTCATAACTCTTATCCCAAATTTTTTAACCCCGAACTGTGCTTTGCTCTGGTTCAAGGGGTTTTAATCCCGAACCGTGCTTTGCTCTGGTTCGGGACCCCCTCCACGTTATAAACTTATTCATAAAATGAAAAATAAGCATAAATCTCAAAAGTGGGGTAAATTAATACGAAGAAATCATTTATTATTTTTTATAGAATATATTTAACCATGAAGGCAAAACCTTTTCTAAAGTGGGTTGGTGGTAAAAAACAACTTCTTCCAGATATTAAAAACCTGATGCCAAAATCATTTAACAAATATTTTGAGCCCTTCCTTGGTGGTGGGGCTGTCTTTTTTTCCATTGCTCCAAAGGTGGCGTACCTAAATGATATAAATAAAACACTAATTTACTCATACATAAATATCCGTGATTCAGTTGAAAATATTATTGCAAAGCTTAAAGACATCGAAAAGAAATACAAAAAAAAGAATAGTCAAGACAGAAAAGATTTCTACTATTTAATCAGAAATCAGTTCAATCTTCTAAACACTAGTCGTAGCTTAGAAAAAACTATATATTTAATATTTCTAAATAAAACGTGTTTTAATGGTCTGTATAGGGTAAACTCAAAAGGCGAATTTAATGTTCCATTTGGTAAATATAGTAATCCTACTATTTGTGATGAAGATAATTTAAGATTTGTCTCTAAAGCATTAAATAAAATAAAACTTATATCTTCAAATTTTGAAGAGGCAGTCGACCATGTAGGTGAAAATGACTTTGTTTATTTTGATCCACCCTATTACCCATTAAATCGTACATCAAGTTTTACAAGTTATAGTAAAAATTGCTTTTTGGAAAAAGAACAAATTAAGCTCAGGGATACCTTTGATCTTCTAGTTAAAAGAAAGGCTTATGTTATGCTAAGTAATTCAAATACCAAGTTTATTAGGGAAATTTATGAAAACAAGGGTTACAAAATCCATGAAGTCAACGCAAAAAGAAGTATTAACAGTAAAGCAGATAAAAGAGGTAAAATTACTGAATTAATTATTACAAATTACAATTAATAATGAAAAAGGGCGGAATAGGCGGCGGTAATACATTAACTGGATTGAACTTTGAGAATAAAACAAATCTCCTTGAATTGTTTAGAGAAATGCCTAACTATTCAGTTAAAAAAGGCAACATTGGCTGGAAAATTTTCTATTTAAACAAACACGTAGCCGATAGCTATAAAAAACACGATTTCTACAGATTTCTAGAAGCAAAGGGCGTCAATTGGAAAAATATAGTATCGAAAAAATTATTACCGGATGATGCTTTATATGTGATATTAAACAATACGCTGTTTATAATTGAAATTAAATATCAAGAAGTTAGCGGCTCAGTAGACGAGAAACTACAAACTTGTGATTACAAAAAGAAACAATATATCAAATTACTCTCCCAGCTTAACATAGAAGTTGAATATATATACATTCTTTGTGACTGGTTTAAAAACCCACGCTACAAAGACGTTCTAGACTATATTATTTCTGTAAGGTGCCAATACTACTTTAACTACTTACCACTTCAAAAGATTGGCTTACCAATTCCTAATTCAAATAAATAAATTGGCAATCTTACAACAAGATAATACAAAAGAGAACTTTAAAATTGAATCTACTACTGTTTGGTCATTTCCTCAGCGGGGCAAATGGGCTACTCATTCAGGGAATTATCGAGGTAATTGGGCTCCTCAAGTTGTTAAAAATATTATTCTAAGATATTCAAAGCCTAAAGATTTAGTACTCGACCAAATGGTAGGTTCTGGCACAACATTAATAGAATGTGTATTAAATAATAGAAGAGGAATTGGTCTAGATATTAATCCGGCAGTAGTAAAACTAGCAAAGAAAAATCTCGAATTTGAAGAAGCAAAAAAAAAGACAAAATCAATAAAACTGAAGGTTGGCGATGCAAGACAGCTAGAATTTATTCCAAACGAAACAATAGATTTAGTATTAACACATCCACCTTATGCCAATATGATTCGATATGGTAAGGGCGAAATAAAAGGGGATTTGTCCGACATTACCAGCATAGACAAATTTTACAACGAAATACTTTTAGTGGCTAAAGAAGCATTCAGGGTTCTTAAAAAAAACAAATATTGTGCGATTCTTATTGGAGATACAAGGCGCAAACAACACTATGTACCCTTAGCTTTCAGAGTAATGCATGCGTTTTTAAAAGCGGGTTTTATTTTAAAAGAAGACATAATTAAACTTCAACATAACTGTAGAGGAACCGGAATGTGGAAAGGACCTTCTGCTAAATACAATTTTCATTTAATTATGCACGAACATTTATTTGTTTTCAGAAAACCAATAAACGATAATGATAAAGCTATTTATAGAGAAAGCTCGACTAATTTAGACTAAAAATGTTTTGAAGTAACAATACATAAACTAATTTGACACTATATTCTAACTATGCTAATATTTTCGAAATTATAGCCCGTCGTATGGCAACATACGAATAGTCTGCGACGGGTAGGCTATTTTTTCTTTCATATTGTCGTAATGAGTTGTTAAGGCAGTTTTGATAAAAATGGTATTTAACCAATATATCCTATCCACGATTGGAGTTATAGCTTTAAGCTACTTAGGTTTAAAAATCTTCTATAAAGTTTTTAAACTAGAATGGCCTGAACTTTATTTCTCATTAAATGATAAAACAGCATTGTATGTAAGTGTTTCTTTGAAAAGATATGCCGCATTTAGGTTTTTACCTGTTTTTATGGCTATTTCGCTATTTTCAGGCATATTCATGAAGAATTATGACTTACAAGCAACAATTTATGTATCCCTTGCTAGCGGAGTATTTTATGGATTAACTACAGATGGACTTGCAATTTTTCGTATTTTGACAAGATCCAAAGACATAAGAACGTATTTTAACTCATGGTATCAAGTACTTCTCCACATAATTACAATTCTTTTTCTTATTGCGGTTGGAGTTATTGCAGGAGTTGCAGCACATACTCCTTTTGTTTCATCAATTACTCCCACGCCCCAAGGTCTTGTGGACAACGTATGGTCTTCCTTAATTGTAGTTATTCTTGCTTTTTATTTTAAGGACATTTTGTCAGGTCAGGGACCTTCAGAAGATTTGATTTTCGGTCGATCGCTAGAGAACATTCCTCCACAAGTATTGCATGCAATAGAGAAATACTCGGCAAAAAATAATGCAAATAAAATATTAGTAAAAGCGATATGTATAGCCGAAAATCTTCAAAGACCGCCTTGGGTTAGGAAGATAGAATCAGTCACAAGATTTTTCCGAAGTGAAGGAACTTATGGAATTATGCAAGTCAAATCAAAAAAACAAGTCTCCGATGTTAAATCTGTAAATATAGCAATCAGCCAATACTTCAAGAATACTGCATGGATTACTGATATTGATAAATTAAAGGCCTACATTAAACTATATAACAATGATGAAAGATACGCTGAAATTGTTTTACGAGTAATGCATTTCCTTGATTATTCATCAGTGCAGTATAATCAAGGCTGATTATGCACTATTTAACAGAGGTCATGGATCGCAATCATAGAGGATGGTTAAAGATCAAGGATGGACCAGACACAATACTTCTTCCGTATTCTACTAGAGTATCCATAGTTAATAAGAATATCAATTCGGAAACTATCAAAATAGAAGAAAGTGATAGAAAAGGTCAAGTGATTAAAGTACCTTTTTTATTAAAATCTACCCATGGTCACTATTCATTTTTTTCAAAAAAAGGGATTAGGTTCTCGAGGCGTATAATTCATGTTAAAAGGAAAGATAATGTATTTATTATGGATGGGAAGCGTTATGCTATAGAGATTAGTGACAACTGTAAGGATGGAACATATTTTCTCAAATTCCCCATCAGAAAATTTAACACTAAAGGCATTTACCTTGATGAAACAAAAGGAGGGTCTAGGTTTGCTGACACATGGTTTCCACTCGTAAGTAGAGATACCTTAGATCAATCTAGGTTCCTTCATTACGGAACGTACAGCGAAGGATGTATCACAGTAAAACACATTATAAATATGGGAAGCGTGTGGTCCGATATTTTTTCCCAAGTAATGTTGTCACGAATAGATGACATCTATTTAGCAGAGATTGATGTAAAATAACGAAATGACCAATAAGAAAATTTCTGAAGATCAGAACTTCCCGAGAGTAATGAACTCTCAAATTGAAAAACTTCTTAAGACAATCGAAGATCGTTGGAAAGAACTTTTAAAAAAACGAAAAGGACAAGATTTGGATCAAGCAGGAGTAACCTTACATAAGTTAAAAGAAGCGTTAATAAAGTTAGATTACAGGTATTCCGATTTAGTACAGGTATTTCCGATGTTTGATAGCTTAACTGCTGACGAAATGGGTGAACCACTTCATTATCTACAAGTAGCTTTCGTTGATAGAGTAGAAGCCTTCCATCAACAAATATACTCGACTATTTCTACATTGATATTGGTTCTTAACCACTTCAAAGATGATGATAAAGGGTCAAATCATCCAATAGGGAGCGTTAAACAATTTTTGGACTACATAAAAGATAACAAATTGCGGTATCGAAGTACATTAATAAATCAAGTTGATTGCTTGCAAAGATCGAGAGATTTTCGTTCAAAGTTCATCGATCATCCTCAGCAACATCAGCTTCATGATTGGATGACCTTTAGAGCAGAAGATGGGATTTACTTAATTTTCTTTGTACGAAAAGGAAATGAAGTCTATGCAATCAATCCAATAATACACCCGTTTGATCCTGAATTTAAACCACCTATTAACTGCGGTAAAGATTTCTATATCGCTCCAAGTGAAAAAGAAACAATTAGAGCAATAGTCGTTCTTATAGGCCACATTCTAGACCTGTAATTTTCTTAAGTACTTATCTAATAAAACTCTCTAACTTTCGGAAGGTACTTCAAGAATCCATTTTTACAAATTTTGGAATGTTCTCACAGGTTTTGTATAAAAGCAATGTTATCTAATAACTCCTAAAGTCAGTCTGGTCAATACATCAACTAATTGAAAGTTGTACTATGATTGATAGAGATTAGTATATCGGCATAACTCCGGGTATTTAGTGATCGTGCTAAATATTTATTTGACTCCAAATAAATTTTCCTTCTAGTATGTTGGTATGTCAAAACTACGAAAAATCAGAGCACCACCAAAGCTATTTTTTTCAAAAAAACGCGAGTTCGAATCCCACTGAGATCACTCTTGCGGTTGTTAAAATTAAAAAAATATAACTTTGATAAAATATAACAGTATGCCTATTTACAAACAAAGTGGCAATAAACTTGTAGCTGTTAAAGAAGAAAAAATAAACCTAGAAAAAAGTCTACAATCTTTAATAGAAAATAATTTAGATGAGCTTTTTGGTCTCTCTTTTGTTTCAACAGAATTTGCTCTAAACAGCTTAAGAATAGATACCTTAGCCTTCGACAACGAAACTAAGTCTTTTGTAATTATAGAGTATAAAAAAGACCGAAGCTTTTCTGTAGTTGACCAAGGCTACGCTTACTTATCTTTACTAATTCATAATAAAGCCGATTTTATTCTTGAATATAACGAAAAAAATAAACACAATTTAAAGAAAACCGACGTTGATTGGTCTCAAACAAGAATTATATTTATAGCTAATGCCTTTACTAAATATCAGCAAGAAGCGATTGGTTTTCAAGATATGCCTGTAGAACTCTGGGAAGTTAAGAAATACAATAATGGATTACTATTATTAAACGAAATAAAACCCTCCGGAAAAAAGGAAAGCATAAAAACAGTAACAAAAAATAAAGATATTGAAAAGGTAACTAGAGAAGTTAAAAAATATTCTTTATCAGATCATATAAAACCTGGTTGGGAAAAAGCACAAGATCTATTCGAAGAATTTTCGCAAAGAGTACTAGAGCTAGATTCAAGAATCCAAATCAGACCGGTAAAATATTACATTGGTTTTAATATTGAAAACAAAAACGTAGTTGCTGTAAGGTTCAGAAAAGCAAAACTACAATTAAGCCTATTAAGAGTTACTCCAAAAGATATTAAAGATCCAGAAGGCAAAACTAAATATGAAAAAAATAGCATCAAAAATTCGAATAAGCACATCACAAATTATTTTATAGAGAATGAAGACGACATAGATTATGCAATATTCTTAGTCAAGCAAGTTTACAAAAAATATTTTCAATAACCCAACAAAATAAAACGCAACCTGGGGCTTTTAAAACAAACCTAACAAACCCTTCTGTCATCGCAAAATCCACCCCTAGCAAACCTATAGTATTTTTGATATAATTCAAGCAGTCCGCAAAATAACAAAAGGAGGCACGAAAGATGCCTGAATTTCTCATGCGGTATAAGGTACCAAAGAATAAGGTATATGGGCGCTCGCTGGTCTTTAGGCATGTAATTATTACCTAAACCTGATTGATTATGAGTTAAACCGGTAGTGTCATTTAAAATGCGCAACGCAGTGCTAACACGAGGTAGGTTAGACAAAATAAAACTATATTTATCGACAATTTCTTGATCAGAAAGACCATACATAATACTAGTACGCCGCCCTCCATAAGGCACTTTAAAAACCACAGCATAAGCAGGCTTCCCGTCTGGCGAAATAATTGTTGGATATTCAATTATGGCAAGAGGAATAGGTACCAAAAACGCTTCTTTTTTTTGTTTTGCTAAATGATTTAGCACAACAAGATTTGTAGCCACTTTACGACCAGCTTGTGCATCAGTATAGGCTCCGGTAAAAGAGTAGGGATCTTCTAATGTAATAAAACCCGAATCGCCAACAACTGTAGTACCAACAATGTTGGGCATAGCTTGTGCAAAGTTATCAGAGTTTGGTACTTGTATCTCTGCTGTAAAATCAACATAACCTGTATTACTAACGTAACTTAAAAAGGGGAGATTGCCAAAACCACTAATTTCTAAAGCGTCATATTGACTACCCAATACCCTAGAACTAGTTTCTGATTTTAGAGTAGCGCCTCTACCAACAGCAAAAACAATTTTGTCTAAATACTGGCTTCTATTTACCACTAATAAAGCCCGTTCAAGGTCTTCCGTAAAAGTTGGCATGCCAAGCCGGGCTAAGATACTAGCAGAAAGGTCATCATCGCCTATTTGCCAAACAACACGCGCATTAAGTAGAACTTCTGGTGTTGCAACTCTGTATTTAACCTCTGGCCAAAGCCTTTCTGCAGACATTCAATAATTTTATCACATACTATAGGTTTTGTGAAACTCTATATTCTGCAAGTAAGTCTTAGTTCAATTCTTTTTCACAAACAAATTACTTAAATTGCAAAACCACTCAAATCCTGATTTGTTGCGCCAAATACATACTTTGGTATAATACTTACTATGTCTGCTGAATTAGGTATAGATTTCGAGCGCTATGCCGATTTAATGTTCAGTATTGCAAATGGTATAACGATTACAGAAGACGAGCTAGCCAAATTAGTAGAAACAAAAAATCCGACAGCAACCCATACCGCCCCTTCAGACTTATTGGATGTATCTAATTTAGTTGTTTTCAAAAGTCCTGCCGGCATTATAACGATATTCGGGGCAACTCAGCAAAAACATGGCTTCTTGAAAATAGACAATAGCTATGCCCGAGTCTCTGCTGTTCATGGTCCTATAGTAACAGCTAATCTTGGATTACCACTTGGTAATGGTTGTGTTGTAAGGTTAACACACGAAGTTGACCGAAACGGTACAACGGGCGACATGACAAGAATTCTTTTAACAAAAGAAATTGCATCTCAGCTACTTAAGGAACTTGATCAAAGAATTGATCCGAATACGCTAAATAATTGGGAAATAAGAATAACCGAACAAGATGTGCCAACTTGCTACTTAGTTGGTAACTTTGAAGAAGTAGATGAAAATCCAGGTGGAGTATTCATCCCACCAAGAGAAGCAGTAATAGAAGTGCAAAAAGAACTTTTGTATTTGCTGGGTATAGAAGGTTTTCCATTTGCTTTAACAACAGTGGGCGCCACGAATCTAGTCAAATTCAGTTCTGCTCATGGAATTGTAGATATTGCTTTTCCGTCTACAATGCCAGATCCTGGTAAAAACTTAGTAAGTGGCTTACCTTTAATCCCAGCTAGTGTAGTAATTGGAAATAGGACTCTACTTTAGCAGTCCCATTTTATCTTTGAGGAGAAGAGAGTCCCTGTGTTGGTGCTTGTTTTAAAATGTTCAAGTCTGCCCCTGCCTTCGCCTGAAACTGCGAAAATTCGGCCTTTGCTTCATGGCTAAAGTTGTCGTCACCAAGCATTGCCGCTGTAACTCGTCTTAAAAATCCATCAGCCAAATCAGCCGCTTTCGAAGTCTCGGCCTTCCTTTGTTCTAACCCTGTCAGACGAACCACGTTATAATTGTTTAAATCTCCATATGTACTAGCTATCCTCTGTGAACTATCGTCAAAAGTAGATCTGAAAACTTCAAAAGGTAACATAGTGCTCTCATTAATAACCTTCATATCAGCAGCTCCAGGTCTTTCTTTTTTTTCTTGCCTTAACCAGTAAATTACTGGTGCTCCGCCACTATTGTCCACTACTCTTATATCTGTTGTTATTTCCTTCCCAACTACATTCCCCTTATCATCTAAAATAGGGGCTTGCCTTTTACTAATTGATCGAACATTAAAACCGCCTTCTGGTCTACTCTCATCAGCAACTCTCATATCCAGGGTAATGTTATCATTCTCAACTGCTAAACGACCAAGGCCTGGTAAATCGGCTATATTTGAATCTTCTTTTGCTCCTGTTGTAACCGGTGGTTTTAATGTGTCCGCTTCAGTGTCTTGCATAATGTTAGTGTAATGTAGATTATGTTATTTTTCATGTCAATAATCACCCAGCTGTTTATCTTTCTTGTGTTATACTTTTACCAAATTAATTATAACTTTTAATTTATGGATTTCTACAGCAATTTTGTTAAAAGCCACCAGCCTAAAAAGGTTATTGTAAATGGCCAAAAAAGGGAATATATAACCGGTGGCAACGAGAAAATTGGTTTTCTGGTATTGCCCGGATCTGGCCAAGACGCGCTAAGTTGCTACGACCTAATTAATGAGTTTGAAAATAAATACAAAGTTATTGCAGTAAATTACACAGGATTAACTTCGCTTGCCGATTTTTATACTTATGTTAATTCAGTTTTAAAAAAGGAAAAGATAGAAAAAATAATTTTATATGGCATGTCACTCGGCGGGTTTCTTGCTCAGCATTACATAAGAAAATTCCCAAACACAGTAGTTTCACTAATCCTTTCCCACACGGGTTCTACCAAATCAAAAACAATCAAAAACAAGGTAGCAATCCCCGGAAAAATACTTTATAAACTTATACCCTTAATACCACAATCTGTTCTTAACTACTTCTTCAATCTGCTTGCCGGTAAAGTTCAAACAGGTCAATCTAGTGTCATTAAGTTATACAAAAAATATTCAAGCCAACAAAACCTAGAAAGAAGAAAAGCATTTTTAAAGAACTCAACTTTTTCGCTAATCAACAAAGAATATTTAAAAACTGTTTACCTTCTTGGCACCGAAATGGAAAAGGTAGAAAACAAATTCAGTAACAACGATTTAAAAAGCTGGAAAGGTAAAATTTTAATAATTAAAACCAATAACGACCCACTAGCTCAAGACGACGGAATGTTTAAATATTACTATCCCAACGCTAGTGTATATACTTTTGAAAAAACCGGGCACCTAACCCCATTTATTCAATCTGAAAAAATGGCACAGGTAATAAATAACTTTTTGAGTTAGACTAAAATTATTAATGTTAACAATCATGTAAAATATAACTGGCATGATTAAATATAGTTACACCCTAAATATCAGCGACTATATAAATGCTTCTGTTTTGAACTACAAGAAAAGCAAGTCGAAGTGGGTTTTTCGCGCCCTTGGATTGATAACACTAATAACTAGTTATTCAAACAATACAGTATACCTGTATAGCCTAATTTTGGCACTGCTACTACTTTTTTTTGAATATACCCTATTTAGGCTAATAATTTATTTAAAGTACTATTTTGTTTATAAAAAACACGATTCATTATCTATCCATGGCAATATAGATGATAAAGAAATTGAGTTAGTAGCTGCTCATCAAACATCCACAATGCGTTGGTCTGCATTTTTTGCTTATTCACTAAATAAGAATACTTTGTTACTGCATTCAAAAACAACAAAAAATATTTTTGTACCAAGGTCAGCTTTTACAACACAACATGACTGGAATAGTTTAATTAAACTAGTGAAAAACAAATTAGATAAAAAGTAGTTAAAATAGTAAATAAAATAAATTGCTATATAACAGTCAATAAACGTGATAAATAATAGCAATATCCGTAACTATAATCGAAGGATTACGTTATTTTCTTTAATTAATCTTAACTTGAAATTTGATAATTAAATATTGATTGATAAACTGATAATTGAAAACTGAAAATTAATTTTATTTCTATTTTAGTTTGTTTTTTATAATTTGAAATTTGTTTGGAAATTGTTTTTTGTTATTTGGAATTTATTCTTAAATTCTCAAATTCCTAGACTCATATATTCCTAGTTTAGTTTTCATTCTTATTTCTAAATTTATTAAAAATTAAAAATTCAGATTTCTAAATTTTCTGTAATGATCTTATCCAAATTGCTATACTACTCCAATAACTATGAAAAACTCAAAACAAATAAAACAAATCGTTAATAGGTCTTACGCCAAAATTGCCAAGTCCGCCTGCGGCTGTTCCTGTTCCAATAAAACCGCACAAAGGCAATCAGGGCAAATGGGTTATTCTGATAACGAAATGAATCAAGTCCCCCAAGGCGCAAACCTGGGCTTGGGCTGTGGTAACCCGGTAGCCATTGCTTCTTTAACCATCGGTGAAACTGTTCTAGACTTGGGTTCTGGCGCCGGTTTTGATGCTTTTTTGGCAGCTCGCAAGGTTGGGAATACCGGCAAAGTCATAGGCGTAGACATAACCATCGAAATGCTTGCAAAAGCCACCGAAAACGCCAAAAAAGGGGGGTTTACCAATGTAGAATTTCGGAAAGGCGACATCGAAGACTTACCTCTAAAAAATGCAGAAGTAGATGTAGTTATTTCTAACTGCGTAATTAACCTGGCCCCAAACAAAGAAAAAGTATTCAAAGAAACATACAGAGTTTTAAAACCAAAAGGCAGGCTAATGGTTTCAGATGTAGTGCTAACAAAAATATTACCCTGCCACCTAAAAAACAACGAAGAACTGCTAACCGGTTGCGTTTCTGGCGCCATTTTAAAAGAAGATTACCTGGCATTACTAAAAAAGGTGGGTTTCGTTAACATAACTATCCACAAAGAAGAACCGGGCTTTCTTAAAGACTACACCGTCAGCATTACTTTTTCGGCGTTAAAAAATAGCGTTTCAATTTAACAAACAAAACTATGAAGCCTTTTTATAAAAAAGCAATTTTATTTTGGTTTGTTTTGCTAATACTAGCCTTTTTTAATGCAGCAGTCAGAGAGGCAACCTACAAACCACTGCTTACGCCCTACATTGGTAGCCTGGCTCACCAAATCAGTTCTATAACCGGCATTCTGCTTTTCTTTGTTGCAATCTATGTTTTCTTAAAAAAAACCAAAGCCGACTATTCCCAAAAAGACCTGGTTTTTGCCGGGTTGCTTTGGATTTTTATGACCATTCTATTTGAAACAGCGATGAATGTATTTGTTAGGCAGTTAAGCTTTCAACAAGTTTTACAAACCTATTACTTTTGGGAAGGTGAAACCTGGGTTTTTGTGTTACTTTCACTGCTTGTTTCCCCGCAAATTATATTCAAATTAATAAAACGAAAAAATACTATCAGTAAAAACTAAACTATACTACTTACTTAATAATTTATTCTTATCATACCCGCATCTGATATACTTATTTCATGTTCGTCTACCTGCTTCGCTGTTCAGATAATTCGCTCTACTGCGGCATAACCAACAATTTGGTAAAACGGCTAGAAGAGCACAATAGCGGCAAATCTAAGGCGGCAAAATACACCAAACCTCGGCTGCCGGTAAGGCTGGTTTACAGCGAAAAACAACCAACCAAAAATGCCGCTCTAAAGCGAGAGCTGCAAATAAAAAACCTAACAAAACCTGAAAAAGAAAAACTGGTAAATTTTGCTATACTTAAAAATCTATGCAAAAATATATTGCCATTCTCTTAATTGTTGCCGTTGCCTTTCTTTCGTTTTTTGTTTTTGAATCATTCCAAAACGCCCCAAAAAGGGAAGTGGCCAGCCCCACCCCCGCCCCCACAAATATTGTTGAAGAAGAAGAAAGCAAAAGCCCGCCAAATATGGCAATTGACCAAAATAAAGAATACCAAGCTGTGCTAACCACAACAGAAGGCAAAATTACTATTAAACTAAACGCCAAACAAACGCCAATAACCGTAAATAACTTTGTCTACTTGGCAAGGTCAGGCTTCTACAACGGCACCGTGTTCCATCGCACTATAAATGGTTTTATGATCCAAGGCGGCGACCCATTAGGCACCGGCGGTGGCGGCCCGGGGTATACTTTTGATGACGAGCCCTTCGAAGGCGAATACACCCGTGGTACCGTTGCCATGGCCAATTCAGGCCCCAACACCAATGGTAGCCAGTTTTTTATTATGCATCAGCAAACCCCTCTTCCCAAAGATTATGTGATTTTTGGCGAAGTTACAAGTGGCCTAGACGTTGTAGACAAAATTGCCACCGCTCCGGTCAAGCCATCAACCGATACCCCCGCTTCCCCCGTAACGATAAAAAGCGTGGTAATTACAGAAGAATAAATCAACTACTTAACTTTGAATAAGCTATTTTTCAACTTGCCCTATGTGCTCTCTTTTACCATCCAGTGTTTCCCCAAATATGTAGCCTACTCTAGCGTCAATGCGTTTGTACCCATTCGAAACAGGCCTTCCTGTTATAGGGTCTAGAATATAGTACTCACCTTCCAAAAAACCTAGCCAAACACCTCCTAAGTCTTCCCTAAAACCAATTTGTTCATAACCCCACTCGGCAACTACTGCTAAACCACCCTCTCCACGCTCTAAACTTAATGGATAGTCTAATTTTCCTTGCCTACCAAATAGTAAGTGAAAATCTCCTTTTTTATCATTATCTTCTTCTTCATCCTCTTCTGGCAATACCTGATTTACACAAATCCCAATTTCATCAAAAGCCGGGCTAACAATTCTTTTCCCTCCACTAGCGTCTACTGCTACTATATGTCTACACACCTCATTTCCTCGCGCTACATTCAAAATCCCCAAGTCGGGCAATTTTATGTTCAAACCACGCTTCAAGGCATAATCAACTTCCACATCGGTAGGGTCAAGTCTTTCTATAGTTACAACCCTATTATCTGGGTTTGGTCTTCTGTTTTCTACTGTCATAACTTATAGTCAATATTATATACAACTTATTACTATTCCACAATTCATTTTTAAAACTATCTCTTTTTTAACCATTACTTGACACGCCTACCCCAAACCTGTTATCCTTAGCTCTGAAAGAAGGTAAGGAGTGCAATTTCTTTAAAAGCGTGTGGCCCGCCTCAATGCATAGCTTTGGGCGGGATACGAGGAGAGGGGTCGTCAATAAAAGGCGACAATCGGACTTGACTTGCTATAAGTAATCGGAGAGAACTTGTACTGAGCGAGCATAAGGCAAGTCGAAGTATCTGCGGAAACCCTCAGGCATGCCGTTTGCCTTAAGAAAATGTTCAAAAATGGGCTGCAAAGCGCATCACAAAAACATTTATCAATACGGCTACTCCCATATTCTTTCTGCTGTTATTTTAACGGCAATTATTAATTAACTTATACATTTATGTGTGGCATATTTGGCTATCAAGGTAATAAAACCAACTCAAGCAAAATAGTAATTGAAGGCTTAAAACGCCTGGAATACCGTGGCTACGATTCGTGGGGTATTGCCGTTTCGGCAAACCAACAACTCACCACTCAAAAAGAAGTTGGCAAAATCAGTAACGTCAACAAATTTACCAACTTCCCAAGCAGCCATTGTGCCATTGCCCACACCCGTTGGGCTACAACCGGGGCTGTTACCAAAACCAACGCTCACCCCCACACTAGTAGCGACAAGTCGTTCACCCTTGCTCACAACGGTATTACCGAAAACTTCGAAGAGTTAAAAGCAAAACTAGTGCAACAAGGTTACAAATTCAACTCTCAAACCGATACCGAGGTTATCGTTCACCAAATCGAAGAAGAACAAAAAAACGCCCCCAATCTTTCGCAGGCAATTCAAAAAGCATTTAACAAACTGGAAGGCAGAAATACTATAATTGTTCTTACGAAAGATGGCAATATTTATGCCACCCGAAACGGCTCGCCCTTAGTGGTGGGTATTAACAGTAAAACCCAAGAAATATACCTTTCCTCAGACGCGCTGTCTTTTGCAGCGCAGGCTAACCAAATGCTGGTGGTTAGCAATAACCAAATGGTAGCGGTCGAAAACGGCCAAGTTTCGCTTTTTAACGTTCAAAACGGCAAAAAACTACAATACAAACTGGAACCAATCACTATCAAAGCCGACAAAATCAACAAAGAAGGCTTTGATCACTACATGATTAAAGAAATCTTCGACACCCCCGAAGTAATTAAAAATATTTACACCCAAGAAAAAAGCAGCTATCAAAAACTGGCAAAGGCTATAAAGCAGGCAGGTCAGGTCTATACTATCGGCTCGGGCACAGCCGGCTTTGCCGCCGCTCAAATTGCTTTTTACCTTCGAGTGTACGGTAATGTTAATGCTATTAGCCTGGTTGGCGCCGACACTCAAAGCTACTACTCACTTTTCAAAAAAAACGACCTAATTATAGCCCCTTCCCAAAGCGGCGAAACTGCCGATGTCATTGAAGTATTGGAATATGCCAAAGAAAAGGGGGTTAGAATTGCCTCAATAGTTAATATGCAAGGCTCTATAATTCCCCGTATGTCCAACTTTCCCTTTATGTGCAATGCCGGACCCGAAATTTGTGTTATGTCTACCAAAATCTTTGTTTCTCAACTCAGCTGGGGCTACTTGGTTGCCAAAACGGTTCAAAACAAGTTTGAAGAGGGGAAAACATGTTTACAAACTCTTGAAACCCTAACAAAAACCTATTTAAATAACAAAGATAACTTAAAACAAATAAAAGCCGTCGCCCAAAAATTGGCTAAAAAAGAACATATTTTTTTACTGGGCAAATACCAAAACCTGGCAATTATCAACGAAGGTATGGTAAAAATCATTGAAGGTACTTACCGCCACGCTCACGCCATTCCCGCCGGCGACTTAAAGCACTACGCCATAACCTTAATGGAAAAAGGGGTATCGGTACTTGCCTTAGTTTCAGAAGATGTAGTTAAGACAGACGTCTTAACCGCAATTAACGAAGTTCGCCTTCGGGGCGCCGAAGTTATTGCCGTCAGTTCCAAAAATAACAGCAGTTACGACTCATTTATAAAAGTACCAAATAGCCCTGAAACCAGTGCCGTTTTGAATGTAATCCCGCTTCAGTTACTGGCATATTATATGGCGCTTGCTTTAGGTAATAATATAGACAAGCCCCGGAATATTGCCAAAAGCGTAACGGTTAAATAAAAAGAAGGATTATTTTTCGTCGTCGTCGTCATCTATGTCCAGATCCTCGTCCTCGTCGTCAATCAGTGTCTCTTCTTCGTCATTATCCATAATCATACCCTCTTTCTCCTCGTCTGTTATTTTGTCTTCTCCGTTATTTTTCATACTTTTAATATAACCCAGCTCTTTAAATTTAAAGCATAAAAAGAGTAAGTTTTTGGTAATAAACATTACTTGTTATAATTAGTAGGCAATGGAATACAAAATAAAGCAAATCACCTCAGTTTCAGAAGTTAAAGATATTCATAATATAACCGATTCTGTTTTAAGTGTAGACTTCTCGGTTTACAAACCCCAAACCGTTAAAACCTATCGTACTAATATATTCAGTTTAGCCAGCCTGCAAAAGTCATTCCTGGCAGATAACAACGTAATATATGGCGCATATTTAAAACAAAAATTAGTGGGCTTTATTTGGTTAAAAACAGATTGCGGCGGGGTATTAATGGCCGATTGGTTAGCAGTAAAAACAGAACACCGAAACCAGGGTATCGCTTCCAAGCTACTGCAACAAGCAGAAGAATGGGCCCTTTCCCATCATTATCACTACCTGTACTTATATACCGAAACCAATAACAACAAAGCTTTCTATACCAAAAGGGGCTTCAAACATATCGGTACCCACCCCAACTTTTGGTTTGGCGAAACCGAATATATTTTTGGCAAGTCACTCCAAAAAACTCCTTCCAATGCAATTTTTAAAACCAAAACAAACAAAAAAGTTATCACTATCTGTTCAAGCGCTAGCCATTATCGACAGGCTCTAAAAATTCAAAAACAACTGCAAAAAATGGGTTTTACGGTACATGTTCCAAGTACCGCTTTAATTATGGAAAAAACAGGTAACTTCAACACAAAAAACTACAAAACCTGGTATCAAAACTCTGCCGACTACTCCAAGAAAACCAAACTAATGCAAGACCATATTAACCTTATTAAAAACTCTAACGCTGTACTTATAACCAACTTTACCAAAAACGGTTTAAAAGGCTATATTGGCGGTAATGTTTTAATCGAAATGGCTTTTGCCTGGCACTACCAAATTCCACTATATGTTTACAACAATATCAGTGAAGACATGCCCCTTAAAGAAGAAATTTATGCTTTCCAAGCAAAATTCATTAACACTAACCTTTCCCAAATTCAAATATGACAGATGTACAAAAACTAGAACAGCTAATTACCAAAAAAAACAAGACTCATTTGGTTTTTGATCTAGACCGTACTTTAGCTGAATTACTAATAGATTGGAGCCATTGGCGAAGTGGAGTGCTTCAAGTTATCAATAAATTTAACACAAAACCTAATAAAAAAGCATTTTTAGAAAACATCTACACTTACGTCAACCACTTTATTAAAGAATATGGAAATGCCGCAGAACATGCTATTAAAAAATTCAACCAAGACTACGAAACCAAGTATTTATCCGGGCTTACTCCCAACAAACCCCTGTTAGCTTTTATCCAATCGCTTCCCCAAAATTACAGCTTGTATGTCTATAGCAGTAATTCCAAAAATACTGTCAACTATGCCCTAAACCAAATACAATTAATATCTCGCTTTAATAGTATCGTAAGCCGAGACCATGTAACTTTTATCAAGCCTCACCCTCAAGGTTTTTCCTTTATTTTAAACCCGGCTGTTAAAAAAACAAAATACCTAATGATCGGCGACAGCCCCTCAGATAAAGGCGCCGCTAATGCCGCCGGTATAGATTTTTTTCAAATAAATTACTTTAATAAAAAAAGTTAATGCGTCTCTGGAGCATTCACCCAAAATACCTAGATTCAATCGGTCTGGTTGCCCTTTGGCGCGAGGCACTTTTGGCCAAAGCAGTTCTTAAAAACCCAACAAGCGGCTATGCAAACCATCCACAACTTATCCGCTTCAAAAATACACATAATCCTCTCGCCTATATAAACTCCTACCTTGTCTCAGTTTTTATGGAATCGGTTAGCCGGGGTTATAACTTTAACCGCCAAAAAATTACTCCCAATCAAACACTGGCCCCAATTCCCGTTACTCAAGGTCAACTAAATTTTGAACTGCAACACCTTAAACTAAAGCTTCAAAAGCGCTCACTCCAAACTTATCTAACAATCAAACACCTCACTCAACCAACCCCACACCCTCTTTTCACCGCCATTCCCGGCCCACTGGCAGATTGGGAAAAGTTTGTTAAAGGTGTATAATAACCCTATGTTATTGGTTATTATTTCACTCGCTGGGGCACTTTTTTCCGGTTACTTAACCGCTTCCAAAATGCTTGCCAATGTTTGCCCGCTTAACGAAGGCTGTGCTTATTTATTTGGCTACCCATCATGCCTATACGGCTTTCTTATTTTTTTTACGTTACTGGTATTGTCTTTGCTCTACCTATCCAAGCCCAAAAACAACAAAAATATTTTAAAAACATTGGTTGCCGTTTCTGCTTTCGGTATTATTTATGGTGTTTATTTCTCAGTTTACGACCTTTTTTTCCTTCAATGTGCCAGCGGTCAATGCCAATACAGCTTAATACTACCCAGTTGTATCTATGGTACAGCACTTTACGCCTTCATTTTCTTCCACTCCTTTAAACTGTTTAAAAAAACTAACTAGTTATGCCAAAAAAAATTGTTCCCGTTGTGATTGCGATTATTAAAAATGGTGACAAGTATTTACTTACCAAAAGGTCACAATGGGATAGTGAAGACAAGGGACTTCAAAAAAACCCATGGCAATTTCCCGGGGGTGGAATAGAATTTGGCGAAAGCCCGCAACAAGCTTTGGTTCGCGAAGTTAAAGAAGAAACAGATCTAATTATTAAAGACTATGTTCTTCTGCCCCAAATTTTCCACGAAACCAGGAATAACTGGCATGGTATGTTTATTTGCTTTCTCTGTTCACTAAAAAACCCTAACCAAAAAATTATATTAAACGAAGAAGCTTCTCATTACGGCTGGTACACACTACAGAACATGAGTAGCCTTGCTCTTCTACCCAAAACTTTAGAGGCTGCCAAGCTTGCCGCCACCCTAAACATTTAATTCTTCTCCTTTATTTAACACCTTACCAAGCACTAACCCCGCCAAAAAGCCACCAATATGGGCAAAATAGGCAATACCACCAACGTCCTCGCCCCCTAACCCCAACGTACCAATGCCTCGCAAAAACTGTAACACAAACCAAATTCCAATAAATATTACCGAAGACAATTTTATGGTTGTAAAAAAGCCAATCGGGGTTATTACTAAAGTTTTTACTCTGTGGTCTCTAAAGTATAAAAAGTAAGCCCCCAACACGCCGGCCACCGCCCCCGACGCCCCCAGCATCGGAATCATGCTATTTATACCAAATAAGTATTGAATCAAATTAGCAGTAATACCGGCCACAATGTAAAAAGCCAAATACACAAAGTGCCCCAGCTTGTCTTCCACATTATCCCCAAAAATATGCAAAAACCACATATTGCTGGCAATATGTAATAAACTGCCATGCAACCAAAACGAAGTAAATAACTGGCCCCAGCTTTTTGGTTCAAATATTGAAAGGGTAGAGGGAATAAAAGCAAATTGCTCAACAAACAACTCCAAGTTGGGGCTGGTTACCTCAAAGTAAAACACCGCCACATTGGCGGCAATAATCAGCCAGTTTACAAAAGGAAAACGTCTTCTTGGAGCCGTATCGCTGAGCGGAAACATTTTCCACTATAGTAGTATTCTTTTGTAAGAAATAAAAGAGAAAAGTTGAAAAACAAAAGTTAATGATGAAAATAAACAGGTAAGGCTTCTTTACCTTTATCCTCAACTAAAACCATTTCTGTGGCTGCATAGAGTATTATAGACCCGAGCGTAGCAAAAACCTTATCATCCACACCAGCCTCTACTGATTGTTCAACTGCTTCTGCCAGATCAAGGTCAAATGCGTCATCATCTTTATCAACAGCCATTACCGTGTCAAAAGTCACTTTGTCTTTCATGTTAATCATTGCTCTATTTTCTGCGTGATTGTTTTGTAAATTCATCGTTTCCGCCCCATGCTCAATCGCTGTTGCAATTAACGCTTCTCCCTTCAACTCAACGTTTTCTGTGTCATAGGCAGTAATTTTATTTATCACACTATCCAGTTCTGCCGCTAACCTTTCTAGTCCCACATTCGTGGGAAGGTTCATAATTTCAAGTAACCTGTTAAATGCTTCAGGCTCAGCTTCCGAAAGTTCAATTACCAGTTCTGTTATTCTTGACTTAATTTCATCTTTTTTCTCTTTCACTTTATTTAAAATATCCACTATACGATCCCCAGCTCCACAATCAGAAACATTCTCTTCTTCATTTTTGTGCGAACCACGATGAACTCCAAGTCGGCGACCATATGCTCTTAAGGCACTAAATGTGTCATTAACTGTGGCTCGATCTAACTCCTCATTCTTGTACAATGCCCGAATGTACACCGGGTGAAGCGAGCCGCCAAGCATCTTAACCCATTTTTTAATTCCATCTTCCTCAGCTTTTCGCCCATCTACACAACCAACAGAGTCCTTACGTGAATTAGCCAAAACTTCATAAAACCTCTTGGCCGAATCAAGTTCAATATCTGGTCCAACTGGTCTGCCTAATCTGTCTACTGTCATTTTTTATTTTGAATTTATAAATGTCAATGAAGATTCCATTTTATCAAGCACTTATATTTTTTTCAATCTGCCTATCAGCACAATCCCTGTTTTGAGGTCCGTCCTCTTTTAGGACGGACCTTGTTTCTAAATCAAATTGACTTCTCCCGCTAAAGCTTTTATTATTTTTATATGGAAAACAAAAAATTAATCTCAACCTATTCCGCTCTTGTTGTTATTACCGTTCTTGCCTTGTTTGTAATTAAATTTTTCAATATTTCTTATCCACTCGAGGTAACCACCAGCACCACTTCCAACGAACTTTCGGTTGTTGGTGAAGGTAAAGTAGATGTGGTTCCCGACACGGCCTACGTTAACGTTGGTATTACAGTTAACAACAAAAGTAACGCCAAAGAAGCCCAAAACAGCATCAACACAATTAACAATAACATCATTCAAGCCCTAGACAAATTGGGTATCCCCAAAAAAAATATCAAAACCACCAACTACTCCGTTTATCCCGAATACGATTATAACAGCAGCGAAAGAACTATTGTTGGTTACAACGGCAATGCAACGCTCGAAGTTAAAACAGATAAGGTTAGTCTAGCTACCCAAGTGGTCGATATTGCCACCGAAAACGGTGCCAACGAAATCCAAGGTACACGCTTTGAAGTTAATAACCCCGAAAAATACCGCGAAGAAGCCCGTAACAAAGCAATCGAAAACGCCAAAGAACAAGCCGAAAAGTTAGCCGGAACACTCGGAATCAAGCTTGGCAGAGTTGTAAATGTTGTCGAATCCGGTTCTGCCAACTCCTATCAGCCCTTTCTAGAAGGTAAACTAATGGCCGCCGACGGCAGGGGGGGCGCCAGCAGTTCCAGTTTCGAACCGGGTAACCAAACCATTACTTCAATCGTTACCTTGTTCTTCGAAAAAAAGTAACCTTTCTTTATTTTAACCGCGCTTTATGGTATTAATAATAGTGAAGAACTTATTATTTATTAATAACCAACAGTCATGAAAATCAGTAAAATCTGGTCAATCGAAATTCTCGATTCTCGCGGTTTTCCTACTCTTAAAACATTTGTTGAACTGGAAAACGGAATAATTGGCACCGCCGCCGTTCCCTCTGGCGCTTCAACCGGCTCTTACGAAGCCCACGAACTGCGCGATAACGACCCTCATCGCTTTGGTGGTAAAGGTGTTTTAACCGCCAAACACAATGTAGAAGTAATTTTTAACGACCTCCTTAAAGGCCGCGACATAAGCGACCAAGAAACCTTAGACCGGCTTATGATTAAGGCCGATGGCACAGAAAATAAAACCAATCTAGGCGCCAATGCCATTCTTTCTGTTTCCCTGGCTGCCGCGCGTGCCGCCGCCTTAGCTCAAAAAAAAGAACTCTACCGGTACTTAAATACCTTCTTCAAAACTCAACTAATTATGCCTATGCCCATGGTTAACGTACTAAATGGGGGCAAACATGCCGAAAGGTCATCCGATATTCAAGAATATATGCTTTTCCCCTATGGCTTTTCCAATTACTCCGAAAGTCTTCGCGCTACCGCCGAAGTCTTTCAACAACTTAAAAAAATTGTTTCAAAAATGGGCTTCTCCACCGCTGTGGGCGACGAAGGTGGTTTTGCCCCAAGCCTAAAAGATAACTATGAACCTCTTAATTTACTGGTAGACGCAATTACAGACGCAGGTTATGTTAGTGGCGACGAATTTGGCCTGGGAATAGACAGCGCCGCGTCGGAATTTTTTGAAAACAATAAATATAATTTAAAAACCGAAAACAAAATTCTTAGCACAAACGAACTTGTTAACTATTACATTAAAATGCAAAAACTTTTCCCGATCTGTTCCCTCGAAGACCATTTTGCCGAAGACGATTGGCAAGGCTTTGTTAATTTAAACGAACGAATTGGTAATAAAATTCAAACTGTTGGCGACGACCTGTATGTTACCAACCCCAAAAGGTTTCGAAAGGGAATTGAACTGAAAGCCAGTAACGCCATTTTGGTTAAACTTAACCAAATCGGTACGCTTTCCGAAACCATAGAAGTTATAAAAATGGCCAAAGAAGCCAAAATGCAGGTTGTTATATCGCACCGCTCTGGCGAAACCGAAGACCCATTTATAGCCGACTTGGTAGTAGCCAGTGGTGTGGGCCAAATTAAGGCTGGCTCTATGTCTCGGTCTGAACGACTGGTAAAATACAACCGACTTCTTGAAATTGAAGCCAAAGAACCAGGTATTCCTTTCTATCAATTTCCCTACAAAACCAATGGTTACTAAACTAGCTATCATTAGGCATGGTCTAACCGAATGGTCGGGTAAATTCACCGGCTGGACCGACATAGATATAATTGAACAAGGAATAAAAGACACCCGCAAATATGCACAAAGAATTAATGAAGCGGGTATAAAATTCGATGTTGCCTATACCTCATACCTTAAACGGGCCATTCGCACGCTCTGGACAGCCCTAGACACGCTTAACCAAATGTACATTCCCGTTATTAAAAGCTGGAAGTTAAATGAACGCCACTATGGCGATTTACAAGGTAAAAGCAAACCGGAAATGGTAGAAAAATATGGGGCCGAACAGGTTAATGTTTGGCGCCACAGCTACAGCGCGCCCCCACCATTAATGGAAAAATCCAACCCAAGCCACCCCATACACGACGAAAAATACAAGAATGTAGACCCATCACTTCTGCCCTCCGGCGAAGCATTAGCCAATACATACGCCCGTTCCGTGCCATACTTTCAAGAAAATATAGAAGAGGCCTTAAAATCAGGCAAAAATGTTATTCTTTCCGGCCACCACAACTCATTGCGCTCCATTATAAAATATCTCAATAATTTATCCGAAGAAGAAGTTACCAAACTCAATGTTCCTTATTGCATTCCCCTCGTTTACGAATTCAACAGCGAAGCCAAAGTACTTAAGCACTATTACCTCGCCCCAGACAGTGAAGTTGAAGAGGTAATCAACAGCATCAAAAACCAAACAAAAAAATAACTTGACGCTTCAGAATTTGTCTTTTCTATTCAAACAATTTAACAATTTAGCAATGTAGCAATTTAATTAAGTCATTCTGAGAGTAGCAAAGAATCTCATGGAATGTTTCATCGCCTTAAAAAGGTGATTCAACATGACACATTATCTATTTATCTATTACGAATTATGGATTACGGATTTACTCTTAAATTCCCAAATTCCTAAATTCTTATATTCCTAATTATTAATTTTACATTTTTAATTTCTAATTATAAATCACCACCTTAGTCCCAACCTCTGCCCAATCATATACCGCTTTTGCCTCACCCACGTCCAGCGACACACACCCCCCCGTATGTGGCGAGCCAATAAAATCTCTGGGGCGCCTAATTTCCTGTCCACCGCTATCTATCCAATAAGGCAACTCATGAATCCCCAAATAAGCGTTTACTGTTTTATCCAACGAAAACGCCATCCAATAAGGCATCCAAACGTGATAAATATACGAATAGGCATTATTAGCTTTATTTAGTATTTCATACTCTCCGGGAGGAGTAGGGTAGTAAAGCCCCGAAGACACCCTATGCATCGCAATATTTTCGCCCTGCTCCCACAAATACATCATCTGCTGAGAAATATCGATTTCAATATACTTATCGGCTTTTTTGCCCGCTGTATTAGCACTTTGCCTCATCACTCCCGCCACCTCATTAATCTTATTCCCGCCATACCTTGAAACCGTTAAGTTTTCCAGGTTGTTACGCAACAAGTCAATGTCTAGTCGCTCATCACCAATCATTGCCCCATAGCCCTTTCTAATAAGTAGCTTCTCAAGTTCTGTTGTAGAAATAGCTAAAGATACAGCGTCTTCAGAATAGATAATTTCCGTTATCCGTCTAAGTTCTCCCGGATTAATATTAATTTTATTGTTCTTGCTGTTTAACACAACTTCAACCCCATCTTCAAACACCGCTCTTAATTTTTCGTTTACATTTTCAATTTCTAGTTCTTTTCGATTATCAACAATACTAACTAATTTTGGTGTCAAAACCACCCTTCGCCCATAATGCAAGCTTATTTGGGTTTTTAAGTCGTCAATATCAATGCCATATACTTCTTTGTTATCAACATAATTCAGTTCTTGCCGACTACGATCAATAACTACCTTGTCTTGCTCCTTTGTAAAATCAAAACGCAAATTTTCTACCCGTTCAAAAAATAAGGGGTTAAAAACAACTACCGGCCTTACTACTTTTTTGCCATAAAGTTGGTTTTTAAACAAAACTACTTTTTCCCATAAGTTTTTTTGGTCTTGCGAAAAAAAAGCCGAAAGTGTTTGATTAATATCAAAGTCTACCCCCAGTTCTTTTGCAGTAAACTTATAGACTCTGTTTTTTATTTTTATTTTCACCTCTTCTTTCAAAAGCTTAGACAAATCCTTAAGTACTTCCTCTCTGTTTTTGTATGAATAATCCTTGCCAAGAAAATAGTAATTAGGGTATACAAGCTCAATTTTAGAAAAAGAGTAAACGAACAGTAAAATCACAATGGTTAATATTAGTACCAGCTGTTTCATAAGTTAGAGATAATACTGTAAATACTTACTCTTAAGTTTATGATTTTTGTTTAATTTTTGTTATTGTTATTTTAGCTGCCCTCCGATTCAGAGTATTTGATGTTTGCTTGCCCCGCGAAGCTTTAGCGTAGCGGGGTTTGGTTAATTGGTCATTGGTAATTGAAAATTAAGCATATTTTTATCTTTGTTTGTTATTTGTAGTTTGTGATTTGTTTGGAAATTGTTTTTTGAGTTTTAGAATTTTAATATTGTCTCGCGTTTCGATATTCGGATTTCGGATTTATTTTGTTACTTAGCCACTAAATCGGAGGAAAACACCAATGGGATTCTTCGCTACTCTCAGAATGACATGGCTTCCTGTCATTCCTGCCCTCTGATTCGGAGGGCCTGCAGAAGCAGGAATCCATTTTCTAATATCTAATTTCTATTACCACTTTCTAATCTCCAGAAACCAATTTCTTATTTATTAACTATAAATTCTAAACTATAAATTTTTTTGTTTTTCTCTCAACTAGTAACTAGTAACCCGCAACCAGCAATTTTTATCTCTTAACTCATAACTCCTAAATCTTAACTCTTGATTTCAACTTTAAACTCTAAATTTATTTAGATATATTTTTGTAGTTTCTTATTTTCTTCAAGCTCGGCCACCAAGTCTTTCACCTTTATTGCTTCCTCCTTAGGCAGTACAATTATGGCGTCTTTTGTGTTAACCACAATCATACCTTCCAAGCCTATTGCGGTCATCAACTTTCCCTTTTCCTCATTTATTATTAAACAGTCCTTACTATCCATTACCTTCAACAAACCGCGCTCCACATTTTCCTCTCTAGAAATAGACAAAGATTCCTTCAAAGCATAAAGTGTTCCCGGGTCAGACCAACCCATGTTGGGCGTTAACACTACCGCTTGTGAAGAGGGTACTTTTTCCATAATAGCGTTATCAAATGTAATTTTCTCCATTGAAGGGTAAAGCTTTCTAATTACCCCTGCCTCGCTCACTGTGCCAATACTGGCTTCAATCTGTAGTAGCTTTGCATACATCTCGGGCATATATTTTTCGTATAAAGAAAGGGTAAAATCAAGGTCCACCACCCAATACCCCGGGTTCCAAAACCACTCCCCAGACTCAAACATCTGCTTGCATTCTGCCATCGGCGGCCGGTATTTCCAACCCTTAAATTCATAACACCTGTCACCCATGTCGGCACCAATATGAATCCAACCCAAGTTGTTTTCCGCATATCTTGGCCGCTCCGAAAGTAAAATAAATCTTTTTGGGTCTTTCTTTATTAATTTTTCCCCCTGCCTTAGTGCCCACACAAATTCATCCACCCGTTTCATTAAGTGATCCGCCCACAATATAGCTACCGGACCGCTATAGCCGCCCTTTCTTAAAGCAATAAAATTAAAACCCACCGCCGGGGCTACATCTCTTTTTTCCGGCTCGGCAATAATATTTACCGAAGGTATCTGGGGCAACTGTTCCTTAACAATAGAAACATAAGCTTCATTGGTACTAACATATACGTTTTCAATGCCAAATTCCGCCTCTACTCGCTCTACCGTTAACTGTAATGTAGACTTACCATTAAATATTTGGCCAAATTGTTTAGGTGAATTTTTTCGTGACATTGGCCATAATCTGGTTCCGGCGCCACCGGCAAATATAATTATCTTCATATAATTTACTCCTCAAAAAAACTCTAATTTATAATTGCTTTCAGTTTGGTTAAAAAATGTTCTTTGGCAAATCTTTCAACAAAGCGACAGTCAAAATTGTATGATAATGTCTTAAATTTCTCAATAGCCTCAACTAAACTAATTTTAGTTTGATCATTAAACAATAAGCCATTTTTCCCGTCTTTAATAATTTCTGCCGTGCCGCTATTTTTTAAACTAATTACCGGTGTTTCAAAAAACACACTTTCAAGAGCGGTATAGCCAAAATCCTCGCTTTGGGGCATTAATAGCGCTCTTGCTTTCTGGTAAACAAAGGCCAGTTCATTGTCACCCAGGTCTTCCACAAAACCAATGTTTTTTGCCCCACTAGCTAAGGCCACAAGCTTTTTTTTACAGCTTCCGGCGCCTACAATCAACAAGTTATCTTTTCTTTTTTTAAAGGTTTCAATCAATAAATCCACTCGTTTATATGGCTCTAAGCGACCAACAAACAAAAAATAATCTTTCAATAATTTTTCCTTTGGTCGTTTTGCCGCTGCTTTCACTTTTCTAAAATACTCAATATCAAACGGTGGCAGTAAAATTTTAGAATCCCGCCCATGAATTGATTTAATCAACCTCTGGCTGTACCGGCTTAATGTGTATATCTCGTCAGGCCGTTGGGCGGCAATATAATCCCATTTTCGCAAGAATGAAGAAACTCCCATAAATGGCAATCTGCTGCTTAAATAGAACTGCTTTTCATGCCATAAATACTTGGTTGGCGAAAACAAGTAACAAATATGCCTGGTTTCTGGCCTGGTTATTACTCCTTTGCCAAAAGAAGAAGATATAGAAAAAACTGTTTCATACGAAGACAAATCAAAAGACTCAATTGCGAAGGGCATAACCGGGGTCAATAACGCCTTCGATCTTACCAGTCTGTACCAACTATCTAAAAAACTAGATCGAATATGGCTCTTATAGTCTTTCGCCCAAACCGCTTTTTTGTAATTTGTCACTAAGGTATAAATGTCTGCACCCCTCAGCTCATTAAACACAGCACCCAATATTCTTTCCGCTCCACCCCATTTATCAATCCAGTCATAAACCACCGCCAATTTCTTTTTCATACTATAGTGTTGTTATTTTAATACTTTCTGCCTTTTTTTACTTACAATTTTATTCTCAAACTCTCAAGTATTAGTTTTGTTTTTTTATTCAAGCTTCGAAATTGATTATTCGTATTCAACAATGAAGCAATTAATCTATTTATCTGTTATGAATTATGTATTACGGATTTATTCTTAAATTCCCAAATTCCTAAATTCATATATTCCTGTTATCGTTTGTATTTTGTAATTTGTGATTTGTTTGGAAATTGTTTTTTGTTATTTGAAATTTATTCTTAAATTCCCAAATTCCATATATTTTCTTTTGTCATCCAACTTTTGGCTTACATTTATTTCATTTCGAGCGAATCCACCCAATTGGCAGTGAAGAATCCCACGATAAAAAACTTAGAGTTAATATACATTTTATATTGGTTTTTATTGAGGTGATTTATCACTAAAAAACAGTGTTAAATCTATGATAATTAAATCATAGGAAGCCAAAAATATATTTTGTTTTCAATAAACATATATCAGCTTTTTTATACATTTAGACTAAAATAAATTCAACCTTTCCACATAAAGACTATAGTTATTTAACCCCAGATTTTTACCAATATAAAATGTATGTTAATCTCGAATTAATATTAATTTTCTTTCTTCTAACAATTTACTTTAATTTTGTTATTCGTTATTTGAATTTTGTTTGATGTTTGTGTAATTTGTGAATTTGATATTGCTTGCCCCTCGAAGTCCCGCTCAGCAAGACGTAGTGGGGTTTGGTTATTGATAAATTGGTTATTAGTCCGCCAGTCGGCGGATTGGTTATTAAACCTATTCCTTTCTTTGTTTGTTTTTTGAGTATTGGATATTGTTTGGAAATTGTTTTTTGGATTTTGGTGCTTATTTACTTATTCTTATATTCCCAAATTCCTAAATTCATATATTCCTGTTATTGTTTGTATTTTGTAATTTGTGATTTGTTTGGAAATTGTTTTTTGGATTTTGGTGCTTATTTACTTATTCTTATATTCCCAAATTCCTAAATTCATATATTCCTGTTATTGTTTGTATTTTGTAATTTGTGATTTGTTTGGAAATTGTTTTTTGAGTTTTGGAATTTTAATATTGTTTCGAGTTTCGATATTCGGATTTCCAATTTAATGCCCTGTATGTTTCCAATGTTTCCTCTGTCATTTTCTTAAAATCAAACTTTGCCATATATGCTTTTTTTTCTGCCATACTCAATAACTTCTTTTTACCGCTATACACTTGGTTGATTTTATCTGTTAAATCCATTACGTTATTCAAGTCAAAAAAATCGGCTGTTTTTGGTGCCACTTCTTTAAAAACAGGAATGTCAGACAAAAGAGTAGGGCAGTCCATACTCGTTGCCTCAACTATTGGCAAACCAAAACCTTCAAATTTAGATGGTAATACCAAAGCCGCAGCATTTTTATATAACTCACTTAATTCCTTATTACTCACACCACTCACAAATTTCACTCGCTTTTCCAAAGAAAGGGCTACTACTTCTTTTTCTACTCTCTCTCTAAAAAAATCTTTGCTGCCAACCGCTACCAAGTTTATCTCTTTTTTTGCCTGGCTTAGTGCCTTCAATAAAAAGCCAAAATTCTTATGCGGGTAAAAATTACCAACATACAAAATATAGTTACGAGTTATGAGTTGAGAGTTATGAGTTAGCTTTTTAATTTTTAATTTTTCATTTTTAATTTTGCTTGTATCATCCTGAACTTTGTTCGTGTCATCCTGAACTTTGTTCGTGTCATCCTGAACGGAGTGAAGGATCTCATTCCTTTGGTTACTTTCTATATTTCGGATTTCGAGTTTCGGATTTCTGATTTGCTTTGAACTCTTAAATTCAAAGCCGGCTCCTTCATACGTCACCACAATTTTCTCTGCTGGTACATTAAAGTTTTCTAGAATATCTTGTTTTACAAACCGGGTGGGTACAATAATTTTTGCCGACTTATTTATTCCGTGTTTTAATACCTCACTGTACCCCCATCTTTTAAGTAAATACAGCGGATAGCTTTTGGTTGTGGCTCTGCCTGTTTTGTATTTCAAAATTGTTAAGTCGTGCACCGTAATCACAAAAGGACGGTTATATAAAACAGGGTGGGAAAAGTAGGTAAAGTGCATTAAGTCTAGCTTTTCTTTTTCTAATCGGCGCCAAAAGGTTATCTGTTCACTTAAACTATGCCATTTAGAATTGGTATATTTAATTTCTACATTAGATCTATTTGTCAATTGCGAATTATGAATTAACGGATTATTACTTTGCAAAAACAGTACATATTCATTTTTCTTATCTAGCTCTGCCAAATTCCAAACTAAATTCCGAATGTATCGCCCCACTCCGCCCTCATTCCACAGCCGGCAGTCAATTCCTATTCTCATCGCGCGTCCTTATCTTTCCAAGCTAATAACTTTACCCCCAAAGATACCACACTCCCTAAAATTTTCGGGTATCTTTTTTGGTAATGCTTATTGTAAAAAGTTAGCATGGTTTGGTAAAACATCTTTCTTGTTTTGCTTTTAGTTTGATGGTTCTCGCTCTTTTTACTGCTTTGATACTTTAGGTGTACAGCGCTATACTTTGGGTAATACCAAACCGAATAACCCAACATATTTATGCGATAACACAAATCCAAGTCTTCGCCATAAAAAAAGTAGTCCGGGTCAAACCCACCCATGTGTTTTAATACGGTGCGTTTAACCAACAAAAATGCCGCCGTACCGCTGTCTATTTTGTGCGTTGCTTCAAGTGATTCATGAGTTAAATGATACCCGCCAAACAACCGATTTAAAAAGGTACTTTTGGAAATATGCTCCAGCTTACTAAAGTAACAAAATGCCCGCCATGGGGTAGGAAAGCCGCGGTGGCTAGCCCAATCCAGCTGGCCATTAGGCAGTTTAAGCTTAATCGTTAACGCCCCTCTGTTTTCGCCGTGCTCCAAAAACTCAATCAATTCCTTAAAGTCTACCTTTTCCTTCAAATACACATCGGTATTCAAAAATAACACGTATTCACCCCCTGCCACCTCCAACCCCACATTATTTGCTCGGCCAAAGCCAATGTTTTCATTTAAAAATATTGTTTTTATATTTTTGGTTTTTTTTAAAAAGTTAACCGTTTCTTTTTCCGAACCGTTGTCAACTACAATTAACTCAAAGTCATTACTCTCATATATCTCAGCCAACCGCTTCAAAGCCAAAGGAATACTTTTCTCCATCACACCCAGCGAGTTATACGAAACCATAATCACCGACAATTTCATTACTCCTATTTTATCAATAACATGAACTTTCAGGCTTCCAACTTTAATCTTAAATTTCCATCACCGGTAAATTAAAATTTACTTTTTGTTTAAGAGGTTTTTTATTCTCCTTTTTCTTGTTTAACCAAAGACTGGCGCCAAAATCTACTTTAGAAGCCGTTTTTTCTAGAGCTTGGTAGATATTTTTGGTTTTATTTGTTGCCAACTGGCTCCAGTTATCAAATAAGCCAGCCTGTTCTTTGCCCGACTCGGAAAGTTCGGTCAACACACACCCGGTAGCCCGGTAAAGTTGCCCTGTTTTAAAAAGTTTTTCAAACTCGGTTTTAATTTGTTTTCGAATTAACAAGGGGTATTTTTCTTTGTGATTTAAGGTAAGTTCGCTGGCAACAAACTTAAATTCTTGGGTCTTTAAAAAAATAATAATCCGCTTTACAAAGTAACCATAAAGACGAGCTTTTTTGAAGGCGTTTTCGGTGTTCCTAAACAGCTCTGCCCAAACAACGTTGGCGCACTTGCTGGGCGGCGTGAAGGTGTGGGTTTTACTGATTGATTTATAGGTATTTTTAGCGTTAGGATTAAGGGCATAAACAACCTTACCTTGCAGTTCTTGAATAATTTCTCTGTGATTCTTGTTGAGTGATAACCCAGAGTTAGAATTTAAGCTAACCAGGTCCAGAGCGGTTTTAAGACCATATTTTTGCAAGTAGCTGGTTGTAGCCGGGCCAATTCCCCATATATCGTTTAGAGGAATGCGGGCTAAGAAGCTTTTTATTTGTTTTCCGGAAACAATGGTAATACCCATAGGTTTTTTAAAACCCGAGGCTAGCTTGGCCAATGATTTGGTTAATGACACACCAACAGAAATAGGTAAATCCAGCTCATCCTTAAGTATTTTTTGAATCCGCAAGGCGATCTGTTGGTAACTGCCGTGCAGAGGGCGGCGAAGGCCGTACATGTCGGCAAAACCTTCGTCTATGGAATACTCTTCAACAAGAGGTGAAAATTGCCTAAGCAAGGCAAACATTTTTTGTGAATAAAGAGAAAACAGTTCATAGTCGCTTTTAACAAATATTGCCAAGGGGCAAAGCTTTTTTATGTCTCTGCCATTCATGCCCCGCTTTACCCCATAAGCCTTGGCTTCGTAAGAAATGGCTGTGGCAATACCCCTTTCAGCGCCAACAATCACCGGCTTGCCTTTTAATTCTGTTTTTACCGCCTGCATTACAGAGGCAAAAAAAGCATTACCGTCTAGGTGAAGAATGGCTGTTGGCCAGTTGTGTATTGGAAAATCTAACATAAACTCGAATATCGAATATCGAAACTCGAAACAATTTATAAATTTTTAAAATTCAAATTGAAAAACGCTAGGAACACTTCCTGACTATTGAACCGAATATATTTGTAAGTTCGATTGCTTCTTTAATTAATTCTTGCTGTTTTAAAAGGTTTTTAGAATCTGCTTGAATTAACTTTAACCATAGACAGCTCTCTTTGGCTTCTTTGCGACAGATCTTTATTCGCATAAGAAAATCTTTTTTACTTAGAGATTCATTGGCTTCGATATAGTTAGCAGCAACTGAACCGGAAGATTTTATTAACTGTTTACCATCTTCAATGGTAGCAATAGTTTTAGTTAAGTTTTTTACTAAATTCCGACAATTCTTGGCAAACAAATAGGTTCGTTCTTCCAAGTCATAATGTTTTATATTTTTGTTATTTGAATTTTGAGTTTGTTTCGGACTTCGAGTTTCGTGCTTCGTGTTTAACATAAAGTCTTTTAAATTAGTATTTTCTAACTACTCCTTTAACAATGCCATGAATTGTAAGTTCGTTCTGGGGGAATATTGGTTTGTAGCTAGAATTGGCAGGCATTAATACAGTTTGACCGTTTTTTTTCTGAAAAATTTTTAATGTCCATTCGCCGTCTACTTGCGCCAGTACCACCTGGCCGTTATTGGCGCCTTCACCCCGCTCTACAATAACCAAGTCGTCGGGCATAATGCCTAAGTCTTTTAATGAGTCGCCGCTAACCTTTAAAAGGAAAGTGCGGGTAGGGTGTTCAACTAAATAATCTTCCAAAGACAATAAGTCTGCCATCTCGTCTGGGGTAGGCACGGGGAAGCCGGCCGGGACTTGGCCATAAAGGTTAAGGGCAAAAAAGTTTTCTGTAGGCGAAATTTTGCCTGCCTTTTCTTTTTCAAGATACCCCTGTTCAATAAATTTGGCAACTGTTTTGTGAACGGCATTTTTAGAAGATAAATTCCAAAGTTTTAATAGTTCAGAGTAGCTGGGCAAGCGCTTGTGATTGTAAAAAAAATCTTTTAAAGTTATTAGTCGATCGGTCATGAATGAGATTATACGTGAACGATTGTTCACCTGTCAAGTGTGATTTTTAGCAAATTTTAATTTGCGCTTGTGAGTCGAATGTAGTCTTCTAAGCCTTTTCTAACTTCCCTGAAAGCCAATTTTTCATAGGGAATGTTATTGGGTTTAAAATATTTAAAAGAAGCAACGTCGTCGGCAGCTTTTAGTTTTGCGTTTTTTTTAAGCTTGGCAACATAAATAAAACCAAGCGTGTTGTAGGTAATGCCCTTAAATTCGTACAGTCCATAGTAAGAAGCCAAGTATTGGAGCTCATCTATTTCTGCCCCAAGTTCTTCATGTAATTCGCGAATAACCGACTCTTCCATTGATTCACCAATATCGGCAAAACCGCCCGGCAAATCCCACCAGCCTTTTTTAGGACTGGTTTTGCGTTTGGTAAGCAGAATTTCACCCTTGTCGTCAACAATAATTACGCCATTAGTAACTTTAGGGCTAATATAAAGGTGTAAATCACACATGGTGCAATGGAGTAAATTTTCTTTTTCCAGCTTAAGATTAGCTTTACAGCGAGGGCAAAACTTGTAGGCTTGTTTTTCGAGCATAAACTATATTATATCTAACAATAAATCCTTCATCGAAAATATTTTATCTAACTGTTAATCTATATTCCTAAATTCTTAATTCTGTTTGTGATTTGTTTGCCCTCCGATTCGGAGGGCCTGCCCCTCGTAGTCCACCAGTGGGCGAACGAGCTGCAAAATTGATTACTCTGTCATTCTGAACACAGTGAAGAATCCCATAAGATCTTTCGTATTCGCTCAAGATGACATGTCTGGTTTTGATATTTGATATTTGAGTTTTGATATTGTTTCGAATTTCGATATTCGAATTTCGGATTTATTTGGTAAATTGGTTATTGATTATTGGAACTTATTCTTATATTCACAAATTCCTAGATTCACATATTCCTGTTATTGTTTGTATTTTGTAATTTGAGATTTGTTTGCCCTCCGATTCGGAGGGTTTGGAAATTGCCTGCCCCTCGTAGCCTTGGCGTAGTGGGGTTTTTTGGATCTTGGTGCTTATTCATCTTTCTCTTAACTAGTAACTCGCAACCAGTAACTCTTATCTCCTAACTCTTGATTTCAACTTTACCTGCCCGCAATGCTAGCGCAACGCGTTGCAGGCGGGAACTTTAAACTATATAATATGCTCTATGCTCTATTCAAAGCTGTTTGGCAAAACCATTAAAAAACCACCGGCCGAAGCAACTACCATTTCTCATAAGTTACTCCATCAAGCCGGATATATCAGAGAATCGGTTGCTGGTCGTTATTTCATTCTTCCTTTAGGTCAGCTAGTCCAGCAAAAAATTATAGCCATAATCAAAGAAGAAATGGATAAGGCAGGGGCTCAAGAAATGATCTCGCCGGTTCTACACCCCCTAGAGCTTTGGCAAGAAACTAATCGAACTAAAACTACCGGATTTGAACTGACTACAATTAAAGACCGTCGCGGCGCTCAATTTGCCTTAGGCGGAACTGCTGAAGAAATGTTTGTAGACGTGGTACGTAAATTTCAAATTAGTTACAAAGATCTTCCCTTTAATATTTATCAGTTTTCCAATAAATTTAGAGACGAACTGCGAGCAAGGGGAGGGCTATTAAGAGTACGCGAATTTATAATGAAAGACGCCTATTCTTTTGACCAAAGCGAAACAGAATTTAAAAAAGAATATCTAAATATGCAAAATGCTTATACGCGTATTTTTGAACGTTTAGGTTTAAAAACCAGAATCGTAGAATCAGATAATGGTTATATTGGCGGCGAATATTGTCATGAATTTGTTGTTGACTCAGAAATTGGAGAAACAAAATATCTTTATGACGAGGCCGGATATTGTGCTCATGAAGATGTTGCTTTGTTTAATCGAAAAGATATAAATAGTACCGATGCAGAAAAAGATTTTCAAATTATTGAACAACCGGAGTGGGTTCAATCTATGGACGATAATATTAAGCATTACAAACTCCCTAAATCACATTTTCTTAAAAATGTAGTATATAAAAACCGAGTTACTAAACAAATCATTATTGCCGTTATACGTGGCGACTTAGAAGTTAACAAAACTAAGTTAGAACATGTTATTGATGCAGTTGGTCAACTAGATGACGCCACCCTAGAAGATCTCCATAGTATAGGTACCAAGCCTGGTTATGTTCATTCATGGGGCCATAAAAATGCTCGTTACATTGGCGACCTTTCTTTAACAACAGTCAAAAATTTTATTGGTGGTCAAAAAGAAAAGAAAACCGATTCAATAAATGTAAATTATGGTCGTGATTTTAAATGCGAACAACTTACCGATATTGCCTTAGCTAAAGCAGGCCACTTATCAATAAATAAAAAAACACTTAAAGAAGGTCGAGGTATAGAGGTTGGTAATATTTTTCAACTGGGTTATCACTACACTAAGTTAATGAAAAACGCAGTTTTCACCGACAAAGATGGTAAAGAAAAACCTTTTTATATGGGTTGTTACGGAATTGGGATTGGGCGTACTCTAGCAGCAGTTGTTGAAAAATATCATGACGAATATGGTATCACTTGGCCCAAAAATATCGCCCCTTATCAAATCCATCTCGTGGGCTTAGACTTAACAAAAACAGAAGTTAAAAAACAAGCCGAAATAATTTACAATGAACTTCAAAAAAATAATATCCAAGTTTTGTATGACAATAGGGAAGAAGTAAGTGCCGGCGCCAAATTTGCCACCGCCGACCTAATTGGCATTCCTTACAGGCTTGTAGTTTCAAGCCGAACGGGTGAAAAAATTGAATTTAAAGAAAGAACTAAAAAAGAAAGTTCACTGCTTACTTTACCCCAACTTCTAAAACAACTTAAAGTAAATGAATAATGTTAGAGTTTTAAACAAGGCAGTTATCTTTAATAAAAATCAACAACTACTTGCCCTGCAACGATCAAAAAATAATCCGGCCCGGCCATTAGCTTGGGATTTACCAGGTGGTAACCTTAAGTTTGGCGAAAAACCACTCGATTGCATTAAGCGAGAAATACTTGAAGAAACCGGCCTCGGCGTACAACCAAAGGTTTATTATATTACTTCAGAACTTGGATTAGATAAAAAAGAATTCTGGGTAGAAGTAGCCTACATTGCCTCTACAACAATCACAACAGTAAAACTGTCAAAAGAACATTGTCAATATCGATGGGTAAGCAAAAAAGAGTTTCTTAGTCTAGAGTCTGCAAACTACTTAAAAGAATTCATAAATAATCTACCCAAATAAAAAGAGCCGCCCTTCCCGGGCGGCCCCCCAAATTTAGTTTTTTATTTGTTTATTTACCTCCTCTGCCAATTCCCATGCCTCCTCTTGGCCCGGCAGGTTCATTGTTTCCGCAATTGGCTTGGCGGTTTTTTTGCCACTCAAGGCGCTCTTGCATCTGCTCTTTGGTTATTGTTCCTTGATTAACCAACTTTTCCAGTCGGCTTTTCTGGGCGTTTTGCATTTTAGTTTTAAGTTCGTCTTTACTCACCCCCTTTTCCTCGGCGATTTCAAAAAACCTCATTCCGCTTTGAAGTTTGTTTTTCAGTTCTTCAACATTCATCTTCAAAACTTGGGCTTTTTGGGTTAACATTTCCTGATAACCAATGCCTTGCCCCTTACCGTTTCCGAATGTGTCGGCGCTGACTGCACCAGTTGACGCGGCTAACATTCCCCCTGCCGCAACTATACCCATCAAACTCAGTATTATTTCTTTCTTCATATTTTTTCACCTCCTTTCCAATTGAATTTAATTTTTATCTCATAAATTAATACAACTAAGGTCTTGAAATCTTTCACTGAAATCGAATAAAAAATGAATAAATTACTTACTTTTTATGAGTTACGTTTGCCCCTTTTACCTTATCGTTATTCGTATATCCCGGCCCCTCTTTTTCTTGAAATATATCACTATTATTGGCGCTGTCACTTTTGGTTGGTATATCGGTTACACTTTCTGTGTTCTGATAAATCGGGCTCAGTGTATAGCTATTTATATTGTCACTTTTTTCTTCTTCTGCCTCTAAATTACTGGTTGTGGTGTTTTCAGACTCTTCCATAATCTGGTTTTTTTCCAATCGTCTGTGTCTGCTTTTATTCATCCTTAAATTACCAATCGCATAGGCGTCTATTTTTTTGTCTTTAACCTCACCCACCACCCTCACCATATCGCCTTCATCTACTTTACCTCTAGGGAATTTTGTGTTTCTGTCTGTTTTTACTTCATAATTTTTCCCGTCTAGCGTTTCTACATGAATATCGCCGTTTTCGGTTTCAACCACTTCACCAACTACAAAACTTCGCCCTCGCATTATTCCGCTTCTTCCTTGTCCAAAAGGAATGCCTCTTTTGTAATAGGCACTTACGTTCGGTTCGTTAGCCATGGCGTAACCCAGCAAGGTCAAAATCACCAGCAAAACCGCAAAAATGGCAATCAGAGGGCGTTTATAAGAAAAATCGTAACGCTTCAGCAACCAACTTAGCCCCACAAAAAGTAAAACAAACCCCATTGTTAACAAATATGGAAATGATTCTACAAACATTCTTAAACCATATGGGCCATAATTAACAGTAAAAATATCTTGATTGGTTTTAGCCCAGTAGAAAATCCCACCGGTTAAAAAAGCCAGCATTAAGGTAACCAATAGGGCAGTACTGCCAACACCCAGTCTTTCTGCCCATACAGACAAATAAGAACGCATTTTTACCTGCCCCTTATTTATCTTTGCCATAACCTGTTTTTTTATTTCTTTAGTCATTTGTTTTATTTTTTTTACAATATTCTTTTAATTTTTCCCGGCCACGATGTACCCTCACCCCTATTGTTCTTACCGGCAAGCGCATTATATCACTAATTTCGTCGTAGCTTTTCTCTTCCAAGTAAAACAATATCAGCGGTTCGCGATACTTAATGTCCAACTTCTCCATGCACCATTCCAACTTCTTAGCCATCATTTTTTTGTCTATCTTTGCCTCTTCATCAGTGTCACTTTTCAAGTTAAAAAAATTATCTATCGATGTTATTTTTCTAATCCAACTACTTTTTATTAAATTTACACTCTCGTTATGAGCAATTCGGTATATCCAGCTCGAAAACTTCATATTTGTATCAAATGTTCTCAAGTTTGTGTAGGCTTTAATAAATACGTCTTGCAATATGTCGTCTACTTCCTCGCTTCTATTTACTATTCTCATAATGTATCGTTTTAACTTGTCTTCATAACGCTCCACTATTTCTTCATATAAATCTATCTTTCCCTTCAGAACCTGCTTCACAATCTCTTCATCTTTTCTATTTTTAATGTCTGTTTTCATCTAAACTAGCACCGCTTGCTCGGCTTTTCTAATAATTAATACAACCAACATTCTAAAATATTCCATTACTCTAGTTTATAATATTTAAACATGCAAATTATTTTGGCTTCTGCCTCTAAAAATCGGCAAGCGGTTCTAAAGTCGCTTTCCTTGCCTTTTAAAGTAATTGAAAGTAATTTTAACGAGTCGCACATAACAGAAACAAACCACTCCAAGCGTACCAAATTACTCGCTAAAGAAAAAGCCTTGATGGTGGCAAAATCACATTCAGGTATTATTATTGCCGCCGATACCTATACCGTTATCAACAACTTAACAATGGAAAAACCCAGAAGTAAAGAAGAAGCTCGCAAAATGCTTAAATTTTTATCCAATAAATCCGGGGTTTCACGCACCGGTTTTTGTTACATAAATACCTATACTAACTTTATGTTCAATAAATCTATTCCCACACAAATATCTTTCCGCCAACTTCATTCAACCGAAATTGAAAAATACTTAAACACTTACCCATACAAAAACTGGGCAGCCGCTTACGCCTTAATTGATCTTTATTTACTAAGCTTGGTAAAAACAATAAAAGGCTCGCTTACCGGTCTTACCCATGGGCTTCCCACCGAATACCTAATTCCACTGCTTCAAAAAGATAATATTCAAGTTTCACCTTACCCCACCCAGTTTTAGTAGATATTAAACATTATTTATTTTTTCCTAGATTCTGTATACTGAATTTTGTCTACCAACTCTTGTCTTCTGTATATTGGATATTGGCTATTAAATACTGACTCCTGGCTAATGTATATTGGCTATTGTC
>CAYPVH010000001.1:47328-148354 GCA_964414145.1 uncultured Gammaproteobacteria bacterium
TTCTGTCTTCTGTCTTCTGTCTTCTGTCTTCTGTCTTCTGTCTTCTGTCTTCTGTCTTCTGTATATTGTCTATTGACTGTTGTCTTCCGTGTTTAGTGTTCTTATTCAACATATTGAATACTGACTCCTGACTAATGCATGTTGGATATTGGCTAATGTATATTGTCTATTGATTGTTGGATATTGAATATTGGATTCTACTCATTTATTACTATCTTCTGTCTTTTGTCTTTTGGATATTGAATACTGTCTAATAGATATTGGCTATTGCCTACTGTCTATTGTCTATTGTCTAATGAATATTGACTATTGAATATTGACTAATAGATACTGGCTAATGTATATTGTCTATTGAATATGATGAGTAAAAAAGAACGCTATGCGGCTCTTAAAAATATTAAAGATCAGTTGCTTGCCCTAACTACTTCACCACTTTACCAATACCGCAAGGCTAACAACTACTTTCCAGTTGTTGGTGAAGGTAGTCACTTTGCTCGCATTATGTTTGTAGGCGAAGCTCCTGGGCAAAACGAAGCTAAAACCGGTCACCCTTTTTGCGGCGCCGCCGGTAAAATTCTTAACGAACTCTTGGAATCTGCCGGCATTAACAGAGCCGATGTTTACATAACAAATATTGTTAAAGACCGCCCCCCAGATAACCGCGACCCGCTACCCGAAGAAATCAAGGTTTATGCGCCTTTTTTAAACCAACAAATTAATATTATTGAACCCAGTATTATTGCACCTCTTGGCCGCTATTCAATGGCTTATATTATGGAAAACTTCGGCTTAAAAAATCAACTTGCACCAATTTCCAAACTTCACGGTCAAGTTTTTACCACCAACCTTCCCTTTGGCAAAGTAAAGGTAATTCCGCTTTATCACCCGGCCGTTGCCATCTATCGCGCTAGTATGAAAGACGAGCTAATAAAAGATTTTCAAAAACTGCTAAGTTAGTTTTCTACACTTTTTAGCTTTATTAGTTTCCCAAAATTTGCTATAATCGGCTTATTAATGAGCAATAATGTTATTATTCAGGCCGGAAACCCAATACTCTTCAAAAAAGCTTTTCCTATTCAGGTTAACCAAATAAAGAACAAAACCACCATAGAACTAGTTACTAAAATTAAAGAAATTTTAAAACAAGAAGAAGTTCCCAGTCTGTCAGCTCCTCAAATCGGGGTTTCAATTCGTGCTATAGCTATTAAATTAAGGTCACAAAAAAACAAAGAAACTACTCAAAAACCAATTACCACGCTTATTAATCCGATTATTCTGGAAAAGTCAGAAGAAAAAGTAATGGATTGGGAAAACTGCCACTCAATGTGTAATGGAATGCTTTGGGGAATAGTACCACGTTATAAATGGATTCGAATAATCGGGCACGACGAAACCGGTGTAAAAATAACCCTTAAGCTAACAGATAAAGAGGCCCGGCAAGCTCAGCACCAAATGGATCACCTGGAAGGTATATATTTTCTGCAAAGAATGCAAAAAAAAGACATGACATATCTTTCTATGGATGAACAACTCGAAGCCGTAAAAAAAAGCTACCAGCCCGAGTCAATAAGTTAGGTTAGCTACAATATTCTTCTTACCAATCACTTACAGTTTATTTGTCACTACTTTACCGATCGCTGATAACCTATTCTATAGAAAGGTGATGATAACAAAATGAACATACTACTTTGGATCATTGTCGGTTTAATAGCAGGCTGGCTTGCTTCCATAGTTATGAAGACCAATACTACCCAAGGACCATTAGTGGATATTGTTTTGGGTATACTAGGCGCAATTGTTGGTGGTTTTGCCGCTAACTTACTAGGCGCTCCCGGCGTTACCGGATTTAATGTGTGGAGCGTGGTAGTTGCCACATTAGGCGCAGTTGTCCTAATCTGGCTCGGTAGCCTTTTCAAAAGAGCATAAGCCTACCCATAATTTATTATGCTCCGTAAAGAAGTACGGAGGTAGCTCGGGTCTAGCTTTAAAAAAGCACCGATACCTCCGTCTTTTTCTTTCAATGCTGTAGATTTATCTTGAATTCTTATATTTCTTGCTTATTCTCTAACAATAAAACCATGTAATAATGTAACAATTGATCTATTTATCTATTATGGATTGTGAATTATAAATCTTATTAATAATTTTGCCTCCATTTTGTTATTTAATGTTTGTGAATTTGTGTAATTTGTGAATTTGATATTGCTTGCCCCTCGAAGTCCGCCAGTCGGCGGATGACCAAAGGATCCCATTTTTAAGTTTAAAGTTCAAAGTTTAGAGTTAATAAATAAGAAATTAGTTTCTGGAAATTAGAAAATAGTAATAGAAATTAGATAGGGGAAAATGGATTCCTGCTTCCCGTCTTTTATAATGCATATTGGATAATGTCTATTAAATATTGTCCCTGTCATCCTCGAGGGAATCCGCCAGCCGGCGGATGACGAAGGATCCCATTTTTAAGTTTAAAGTTCAAAGTTTAGAATTAATAAATAAGAAATTAGTTTCTAGAGATTAGAAAGTGGTAATAGAAATAAGAAAGTAGAGAATGGATTCCTGCTTCCCGTCTTTTATAATGCATATTGGATAATGTCTATTAAATATTGTTTCAACAATGAAACAATTGTATTTATCCCAAATCCTAACTCTTAATTTCTATTTATTAACTATAAATTTTTTGGTTTTTCTCTCAACCAACAACTAGTAACTCGCAACCAATAACCTTTAATTTGTAACTCCTAAATCTTAACTCTTATTTTAATATTTCTTCGCCTTCTCAATGTCTTCCGGTGTTCCGGCGTCAATTATCTCTTTACCCACCATCATTCCCTTTATTATTTGCTTCTTCTTCAACAAATAGGGTAGTATCATACCCGGCGAATCCATATTGCCATTTTCTTTTCTGTATTTATATAGGAATAATAATTGCTTTGATCGGTAAATATATACAGGCAGTGCAGCATAAGTTGAGGGTGGCTTTTCCGGTTTTTCTATAAAGTCTATAACCTCTCCTTTTTCATTTAACACACAACAACCAAATCTTCCTCTTATCTTGTTTTTACTACCAATATCTCTGTAAGCAACAATAAAATCTTCTCTATTATTTTTTTCAAATTCTTTAAGTTCTTCAAAAGTAAATGCTTTCCAATATAACGTATCCGAAGGCATCACCAGTAACGACTCGTCTTTTCCCAAATTCAACCCTCCATTTTCTAAAGCATAAAGCAAATCTCCCAAAGCCCCCTGTCTTTCCTTATTCTTAATTATCCTATTAGATATTAATTTAACAGCATGCTCAGTAAAATTTTTGTTTAAATACTTTTTTATTACTCCATAGTAAAGCTCATTGGTTATTATTAATATGTCTCTTGCCAAAAAATGCTTTAACAAATCATTCAGCATAAAGTAGAGTATTGGCTTACCATTACTACTGACAATTAAAGTCTTGGGTATGCCATTTAAAATTCCGTTGGTTCTGGTACCAAATCCACCAGCCAAAATTATTACTTTCATTTTTAGTATTTTAGCTTATTTCTTATTTATTCAACTACTTGCAAACCACTAGCCTAAATAGTCTAAACCCTGCCTCTAAAAATCCCAAACTACACGGGCTCATCAAATAATCAGATGAAATTAGTTCCTCATAATCAATTAATGATACCTCTGCCATACCAGCTCTTTTACATGTCTTCTTTATTCTGCTTAAATTTTGATATGTATCAACTATATTAAACATGCCTCCAGGTAATAAAACCCTTCTTACTTCTTTAATTACTTTCCGTCTCAAAAATGGGTCTACTAAAAAATCTAGCACCATATCCATTCTCGCGCCTTGAAATTCGTCATCGGGAAAAGGTAGTCTATAATTTGGAAACAAACTCATAAATGGAAGTGATGGTTTTCTATATTCTGCCCTTACATATTCTAAATTAGGTAAAGGCTCATGTGCTACTTGTATTTCTCTTAAATCAGCAATAACATATATATTATGAGGATTTAATTTTGCCTCCTTCGCAAGTATTGGAGTTAGCGTAGCAGAGCAACCACCAATATCTAGATACCTTCCTTTTTCTAAAGTCATTCATATATTATACTATAAGCTTTTTAAATTACCTCTTCTGGCTTTTTGGAAGAGTGATTCATACGTCCCGTCATCTGTTGGGTGAAACAGCATTTTCTGCTCATCTGTCAGCTCGTCAGGCATATCTTTGCAGTAGTTAAGCCCGCCCGCCTCAACCGACTTAGCAATTGCTTCGGCTTCTTTCCGGTACAGCGCCTCTGCAGCTGTTGAGTACTTAAAATATATGGCGTAATATGTGCCAGGTTTTTTAAAGAAGTAAAATTCGGTAATAAATTTTCCATTGCCATAATTTGGTACACCAAAGGCACCGTTTTGGGTTTCTAGAACATATTTTTCTACCTCTTTTTTACCAAATATATCTATTTTTTCCGGTCCATCTGTAATGGTTGCATAATTATTTCTACTAAAATTCTCAAGAAAAAACCGAACCATTTGCTCATAAGTCTTATTTTTAGGTTGATACTCTTCATAAACAAAAACATCAAAAGCCTCTTCCCAACGGTAATATCTACCACCGGGGTATACTTTGGTAGATGGCGACAAAGCAAATTTGGCATTAGCAGCACTTCCGGCTGTTGGCCAATCAAGCGGGTAAGTAAAAGCAAAATTATATGTAGTGTTAAAAAATCTTCTCTTTTCCATATTGGTGTAAGGGTAGGTAACAAAGTAGAAGCTACTTGTTAACATGTTGTCTAAGTACTCCAAAGTTATACCGTCTGGTCCTGGCGAAATAAAGCCATTGGGGTAAAAATAGTTAAGAGCAGCATAATCCCTACTGCTTTCCGGAATTCCATGGTCAGCCAAAAATTTATTAAATCTTGCCTTGTCTTCATCAGTAAGTATTTTATACGTCTCGCTAAGTATCACTCTTCTAGCCTGGCAAAGCGGGGTTTTATTAGTAATCGTTGGTTGTTCAATCACTTTTTCCTTCTGTTCTTGATTGCTATTCGTAACAGTTATACTGTCAATATTTTCTTGATTAGTGCCAATTATTTGAAAAACTGCAATAAAAGTAGCCAGAATAATAAATACACCCAAAATAATATATGTTTTTTTATTTAAATATTTTTGTTTTGCCCCTTGCCAGTTACTGTCTTGCATATTTTTATATTAATCCTAACTCCTGTAATTGCTTTTTGAAAATACTAATCTCACTGTAAACTTCCGCTTTAAAACCATAATTTTTTGCCGCCTCAACATTTTTTACCTTATCATCAAAAAACCAAACTTCTGCCTTACTTAATTTCGGTAAAACTTTTTGAAGATGTAGATAAATATGGTTATAAAATTCCCAATCTGGTTTTTTAAAACCAATTTCCGCCGAAGAAAATATATAGTCAAAAATTTTGTTAAACTTCATTTCGTCTTTTAGGTAGCGGCTTCTATACCTCTCTTGATTGGTTGCAAGTGCACAAATTATGCTCTTTCTTCTTAACTTTTTTACTAAATCTACTAACTCATGGTCTATTCGGTTTTCAAATTCAAACCACTCCTTCAAAAGTTCGTCTACATTTTTCTTTACTTTCCACCTGCTTAGGTATTTTTTTAGTTCAACTTTAATATCGGCTTTACCCGTTATACACAACAAAAACTCCTGCTCAAAAAAGGGGAGCATCTCTTCAATAGCTACATTGTATTCCCGAGCCAAGCGCGTACTAAACATTTCCGCCCTAATTATCATGCCATCGGCGTCGCAAAGAATTACTTTTGGCTTATTCATCTTATTTTTGTATTTTATCTTAACTTATCTTTTTTTGCCCGCTTTAAACTCAAATGCTTCCTTTTTTAAAGGAAGCATTTGAAAAGTTAACCTTTCAAACTAATTCAATTTACGGTGTCGGGGTGTAATCACCATAAGGGCATTCACCAAAATTTAGGCAGTTCTGAACTACATCACCTTCACCATTTTCACCTCTAACCTTGTCACCACCCGCATTAACGGCAGATACGGTCGCAACACTTAAAGCAATAACCATTAAAAATACAAATAATATTCTTTTCAACATTAATAAATCATCTCCTTAATAGAGTTGTAACTTATTACACTGTTACTGGGTAATACAGCTTACAAGAAGAATTTATTACAAAATTGAATTTACCCACTTTCTAGCCCGTTCCAACTCGCCTTTCTTTAAATCACCCTCTTTACCCTCAACTATATAACCTTCAATATCAACTACCCTAATGCCGTTCTTCTCTAGAGTTGTTGCCATCTTATTGGCGGCAAAACCAAATACTTTCATCACAATTTTTAAAAATAAACCATGGCTTTCTTTCTCAAAACGGGTATCAAATACTGCTGCTTTTAAATTTTTATGTTTTTTGCCACTTATATTTCTAATAAATTCTCTTATTTTCTCTGTTGCTTGCCCACCATGAGTAGGGGAACCAAGTACCAATAAATCCACGCTGTTAAGCTGGTCCTCATTTACTATACCCACGGGCATAATTGTTGTTTCACTCTTCTTTTTAAGCTCGCTACCAATTGCCTCTGCTACTTTTTGGGTATTGCCAAACATAGAGTCGTAGACAACTAAAATTTTCATACTTCACAAATTTTAACAAATTCTATTTGTATAGTACAAAAGAGATTGTCAAACCTAATAGAGTTTAGCTTTGGAAAAAATTTGACGGTAATCCCATGCATGGGATCGTTCTCCGCCAGTCGAGCAGATCAAAATGACGTGTTTGGTTTTGTCATTTGATATTTAGATTTTGAGATTGTTTCGAGTTTCGATATTCGAATTTCGGATTTACTTGGTTAATTAGTCCGCCAGCCGTCAGACGCAGTGGGGTTTGGTTATTGGTCATTGAAAATTGATAATTAAGCTTACGCTTATCTTTCCTTCCCCATGTACACAAAGTCCGTTCCCGAAGTAGTATAACCTTGCTTTTCGTAATATTGCCTTAGCTTAATGTTCTTCGAATTCACATATAATCCAAATTCCCTTGCTCCTTTTTTCCGCCAAACTTTTTCGGCCTCTTTAATTATTTTTTTTCCAATACCTTGGCTTCTTTGCTCTGTCTTCACCACCAAACTATAAAAGAAAGCCACTTCTTTTCCAAATGGCACTACCAACATTACTCCAACAACTTCACCTAGCTTTACTGCCACTAAAACACTGTCTGGGTCTTTGTTAGTCATTGTTTCTAAATTCCTTTTTGAATGCCAGCTTTCATAAAATAAACCTGCGTTTTCCAATATTGCCTTTATTTCATCATAGTACTTCTCTTTATATTTTTTGATATTCATATTTTTTTCTCCGCCAAATCAACATTAGGGCAAATAATCCATTTATAGCCATCCAGCTTATCGGGTAAAGAGCCGTAATAACCGTATACCTGGTTAAAGCTATTGTTGCCAATAAAAATCTAAATGTATTTGCCCAGTAAAAAGAAAGTGTTTCCGAATAGGGTTTATTCCAAGACTTACGCACGGTTGGCAAAAAACCCAACAAATCAACAACGGTTACTAAAATAATTGAAAGTAGTGGCTGTTTCGCCACCAGCCACAATGCTAAAGCAATAAAAGCCAAAATTAAAAACAAAGTGTCCAGTAAAACAATTTCACTGTTACCTTTTTTAACAAAGCTCAAAATTATTACTACACTACAAAGTAGAGCAGCGGTTAAAGTTACAAAAGCCCCCGGTCCGGCGTTATCACTCAGTTGTAATGCAAAAGCAATCAACGTTACAAATCCCCATAAAAACCAGCTATAAATATGGGGTTTGGTTTTACCCTTTATAATATCTCTGGTATAGGGAATATAACTAATAAAGGTTAGTAATACTGCAAAAGTACCGATTATGTTTTTAAAATACATCTCTAAGTATTATAAACCACATAGTACTTATTGTTTAACTTTTGTTTGTTGGGTTAAGTTTGGGTCATTCTGAATCTTGTGAAGAATCTCGTGACAGAAAATTTAGAGTTAATATACATTTTATATTGGTTTTTCTTGAGATGATTTATCATTAAAAAACAGTGTTAAATCTATGATAATTAAATCATAGGAAGCCAAAAATATATTTTGTTTTTAATAAATATGTATCGGTTTTTTATATATTTAGACTAAAATAAATCTAACCTTTCCATATACAGACTATAGTTTTAAGCCCCAAACTTATACCAATATAAAATGTATGTTAATCTCGAATTTATTTTACTATTAATTTAATTTTCTTTCTTTTAACAAAAAAACAATAAAACAATTTAGCCATTTAATTTATCTTAACTCTTTTCTCCTAACTCTTATCTATTGTCTTCAGTATATTGGATATTGTTTCGAATTTCGATATTCGAATTTCGAGTTTATCCTATCTTAACTCCTAAATCCTAACTCTTAACTCATATCCTTAATATTTGCTTCAGCCTCTCCCTATCAAAACCCACAATATACTCTTCATCACCATTATCATAAGTAATTTCTGTTACCGGCACTCCCATTTGCCCGGTTTTTTTAGCCAATTTTTCCGCCTCCGCCTGATTCAAATCTACATGCACCTCTTCATACTTCACCTTATTTTGGTCTAGCCAACTGGCTTCCATCTTGCAATATGGGCAAGTAGTTGTAGAGTAAACTTTTACATTTTTCGCCTTCAGTGGTCCCACGCCAGCAGCTTTTTTCACCAACTCTTTCAGTTTTTCGTCAATAGCGTGAGCAATCTGGGCAATCTCTGCGTTTTCCGTAACTCCACCCAAAACCGCGGCACTTCCAACACCAGCAAATACTTCTTTGTTGTCTTCAATAACAGCCACAGAACAGGGAAGTAGTCCAATTAGGTTTTTATCTGCCTTAATAACCCCTTCCAGCCACTCTAAATTACAAAGGTGTAAAACCACTCCTTTCCCTTTCAAAATTGCTGTTTCCCCAATCAACTCTAACCCTAGCTTTTTAGCTTGGTTTTTAATGTTTTTAACTGTTTCACTCCTGTCATATGTGCTTTTTCTGTAATATGCAAAATTCATTTTGTCTCCTTCTCTAAACTAACTATTAATTTACTAATCTCTGCTGTTTTTTTACTCCTCAACGAATACCAAACTTCGCGGCCACTTTGTTTAACATTAACTAAGCCAGCTTCTCTAAGCTTTTGTAAGTGTTGCGACACTGCAGACTGGCTAAGCCCACACGTACTAATTAATTCTGTAACATTTTTGGGTTTGTCAGCCAAACATTGAATTAGTTTTACCCGAATCGAATTGCCAAAAGCAGAATAAATAGTATTGTTCATAAACACATATTAGCATTTGCTAATATGTTTGTCAAATATATTAGTTTTTTAGTTGCCTCACAAGCTTAACAAAAGGCAGTACCGAAAGCACACAAGTAATTCCAACAATAAGCGGTACAAATCGCATCGCAAACATCTGATTTATACTTAATAAAACAAATATCAGTAACATCCCCAATGATCTGCCTAAATTAAAAGTTAACTCATTATCACAAATATATGCGTACCTATCTTCCTCTTTTTCGGCCTCCCTGTCCATCGCTTCCATTAGCACTGTATAAGATGGCGACCAAATAAACGCCCAACCAATTGTAGAGCCAATCATATAAATCAAAACTGCCGTCGGGCTAAAAAACACAGCCAATAAAACCGTACCAATAAAATAGGTAACGCTCCCCAAAGCAACTACCTTCCAAGTTGTATTTAGATTGCCTTTTCTACCAACTGCATAAAGCAATATTACCGAAACAAATGTAGTCAGCGAAGTAATTAAACCCAAAATATCTTCGTTGCCAATTAGTGCCAATACTAAAATCCCGGGAATTACATATTCGGCACCAATTGAAATATTCGAAATTACATTATAGATCCTTGCCAAGCGCCAGCTATGTGACCGTTTTTTAACAAAAAACGATTGTTTGCGAATATGTTTTATCTTCAAAGGTTGCACCAATATTCCTGCCACAACAATTAATCCCAAGCCTACAAGCATTACAACTCGGTATGCAAATTCTGTTGTAAGCCCGACTATTTTTGCCCCAAAAAAATAAAAAAGCCGGTCAATATCGGTATTAATATGTTTATAATCATATCGCCCACGCTTTCCAACGCGTTATAATAAAGCCTGTTGGCGCCCTTGGTAATTTTTTGAGTAATATAGTTTTTATTGCCCCAAAATATTCCGGCACCAATACCCGAAACCAAACCATATACTAATAATGAATAAACAGATAGGGAAGAAAAAAACACCACCCCAATCGCTACCAACCCTTCAATAATACTACCCAAGGCGTAAAGCCTAGAGCTGCTTATACGCTTTAGCAGTAAACCATTCAAATAAAACCCCAAAGGCAAACCCAAAAAATAAAATAGGTTATAAACAACAATTAAGACTAAATTTTCACCTTGCCGCCATAAATAGGTGTTGGTAAAAACTTTAAATAGGGGGTAGGCAGCTAAATAGAAATAGTAAGATAACAATAACCGCCGCATATCTTCACTTAAAACCATAAAATGCCCCAACTCAATTTTAATCCGGGCAAAAATCATTTTAAGCATAATAGCCAATTATAGCGCAATAATCCAAATTAGGGTAAATATTATGGTTTGTCATCGACCACAATAAGAATAACTATGTCATCCTAGACCCTCCGTTTGAAGAGGGGAAGGATCCCATTTTTAAGTTTAAAGTTAAAAGTTTAAAGTTAAAAATAAGAAATTAGTTTCTAGAGATTAGAAAGTGGTAATAGAAATTAGTTGTTAGAAAATGGATTCTTAGTTTTGGTTTTTAATTCAAGCTTCTGACTTTATTCAAAATTAATAATTCGAAATTCCAAATTTATATATTGTAATTTGATGTTTGCCTGCCCTCCGATTCGGAGGGTTTGGAAATTGCCTGCCCCTCGAAGTCCGCCCTAGGCGGACGTAGTGGGGTTTTTTGGATCTTGGTGCTTATTTACCTATTCTCATAACTCTTAAAACCTAAATCCTAACTCTTAATTTCGATTTATTGACTCTAAACTTTAAACTCTAAATTGTTTACCTTTCTCTCAACCCGCAACCAATAACTCTTTCCTCCTAACTCCTAAATCTTGTTTTTCATTTTTAATTATTTATCCCTAAGCTCTTCAATCAATTTTTCCAATTTTTCTTTTTCAACTTCGCCATTCAAACGCATTAATTCTTTACCTGTTTGGTCTAAAAATATAAATATAGGTAGTTCATCTTTGCCCTTTATATATTTTTTAATTTTTTTTACATCAAAGTCATAGTCGTAATACTCTGTTTTTAGCCACTTATTTTCTTTTTCCAGCTCTTCCCATCGCGGCCGCATAATAATACAGCTGTTGCACCAACTTGCGCCAATTTTAATTACTTTCAAGCTATTCTCATCTCCTTTATTTTCATTATAGAACTAAAATTATTTAATGTTCAAGATACTTTGTTAATTTAAGCCTTAGCAAAGTATTATTTACTCTGTTAACAACGTAATATATTACGTACCAAAAACCTAAAGACCATTTAGATATTTGAGTAAGTAAAACAGTAAGAGATATTAAATAAAAAGAATTCTATTGCCTTAAATAAGCTAGATTTGGGTTTTTAGCGAACACATTATTTAAATCCTTAGCGCCATAACGGCAAGTAGATAATTGCGAACATCCTAAACAAGCAGCAGAAACAATACCTATTAAACTTCTATATCTATTATTTGCTAGTACTATCTCTACAATAGAACCAATAGGTATTTCACAACCATCTACGCCAAGCAGTGCTCTAGTTTCATTATCAAAAACTAAAACGTCTTCCATTCTTGTACATTCATGGTCGCCAATTTGCTCCTTAGCTGTTACAGTAGCAAAACGCCTATTAATTGTTTCTGACATAGTATATATTATACTATAAGTTTTTTATATTTACAAACTTATATATTAATCTGACAATTAAAGTAATATAATACTTCTATGCCAAACCAACCTACCCAAGCCATTGTTGTTGCCGCTCTAATTCATCATAACTTTAATGGTACACCAAAAATATTTATGGCTAAACGCGCCGCTACCAAAGCTTTTTTACCCAATATTTATGAACTACCCGGCGGGCACGTTGAATGGGGCGAAGAAATAACAACTGCACTCAAAAGAGAAATCATGGAAGAACTGGGTATGAAAATTAAAGTAGGCACGGCATTCTATGCCTTTACCTATTTAAAAAAAGCTGAAAATATTCATTCAGTAGAAGTAATTTACCTCGCTCAATTTACAGATGATATAAATAAATTAAAACCCAAACCAAAAGACCATTCCGAATATATTTGGGTAAGCAAACAAGAATTACCAAAAATTGCTAGCAATAATAAATACCCACTCGATCCCGAAATTATTGCCATTCAACAAAGCTTTTCGCTTCTAAACAAAGCCAGTGCTTAACCTTTGCATCACCGCTTCGGTGTTACGCGAGGTTACTAGTGCCACAAACATAGATCCTCATATATGTAGCCCAAGGCATAAAGCCTTGCTAAAACTGCCTTCCCTCCATACTCCATCACTAGTCTCACTTGATCACCTTTATATGGAACAAATCCAAGGTATCTATAGAAATACTCTACGTTCAACCCTTCGGCTCTAATAGCCGCATAAATTACTCCCATAAACTGTCGCCAACTCTGGCTTAAATACAATTCGCTATGTAAGTCCCATTTATTTTTTTCGTTTTTCCCAATCGGCTCATCAAGTTTTCCAATTTCTTCAAGGTGTTCTTTTATCTGTCTACCTTCACGGTGCCCTGGCAAAATACAGGCAAAATTAGCATAAAAAGCTTGATAATCACAATCCGTTAGATTTTCCAAGTCCCTACCATCTTTTATTAGCCAATCTCTAAATTCGGCTTCAACAAGCTGCTTTGCCTGTAATATTTCCTCCTCGCTAACACTGTTTGCCAACTCTACCACGTCTTCAGTTACCACTTCCTTTTCTTCTTCTAAAATAGCCCTCATCCATTCATGGGCAGAAAACTCCCCATTCTTAAGTTCACCCCTAATTCCAGCAACTGTTGCGCCATAACAGTGCCTTCTGGCTACAAAGTCGGCTTGTTCGTTATACCCATCAAGTAATCCGATACAAATATTATCACTTCCCAGCGCATCACATAACTTACAAAACTCTCTCACTTCGTCTTCGCTCACAACTGTCTTATCCGGAAAACGGTCCGATACATCTGGCACCTCCCTATATCCTTCTTTCATGCCCTTATCTTAGCATCATACCACCTTTTTTAGCATTTTTGTGCTAAAATACTGCTATGGACACCCAGAAGTCAAAACTTAATAGCCAGAAAATCAAAAACACCTTATATAGCCTTGGGCTCTCAAAACAAGAAACCACTATATATCTCTTGTTATTAAACAAAGGCAAACTTAGTGTAAAAAACATTGCAAAGCAACTAAACATTGTCCCACCTTCCCTCTACAGACAGCTCAAGAAACTGGTGCAAAAACAACTAGTGGTAGAAGTTCTTGGGTATCCCAAATCTTACAAAGCCCTTTCTCCCTCCAGTGCCTTAGACAGCTTTATCCGGCAAAAAACCAGTACAATCTATGGTCTTGGGAACGCTCTTATCAATAGCATTACTCTCCCAAAGCCAGACTCAACCAGTATTAGCCTCACTCATGGCAAAGCAGACTTTTTCAGTAAATATACAGAATTTGCTAAAGGTGCACAAAAAGAAATCTTAATTATCTCAATAGGCGAAGAGGTCTCGTCAGCAATAATGCTCGAGAATCGTGACGCCATAAAAAGGGGAGTAATTATATACTTTATTGCCTACAAATATGAGAATAGTAACCAGCAAATCCTCAAAAGCTGGCAAAAAATGGGGCTGCAGGTTCGCCACTACCCATGCTCGGGCTTTCATCTAATTGTTTTCGATAAACAACAGTCCTTACTTGGAATAAACGACCCCAGTAATACCAACGACCGTACCGGCTTGGTTATTAATAGTAAAGGTCTCTCAAAAGCTTTTTCAGACTACTTTTTCTCTGTCTGGAGCAAGGCAAAAAATATAGATTAATTTAGAAACACCACCATAAAAAACAAAACTCTTTGTTTTTTTCTTTTTTGGTCTTTTCTTCTGTTGTGTTTGATTTCTCTTTGTCTAAGCCTTTTGTCTTATTTACTATCTTTGGCTTTTGTCTATATGTTGTTTTTTCATTTATTGTAAATATTGAATCTAAACTATTTAAGTTTACCGGCTTTACTCTATAGTATTTTTGCTCTTTATAAGTTCTTGTAAACGGGATTTTCACCTCTAAATTTTCGCCCCATTCGCCTGGCATACAACCATTTTGGCCTCTAACTTTAAAATAATATCTCTTTCCAAGCTCCAGCAAATTCACCCTATAGCGAAAAACTCCGCTCGAATCAATATTATCCACACTCACTCCATGCTGAAATGCATTTTCATTTTCACTATAGCTAATGTAGTAACTATTAATATTATTTATTGGGGTAATAAACAAAGTAGCACTTCTTCCGTTCACTCTTATTTCAAACAAATCAGGTATTCCAACCGGCTTGTCACTTTTACATGAGGGGTTTACCGGCTCACTTAATGAATCGGAAGTTGCTTCAACAATGTTTGCAGCTACCTCTTCTTCAACTAATACATAAGATCCGTCTGTTGTTTCAAAATATTCTGCCCCTAAGTTGGTCGCACCAATCTCAAATGTCACATAGCCAACCGCATCACTAGAGCTTACAACATAAGAACTCGTCCAATTATTACCGTCTAATTCTTTTGTCGTTACAGTATTATTCACCTGGTTTCCACCCGAATACAGATGAATACTCGGTGTGTTTATCCTTCCCGTTGCTGCGTAGTTTATAGTTACAGTGTCTCCCGAATGAGCTTTAGTACTGTCAGTATTATTTGAGCTCATACTAATTCTGCTTATTGTGTATATCGGATCAGAATTATCAATAATAAAATTTGTTTCCGACAAAAACTCAGTACACAAGCTGTTATCACAGGCTTCACCCTTCAGTCTGTAGCTCCCGTTATCTCTAGTAGTACTATCAAAACTATAGCTTGTAGAAGAAGTTCCCGATACTAAAGTTTCCAACACATTATTTTCAGAATCAAGTAAATATATGTTATAGGTAAGCACATCGTTATTTGCGTCACTTGCTTCTTCCCAATTTATACTTATATTATCACTATAAGTTCCTCCCAATGGATTAGTAAAGCGGGTAGCATTTGGTGCCAAATTTGGCAGTTCTGCAAAATAAAATTCCTTAGTTTCCGATACATCTCCTGCTGTTATAACCGCCCTTACTCCATCTAGTTTCTGTAAGTTTCGCCTCGCAATATGTATATGCATATCTGGGCACCCTTCAATGTGAGTTGTTGCCCAACCAGTTTGATTACCTATATACCAGCTGCTATTGTTATTGCATAAACTAGTTCCATGGTACCTCAAGTCCCAGCCTCTGTTGTTATTTGGAGATGTATTATAAAGAATAATCCAAAAATCTCCACTTATATCCAAATTATTTCCTCCAATAGTACCATCGCTATTGGTTGCCAAACTAATTAAATGATGAGATGAATTTGCAGTATGGGTATGATGAAAACTAGCCCCTCTACTTATTGTGCCCACCAATTCTATATCTGAGCTATTGCGCCAATCACTATTAAAAAAGTCTAGATTTTTCCCCTTTTTTACCAAATATACCTGTAAGTCTGCAGAGTTTGCCGCTTTTGCCACAGCATCTATCTCTATCCAAAAACTCATTTCATCGGTCATAGAAAAAGGGTTTTGTAAATGAAGTAAATGGTATTGATTTCTTCTTATTACAGTATTTTCCGGACTATTATTCCAAGTTATACTTGAAGGAGCAAAAAAAATCTCCGGATAAATATAATCCGGATATATGCCAGTTTTTTTCCATTCTGTTCCCGACACATAGTCCATTGTAAACACAAGTGTTTCGGAAGCCGCTGTACCATCAGCATAATAGTTCCAAATACTACCGCCATCTCCATTTATCCCACTTATGTCTACACTCACAGGTGCATCTATTGAATAATCACTTATATTGGCAGTTATTTCATAAGCAGAAAACAGCGAGATATCTAAATTCGGATCAATAGATATATTGCTAATTGCAGGCAGGCTTTGTGCAATTGTATCTTTATACAATGATGAACTAAAAAGTATTAATGCCAAAAGCACAAATACTTTCATAATCTTTCTCATAATTACATTGTATTTATTTCTAGAAAATAAGTAAAAAAAAGATTTTTCTTAATATTTATTTAAGAAATAGCAGTAAAATAAGAAGCCAGCACAATCCCCAGCAAAGAAATTATTATTCCTATTGCTTGTCGTCGGTTTACTTTTTCTTTATACACTAAGCGAGTTAAGAGAGTAGTAAGCGTTACATAAGAACCAGCAATCGTTCCAGCTATTGCAACGTTTCCACCAAAGGCAAAACTGCCGTTAAACCCCAGGTCTGCCAAAACAATAAATACTACCATCAACAAAAAATACTTAAAATCTGCCACTCTAATAAGCTGTTTGACTTTTATGTTTTTCACTTCAAGCAAAACTATACTTAAATAGGGTAGTAACATAATTACACTAGTCCAGTAAAAACCATAACTGCTCGCCGGAATTTTTAAAAATGCGCCACATAAGCCCCAAAACAAAAAGGCTAAAAGCGCATAACCAAGCCCCTTATCTACAAATATTTGTTTGTTTCTAAATACACCCGTTTTAAAAGTTGCCAAATACAAACCAACAAATACAAGCGCTACAGCCAGCCACAGCTCAAATGTAAGCTGTTCACCAAAAAATAGTAACGAAAGTATTATCGCCCCTACCCCCCAACCACCACTGATTGCCGCAACAAGTGATGGGTTGGTTTCTTTTGCCGCTTTACCAAAAAAATAATAGCCAAACCCCGAAGTTAAGCCGGCTAATAAGTTAAATACAAGTGGTAAAAGTGTTATTTGAGCCACCTGATACCAAAAAAAGGGAATTAAAAGTAACCAGATTAACATTCGGTAAAAACCACTTAAAACCGCAATTACCGACGCATTGTTTTTGCGAAATACTCGTATGCCAAGCGTGTCTCCAACAGCCCACCCCACATAAGCAAGTAAAGCAAAAATTACCGGAACAATATTAGCCATAATACAAATTATACAATCTTAATTAATTCCTTTTGAAATATCTCATCCTAGACCCTCCGTTTGAGGAGGAGAAGAATCCTAAAAAATCCAATCTTGTTAATTCGGTATTAAATAATACACACTATATGTGTATTTGGTATAATATAGAATGGAATCTTTTAGGTCCCATAAAGAAAAATTAGCGCTTGCCCTTGCAACAGTACTTGCAATCGCAGCGCTCGGCTTACCTTCTGCTATCAGAATTGCAAATGCCCCTAGCCCCTATATTGGTGCAAAAGCCGAAATTACCAGAATGAATTTGTTTAATTGTGAAGAAGTTATAACAGACCAATCAATTGAACAATTAATTGAACAAAATAGAGCAGTAATGGCCGAACTGGCCAGTAGCTATAATGTACCCGCTCAGGCGCTAGAAGCCCTTATGCTAAGGGAAATAGGCACTACAAGTGTTGACGAAGAAGATCGTCTCACCTGCGGATTATTTGGTATGGGCAAAGTTTCCGAACAACAACTAAAAGCAGATATTAACTTTAGGAGACTGACTGTACTAAATGATAAAGGCGACTACACCCCCGACGGTAAATACCAGCTTGGCCTGTCTTATGGGCTCTTAAATCAAAAACCGGGCCAGTTTACATTGGCAGTAATTATGAATATTAAAAATCAAGAACTAAGAAAAACTCTTCTCGAATCATATAATCATACCGAACATCACGCCAATGACCTTGCTATTGCCCAATTGGTAACAGATATCCCCACTGCACTAGAACTTGCTGCCGCCCATATGGAATTCTGGGTTCCGGCAGTAAGCCAATACGCTAAAGATCACACAGAAGTTCATTATTATGGATTACTCAGTTGTTTTAACTCCTCATTTCCCAATGCTCAATGCGAGCTGTACGAACGACCAGAAATAAGATTAAATGCCCCGGTTTTGTACGATCCGGGCAGTCATGTGTATTACCCCGAAGAAGTACTAATGGCTTTAAATAATTAAAAAATATTTACCCCAACACAAGATCCAGCATTTTCTATTGTGAACTGTATTTATCTAATGACTATTCTCTATTGTCCAATGAATAGTGAATTCTGGATATTGACTATTGGATAATGGATAATGAATCTTGTCTAATGTATACTTATCTTAGTGTTCAAAAATACATTTTCACTTAATAATGTTTTATATGCTTTTTTTGTAATACTGCTTCTCTTAATTGCCAACAACATCTTTAAACCTTTCAAACCCACATATACAGTTACAAAGGTAATAGACGGTGACACAATTGTTATTTCCGATAACCGCCACATTCGCTACATTGGTATAGACTCGCCCGAAGGCGGGGAATGCTTTGCCGCCCGAGCCACAATAATAAACAACGAACTGGTACTCAACAAAAAAGTCACACTTGAAACAGATAACAACGACCTCGACCAATTTGGCCGCACCTTGGCTTATGTTTACATAAACGGCACAATGGTAAACGAATACCTGCTTCAGCAGGGCACAGGTACTTATTTTGCCGACTACTTAAATACAAAACATCAAAGCAAATTAATAAAAGCCGCCGAATTCGCCCACACAAATAAAGTAGGATTATGGAATGCTTGTGCCACCGAGTATATAGAAGGCTGTATTATTAAAGGCAATCTAGACCCAAACGACAAACGTTTCTACCACCTACCCAACTTTCGCCACTATAACCAAGTAGTTATGAATCTTGAAAAAGGCGACCGTTGGTTTTGCACCGAAAAAGAAGCTATTAAAGCTGGCTTTAAACGAGCCAGAGAATAAGTTTACTTTCCTTTTCTAAAAACATCTATTATCCTAGTGTTTCGTATGGCTACCGCCCTTGTTATCCCACTCTCTTCCTCGTCAAGTGTAGCCGCATCTATAGCCATTATCATCCCTACTAATTCTCCAGTTTTAGTAAATATCCCCGCTCCACTAGCTCCTTCCCCTAAAAGCTCTCTGTTATCTCCTTCTAAGTAAACAATATAAATATCCTCTGAGTGCACTGCATAAAATTCGTCGTCATACCTTTCATAGGCAGTAGGTTTAGCTATTCTAGCCGGTATCATTCTAGATACTGTTCTACTCTCTTCATCTATGTCTTCATAGACTATCACCGCCTCTTCACTGGCACTCCCTATTTCTCTCTCCAGCAATTTTACTCTTGCCATGCCTTCTACCCCCTTTACCTTCACTATTGCTAAATTCAATTCATCTCCATACCGTTCTATCTCTGCTTCTACTGGCACTCTTTGGTTATCTATAATCAAAAACAAACTTATATCCAAACTCGTCATGGCAAACAGAATATCAACGGTTAAAATAATTCCAGTATCATCTATACATACCCCCGCGGCAGCTAAGATATTATTGGTTTGTTTGTCGTGTACCAAAAGCGCCTGAGAAGCACCAATAAGATTCATTAATATTTCAGGAGAAATTCCAAGTAGCTTTGAAGACTCATGTTCTCTGCTTCTAGCCATCTATATCATATATTAGCATACAATCTTTTACTATATTGCTATCGCTTTAGCAAGTTTCACTGCTGCTTCAGAAGTCGCACCTCGGCTGTCTTCAAAACCACAAGCCTCAACAACGGTTCCAAAAAACCTCCCCCCACTCCTCAGTTCCAGTCCTTCTTCTAAATCATATTCCAGAAAAAGTTGCTTTAGTATCTGCAAAAACTCCAATACTTCTGCCACCCTCAGTCCTTCTCCTTGGCCAATATCCGTGCTCATCTGCTCAGCTGTTAGCATCGATTCTCCGTCTAGTCCAGACATATTTCTCATCTGCCTAACATAAGCTAAATTCTGTGCCCGAAAAATTTGTTCCTCTTCTAATAAATATCTTACTTGAGCAGTAGGATACTTTAGCTGCCTTAATGCAATCAAGTCATCTTTAGTAGGATCTTCTGGCAATACTTGGCAGCCCAGGCCCAGATAGGGCATAATCGGCGAGTATCTTACTGCAAAAGCGCCTTCACTTTCTGCAAGCACATCTAAGTCTACACTATAGGTTATATGAGTTACGCCCCAATTCTTTAAAGTTTCTACAACCTGCGTCATCATTTTAGCTCGAACATCTCTATTCTTCCAAGATACAACATCAGGAACAATTATCCTCTTTATTAATCTGTCTCCACCTTGAGCGCTATACTTATCGATAAGTCCACTGTCCGGTCCAATTATCACTGGGCATTCTATATATTCACCATTAGTTAAAAATAAATAAACATCAGCGGAAGTGGGAATACCCTCATTTCGACCATAATTAGATCCACCTGTATCAATATGTCTATCAAAAACAATTTCGGCTATCTTCAATCTATTAGTATCTTCCTTCAGCGCATCACGCACTACCATATGGGCAGGGAAAGCGTAAGAATGTCTTGGACCAAACAAAACAACATCGCCTTCAGCTTGTTGTATCTGCCCCTCTAGGTACCTAATCAAGTCTGGCGACTGAAGCATTGTAGCACTATCTATCCCACCATCTATTCCAAGTCTATCAGCCAAATTAGCGCCCACGTCTTTCCAACTTGCATAACCTCCCATATATCTTTCTGCTCTAGCCGCATTTCTCTGATATAAATAACTCAAAGTTAGTCTCTGTTCTGGGTTTAACCAAACACCTTGAGAAAGTTGTAACAATTTTCTTTTGTTTTCCTCATACAACTCTGGATCAAATGCCCCCCAAATTACCGCTATATGTGGTAAATCCAGTATAGACATCTGTGGAGCTAATATTGGAGTTATTTCCTTATTTCTTAAAAGCGTTTCAATACTTGGTTGTCTTACTTCTTTCCCCCGTGCCATAAGTAGAAAACAATTCTACCATACCTCTACCCTCAATATCTATTCTATGGGCTTATTCTCTCACCGCTACTTCCTGTTTTTTCGATTCTCTAAACTTAGCTACACAAGGCGGTTCAAACTCATCATTATAGTGTAAATGGATTCCCTCACAAATTACCCCCACAGCATTTTCTTCTTCTAGAATGTTTGCATATCTTGGGATTATCCACGCCTCAGCTGCTGCCGGCTCTGTCTTCCACCGAGCACAGCCTAAACAACCAAGTACCATTACCAATGGGTGGGTTTCCTGCCAGGCTCCCATTTCATGCCCGGCTTGAATAAAATCAAATGGTTCAACGCCCTCAGGTAGTTTTACAACAAAACCATCTCCATGCCTTTGGAATGGTTTTGGCGGTATATAAACTATTTCAGCTTCTGCTGTTTTCAATTTCTTTTATAACTAACTACTTTATAGTATTATAACAAACTATAATGCTTATGTTTCGAAATACGATTATATTACTAACTTGTATCATTGAAGTGTTATCTACTCCACAAAAGTCAGTGCCACGCCTTTTTTTCCAAGCCTGCCGGTTCGGCCAATCCGGTGAACATAGTCGTCATACGTGCCTGGCAGGTCATAATTAATTACATGTGTCACGTCGTCTATATCTATGCCTCTCGAAGCTACATCGGTTGCTAAAAGTACCTGAACTCTGTCATTCTTTAGCATCTCCAGCGCTCTGGTTCTTTGCCCTTGGCTTTTATTGCCATGAATAGCAATTGCTTTTAAGCCTCGCTGCAGCAGTCCTTTTTCCAGTTGGTTAACGCCTCGTTTGGTTCTGCCAAAAACCAGTACTTTCTTAAATTCTTGGCCCTCAAGCAGCTCGTGTAACACATCCAGTTTATTGCGCCCCTGCATTCTCACAATATCTTGGTCTACATTTACGGGTGTTTTACCTTGTTTCACTTCTATCATTTCCGGGTTTTGCAAAAAGGTTTGCATAATAGCCTTAGTTTCGTTTGGCATTGTTGCCGAAAAAAACAAAGACTGTCTTGGTTTTGAAAGCAGCGAAACAATGTGCTTAATGTCATGAATAAAGCCCATATCAAGCATTCGGTCCACCTCATCCAAAACTACAACCGAAAAATCATTCAACCGTAAAATTCTTCGTTTTTCCAAATCCATAATCCGCCCTGGTGTACCAATCACAAACTGTGGTCTTCTCGATAGTTCGCGAGATTGGTTACGTAGCGAAGCACCACCAATACAAAGTGTCGAGTAAACTCTTAAGTTTTCACTAAACAGTTTAAACTCGTCCTGAATCTGGGCTGCTAATTCACGGGTTGGGGTAATAATTAACACCTTTTCATTTCTGTTACTACTGGTTTTGGTAATTAATGGCAATAAGAATGCCGCCGTCTTACCGGTTCCGGTATTGGCAATGCCCACCAAGTCCCGACCATTCAAGATTGGTATTATTGCCTGGTCCTGAATTGCTGTTGGCTTTACAAAACCTCTTTTTTCTAAATTTTCCTTTACGGTAATGCTCAGAGGAAAATCGGCAAAACTGTTTTTGGGTTCATATGGCTCAACAACCGCACCATTGGCTCTATTAATAAAAAGGGCAGGGTTTATGTACTTATTGCCCCCACTCCCGCCACGCCTACCATTACCACCAAATCTTCTGGCTGGTCTATTTTGCCGACCACTATATCCACCACGATTAAAATTTCTCATATAAAAATATATTAAATTGCTTTGCTAACGGAGACGATTCAAAAGGAGTTTAAAGTATTAAGACCTGTAAATCGGCTCAAATCAGTACTGTTTCAACTGAACATTATTAAAAGCTAACAAACTCATTATAACACATTCAAAAAAACAATGTGCAACTATAGGTTAAACTTGTTTAGAATATAAACAGTTCGCTTTCAGCCCGAGTTACACCCGTATACAACCATCTTCGCCACTCGTCGTCTGTCATCTTTGGGAAACGCTCCTCAAGTAAAACCACCCGGCTGGCCTGAGACCCTTGGGCCTTATGCACCGTTAGCGCGTAACCAAAGTCAAACAAGTCGCCCCTCATTGTTTTACCTCTTCTCTCGGTAAAATTTAGTGCCGTGTCGCTATTGAACTGCTCACTGCTAATTAAGCCCTCATATGTTCTCGCTTCCAAATCCATACTAATTCGGGTAAAAAACCAATCACTACTGTGGGCTTCTATACTTAAAATTGTTCCCAACATTCCGTTATAAATATCGGCTTCATGATTGTTTCGCAAGCATATTACTCGGTCACCCTCAAGCGGTTCAATACTCTCAAAGCCTTGCATTTGCCGAATATGATTATTTAGTTTTTTCCGGGTTTTGTTGTAACCGCATAATATTAGCGTTTCTTTGGAATAGTTTTGCAACAACTCTTCCAGTCTGTCATTTTTGTCCAAGTCGTCTTTGGCATATTTTATTACCCCCTCACCATACCTGCCCGGTCTTATAAACCCATGTTCCCGTGCCTGAATCGACAAGCCAATTATTGGATTTTGCCTAGCCTGACGGTGAATTTCTTCCAAGGTTAGTTGCGGCACTTGCATTAGGTTAAAAGAACCGCCAATTGGCGGCAGTTGTCCATGGTCGCCAACCGCTATTATAGGAATGTTATAACTAATTAAATGTTTCCAAATAACGCTGTCTACCATAGACGCCTCATCAATAATAATCAAGTCCCGTTCCAACTTGTCTTTCTTTTTCCAACCCACAATTTCCTCTCTTTCATTAACAATAGGGGAATAGATCAATGAATGGATCGTACCAACCGTGTCACCTTTATAAATTGCTTTTTCTTCCCGTAACTTGTTTAGCAAAACTCTGGCCGCCTTACCTGTGTAACTGGCAAAACCAACCTTATACCCGGGTTTTTCTGTGTGTAGTACCCGCCTAAAGTAGGCGATTAGGGTAGTTTTACCCGTTCCGGCATAACCACCAAGGGTAATGTATTGCCCCTTACTGCCACTCTTTAGCCATACCAAAACTTCGCTATGGGCTTTTTCTTGGTCGGTGGAAAGTGTGATCATAATATAAGTGTATACTCTCAAAAGCTATCAAGGTTCCTATTATTCAGAAAGTGAACCCCTCCTTAAGTCTACTTAAAAACAAAGTTCAGTAATATCACTTTCTGATAATAGAATTTCCGTCTCTGTTTGTTAACAGATCAGGAACAGTCTTAATAAGATCGTCTTTCGTTCCTTTTGAACGAATCTTTACGTTCTTCTCTTGGCTTTGCAACATTTACAACAATGGTGCGCTCTTCTACTGTTTTACCGTCCATCGTAAGTGCTTTCTTTGCGTCTTCTTCATTTTTGAAGGTAACGAATCCAAAACCTTTTGATCGGCCGGTGTATCTGTCTGTAATAACAACTGCATCTTCAATCTCTCCAAATTCTTTAAAGAGATCTTTTAATGTGTCGTTAGTGAAAGACCAGGGTAAACCTGCTACGAATAGTTTCTTTTTATCCATTTAATATCAGCTCCTCTCTATTTAGATTAAATATTATTTTTTTGAAGGATATCTAACTCTCGCATACTAATTGTACCGAAGAATTTTCCTTACCATTGAAAGCATTATACCATAAATAAAATAAAGCAATTCTTTTTGCCAATTTATCGTTCCGTGCCTGCCCTAAGTCATCCTGAGCGAGCAAAAGCGGGCCGAAGGATCTCATAGACCCATGGGATGTTTCACTAACGTTCAACATGACACACTAACACTTCTACTATTACGAATTAAGGATTACGAATTAATTCTTAAATTCCCAAATTCATATGTTCTTATATTCCTAATTTTGTTTCTAAATTCTTACTTCTAAATTTATTCAATCCGCCGACTGGCGGACGGGCTTCAAAATTAATCTTTGTATTTAACAATGTAGCAATGTAACAATAGAACAATTATTCTATTATGAATTACGGATTACGAATTCTGTTTAATATTTCGATAATTTAATATTGGTATTTTGATATTGTTTCGAGTTTCGATATTCGAATTTCGAGTTTGTCGGTATCTCATAGCTCCTAAATCCTAACTCTTATCTATTGCCTTCTGTATATTGAATATTGTCTATTAAATATTGTTTTAGCAATGTAGCAATGTAACAATAGAACAATTATTCTATTATGAATTACGGATTATGTATTTATTTTTTATATTCCTATTCTTGTTTGTTTTTCTCTTACTCTTACTCTTCCATCCACTTCCTTTGTTATAATTAAAATGTGGAAAAATTAGTCGAATTATTCAAAAAAAAACCCTATCTTGCCTGGTATATTAAAGACCCACAAAACCTGTCTCTTCCCAGTATGCTTGAACATATTTTTAACTATGGCGATTGGTCTGATTATCTTGTAACCGAAGACACTCTGGGTATCCAACAGACCAAAAAACTATTTAATTTTTTAAAGAATAAAAACCGATCAAACCTTAGAGAAAAAACAGTCAACTACTTTAATAAATATTTTCAAAAATATGCATAAACAAATACTCTCACCCAAGCAACAAACACTTCTTCCCCTAATAAAACAGTTTGCACCCAACTATTGTTTAATCGGTGGCACTGCCATTGCCCTATATATTGGGCACCGTTATTCAATAGATTTTGATCTAATAACAAATAATACAATTCAAACAAGTAATGTTCTAAGCACAATTAAAGCCAATCACTCAATAAACAGCACAATAGTAAACGAAAAACAAGAACTAACCCTAGTCGTAGATAACGTAAAAATTACATTCCTGCATTATCCATATAAAATAAATACAGAAAATAATTTTGAAAACATTATTAAAATCCCGTCATTACTTTCGCTTGGCGCTATGAAAGCTTTTGCATTAGGCAAAAGAGCTAAATGGAAAGATTATGTAGATCTATATTTTATCTTTAAAAAATATTCCCTCAGTGATTTGGTTGATAAAGCAAAATCAATTTTTAAAAATGAGTTTAACGAAAAACTGTTCCGTGAACAGTTGGCATATTTTAAAGATATTGATTATTCCGAACAGGTAGACTATGCAGATAACTTTCAAATTAACAACAAAGTTATTGAAGAAGAATTAATTAAAGTCAGCCTGCAAAAATAATTTAGGATATTCGGATCTAGTGTTTATTTGATTAATTGACCATTGAGAATTGGTAACCCCCCTGTCATTCCGTGCATCGTCACGGAATCTAGTTTTGGTAATTTGATATTGAAGCTTTAATATTGCCTGCCCCTCGTAGTCCGCCCACCGGCGGACGTAGTGGGGTTTTTTGGTGTTTGGTGCTTATTTATCTTGACTCCTAAATCCTAAATCTTATCCTATATTCTTAAATTCCCAAATTCATTTTTTGATTTCCATTCTAGCTTCTAAATTTATTCAATCCGCCGACTGGCGGACGGGCTTCAAAATTAATCTTTGTATTTAACAATGTAGCAATGTAACAATAGAACAATTATTCTATTATGAATTACGGATTACGAATTCTGCTTAATATTTCGATAATTGAATATTGGTTATTATTTGGTTAATTGGATTTTGGTAATTGAAAATTAAGCTCATTCTCAGATCCTGTATATTCTCTATTGGATATTGTCTATTAAATATAGTTTAACAATGTAGCAATGTAACAATTTATCTATTTCTTTATATCCTCTGGGAACATGCATAAAGGCAAACCGGGTGGGTAAGTTATTTTCTTCAATCGCTTTCATAATCAAATAACCCGAGCGGTTACATGAAGCGTTAGTAACCTTGTCAGAATTCACGACCTCAGCCGTTGTCGGTAAATTCCAATTACTGCAATAACTGTCTTTACCGTTCTTTACAATCTCACCTTTGTGATATCTATTACCAAATACCTTTTCGATTTTAATTCTCTTTGCCACCCTACTGCTATCTCCCAAACCCAAAATATAACGGTATTTATTATTAACAATATGTTTAACCAAGCTATTAATATTACCCAAATAATATTTCTTTATTCTTTCACCCACATCTAAATTCCTTAAAAATCTATAAGAAGTATTTCCAAAACTAAAAAACGAATAAACCAAAATCATTTATGCAGTTTTTTAAACCATTTTGCCATTATTCTATTTCTCTCTTCAGCCGTTTTAGGCGCTGTCATAGAATGATTTGCTCCCTTTATTTCAACAAAAGAGTAGTCGCTCTTGGCGGCCTTCTTATAGCTTTCCATTACCGATTTTGGTAACAGCTCGTCTTTTTCGGCTTGAATAAAAAGTATTTTCCCTTTAAAGTCAGCCACTGCTTTAAGCGCCCTGCTTTCATTTTTCCCTCTCACAACTCGCCTAAATTCATTTGTACTCTCACTTCTTTGTTTATGTTTATCAAAAATAATATCTGGGTAGAGCGCTGGTACATTTAGTACCAGGTTGTTAACTTTACGCTCTGCAGTTAAAAGGGCCGCTAAATATCCGCCATAACTACTGCCAAAAACCGAAATGTTTTCTTTTTTAATATTCTCCAAGCTCAATAAATAATCATATGCTGCCAGAACATCATTAAAATGGTCTTTTATAGTTAGCTTACTTAAGTCGCCTCCGGTCATTCCGTGCCCACGCATATCAAAAAGTAAAGCCTGGTATCCTATTTCTACTTCAGGGGCCACTCTTTCCGGATATCTGGCCATACTACTGGTCCAGCCATGAATTACTAAAAAAGGGAAGTGTTTACTTTTGTGGTTCTCATTCCTTAACAGCATTGCCTTCAAAACTGTATTATTTTCTGTTTTTATTTGTACCTTCTCTATTTTCATATCCTTAATTTTTAATTCTTAACTTTTGACTTTTCTTGTCCGCTGTATCGGCGGAAACTATTACTTATCTCCCTCTTCCTTTCCTTAAATTGTTTCTCAAAAATTTCTCTTGCCGTTTTGGTATAAAAAGTGTTTTTGCTTCTAAAGTCCAAATGCACCTCTGGTGTTGTATTATAACTCTTTACATTACTATAAAACACTTCCTTATAGGTGTCCGAAAGGGTATCGGCATCAATTAGTAGCTTCTCGTCTAGTCTTGTTGGCTCCACAAATTTATGCGCCTTCACAATTCGTACAATGTCTGTAATATCTTCTTCACTATAATTCAATTCTTGCAAAACTTTTCTTATCAACATTGGCGCTTTTTCAATGTGCTCCACTAAAGCCTGCCCAGATCTTCGCTCATCCATTGCCAGTTGTAGTTCTTGCGGCACTTCACTCCACCCGACATCATGCAAAATTGCCGCTGGAATAAGAATATCTGGGTTTCCTTGCTCTTTATTAAGCAAAGCTTCCATTGCCATTACCACATATTTAGTGTGCAGCACAAAATCTTTCTTTTTGGCTTTCTTTAGTAGCCTTTGTGCCCTTTCCCAAATAGGCAAGTACTTTTTATTCACTTTTTTTAACAAACTTCATTACTAAAAATGTTGGTGTGTCCGGGTTCATGCCCATGTCGTTGCTTATCTCATATCCATTGGGCTCAACTATTTTTTCCAAGAATAAGTTATTTTTAGTAAACATATTTAAGTAATCACTAATTTTATAATGGTAATGCAAATAGGCAAGTCCTTCAATTTTGTTTGCCTTGTCTTCAACTAATCCTGTTTCAAAATACTTGGTAACCAATCTTCCAATTCGTTTTCCGTCTTTTTCAAACATTGAATAAGTACAGGGTGGGTTTTCAAAACAGGGGTGAATTATACTAACCACAACTGTCCCGCCAACCTTTAACACTCGGCTAAATTCAGCAATTACCCCGGCTATATTTTCTATATCCACCAATACCATATTGCACAAAATAGTATTGAAATAGTTGTCTTTAAATGGAATTTTTTCTAAGCTTGCTTGAATGTATTTAACATTATTAACCGTTGTTTTTTGTTTGGAAATTTCTATAAGCTCCGGGGTTATATCTATACCAATTACATCTCTCGCTTGCTTTGCCATTCTTCTTGTTAAGTAACCATTACCACAACCGGCGTCTAGCACAACATTACCTTGCAAATTACCGAGCAGGTCAAAAACAACCGGGTTAATTATTTTCTCGTGCCGAACGTCGCCTTGTTCCCCCACAAACTCATTATATTTTTTGGCAATTTTTCGCCAATAATTTTGATTCTTCTGCGCCATAATCTATATCTTACTTAAAATGCACAAAAATATCTAAAATACACTCACTAATAATTTACTTCCAGCTCTTGTATGTTGTCTCCTGACTCTTGTCTTCTGCATATTCTCTATTGGATATTGTCTATTAAATATAGTTTTAACAATAAAGCAATTTAGCAATGAAACAATGTGTCTATTATTCTATTACGAATTATATATTACGGATTCTATTTAATAATTTGATAATTGAAAATTGGGTATTATTTGGTAAATTGATTATTGGTTCTTGGTAATTAAGCCTATTCTTACCTATTCCTCCGGCTTGTACTTTTCCATCAGCTCTTCCAAGTTCTGCATATTTTCCGGATTCACGCCTTCCTGTTCCATCTGTTCGGCCGCCTCTTGCATGTCATTTAACATCTGGCTAAAATCTTGAAATTTAATTCCAGCTGGTTCCTTAAACTTATCATCCGAAACACCGGTGGGCGAGCATTGCACTTTATACTGTTTGTTTATGCTTTCTGCCCACATTTTTGGGTTTTGATATTCATTAACCGCCGCTTCTTGTTCGTTTTTATCTGTATCCAAACTTGCCAAGCTATACTTCATTCCTGTTTTTGTTTCATTTGTCCACATGTATATGTATTCGCCGTCATTTATCATCCCACCACTACTTAGTTCACCCTTATCATTTGGCATCATTATTCCGTCTACTCTTACTTTATTGTTTTTTACAAACATAACCACCTCGTCTTTATTAACTAAATAGTTACATCTAAAACTTTTTCCGGGCTGAAAAACATTTTTTAAAGAAGAAACAATATTTCCCTCATCTTTTTTAACTTCTGTTTTAGTGTTTTCAGGTTCTTTGTTTTTATTAACCTGCCCTGCATAAACAAAGTAGCCGGCAACGCCTAATAATAAAACAGCCGCAACAATAACAGCAACCAGGTTTTTGGGTTTGGGATTTGTATTTTTTTCCATACCACAAGTATACAAATATTTTTTATTGTATTCCAGCTAGCAACCAGGTTTGTGTTTCTAGTTCTCTTTATCTATCTTTATCACTCTATTAGTTTCTTCTTCAATGTATATTGAATACTGTCTGTTAGATAATAACTTAGCAATGAAACAATAGAGCATTTATCTATTTATTTATTATGAATTACGGATTACGAATAAATTCTTAAATTCCTAAATTCATAGATTCTTATTATTGGATTTTGATATTGGTTCTTGGTTATTGATCATTGATGATTATGCTTATTCCCAAATTCTTACATTCCTATCTTCATTTGTTATTTGTTTTTTGGAATTTGTTTGGAGATTGTTTTTTGTTATTTGGAGTTTATTTCTTTATTCTTATATTCCCAAATTCCTAGATTCATATGTTCCTGTTATTGTTTATTTTTTATTTTTTGTAATTTGCTTGCCCTCCGACTCGGAGGGTTTGGAAATTGCCCGCCCCTCGAAGCCTTGGCGAAGTGGGGTTTCGCGTTTCGATATTCGAATTTCGGATTTATCTCTCTTAATATTATCTCTAAACAGTAACCCGCAACTAGTTACTAGCAACCAGCAACTTTTAATTTGTAACTCCTATATCTTAACTCCAATTTAATTTACCTAAACACCCCTCTGGCCCGTTCTGGTAGTAGCGTACTTACCATTCCCATCACTTGTCTATTTACTTCCATATGCATATTAGCAATATCTATTTGCCCACCCGGCAAATTTAAACTACTGGCTAAAAATGGCTCTCCCATAACTGCCTTGGCTACACTCCAAGGTCTACCTCCAACCATATTTTTACCCAAGGCTCCAACTGTAACAACATTAGGTAACTTGTAGTTTGGGCTAAAAACCCTATAGCCTCCATCTAGTCCTAAAGGCACAACTACAACATCCATCCCTCTATTAAGGCTTTTTAATACCATTGTGCTCATTAAGCCCGGCTCACTTTCTACTATTCCGTGTCTTCTTGGCGGCTCTCTTCTTGCCAAACGCCCGCCCTCAACCGTTCCTTCCGGTAAAATTGCTAATCCATATTGCCCCGATCTTACCTTCTTTGTTATTCTAGCCAGTTCTTTTATAGTCCGGCTCTCATCTTTCTCGTATTTGCCCCTTACTATAGATATCAAATCTAATTTGTGTTCCAGTAGCCACGGCTCAATCTGGTCAAAAAACTCCGCTATCAAACTACCTTGCCCGCCTGTTTCTACCGATGCCGCTTTTGGGCCAACAAAACCATAAAAAGAACTATCCATAGGTGCTACCCTAGCTAACGCCAGGTTAATTCTTTCTGTTAAGGCATATGCTGCAAGGCCTAAAGGAAATACATCGGCATGGCTTTGATGGTTAGCAACAAGCATTATTCTACGTCCTTCTGCCACAAGTTCTGCTGTCTGGTCCAAATACTCCAATGGAAAATCAAGGGCAAATAGTTCTTCAACGTGATCAATATTTTCCACTATCCATTCAATTACTTTTCTTAATACCTTTTCTTTTATATTTTCAGCTTCGCCTGTTAATCTTTCCACTAATTGTATATATAGCAAAATTCCGATTTAAAAAAGTATTTAATTGATTATTCGTACTCAGCAATAAAACCATGTAGCAATGGAACAATTGATCTATTTATCTATTAAAATTACGAATTACGCATTGAGAATTAAAAATTGGATTTGATAATTTGATCCGCCAGCCGGCGGACGTAGTGGGGTTTGCTTAATTGGTTATTGATTATTATTCCTTATTGTCTATTTACTAAGCTTATAGTATAATACTTACCTATGAGTGCAGAAGATAGGTCTTTCACAAAAAACGATTTGGTGACTAAAGCACTTGCCTCTCGTGTTGAATGTACCCTTCTTACAAAAGGCGTTGAGCTAACTCAAGAAGTAATTAATGGTTGCATAGCATTTGCCCAGGGTTGCCTCGGTTGTGAAAATGCACTGCCAATGCAGCAAGGTATCAGTCTATCAGTAAGAAGAAATCGTGGGAGTAGAGGTAGAAGCCGTCCAGAACCACCATTTAGCAAAATTCCATAATATTTAACTCACCCAATATACTAACCAAAGCACTACTGTTATTGTGGCAATCAAAATAGTTATTTTCCCAACTCTACCAAATCTGTTTTTCTTTATGCAGTACAAAGCCAAGGCTATTTCAATAATAGCTATTAAATAAGTGTTTTTGGAATTCCAAAGTACAGATTTGTTAAACAAATTTCCACCTGTTTTTACAAGTACAGACGACAAAATGGTATTTACATTTAAGTCCTGCAAAACATCCCTAACAAAATGAAGTAGGGAATAGATAATTAAAATATAAAGCCAAATTTTCTGCCATCTTTTCATACAATCATTATAATTTACTCGTTATCCGTAAACATTATCTCTTCAAAATAATTTTACAATGAGTCTGGCCTTAAGTAATACTAGCAAGAATTAACGCAGAGGGAATATTACCTCTCGTAACACCAATAAGCGCTGCCTCAGTACTATTTGTTCTGCATTGGTTTAAAACACCAAGCCCCAAACCGCTTTCGTCGGGTACCGGTGGCATAGCAGGGTCAATACTTTTCCAGTCAATTACAATAGTACCAGCTCCACCAACTCGTTCGCCAACCTCAACTAAACTCACTAAACTTTGCACACTCACTCTTGCGCCAGCTGTTCTCAAATTTGCCCCAGAAAGCATTAAATTCAAAACCGCAGCAGTCCCTTTGTTAGGTAAATCGAGCCTTTTCATAAAAGGAACACCTATCTCTACTGCGTCAATAAACCCATCTCTTAAAGCAAAAATTGAACCTAACTTTGTATAAGCCAACAGGCCTTGTAACCTTGAATTTGGTAGGGAATCAAAAGGAACAGCACCAGGAAATAGTATTGAATATGCCGCCGGTATATTACGTCTAATTAATTCCGGACCATTGCTTGCCCCTATCCTTGAATCAGCGCTCATAGCCTCCATTATATCATATTATAGGTTACAATTCATTCAACTAATTTACAATATAATAAAATTGTCTTAAATTTATCGATTAATCCAGTTTTGCTAATTTGGGTTTGGCTCTTGGTTATTATTTGGTAAATTGGTTATTGAAAGTTGGTAATTAAGCTTATTCCTATATTATTAAATTCCCAAATTCATATATTCTTATATTCCTAATTTTGTTTCTAAATTCTTACTTCTAAATTTATTCAATCCGCCGACTGGCGGACGAGCTTCAGAATTAGTCCTTGTATTTATTGAAAATTGATAATTAAGCCTATTCCTGTCTTTGTTTGTTATTTGTAGTTTGATATTTGTTTGGAAATTGTTTTTTGAGTTTGGAATTTTAATATTATTTCGAATTTCGAAACTCGGATTTCGGATTTACTTGCAAAATTGGTCATTAATTAGTGTCATCCTCGAGGGAATCCGCCAGCCGGCGGATGACCAAAGGATCCCATGGGATATTTCACTAACGTTCAACATGACATAATACAAATTCATATATTCCTGTTATTGTTTGTTTTTTTGTAGTTTGTGATTTGTTTGGAATACTTAGAATTTGGTTACTGGAATCTATTCCTTTATTCTTATATTCTCAAATTCCTAAATTCTTATTCTTGTTTTGTTATTTGATGTTTGAATTTAATTTGATGTTTGTGTAATTTGTGAATTTGAATTTTCCCTTTATTCTAACTCTTATCTATTGTCTTCTGTATATTGGATATTGTCTAATGTCTTCTGTCTAATGCATATTGGATAATGTCTATTAAATATTGTTTCAACAATGAAACAATGTATCTATTTATTTGTCCCATACATCCTTATTGCCTCAATGTGTCCTTCAAAAATATTCTCGGGCAAGTTATCCAAATCAAAATAACGCCACTCTTCGCACCTCTCCGGTTCTATATTTTTTACCTCTTCTGGCGCCTCCTTCAACCTAAAAGTTACCTGCAAATAATGTTGATGTGGCCTAATATCATCTATTATTCCGGCAAATTCCAACCCTGCCGCTTCCACACCTATTTCTTCTTTTAACTCTCGCTTAGCCGCCTCTACCAATTTTTCCCCATACTCCAAATGCCCACCAGGCAAACCCCAACTCCCATCACCATATACGTTCTTCCTTTTTCCCAATAAAAGCTTGCCGTTCTTAATAATTATTACAATACACCCAACCTTTACCTGTTTTTCCATTTATTTTATTCTGGCTTTTGCCAAACTCCTTTTATTTGATAAAACTAATAATACGCTCACTCCGGCAACTAAAATAACTACAAATGCCGTTGCTTGATTAAATATATCAAGCTTATTATTTTCAATCATTTTACCAACAACAACTGCAATTAAAACATAAGGAACTTTATTAAGTAATGCAACCGTAGACAAAGTTGTGGCTCTGTAACGCGAGTCTATTTTTTTATTAATAAGTATCGAAATCCAAGGAGTAGCTAACTTTCCGGCAGTTGCAATTAAAAACATAGGTATTAACCCGGCAACTCCAATAGGAAAAGAGGCTAAAAAAAATCCAGTGGCCATAAATCCCGACAAAATTAATAACCCTTTAAGTCCAGATATTCTTTTTTTAAAGTAGGGAATTGTTCTTACTGCAAAGGCCCCGTACAGTGTTAAAATTGGCAAAATCATAGATTGTTCTTTGGCTAAAAATCCAAAACTAGTAGCAATTGCCGGTCGTACAAAGCTCCAAGCATACATAAAATATACTCCAACCAATATAAAAAAGAAGCCAATATATCTTCTTAACTCAGGCACTGCCAACTCTTTAAACCCGGTCAACAACTGTTTTGCATATGCTTTTAACGAAAATTTTTCTGTATCTGCGTTTGGTTCAATTAAAAACCAAGCTAAAACCACCCCAACTAAAAAGCTGGTTGCCCACATAATGTGAGGTAACCGAAAGTGCCAAGCATAAAAAACACCGCCCAAAAACATCGATGCAGCCGTTACATAACTTTCAATCTCACTGCTTTTTGTTATCACTTTGTCAAAAGTTTTCTCTTCTTTTATGTCTACCAGCGTGTCATAAACCAAAGCTTCAGCCGCACCCGAATAGAAAGCAAAACATATCTGGGTTATCATCCAGCCCATGAATATTAAATTCATAGAACTGGAAAATGAAATTAAATAAACTCCCACCGCACCAGCCAACAAACCATATAATATTGTTTTTCTTTTTCCCAATAAATCCGCTACGGCACCAGAAGGAATCTCTAGTAGCATTCCAAAACCAAAGCCAATTGCATCTATCCAACCCAACTGCCCATAAGTCATATACTTGGTCCAAAAATAGATCCAATTACTGCCAATAAACCAGCAACTCATTGCTGCTGTTAATAAGTAAAAAAGAATAATATTACGTTTCTTGGATTGCCACATTACAATATTATAACACAGAAGCTTATTTCCTCACCATTAATATCCTTGGTTGATTATCATTAAAATAGTTATCTAACCAACCCTTAATTAAGAACTTTTGTTTTAAATAGAATATCACGGCTCCACTATTTTCCGGATGAACCACTAAACTAAGTGTCTTTCCTTTCTCTATTTCCAAAAGCTTGCCAAACAAAGCAGACGCTAAACCTTTCCGCTGGTACTTAGGTAATACCGCAAGCGCTACTATTTCTATTGTATTTCCTCCTTTCTTTTTATAACCAATATATCCAACTGCTTTCTTGTTTACCTTTGCTATATAAACAGTAACTTTGCCAAAGTACTCCTTAAGTTCTTGTATGTTTTGAAAAACATTATCAAAATAGCGGTTAAAACACTTCTCCTCAAAGCTATATAAAATTTGCGAGTCTTTTTGAATATCTGCCTGTTTAATAACCGGTTGCATTTTTAAGAGTGGAAGCCTTCATATGGCTCTCTACCTTTTTTTATTACAAATACTTTTCCGGTAATTTTGTTGCCCGAATCAGAACACAAATATATAACCTGGCTAGCAATTTCTGCCGGGTTTACTGCCTCATCCATGTATTGCGGGAAATATTTTTTGTATGCATTTGTTGCAGTGTCAGAAGGAGAAATAGCATTAACCTGTATGTCTTTTCTTTTTAACTCATCTGCAAGACCAATAGTTAAATCTTCAATACCTCGCTTTGAAACATAATAGGGCAACCAACCCTTAGCTCCGTTTTCAAATGTTCCCGAAATATTTATTATTTTCCCCCCGCTTCCCATTAAAGGAATAAAGCCATGAGCCAATAGCGTTGGCGCAACTAAGCCTACCGCAAAGGTGTCTAAAACTACTTCTTCTGAAAAGTTTTCAAAATCAATACCAGCGTACACTTCATCTTTTCCGTGCCAAATGCCGGCTACATTAACCAAAATATCTACTCTCTTTGTTTTTTGTTTAACTGTTTTAACTAAGTTATTAATTTCCTTAGTATCCGCCAAATCGGTAGTTATCATTTCACACTTGCCATTTACTTCTTCAATCAAAGCTTTTGTTTCAAGTAAACCAGTTCTATTGCGGGCAACTAAAAATACAACCGCCCCCGCTCTTGCTAATTCCAAAGAAATTACTTGTCCAATTCCTGTACTTGCTCCAGAAACTACAGCTACTTTTCCCAAAAACTTTGCTTCATTTTTCATATTTATTACTTCTAATTATACCTCTCGCTTTTAATTATTCTATTATTACATATCTCACTCTTTTTACTCACATATATAACCCAAAATTTGCATTAACATGAAAAATTAATAAGAAAGGAGAGATTAATGGAAAACGCAATAAAAGACACAATGGAGTGTTACAAGGTTTGTGAAGAAACAATGAAATATTGTCATGAAATAGGTGGTAAACATGTAGAACCAATGCATATGCAAGCAATAATCGATTGCAAAGAAGCTTGCCAAATGGCTACTAGTTTTATGATTCGTGAGTCTGTAATGCACGGCGATGTTTGCCAACTTTGTGCCGATGCATGCAACAGTTGTGCAGAATCTTGTGAAAAATTTGAAAGCGACAAGGTTATGCAAAAATGTGTCGAAGTTTGCCGTAGATGTGAAGAATCGTGCAGAGAAATGGCTAGTATGTAGAAAGCCATTTAGCTAATTTCTTGCTCAACAATAACGAATTACGTCCTTGTGCCACAACATAGCACGATACAAGGTTGAATGTTTATGGATTGGTTAAATAATTTGATAATTGATCCGCCAACTGGCGGACGAGCTTAAAATTAGTTATTCGTATTCAACAATAAAGCAATGTAACAATGAAACAATTGTATTTATCCTAACTCCTATTCCATATTCTTATATTCTTAAATTCATATCTTTTTTTGTTATTTGATGTTTGATTTTGATTTGTTATTTGTGTAATTTGTGAATTTGAATTTTCCCTTTATCTTAACTCTTAACTCCTAAATCTTAATATAATACTCTTATGACCTATACCATTCGCCACACAGTCCGTGTTATTTTAATAAACCGGCACAACCAAATTCTTCTACAGTTAATCGACACACCTCATGTCACCACAGAAAAAGGGGAGTACCGCGGCCCATTTTATACTCTCTCTGGCGGGCAAATTGAACCGCGCGAAACGCCTCAGCAAACAGCAGTTCGCGAACTATACGAAGAAACAGGTATTAAAGCCAAATTTATTACTCTTGGCCCCATTATTTGGCACGAAGAATTAAAACTAATTCTCTTCGGCACTCCCACTCTGCTCAAGCAAAAATATATTGTTGCGTACACCAAACAAATCAATACCACCTCAATCAACCAAGAAAACACCGAAAAAGAATTTACCAAGGGCCTTGAATGGTTAAATCTAACCCAAATTCAGCAAAGCCCTATTCCAATTTACCCTTCTAATCTGGCAAAATTGTTATCACCGATTCTCAAAAAACATTACCCAAAAGAACCTTTAAATATAACCAGTGGTTAGTAAATATTCAAATTTTTACTTTCTAAACAAATATATCGGGTCAAATATATTGCTTTCTGCCTTGCCAAGATCGCTACTGGTTTCTACCAGCCCTTCCTTTAAGTTTACTTCGTTAAATATTGTTCTATTGTCTTTTCTAAATAAAAATAAAAACTTATGGTTAAAAATAACCGGGTAATTTATATATAAAAAATCTTTATGCTTCAGTTTAACTACCCCGTCTGCAAGTCCCGCCTTTGTAAAATGCAACAGGATTATATTATCATGGTTTGCGAGTACTACCATATTTAACTTTTCGTCAACAGAAGCAGAGTAGGCGTACTGCACTCCAATTTTTTTGCTTAAATTTTCTGGAATATTTATTACTTTTTTACTAATTTTTTCACCCACGCTTACAATCACAATATTCGGGTGTTCGTCTATATTCTTGGGAACAAGCAAAAAATGCTTGTCAAAGTAATGAACCATTATTAAGTCCCACCAATTTACCTCTTCTACTCCAAAATCATCAAAAGACGAAATTATTTCTCTTTTTTTTGTATTTAAATCATACGTTTCCAGCGGAATCATTGAAGGAATCGGTTCGCCCGACTGCCAAATAAATAATCTGGAATACTTAGAATCATATTCATAAACTGTGCCCAGCATTGGGTATTTTGGAAGTTCAAAACCTTTCCACTCCTTCAATTCATTTGTGTCTGCACTGTACTTATATACCTTGTCAACTAAATAATCACCCTTCTCAAAACTATTTATTAAATTTATAGTAATTAAAAATTTATCTTTTTCCGTTATCGACTGTTTTATGGTTGCCACATTATTTTTATTAAGCTTGCCTAAATTTATCTTTCTAAGCTTTTTAGTTTTAATATCAAAACCAAAAAGTTGCCTATTTTTTTCTAAAACAAAATAGTCCGGAAAAACAGAATAGGTGTATTCGCTAACCAAAGAATAGTTTGCTGGTATAAGTAATTCCTTTTTCGTTAAGTTTTTATTCCATAAATATAAGTTCTTATTCAGTTTAAAGCCAAAAAATAATGGCTTAAATAAAAAGGTATTAAATATTAATAAAAAAACAGCAGCTAATATAGCTAGCCCAATCAAAAAAAGCAATAAAGTTATTCTTTTCATGCTTAACTTAATTTTTTCAACAGTCCCACTTCGCGCTCTACAAACCCAACCGATCTGTATAGTCCTAAGGCATTGGAATTAAAACCGTTTGTAGTTATCCATAGTGAATCACAGCCCTTTTTTTTCAGGTATTCTTCCATTTTCTTCATCATTTGCTTGCCAATCCCTTTACCTCTATGTTCCTTGTCCAAATATACGTCACTAATTATTCCCAACTGTGTTGGCACCACCTCAAGCAAGTTTTCCTCACTTTGCTTGTCTGCCACAAACCCGGCCACAAAACCAACCGGCTTGCCTGTGTCTTCCACAATATACATTTGCCCTTGGTTGTTACTAATATTTTTCATTAATTTGCCAAAAAACACCTCTACATACCCCGGCATTTTTCGCATTCTTTTTATAGGGTCAATACTAACCACATGGTCATGCAGCCTTTCAAATGCCGCCTTTATAAAAGGCACGTCTGCTTCTGAGTAGCTCCGCAATCGTGTATTCATCATTTTTGAGTATAACAGATACAGGCAGTATCTACCTAACTACAAACAGCTATTAGCGTTTTATAAAACTCTTTCTTTGCATATTTTTCCACCCAAGGTTTGTGGCCACATTTTTTTAACAATATAAACTCCATATTTTCCAACACTTTTTGCAAAGGCTTTTTTACACCCTCAAACGGGTGTGGGTCATAGTCACCATGAATTACTACAATCGGGCATTTAATGTTTTTACCAAGTTCCAATAACTTTCCATTTGCACGCATAATTGCCGCCTCTACCCATACTTTTTGGTATATTTCCAGATTCACTTCAACTTCATTATCAACTTCTTCTGCGCTATATGAATCGGCTTTAGAAAGCAATTGCCCTAATTCCTTTAATATTTTATTATCCGTTTCCCCCTTACTTATTCTTTCCATTAAGTTTTCCACTCTGTCTTTTTCTGCCTTTTTAAGTCGAGATAGGCGAGTGGGCATAATACTCTTTGCATAACTTTCCTCAAATGGCCCACTACTGACTAATATTAATTTCTTCACTAATTTAGGGTATTTTGCCGCCAAAATAAATGCTAACCATGCGCCCCAAGAATAGCCAACCAAACTAACCGGGGAATTTGTGTTTTCTTCAATCTGTTCCTTTAGCTCTTCCGCCTGATCGTTTACAGAACTTTTTGTTTGTAGCGGCTCAAGAATTCCAAAATTTCTACTCAGTTTTTCGGCTACCGGTTTTATTTCACCAGCCGCCCCCGGCCCGCCATGTACTAATAAAACAGAGTAGGGTAGTTTGCCATACTTTCTTATATTTTTATTTTTCATAAATTGAAAGTGCGCTATTCCAATATATCCGGATGAATACATTTAGACAATAATAGTTCTTGCGCTTTTCCTTTGTCTTCGTCACCTATTGGCAATCTAAAAGCGGCTACATTCTTGTCTACCCACTTTATTGCTCCCTCATATTGGTCATCACTATGTGGTTTTATACATAAATCAGATCCATGTTCCGAAAAAACAGATATCACCCCATCTGCCACCGCCTCAAGTATATCTGCCATTCTGGCTACATATAGCGCAGGGTTTTCTCTAAGCATTCTGCCATACCCTTCATACGCCCATCTAATAACTTTAACGTCTCCAATTAAGCCATTTCTTGGAAATGCTGAAAGAACCTGCGCCGGCCTGTTTTTCGCCATATATTCACCGCCTCTCATCCAGCATAAATTGGGGTAGCTGGTAAGCAGTTGTTTAATCGCCGCATCTATTACCAAATTTCGCCCAGCCATTGCAATAAGCCCTGGAAGTACAAGTCCAGGACCAATTCTTCTTCCTACCGATAATTCACGTATAGCCAGTGTTTTTTGTTCTGCAGGAACTGCTTCTAACAACCCCTCGTCGGCAATAGCCCTTCCTAAACACTCAATAAAAACCCTCCCAACCGGAGAAGGATCACTTTCTCTTCTTTTAAGCAGGGCTACTCCTCTTGGCAAAACACTGGCCATTTCTGTCCAGTTATATGCGCCACCCATCCTTTTCCTTTCAACAGATATTATATCTGGTTTTGGTTGTAGAAGATTACCTTCATGCTCTTCCATAATAAATATTTAGTTTTTATTTTTAAGATTATTAATTATTACTCAACGTATAGCAAAAATTATATCAGGATTTTATTATCATCTAATGGTTCCTGGTGATTTTTTTCTTATACCTAAAGCGCTTAGTTTTGTTTGAATAAGTCGAATTATATTCGTTCCTCTACTTTTAGGAGGCAATATAAAACTCTTCCACCATTCCGGACAATCCCTCCAAGACTGGCAGGCACCCATAGAATCAGAAAAACCAATATTACGGTCACCGCCAAGATCAGGATATTTTTTGTATAACTTGTCAAGTTGTTCTAGAGGAACAATATCTGCAGGACATACTTCGCGTAATCTTAACTTTTCAAGAATCCTTATTATTCTACTTGGTGGATGGAAATCAAATTCTGGAGTCACCATTTACTTAATATAACAAATTACTGCTCCTTTTTTTGAATTAGCACTTTAATCTGTTTACCTTTTTTTATCCTATAACATTGACCATACACATTTTTTGTGCTAAAATTGTTGTTCCAAGCTATCCTATAGGGTAGCTTTTTTTTATGAACAAAAACTAAAAAAGACAGGTCTTTATATACTGTCTTTTTTTTTTTGCCCTTTAACAAGCAAATCTTACAGTTAGCGGCTAGTGGAGAAAACTGAGTGGCAAAGTAGGCTATTGGAATTGCTCCAATAACCGCCTTGCTTTGCTATTCTTATTCTCTACTATAGCGCAACTGCCAAATAATATACGTATTTTCAATTTGAACAACCACCTTAGGTGGCAATACCTATTGTTATCTGAATGGTTGTTCAAATTCGCCCTCTTTATGAGGGCTGTCCCCAAAAAGGGGAGAAAGGTTCGAAAGATGAAGAAAAAAACGTTGTTCTTGGCAATGGCGGCGCTTCTCGCGCTCGCCACTCTGGCCGCTGGCCAGAAGTGGTCGCCTGGAAGGAAGCCGGCCGGCCGCACACGCTGGTCTTGGTCCGGGGTGGCCAAGACCACCCAGACGACATCGCGGCGGCGTACTACGAGGCCTGCAAGGCCAAGTAGTCGCCACGCCAGGGGCACCGGGCTGGCCCAGCCCGGTGCCCTTTTCCAAAATGGGCCAAAAGAGGCGTATAGAAATAGGCAGTTGCGCTTCTTTTGTTACTTTTTAAACATAGTTTTAAAGAGTGGCAAAAGGAAAGATAGTCAACTTCAAAAGAGTTATTTGATAAACCTTTCCCCTAAGTATCCCAGAAGCACCCCAAGAAGTAATGTCATAACAAATATCGGTATTAAACTCGCTGGATTTCCCCAGCCAATAAGTATGGCCGAAGGTAATAAAACTAAAAAGGGAATTATTACGCCCTTTAGAATCCCACTACAGTTACAATCTACTTTAGTTATCAATAGTCCAGAAACTACCCAAAGTGTAAAAGCAGACAAATTCGCGTCCCATGTTAGGTTTTGTAACACCATCGGCACCACATCTATCAAGCCTATAAATGCCCCTATCAAAATACCTCTTAAAGTTTTATTCATGCCCTTTATATTAATATCTATTTCTTTCCTGCCTCTTGTGCTAAACAATATTTTTCTCATAAATTTTTATACTTCTTTTAAATTATATGCCTCATCTATCCACTTTATTAACTCTGCGTTTATCTCTTCTTTCTTGTGAATATCAATGCAATTTTTATAATATTTCTTGGTTACTGGTACGCTCTGTTTTAATCGCTTGCTTTTTAGTACTCGGCTTAGGCCAAATCTTACTTCTATTCTGTCTTTTTTTGGCAAAATCGCCAAAAAATCGTACTTGCCAAACAGGTGTATACAGCAGGGGAGCGAAATAACTTTACATTTGCCAATGTTACTTTCAATTTTCCGAAATAAATAATCAAACAACTCTTTAGCTTTTTCCTTATGTTTAAAATGCACTTCAATTGCAACTTTTTTACAGCTGTGTGGCTGATTTACTTTTTGGAATATTCTTTCGCACTTTGAACAAGTCCACATACTTCTATTTTATCAGTATCAAATCAGATAATACATAAAATATTATCCTTATATACCAAAGCTTTACTTAAGCCTCTATTGTGCTGCTATAATAGAGTATCAATACTAAACCAAGTATGAAAACTGTCACAAAAAAAACAATATTTAAATTAGAAAATTTAGAAGCCTTATTGCTAATACTTTGTATTATTACTACTATCTTTGTTTTTAAATCTGTAGTCTTATATTTAAAGGTTACCGGGTTAATAATAATGTTATTTTCGGGAATTAAGTTTTATTTTGGCAAAACAAAAGCTATCTATGCCAATTCCTGGCCAGCTGGAAAATATTTAACTGGTAAAAATGCAAGAAAATACCTGATTCAAAATTTAATTTTTGGATTAATAATTTTTTTTTCCTATGAACTAACTTTATTTATCACAAGTATTGTTGTAAAGTGATAAGGTTTTGAATTTATAAAATCTGTATGCTATTAAGGTTAAGTGGAAGTGATTAACTATATATCACCAAATTGCTTAAGAACGGCAAGCTCAGGAATCTATACAAACTGCGGAAATGAAAAATGTGGAATAGAAAACAACCCCTGCAACTGCCCAGAAGATTGTAAGTAGAAATTTTCAGTTAAATCTAAAGTTATATTTGCTCTTATCTTTTTCTTTTTATAAACTTTTATTATATGGAAAAGGAAAGTTCAAATACTTCAAGTTCTAGTCCTCAGGCCCTTCCTCAAAACACTCCTCCAATCAAAGAAATCCAAAGCAAAAAATCCCGTTTAACAGTTTTGCTCATTGCTCTTGTCCTTCTTTTTCTTAGCACTACCGTTTATTTCGCCTACCAAAGCTTTCAAATCAAAAAAGGGCAGAGCACTCTGGAACAGAATGCCACCAGCCCAACATTATCCCAGGCACCAACTGTTCCTATCTCACCCCAACCGCAGAAAAAAAAGCAAACAAAAGAATCAGCTAATCTTAAAGAATATATAGACAAAAACGATGAATATAAATTTAGCTATCCTGATGATTGGGTTGTTGTAGACACTATCCCAGAAAAATTTAAATATAAAAAAACCTATGTAGATAATAACAACTTAGAAGAATGGTTAAGTGGAAAAATGATGATGGAAACTTGCCGTGGCCCCATTCTTCAAAATACTGCAGACAGTAACCAGCTTATTGCTATCGAAATCGTCGATTCCAATGGAGACGGTGGGTTCTGCTGGTCGACAGGGTATTTTATGGACGAGCATAAATGGAAGGTTTCCAAGGGCTATATTTACCCAATCGGGAGCAATGTCCACCATGAACCAGATTGGAGAGGGGATTATTTTAAAATGGAAATGGCAACCGAAAATTCCAAGTATATTGCCTTTGTAGCCCTAGCCAACTACGAAACTTTCGAACTAAAAGGCGAATCAGCGTTTCAGACTATTATCTCTTCTTTTGAGTTTCTCAAAAAGTAAATTTTGGCTTTGCTTTGAGTAGGCTTATAAACAAAAATAGCGAAAAGACAATATAAGCCATATCTATCCAGCCTACTTGGTCAAATATAGAGGCCACTATACCCGCTCCAACCAGGCATAGTGCTCCCCACCAAGCCCACGCTTTCTTTTTTCCAACAAAGTGAGCCAATATAAATACTGCCAAAGAGTATCCTGTACCAAGAATAGAATACAAATATCGGAAAGGGGAGTCGCGAAAAAACCAGATAATGGCAAAAGCTAGCCAAAAAAAGGCAAATACATACAGCCACCTTGTTAGCGCCTGCAGCTTCATTATAAAAACAGTATAACTTTTTACCAAAATACAAGGGTTGGTAATTATTTTTTCAGCGCCTTTTTCAATATTTCTTGAATAATTTCTCTTTTAGCACTCATATACGAAAAAACATCTTGCTTCCCCTCGTTTACCGCTTTCTCTTTTACATCTGCATATTTTTTTGCCTCTTCTGGATTACTTCGAAGAAAGTTTCTAAAAGCCATTGCTTGTTTAAAGTCCTCTGCTTCAAAATGGTTTAAATGAATATGGTACTTTCTTGTTTTATCAATAGGGTCGGGTAGGTCAGTACTAAAAAAGGGGTGTCCGGTTATTTTGGTTCCTCGTGGTTTGTATTCATATCCTGCTCGTTCTATTTCTTGAGATATTTTTTTTAGATTTTGCTTTAAAGCTACAATAAAAATATCTATTACTCCTTTTCCTCCCAAGCCAGGAACGGCAGTACTACCGCAGTGTTCTATTTTATAAACTCCAGACAAATAATTAGATAGTCGTTCTTTCTCTTTCTTAAAAAGCTCGGGAAAAATCGGGTTATATGTTTTGAAAACGTATTTACTCATAAGTTAAATATAACCAAAATTTCTCGGCTTCAATCGGACTGCTTAAGCATGAATAATTTTTAGTAAATTAACGTTTGCATATAAATGATATTTTCCAACTTTTTTACTCTTTAAAAAATCTGCTTTTTCAAGAGCTTCTAAATATCTGCTTGCAGTTGTGTAATGTATTCCCAGCTCATTCGATAATTTTACAGGTGAGATGATAGGGTAAGCAAAAAGCGCTTCAACCAAATCGGCAGAATAAATTTTTTTATTATTTGTTTTTAGTAGTTTTTTAGTACGGTAATAAAGACTCATTATTTTAAATACCATTTCTTTTGTCTCTTTTGCTTGCATGTAGAACCCTTTTATCATGAAAAATAAATAGTCATACCAATTATTTTTTTCGGTCACCTCTAGCAGCAATCGATAATAATCACTCTTTTTTTTATTGATATAACCACTGATATATAAGATAGGCAAGTTTAGAATTTGTTGTTGAACAAGATCTAATACCATTAGCATTCTTCCGACTCTTCCGTTTCCGTCTGAAAACGGATGAATTGCTTCAAATTGATAATGAGCAATTGCACATCTAACTAAAGGGTCTGCTTTTAAATCTACATGACCATTCATAAATAATTCTAAATTACTCATATAATCAGGAATTTTTGCAGCTTCGGGTGGAGTATAAATAATAGTTCTTGTATGTGTATTTTCAATTCCATTCTGAGTTTTACGATAAACTCCCCCAATTCTTGGCGCAATAACTTTATGCATTGCTAGAATAATCCGAGTCGAAAGGGAATATTTATTTAGTTTTTCCTGACCAAGTAGTATAGCATCCCTATACCTAAGTACTTCTTTATCAGGTATTTTTTGTTCTGCCTCTGGAAAAAGTTGATTCTCTAAAACTTCCACCATTGTAGTTTTAATATTTTCTACTTCCGAGCTTGCAAGTGATTCTTTAATTATTGCTGGAGATAGTAATAGAAGTTGATTTGGCATTGAAAAACTATATCCTTTTAGTTCACCAAGTTCTGATCTAGCTTTTATCAGTAGGTCTGTTATTGTTTCTGTTTTATAGTCTAATTTTGGAGGTAATTTTGCCAACATATGAGGCCTATTTGGGTTAAACATAAAATTAATATATCATAATTATTCTAATTTTGCAATATATCAGTAGAATCATGTTGCTCTATGTTATATAACACTTGTCATTGTTACAAATGCATAAATTCAATCTTGCATAAAACATTTGCCCTTTTTTCTTCAATAATAACGGTCGCTTTCATCCTTAGCTTTAAGCTAGTGATATAATTTTAGAATGCTAGGCGTTGATCATGAACAGCACAGTCAGGCTTCTGAACTAGTAAAAAAACCAAAATCATTCACCAATATCCCTATGGTTTCGGCAGAAGGCGCATATAACAACTATATGGCAGCCATACAAGAACCGTTACCAGAACAGCAAAAAATGTTTGACGTTTTCTTTGAAGCATTACAATTAGAAGCACAAGGGTTGGGTGAATTTAAGGATTTATGGCTCAATTACCAGTTAATCATTGCCTACATCAATTCAGGGCAATGGGAATTTGCACTTCAAGCCATAGATGACGCTCTGCTTCTTGCAGCAAATTTAGGTAAGGGTGAAAGTATTTTTTCTAAACTTCTAGATCAAGTTTTAGCAAATATTGGAAATAGTGGAGAATAATAGACCAACAATTACTGAATCTAAACTACTTAAGGTTACAGCGAACTAACAACAATTCCTATTATAATACTGGCTATACCCAGTAGCTGGGTTTTGCTTACTCTTTCCTTAAGTAAAAAATAAGCCAATACAATAGTTGGCAGCGTATATGAGTTGGCTATTAATGTAATTAAACTGGTGGTATTGGTAGAAATTGAATAGCCCCAAGTAGTACCCAAATATGCAATAGCATCAAGAAGCGCAACAGGAATCAGTATTGCAATAACACCTTTGTAGCCACTTAGTAAATTCTTGTTTTTATTGGTAGCAAAAAAATACAAGCTTAACAGTATGCCAATTACCAGCTTCAGTGCTATCAACCAAAAAAGCCACTCCACGCCACCCACAAACCTGTCCCAAAGAGGAAACCAAAATCCAAGAATAATCAATGCGCCAATGGCTTCGGGAATCCCTTTTTTTAGGTTGCTTCTTGAAAAGCTCTTTTTTAAGTCATTAAAATCGGTTGAAGTAATTAAAATTCCTAAAAATATCAAAATTACACCAATCAATCCGGTACTGGAAAGGCTTTCTTTAAACAGGAAAACGGCAACAAGAACAGAAAAGCCGGCTGCGCTTGAAGCAATCGGGCTAACAATAGACATCACTCCTTTTTGAAAAGCACGGTATAAAAGTAAGTAGCCCGCGCCGTCGAGCGCCGCTAAAGCTACCAAATAAACAAGCGCAACTGAAGTTATGGTTGGAATAGGTGAGCCGGTAAATAGAAAATAGATAAGCAGGGCAATGCCCCCAATAATTTGCGAGCCGATCAGTGTTTTTAAGTCACCTATTTTATCTATTGTTTTCTTGGCAAAAAAGTCTGAAATGCCCCAACCAAGCATTCCCGACAACCCAGCTATAATGGCAATCATAATGTTATTCATGATAATTCTACAAATACTATACCAACTTAGCACCCAAAAAGCATATAAGCATACAATAATTTATTCATTGTTTTGCAGTTTGGCTTAGCATACTAACCTATCTTATCCCAATATTCTTCTGCCTCCTTTTCCATTTTTTCCAGCCTGGTATAGTAGTCGGGAAACTCATTAAGGTGGGCGAGGGCAATCTTGCCGGTTGTGAGTGGGTCGTCGTTGCTCACATTAGTATGTGGGTCAACCAGTCCATGTTCAAGCTCTACATCCATCCCAGCCCGAAATTGCTCCACATCATATTTATCCCATTTTATCCCTAGTTTCTCGCCTATTTCTTTTGCTTCTTCCGTTGTGAAATGTTTTTTTGTACTCAAAATATACTCATCTCCTTTTTATCTATTCTATCTTATTAATATCTTACAGATCGAGGTTGTTACTTGTTCATTTTACATTAAAAACAATATCGGCTAAAGCCTGGTGGTTCAATAAAAATCGGTATCTATATTCCCCAGCGGCCAAGTTGAGCATTCCCGGCTCCTCCCCAAAATCATCGCAATTAATGTTGGGTTTTGCACGAACATTAAAAACAATCTGCTTACCTAAGTTAACAGCTTCTTTCGTTTGAGAATTAATAATTTCAATATCTACAAAGGCTAACTCTTTTTTAGGCACCACCACCATACAAAATTTATCTTTATCTTTCAAAAATGTATCGGTCTTTTTTACTTCTGCCATTTCTTCGCCATATCCTCTGGGGATTTTGCCCAAATACAACTCATGCACATATTCATCCTTATCAAGAATTAGTGAGTCCAAGTCTTGTGGCCCCTTATATACAGACTTACTGGTATCAATTTCTTTATTTATCGCCACTATCTCGGCCAACACCATGTCTTGCAGCCTTTCATTAGGTCTCTCATTCGAAATTTTATATATAACCGGATCAAGGGGAAGAATATGGCGAATTATCCCCAAATGATAATCTTCATTTTTCCCAAAAAGCACTACCGTCCCTGCAGACAAGTCTTCCTCCCTAAAACAACGGTTGAGTACTAGATTGGTACCCGAAGAAATTACTGGCGCCATAGAGTCTCCGGCAACTTTTATAGAATAATTGCAAATATACTTGTCAAGAAGTTGTGTTTTACCAATAAGGGAGGATAATTTTCCCAGGGGTACTTGGCCAATCCACAAAGGAAAAGAGAAGAGTAAAATCAAAAATACAAAAACAAGATATTTAAGTAGTTTCCCAACAACCTTCATTAATATTATTTTACACAAACAGATATTTCATTGAGAATAATTACTTTAAAATAAAAAGCACAAATACCAAGATTACTAATCCCAATACTCCGCCAGCTAATAGGGCTAATCTTTTCTGCCTGTCTCCTGTAGACATTTTATCCCAAGATTGCTGTTCTTTGTTTATTAGCGGAATTAATGCAGTTATTAATATAATAGGGAAGAGCCAAAAAGGAAACTTCATCGTCTATGGCTAAGCTTATTTGTAGAGCTACTCCAATATCTCCTTGCAAGTCTCAACATATACAATGCCAAAAAATATTCAGCTTAATCTGATAAACTTTGCCTTATGACACTACTTGCAAGTTTAGCAACAGTAACGGGTGTGTTTTTAGGCTTAGGCAGTCTTCCTCAGGCAATTAAAATATACCGGACAAAAAGCGCTATAGACATTGCTCCTTTGTCATATGTAATCATGATTTTGGGGTCATCAATCTGGATTTTGTATGGGCTAGAACTAAAAAGCTTGCCTATTGTAATTCCTAATGTATTAGGAGTTATTCTTGGATCAGTAATACTTATCGGTTGGCTAAAATACGGAAAACCAGTAAAAAAACATCATAATTGAATATTCTAAATGGCTCACCACAGCTAATTTAAGATGAAACTAATCCAATAATTCACTATAATATGCTTATTTAATAGGCCTATATCAAATTTTAGTAAGTATATTATTACACTAATGTGAATAAAACTATAAAACTCATTATCCTCACTCTTCTTATTTCCCTCATTGCATTTCTTTCTTTCTCAAAGCCTGCCCAAGCCGAAGTCCAGTCGAAAGACCTGTGCTACTCCCAATGCGCCGCCTATAAATTTGTCTGGCAAGGAGACTATTGTTGGGATACCTTTCAGCAGCAATGCTCTTCTGGCAGTGGTAAAACTTTGCAGGATACAATTAAGTTCTTAAAATCCATTTATAGCGTCATCAAAAGTGGTAAGAATGTAGACACCGTTTTCAAGGCCTGGTTTGTATGCAAACCGCTTATAGAAAATTGTATTGCCCCTCAGCTCAACCAATGCCAGCAAACTTGCCAGGTTGATCAATATTTCTATGCCCCCGATCTGTCGGTTGGCCATCCAGATAGTCGGTTTCACGGAGTTGTATACAACCAAAACACACATGAGTTAAACTTTAAATTGGTCAACAATGGCCGCGGTTATGCTTGGAATATCGACGTTGCAGCATCCTATGGCCATACTCCAAACCGAAATGGCAGTATTCAGACAGGTCAGCAATTATTCCAAGAACAAGTTGAGCATTTAATCTACTTAGGCGCCCGCAATGGCCCGCCCAAAACATTAACCGATCACATCACCGATTTTCTTATAGAAGAAAGCAATTTTTCAAGTTGGCTTCAGGACCTTAAGTCTGATGCCAATAACTACAATGTCCCTGTTTACTGGGTAAAGACCATTCCTTTTATTCCGATTGACGGCGAACTCAATCGGATCATTTTCAATGTTGATCCCAGCCAACTCATACCTGAGTCAAATGAGAATAATAATACCTATGTACTAGATATCGATCTTAGACCCACACCGGCAAAGTTTATGATTAACAGCGTATCGCAACAGTTAATTGATCAAACTCTAAATTCGTTTGCAGTAGATTTTACAGTTAAAAACACTGGGGAAGAAAGTGGCAATGCTACTGCCAAAATCTACGAAGGAAAGTATCAAAACGGCAAAACGCCCATATATGAATCAACCCAAACTGTTGCCGGACTCAGCCAGGTAGATTTCACTGCCACCATAGATATCAATTTAGCAGATGAACTCAGTGCCTACTGCGGTAAGCGCAAAAAATACACAATCGTTATCTCCGATCAGAATAATGAGTCAAGTAGTAGGGAATTAACTCTACCCCTATACATTGGTTCAGTCCGGGGTCATGTAGCAGATCTGTTTGGCCATAGAGTGAAAGGAGCTACTATCAAAGCAAGTACTGGTCAACAAACCACTACTAACAGTTTCGGCAACTATTACCTCACAGGTATCTCTTCTCCTGGCAGAATCAGTATTACTGCTTCTAAGCCAGAATTTTCACAACCCGATTCACAGACTTTAGACTTTAAATATGTCGATGAATTCCAGGCCTGTAATACAGGTAATCTAACTTTTGGTAGTATTAATTTTGTACTAAAAGATCAAGACGTGCTATTCACTGCCACAATCACTGATCCATCAGGTAATCCGATTAATGCTCATTTGATCGCCGCTAACCAGTTATTTCGTACTGAAGCAGATATTGCAGGCAGTGGTCCACTGAACGAACTACAGCCTGGCCAGTATGTTTTTACCATTACTGCCCCTAGCTACAAAACCATCAGCCAAGATATAAACGCCGTACCCAACAATCAGGATCTAAAATTTATACTAGAACCATTAAACGGCCGATCCGATGACACTTCACTTGTTATTACAGAACCACAGCTCTTATGGGAAATGGATCGTGGCTCAGAAATATATAGCGATATGAGAGCTACCAAAGACGGAAACACAGTTATTATCTACACTACTCAAAATCAACCGAATACTGGTAAGCTCTATTTCCTAGACAGTCTCACAGGCGCACAGCGAGCTGTTGTTGCAACTATTGCCAATAGTGGTGAATCGCGCTCAGCAATCGATACTTCTTACGACGGCAATACCACCGCTCTTTGCTCCAATGATGGTAAATTAAGTGGCCGAGACAGAGGGCACAACTGGCTAAAGCTTTTTTCTGCCGCTGGTGAATTATTTGGCGAACTGGAGTTTAATAACTCTCTCAGTACCGAGCGCTGCGAAGTTTCACCAGACGGCTTTTTTATCCTGCCGAATGGTCTAACCAATAAAGGCCTCCATGTCTACACCGATTGGGAGGTGCTGGGCCACAAAAACAATGAAAGTCGTGTCAGCTATGGTTCATATCGGGGCACCATCTTTACACCGGTAAATACAATTCTAGCTGGCTGTCCCGAAGGTGGCGGTCTTTGCACCCAAACTATCAATAAAACAGTTGTCAATCAGTTAGGTAATGTAAGCGGCGCTCCGGTTTTTTCCGATAGTAGTCAAAATGGGGCAGTCATCACCACTATCACCGGAAACAAAGTTTATATGATTGGTGCCGGAGGCATTCTCTGGGAAAAAGAGGTACAAACCAAAAAAAATAGTTTATCCACCGCTGTCTCTCCTGGCGGCAACTTTGTTATCTACTCCACCTATACTCCCACTTCTCACCGTACCATCAAAATTTATACCGCCGACAATCTCGATCAAACCCCATCCAATGTACCGGTTAATACAAATGCTGATGTGATTTATGTTAGCGCTAACGACCGTGGATTGTTCTACATGGTAGCCAACGGCAAAAAACTACAATACTACCAAGTGGGCCATTATGAGACTGAGTATTTACCAGAAACAACAAACACAATAAATGAAGAGTGGACAACTGGGTTATCGGCGCTAGGCTGGGCTGAGCGATTTTCTCCCATTGGCAACAAGCGTTTCGCCGACCTCAACACTGGTACTATCTACCGTGCCGACAGAAATATACAGTTAGCAATTATTCTTCCCTTTACCCAAACATCTCTCGGCACATTAACTATCACTCAAGGCACCTTATTTTCTGTTAACAACCAGCATCAGCCAGTACTGCTTAAAGGCCAACTCACAGCCAACTTTGGCTCACCGGCTACTGTTTATGCCATCAAGTTTGATAAATATAATTTAGGAGAATTTCAAATTAAACTAAATGAATTCATTCATGGTCTGCTGGCAGTCGATGAATATTTTGTAATTAATAATATTCATACTCAATTTGGAATCACAAATAAATCAAACAAGGTTGAAGTATTTGTTTCCGACGGTACTGTTAGCGTTTTAGTTAATAATCAAAAAAAGCTTATCGAATCCGGCCGCAAAATTACTATCAACGCCGCTAATCAAATTCATGAATCTCGCTACTTAAGTGTCCAGCAAAAAGCCATTCTCATTGGTATATTAATTGCAGCTACCGGCATTATCTTATTTGTCTTTCGTAAAACTGCTATCGTAAAAAAGATACACGCCATATCCCTTTTCATCGGCAAAAATATATTAAAACTGTGCAGACAACTCTGTTTGGGAATTTATCAAACTGCCAAGATTGTTTTCCCCTGGGCCGGGAGAAAACTCAAAACCTTGTTATTATTAATTATTAAAAATATTAAATCTAAAAAAGGAGGTAAATAATTATGCAACCAGAACAAGCAGTGATCTTTGCGCCTATCATTATTTTCTTTTTGATTTTCATAAGTTTGATTATTGGTTTTTTGTTAGTAGTAGTTAAGTTGGTATTGAAAGCAAAAAAATCAGCCTGGCAGGGAATAGTAGTCGACAAAATCTATAAATCCAACAGAGATTTTGACACCAACTATATAAAACATTACTACACCATCGTATTTGAAGTCGCTAAAGGCAAAACTATCAAAGTAGGTGTTGACAAGAAAACATATGACAACTATCAAATCGGTGATAAAGCCGAAAAAAAATCTGGTGAACTGTGGCCCAAAAAAATCAGCTAAGAACACAAGAGCACTGCTTCTTATCGTTAGGCACAGCGGTCTGATCGGTTTCCTGTTGACAATACTGGGTTTAGTATTGATTCCCTTTTTTATTGGTATCCCTATTTTGGTAATTGGTTTACTGTTCCAAGTATTCAGTTTTTACCGCAAATGGTTTATTAGATTACTGCCTGCTTCGCTTAGGCAAATAATTAGTGATAACCTTATTAAATCGTATCAGCCATACCAACCAGCCCTGCATAGCTTCAAAAACATTCTCTGGGAAATTGGCAAAATCACCGCTATTACTTTGAGTATTCTATTAGTCATTTTTTTGTCGTTCATTTATTTTTCATACGCTAAGCAAAAAGGCTATTGGGAATGCAACAAAAACAATAAATGGACAAAACACGGCCTTCCGGATTATCCTGCCCCAGTTATTTCCTGCCCCAACTCCAATTCACTGCCACAAGACAAAGCATCCTGTTTAGCCCAAGGCGGAATCTGGTCACAGCAAGGACTAGCTGCTAAGGCAACCTGCAATCGCAAAGCCGTTGATCAGGGAAATATGTGCCGCGACAACGCAGAGTGCGAGGGCTGGTGTCAGGTGGAACTAACCAATAATGAACTAAAACAGGGGATGAGCGGTCAAGTCCAAACTAGCAAACAGTATGGTCAGTGCTCTACATGGGTTTTAAGAGTTGGCTGTTTTGGCATGCTGGAAAAAGGTAAAATTAAAACAATCTGTATCGATTAATTGCATTATAAATTATATAATTTAAATATGAGAAAAGGCTTCTCACCAATTTTTATCATCCTCATTATTGCTGCAGTTGCCGGCATTGGCTTGGTTTCATATCAAGTTATTAAAAAAAACAACTCACAGGGCCAGCAAGAGACCAACAACAATACCAAACAGACAGCGGTGAATATTTTTCAAGACCAGCCAAATCTATGTATATCTATCAGTCAAGCTACTGTTGGAGAATTGTTGGGCAAAACAATAATTAAAACCGAGTCTCTCTCAAGCGGTAGTTTAGCAAGCTGTCAATATTACTTAGACAACACTCACGCACTTGTACTCAACCACGATCATAGTAGCATTAACAGTAAAATCAAGGGCCACGAGTTTCTAGAGCGTACAGTTAGCTCAGATAACAGTATCCCAATGAAAAACTACGTAGTAATACAAAAAGATGGGCTCATCAATGAAATATACCTGGTGTTTAGCGACAATGAATTTGTATCTATCAATCGGCCCAATGGCAAGCTAATTTCTGAAGAAGAAATAATGAGCTTCGCCCAAAAGCTGGCAATCTTTTTTACAAACGGCGAGCCAGATACGGCGCCAACCACTCACAACAAAACCAAAGATAGTATTGTGCCTAAACCGCAAGAAACAAATATTATTAATAATTTTTTTAGCTTAATAGACAATAAAGATATTCCTGCCGCTATTTCTATGATGTCAACTACCGCAGTAAAAGATAACTCGGCTAAGCAAGCTTGGGGTGTCCAATTTAACAACATTAAGTCTATTAATGTCTTGCAAATAGAACCATCCATGCCAGAGAACTGGACTCCAGACCGGCACATCTATAAGGTTACACTAGAGGCATATGTTTCATCAGATTCAGCTAACGCTCCTATTCCTTACTACGGTTGGGGAGACAATCCCAATATCCGCTGGGTTGAGTTGGTTAAAGAGAATAATTTGTGGAAAATCAATGCCCTGGCTACCAGTCCATAAAAATATTTGGCCTAATCTGATAAACTTTGCCTTATGACACTACTTGCAAGTTTGGCAACCATTACAGGTTTCTTTTTAGGGTTAGGTAGTCTTCCTCAGGCAATTAAAATATACCGTACAAAAAGTGCTCGAGACATTGCCCCCGTTTCATATGTAATCATGGTTTTGGGATCATCTATCTGGATTTTGTACGGGTTAGAACTAAAAAGCTTGCCTATTGTAATTCCTAATGTATTAGGAGTTATTCTTGGATCAGTAATACTTATCGGTTGGTTAAAATATGGAAAACCCTAATTTTGGCAAACCTTTTTTAGGAAAGGCAACTTTTTCCTTGCCTGATATAATTTTCCTTGATGATCAATCTTGTAGATAATCCTCCTGGTCCTTTCATAGACAGCAAAACAGGTGTTTGGCAATCGCGCGACTCATGGGAAAGAAGGTTAAAAGACCAGCTTAGGCCAGAAATGCATGCTGCCTTAGCAGAATCAACACACAAAGCAGCTTCAGAGGGAAAAGTGCCAATCGGAATCGAAATTGGCCCTGGCAATGGCTACGAAACAGCAGAGCTAATTCGACTTTCACACCCTGCTACACAAATCATTCCCATAGATCCCGATCCAAATCAAAAAAACGTTGCCGTGTATACATGGATATTGCAAAGCTGCGGAATTTCAAGAATTCCAAGCATATATAAAGGAAATGGTTGGTTTTTTGAGCAGGTTATGCAAAAAGAAGAGCGGAGAAGAGAAATATTAGAGCATATGTCCGATCCAAGATTAGCTGGCAAAATTAGTTTTATCTTAGCTGCGAATAATCTGGCTATAGCTGTTCACCAATCAGACCAAGTTACCGCCAATTCATGGATTTCCAACTTTTTATCAAACTCTGCTAGATATCTTTCACCCGATGGAGTATTGTTATTAACTGCAGGCACAGCAGCTTTATTAGTAGAAAAAAGAAATGGCAACTTAGTACTAAATCCAGGTAATCATATCGAAGCAAGATTTCTTAAAGAAGGATTCTCAGATTCTGTTTTTTGTAGAACTCATGTTTTTCAGCCATGGTTACCTTACTTAACTGTAGACGCTCCTGTTGAACCAGCATACACAGATGTTTATTCCACTCTAAACTTTACACCATTAGTCCCGTATACTTACGAGGCTCGATAAATAGGAAGTGTACCCGATATATTTTCTTGATCCCTAATTCTAGAGTTATAAATGACTCGATAAATAAGATACTATCAGCATTTGTTTATACTGTAAAAGTAGAATTGCTGCAGCTTATTTTTTATTCCCCGGCTTAGTAATTTCGTGGCTTACACTAAACCAGTCGGTTAGACCATCATATAAAACATCAACAATATCGTCCTGACGACTACCTGCTTTTAGTGCACTACACTCATTAGTGTTAGATATAAAGACAGGTTCTACAGTAACTGCTGGCCCAGTAAACTTTAGAGTTACTCCAGACATAAAGTTTGTTGTTCCCAAATCCGGAACATTAAGATACTCAGCCATCCCACTGTCGATTACAGAAGTAAATTCCTTATCTTTCCATGGTTTTGTATATAAATTCATAGATCCGTTATACTCTGGATCAGTTGATCCATTAAGGTGGATCGACACCAATACTTCGCCATCTGTACTGTTTGCATAATCATATCTAGTTGCATTGTCCTTATAAACATCTTCAGTTCTGGTCATATACACAGTAGCTCCATCACCTTCAAGCCGAGATTTCAACCTTTCTGCAATATCAAGATTTGCATCACTTTCATTAAGACCGTCACAAGCTGTAGAGCCTGAATCAGTTCCTCCATGTCCAGCGTCTAGAATAATCTTATGTCCAGTTAAGGGGGTTGCGGCAGTGGCTTTAGATATAAATAATGGCGCAATCAGTAAAATACCCGCCACTAAAACTAGTAATTTTTTACTCATTTTGTATCTCCTTTCAATCATTATATACAACTCGAGAGAAAATAAACATTCACAAATAATTAGAAATTATATCGGCTTGGAATAGTTTGGTAGCTATTCATAGGCTCCCTAGCTCTAGAGTTCTGCAAATCTCGGTATATAGGCTTATATCAGTATTTAATGATGCCTGCCCGCCTTTAGTGGGTGATGCAGGTGGAGTTATTAAAGACGAGGTGGAGGGAAATTAAACCACACATATTACCAAGAAAAATCGATAAAAGAAGCTACAATCAACACAAGTGCGAAAGTGAATGGATACAACATAAGATTTCCTATATTCTTTGTAAACCAATTATCTACCTTGTCATCTTTTTGTATTACTTCCTCTAATTTCTTTTTAAAATCTAAGAATTTAATTGCCTCATCATGAGAGTTTTTTTCTAAAGCTTTATCTATCTGATCTCGTACTTTTGAAATTGCAGAATGCAAAATCTATTTTTCCCAGGGTTTTCTTTTAAAATAACTTTTTAAAATCTTCTCAAGTTCTTTCTTGCCATTTCCGCCTTTTAAGTATACCTCTCTTCTTTTTGCATCTTGTTCAATAATAAATGCTTCATAATATATTAAATTAAAAGGAAGTCTATATTTGGTGGCTTTCACAAACCCACCTTTATGTGCTTTTATTCTATTTCTAAGGTTGGGGGAATATCCTGTATACAACTTGCCATCTTTTTCACTATGGAGCACATAAATATAAAACATTGAATAAATTATATGAATACAAAATGTGTTTGTCTGTCGACTAAAATCTACTTTTTCTTAAAAAAACACGCTCACTGTGCGTGGGTGAATTATTTGCCTGCTCCCACGCTGAGCGTGGGTCTAAAAAGAGGCTGCTCCCACGCTGAGCGTGGGTCTAAAAAGAGGCTGCTCCCACGCTGAGCGTGGGATGAGCAGCGCTGAGCGCTGCTCCCCCTAAAGGACTTATTCTGCAACCACAAATTAGAGTTTGACTTTACCTTGAGCGACCTCAAAATAATGTTTGAGACGCTACAATTACAACCTGCTTTCACTTAAACTACCACGGGGTCATCAGACACTTCAATAACCGTACTGTTGGGGATTTTCTTCAAGTCATCGGTTTTGTACTTAAAAGTACAGACAAAACTCCCTGTACCTCCATTAAGGTATTCCTTCTCAAACACTCTTTGGTCAATGTAAGTGTCTAACCCAGGGATATACACTCTAGCCGCTCCGAAGGGAAGATTAGTGGTCTGCTCAAACTCCTCCTTAGTGGCAAACCTTAAATCACCAACTTTTAAGGTCTTTTTAATTTTCTTAAAACTCAAATGGTCATTTCCTTTTTTAAGAATAACGACAAATTTATCGTCAGCTTTCATAACCAATGAAGCCACGCAATCGGCAACTGTTTCCCCAAGATAACCTTGTACTTCTTCGGGGTTTACTAAATGCGGGTGCTCTAAGATTTTATGTTCAATGCCTAGGGACTTAAGTGCCTCACTGTATTCAATAACTGATTGCTCAATCATAAGTTTTATTCGTCTTTATCGTAGTAATAATCGACTATCCCTTCGGCCAATACTTCATCAGAGCTAATTGTCCTATTACCAAGCGCCTCGTAATTGATAGCTAAAGGTAATTCGGTACACCCAAGTATTATTGCTTCAGCTCCACGGCTAAATAGGTCATTTAACGCTCCTATATACTCAGTTTTCTTATCAAACGACTTATTACCCGCTAGCACATCACGGATAATACTGTCGGCTACTTCAATTTCGTTTTCAGTTGGCAAAACAAGCTCAATTCCATTCTTTTTTAACTCCTGGTCATACAAACCAGATTTAATAAGAACGGGTGTCCCCAGCAATCCCACCTTCTTAAAACCGTGTCCAACACATTTTTTAGCGACCAATTCAATCATTGAAATAAACTTAACCTCGGTACTTTTTTGTAACTCATCAAGTAAGATATGAACTGTATTGCTTCCGATGCACAATCTTGTTGCCCCAGCGTTAGTAAGCGATTGAACTGATTTAATTAACATTGTTTTTGCGGTTTCAATTTGGCTTGTGTCAGATATAAAATCAGGTACGGGTACACTTTCTATAAGTATCTGTGGGTAGTCATTATTATTTTTTGCTCCATATTTTGACTGGGCAAATTCAATGATTTTGCCATAGATAAACTGGGTAGCTTGTGGTCCTACGCCCCCGATAATTCCAACTTTTTTATTTACTTGGTTCATAGTGATTTTTGGAAATAAACAATATACCTAATATAACAAAAACTGCACCAGCTAAGTAGGACAGATTAAAAGGCTCTTTCAAAATAAAATAACTAAGTATTAGGCTACTTACTGGCACTACTCCCATAAATACACCTGCTGACGAAGCGTCAACCTTTGATAAACCCTTAAACCATAGCTGGAACGAAATAACGGTAACAAATAATCCGTAATAAACTATTGACACCCAATCAGCTATTCCAACTGACGTAAAATTAAATCTTAAACCCTCTACAATCGAAAAAGGCAAAAACATTACAAAGCTAAAAAACGTAACATATGCAGCCATAATAAGAGGTGTGACCTTCGTAGAAACCAGCTTAGCCAAAACACTAAACAGTGCCTCAACGACAACGCTTCCCATTACAAGACCCGCACCAATTAGCATTGCTGTTTTTTGCTCAGAAGTAGCATTTACGCTATTTAGGTTGATTATTAAAACACCTAAAACTGATGAGGCAATACCAATCAGCTTATTTCTGGTAATAGCTTCTCTTAAGAGAATAAACGATAGAATACCAACCACAGCAGGACCTGTACTGGTAATAATTCCAGATTGCGTAGCTGTTGTATAGCGCAAACCATATAACAATAAAATCCTGTAGATGAAAGTTCCCAAAAAGGCCTGCAACAAAATTACCAGCAAATCTTTACCTTTAAGGACTAGTAGCTTATTTCCTGAACTAGCCAATAACGTCAAAAAAATTAGCGACGCAATTCCTAGGCTTAAGCCAGATGCCAGAAAAACAGGGAAACTTGAAGTAATTATCTTACCCACAACCATAGAGCTACCAACGATGGTCATAGCCGCGGCTAACTGCAAATACGCAACAATACTTTTATTACTTCGTTTCATACATTCTTAAATCTTCCTTTTTTAATTTCTTTAGAACCTCTGGTAACTGTTGCTATACCAACTTTCAGCTTATCAACAATCTCTCTCTGAGACACGCCTGCTTTTAACATTTTTACTATTTGAAGCCGACGAGCAACCTCATCCAGCTCTTGAGACGTCAAAAGTCCTTTAAGCAGGTCAAGCGCACCTTCACGGCTTTTAACCTTAAGCAAAGTCTCTACAAGCTCATTTATGTTCTTATCTTTCATAAAATACGCACTATTGTACTAGTGCGATAGTGCATTCTAGCAAACACTTTGTGTTCTGTCAATCTGGGGTTATTAAGCAATGGTAAACTCCTTTGTAAACGCATTTAGTACCGAAAATGAGCCTGGATTTGGTTTACAGAACATTCAAACAGTGTTTGACACTTTCCAAATTTGACCAACGCACGCCTAACTACTCAGTGTCAGTTTTTGGCACAATGTTTTTTAAGTACTCGTCCGCTATATCAAGCACTTCATTAAATGTAAGGATTTCTATATTATGTAAGCTATTCCTAAGTTTCGTAAAATCCCTCTTCAATTTTTCTTTCTCGCCCTTCTTAGTCGTTAGCTTTGACTGAGACGAAATAACTATAATGCCTCGTGGATGGTACAGGTTTTCTTCATCGGTAAACTGAGTTATCTTTTTCCTATCATCAACCTGCTTAAAACGCTCTTGCATAATAGCGTCCATATAGTTTGTGGTTTGGACAATCGCTTTACTTAATTCTGGAGAAAAATAAAAGTTTTGATGACTTTTATCCCAGTTTAGTGCATTCTTAAGATGGGTTTTAATCTCTATAACATCTAACCCGTTATAGTGGTTAATACCAATAAAATCAGGATATTTTTTATCACCCTCAATATCTTTAAGTTCTACTTTCGAGAATATCTTTTTATAAGTAAAAATCAGATACAACAAATTTCTTTCAAAATATCTTTGCCAAACAGTTTCAAGCTGACCGATATTTGTTTCACCGATACGATTGATGACTTTCCGTGCGGGTGCTGTATTGAGATTTGTTGTCCCAAGTGCAAGGATTTCTCTGCCCAGCTCAATGATGTCTTTTAGCCTTTCTTTAATAAAGTAGTCATTTAGTTTTCTCAAAAATCCGTCAGACAGCACATCGTATCGCAATAGTTCTGTTATCAGTTCTTCAATAGAAGCAATGTCGCTTCCATCCAAATAACGCAAGAAGTCTTTTTTATTTCTCTTAGTCTTAAGGTAAAGGCGGTCAACTAAAAAACTAAACTCACCTTTTTCAAGATATGTTGTCCTTTTTCTTGTATTTTTACTGTAGTCGTGAGATTTGATATTAGATAAGTAATTTTCAGTAGAACTTCTATAGGATTGGCTCTTTTGGTAAACATATTCAGCGTCAGCCATTACCTTATCAAATATACTTTGTGGCAATGACAAAGTGCCTTTAACCAACACCATCTTTTTCGAGGTAGAACTGATTTTTATTTTCGTTACCTCTTTTCCAAGAGGATTGATAATGTTTTTGAACTGTTGTTCACGGGACAATTTGTAATTCCCGTTATTACTCCTGAAATATAACCAGTTTCTAATGTTGTAGTCTTTCGGAAATGTTATCGTGCCGTATTTTTCTCTTTGGCTATAAGTCTTGTCATTAACAGAATACCAATAGAAGTTCAGTTGATATTCGCCTCGCTTTAAGCTCAATATGTCTCCACTTGGGATTTTTACACTTTGTTTTTCTTCATCAAGAGTAACGCCAGTCCATCCGCCTTGAGTAAGGTTGTCATATATATATTTAGCTAATGTTATTGGCATATTTTCTATTGTCTAAACTATTTTTGTTTGATATACAAAGGTTCGTCGACCTTATACCCTTTGTCATTTTTATCAAGGTATGGATAACCTAACTGGTTCACATAGCCGAACCCGTTTACATACACCTCTTGTACCAATTGACCTGCAAAATAAGAAGGATGCCTATCGTCTTCTAGTTTAACCTCGACTTCCCATTTGTCCTGTTTAATGACATCGGTCAAAGCATGGAAGATGCCCTGAATGTGAGGTGGAAATAAGAGTTTAGTATTGCTCCCAGCGTTCAGAAATCCAGCTTCAACCTCATAATCGCTTTTTATATTAAAAACCGTTTTGAATACTTCTAAGGTTTGAAAGAAACTATCGATATACTCTGTTAGGGCAAACGCATTTACTACGTTGAATTTTTCATCCGTTTTATAATCGCTGACACCCCAATTTAAGAACTCGTCTATTGAACCAGCACTAAACAACCTACCTCGAATATCAAAACTCGTGAGCTTGCGGTTACCGTTTGTGATTTCCCATTTGTTTTTATTGGGATATGGATATTCAGATTGGGCTACACGTAAATCCCAACCCATCTCTCTTAAATGTGGCGTATTTTTAATAAAGTGGTAAACAGATTTATCGCCTTGCTCCCAGAAATCTTTGACAACCGCATCTTTAATAGGGAAAGCAAAAAGGTAAAAAAGACCTTTTGAGCTATCTAGTTTTTGTATAGCGTAATCAACAATCTCATCTCTTAATGTAGTTTTTATTTGTTTCGCATCTTCTTTACTTATTTTTTTTGAAAGTAGGTCTATTTTTGTGTCAATAGCTTCCAGCATTGATTTGAGGTATCTTGCTTGACCGTTATCATCTCCCCTAAACCCTGCCTGGATGAAAGTATGCAGTTTTTCAAGAGAATATGGAACGTTGACTGAACGGTCTCTAAAATATAAACCGAAGTTCTCTTTAATTGTTGATACACCCTCTTCATATTTCTTAGATAAACTCACCAGCAACGGATATTCAGCAGTTTCACGAATATCTGCAATCTTTATCCAAAAGACTTTTTCATTCGTGCCACTATATCCATATTCAAGCCACTGTCTCTTAAAATTGGGGATGCTATAGCCGAAAAGTATATCTTCCCAGCTCTTCATTTGAATATGGTCTTTAGGAACTGGCGCAATCTCAGTAATATATTCTGTTTTTTCGTTCGACTTTTTCAAAGTCTTAACACCGATACAGATAATCCCTCCACCTGAATTAGCAATCGAAACCACATCTTTAACCAAATTAAACTTATGTCTTTCTTTGTCTGATTGCTCGCCAATAGAAGTTAAATAAGAAACCTCTCTGCATTCAAAATATGCCGTTTCTTCTACTCCAATCAATTCTTCGGGCTTGTTAGACGAAAGAATAGCAATCACCTCGTCAAGTGAAATGCTTCTGGTTTCTATAGCATCTTTTGCCTTGTCTCCCATAACACTATTCTATCGCAAACTGATAAAATATGATAAACAAACATAAGTATTGAAGATGTAATGAACTATGCCGAAACTATCTGATAAAAAACTAACTCTTGGCCAAATAAGTAAACTCTCGACAGAGGAGCAAACAAAGATTTTTGAACCAGTCGTAAAAGCAAATGAAAAGCAATTTAGGCAAATTGCCAGCACAATTATTGATGCTACTAGTTTCGCCAAATCAATATCTGCTATAGCCTCAACTTTCAAGTTGCCCAATCTGGACTTTATCAAGAACTTCCAATTACCAGAAATTCCCCTATATGAACCACCCAAACTTGATATAACCAGCTTTGAAAGGTATGACCCACCTGTAACAATTAAAAAGACGCAACAAGAGTTAGAGCAAGAAGCAAGAGAGGCATATAGAACCGAGCTTCAAATTCAAGTTCTTGAACAGCAGTTAAATATCTACAAAGGTATGCTTGCCCCTCAGTACGACATAAATACGGGTATTATTACATTTTTTGGTAAACAGATAGTAATTCCGTTAAATACAAAGCTCGAAATGGTGTGTCGTGTCGTTTTGAAAAATTCAAAAAATATGAAGCGAAAATGGTCTTGGGACGAAGTGGTTATTGAAAACAGAGAGGAACCAGAAAACTTCACAGCCCGACAGATATACAATGCTACTCGCTCAATTAATGATAAAGTAGCCATCGAAACACAAATTAAAGATTTTCTACTGGCAAAACCCTTTACCACAGTTCAGTTAAACCCCAAATTCCTTCCTAAATAGTTAGCTAACTATAGCTACAACCCCGTTTTATATCCTTTCGGTAATGGATACCGAAAAAGTAACGACGAGTAAACGGAGTTTCACCCTTACTTCAGAAGAACTCAGCAGGCTGACTGAGTTTTTTTCGTTGCTCATCCAAATCGATAGAAGAAATAGAGCCAGAAAGGAGGTGAACCGTTATGAAAATCAAGGCATTCGGAAAGATGATAGACCGAGAACGGGCTTATGAAATCATTATCAATGACAAAATTACTGATATTTGCCACGCCAGAAACACAGATACACTCGAAGACCTACTTATGTATGGTTGGGTTTCTCTGGAAAAGTGGACAGATAAAGAATTAGAGGAATATATCAGCGAGTTACTTGTCGAAAATCAGCCAGAAGGGAAAGTATGAAAGCAACTATAAACGAAGTTCAAATAACTCCAGTTAAAGCAAACGAAGGACTCGTGGGTTTTGCCAGCTTCGTTTATAACAACAGCTTTTATTTTGGGTCAATCGGTATCTACACGCGACCACAAGGAGGGTATCGATTGACCTATCCCACTCGTAAGAGTACGAATGGCAATTTTAATATATTTCACCCAATTAACCGAGAAGTGGCAGAAGAAATCGAAAGAGTAATTATTTCCAAGTTTGAAGATGTAACGAAAATGTATGTTGGACACAATAGTTTTAACCCTTAAATCAGGTATGTTTACGATACTTGACCACGACAAATTTAGTCCATCAACCAAAGGGCTTTATGACCCTTCTGGTTACTATCGCTTGGGTGGTAGGTCTAACATAACTTGTAAGCAAAACCCGACCCCAAATGAGCTTAAAAACGGAATTTACAAACCAAGACTGACAGTTACCAAAAGAATGAACCGAGCGGGTAATTTTGAGATACCATTAAAAATTGAGTTTTCTGTTCCAAAACTACTCTACGGCAATAACTTTGACGAGCTAACTGACGCTGATTTTCCCGCAGTCATCCAAAAACTTAAAATCGTCTTAAAAGAAATGGGTGTTAGAGTATTTGAGCAATTTCTAATCAATGCTCCCGTCTCATCGGTCCACTACTCCAAAAACATCGCCCTGACCGATTACACAACGCCCTATACCTACCTATCCCAGCTAACCAAGCTCAACATCAATAAGCGACTGGACACCAACAGAACAGACTTTAGGAACGAGGGGCACAGCTTCAAGTATCGGGCAAACTCGTTTGAGGTAGTTTTTTATGACAAAATCAAAGACTTAGAGCAAGCTAAGGTTAGCGAGAAACGGGCTGAAGAAGAAGATAATGCCTTACAGCTTAATTTATTTGATGTGCTGACCAAGCAGAAACCGCTTGAGGTGTTGCGAGTTGAGATAAGACTAAATAGACGACAAAAAATCAACCAAATCCTCAAGAAAATAGGCAAGGAAGTAGAACCAACTTTTACAAACATATTTAGCCAAGACACAGCCAAAAAGGTCTTGCTTCACTACATCAGCGAAATTGAGGAAGCATACCCGCCTTTACTGGCATATCAATACGACAGTCCCAAAAAGTTTTTTTCTTGCTTTTTAACTGCAAATCCTAAAATCAAGCTAACGCCTATCTTGAAAATGCTGGGATTGAGAGCATTGCTTGAGGAAATTGGCATAAGAGAGTTTAGGGAAATGACCAAGCGATACGGCAATTCTACTTGGTATAGTTTGAATAAGGAAATGAAAGAGCTGGGTAAGACTGATGAGGTTAGCGTGTTCTCACTTCTTAGAAAGCAAATAACCGAGTTTGAGCCATTAAAACTACTTGCAATTCAAGACCAGATGTTAAATAATGATAAATATAACTAATATGAAACAAGACCAGTATTACTCGATTGAAGAAGTTGCCAAAACCCTAAAAGTTGCCTATTTGACCGTGTATCGTTGGGTAAGAGCTAACCGCCTAACTGCATACAAAGCGGGCAAACAATACAGAATAAGCAAGGATAATTTATCTCAGTTCTTAAAGAAATATGAAGCAAGATAGTCTTTATGAAAATAACAAAGCAGATTTGCTCGACATCTTTGGAGCGAGTGAGTTGTTGGGTGTATCTACTGCTACCGTAAGGAATTGGATTAAAACAGGTCAGCTTGCTTACTCCCCTAATGAAAGAGGAAAACTGTTGGATAAAAAACAAATTGAACAACTTAAAACCGACATTCAGAACGGAAAAACTGAACGACTAAATAATCGAGCAAATAAAAGAAATTCAAAATCTACCTTCATCCCGATTGAACAATTAAGCCATAAAGACAAACTGCCACTTTTACAGTCATATATCAAACAGATAAATAAACACCAAATATCGCTTCAAACCGCCCTGCTCATTCACAGCCTTTCGGTATTAAAAAAAGCCAAACTAGCGACTTTCGATGAACCTGTTTCAACCCTAAATGAAGTCAAATTTAAGAACAAAAATATAGAGAAGGTAATACTTGAATGGCAAGAAAAAATAGGAAGGATAAATCTATCTAACCTTCAAGAATTGTTAAACATAGAAGATGTATTCAGCTCTGATAGCCTTGGTGTTTTATATCAATCCTTGCTTGATGAGGGCAAAAAGTCCCAAGGCGGTTCTTATTACACCCCCAAAACACTAATTGATGATGTTGTTAAAGATTTATCTAGCCAGATAAAGAAAGGCTCAAAGGTTCTCGACCCTTGTTGTGGAACAGGACAGTTTCTGGTTGCTTTTTCAGAACATATCTCCAACCCATTACTTTTATGGGGTTACGATATTGACCCGATAGCAGTACAAATTGCAAAAATAAATCTTGTTACAAGCTATCCAGAAATTGATTTTTATCCGAATATATTCGTGGCAAACAGCCTCAGAGAAAACCCTGATGGTAAATTTGACATTATTGCAACAAATCCACCTTGGGGTTATCACTTTTCAATAGAGGAAAGCGAAATTTTGAGAAAGGCTTATCCAAATATCATTTCGAACGAGGCTTTTTCATACTTTTTAGTAAGAGGGACAAGTCTATTAAATGATAACGGTTCACTTTGTTATGTGCTACCAGAGGCAATTACAAAGATAAAACAGCATCGAGATGTTAGAGGTTTTTTGTTAAGTGGTAGTGCTATTAAAAGCATTAAGCATTTAGGAAATGTTTTTAGCAAAGTGTTATCACCCGTAATAACATTGACCGTCCAAAAAACAAATGGTCTTCAGAACGAAATTGAGGTTACACAAAAAGATGGACTAATGTCCAAAATCAAGCAAAGCAGATTTTTAAGCAACTCTGACTACACATTTGATACAAGTATTACCGAAAAAGACGAACTGTTAATAGCAAAAATTTACAAAAATTGTTTTACAACATTAAAAGATAATGCAGATTGGGCATTGGGTATCGTTACAGGCAATAATAGTAAGTTCATTTCGACAACCAAAACAGACAATAACGAGAAGGTGCTGAAAGGTGCAGACATACAAAAATATACTTTTAATCCTGCTACTTCGTTTGTCAAATTTACACCTGACGAATTTCAACAAGTCGCCCCTGTATGGAAATATCGAGCTAAAGAAAAACTAATTTATAAATTCATTTCAGGTGAGCTCGCCTTTGCATATGACGACAAACAAACATTAACTCTCAATAGTGCAAATATACTCATTCCGAAAATTCCAGAAATCCCTACAAAAGTTGTGTTAGTTTTTCTCAACTCAAATATCTTTCAATACTTGTGGAAAAAGAAATTTAATACGGTCAAAGTATTAAGAGGCGACCTTGAACTTTTACCCTTCCCACGAATTGATGATAAAACTCTTGCAGAAATCGAAAAAGATGTAGATAGTTTGTTATCTGGTATTGAAAGAGATAAACTCGAAGATGAACTAAATGAGTTCGTTTTTGATGCGTTTGGTTTAACATTAGATGAAAAACAATATATTAAAAATTTTATAAGAAAATAATTATGCAATCACTAAAGCACCAATTAGACAGCTTAATCTCTCAACTATCAAAAGAGGATGAAGCAGTTTTGAGGCAAAAACTGGATAACTTAATGTCTGTATATCCTTTTAACGAGTATGAATTTATCATTTCTACGCTCTTAGGATTAAAAAAACTTAACCTTGATGATTATTACTTAATGAGAGATGAGTATATTGCAAGAAATATGTATCTTCATATCTTCGAGATAAGTGCTCCGAGAGGTTTTGGGGAATTATGGGCTCAAGGGCATTTGAAGGAGTTAGTACCTGACTTGGTCAAACCAACAAAAAAAATCGACCCTAACTATGCTGGGCAATATGACTTTATGTTAAATGTAGATGATAGCAAGTTCGTTACAATCGAAGTAAAAGCATCAAGAGCTGTAGATTTTAATAGCCACGAACCCTTATACATAAAAGCTCTATCAAAAGATGAAGATATGCCTTTTGATATGAACTTTCAACAAGTTAAGCCCAAATGTTGCGATGTTTTTGTATGGATGGGCGTTTGGAGAGATGTTATTAGATATTGGGTCTTTTCTTCGAATGAGGTAGCGTCAAACAAATACTATTCAACAGGGCAACACAGGGGTAATGTTGGAGAGGGACAACTGCATTTCAACAGAGAAAATATAGGCGAATTTGCAAGTTATGAGGCAAAATCCGACAGCTTAAAGCAAGCTATTCTTGACGCATACCTAAGACAAATTGCCCCAATTAAGAAATGAGCTATGAAAGCAGTCATAATTGCACGAGTATCAACAGAAGAACAAAAAGACGCAGGAAATTCCCTGCCAGCTCAAATAGTTCGCCTTGAAACTTATTGCGAAAGAAAAGGCTTTGAAGTTATCAAGAAATTCAGCTTTGACGAGAGTGCATATAAAAACAACCGAGAAGAATTTGACAGTATCTTGGACTACATAATCGGGCTAAAAGAGACTATAGCCGTTTGTTTTGACAAAGTAGACAGGTTATCAAGAAATGTTTTTGATATGCGGGTTGCCACTCTTTACGAGAAAGCACTTAAAGACGAGGTTGAGTTACATTTTCCCTCAGACGGACAGGTTATCAACAGTAAAATCTCGGCAGTTGAGAAGTTTCAGTTTGGTATTAGCTTAGGACTGGCTAAATACTTCTCAGACGCCATTAGCGACAATGTTAAACGGGCACAGGAACAAATGGTTAGAAGCGGTATATTCCCTGGCAAAGCTCCTTACGGCTATCGCAACATAGATAAAGAGGACGGCAACAAATGGATTGAAATTGACCCAATAAAAGCTCAGGTTGTAGAAAAAATGTATGAGTGGTATTCAATAGGTAGTTATTCAATGAACGAGATAAGAGCCGAGCTTAAAAAGGTGTTTAATGTTGATTTCTCAAAGGGTTATATTGACGCAATTTTGAAAAATCCCTTTTACTGCGGGACAATGGTTTACAACGAAAAAGAATATCCTCACTATTACGACAGGGTAATTACCCAAGAGCTTTTTGACAAAGTCCAAGAAATTAAAGCGGGACACCATAAAAAGCACTTCAAATATGCTGGTTTACCCTTCTTATACCGAGGTCTAATCAGATGTGCCGATTGTGGTTGCCTGATAACCCCTGAAAGGAAAACCAAGAAAAGCGGTAAGACTTATCATTACTACCACTGCACCCAATACAACGGCAAGCACGGGGCAGAGTGGCTGACAGAGGACGACCTGACCAAACAGTTCTCGGCAGTCTTTGACAAGCTACAAATGCCACAAGAAGCCGTAGACGATATTGTTGAAGCACTACAGACTAACCATAAGCACAAATCAGACTTTTACCACGACTTGCTAAATCGCTATCAGACTGAACACCAAAAGTATGAGACAGGCATTGAGAAAGCCTATGACGACTACCTGCTCGGTAGTATTACTAAGGACAAGTATGAGGAAAAACGAAAAGAGTATCGGGCAAATCAGAAAGCAATAACCAAGAAAATTGAGAAACTACAATTTGCCGATGAGGAATACTATATAACCTCAGAATACCTGCTAAAACTGGCTTCTAACGCAGGAAAATTGTTTGAAAGTTCTGAAGCCCACGAAAAACGGCTACTTTTGAAGATGGCACTTCAGAACTTGGAGTTGAATGGCAAAACAGCCCGATATGACTGGATAAAACCCTTTGACAAGATAGCTTTTTACGCCTCTCGTCAAGCTTGGCTCCCCCGCCTGGACTCGAACCAGGAACCTACCGATTACATTTATCTCTAGATTTCTCTAAAGCATGGACTATCTCATCACCCACATTGCTGTGGGGTAGGGCGCTCGTGGAGAGGTTATTGGTTGAACTCCTCACTCTCTAGTCTCTGCACCTTCTTGGCTACTTCTATGTTCTTTCACCAAACTTGGCTCAGGATTACCATATTCCATAAAAGGAACTTAGGCTTCCCTGAATTCACCCTATTTTTCCTTGAGTGTTACCACTCAAGGCTGCAATCTTTGTTACAGTCGGTTGCTCTACCATTGAGCTACAGGGGAAATTCCGCCGGTAGGCGGATTTTAAACGCCTACTGACTTAATCAATCTTTTAATGAACTGCCTTCCTTGATAGCTTTTCAATTTCTTTTCTCTTTCTACTGCTCTATATCTTGAGATAAGCTTTTCTTTAAAAATTAACTGCCATTCACCGTCAAATCTCGCAGTATAACTTCTTTTTAAAACTCTGCTATTGTGTTCTTTTACCCTCTTAATCAAGCTATCAGTCTGACCAATATATATTTTGTTATACTTTTTGTTATATAAAGCATATACCCAAAACATAGTACAATTATACTAGATCATCCGCCTACCGGCGGAAAAGAGCTATGCGAACTTAAGTATATTACCATAAAAAGGAGAGAGTTTGAATATGAAGTAACCATTAAAGCTTCTGTTTATTAATGTGGTTGAAATATTACTTATAATATCTTATAATATTTGCTATGGTTACTATTGAATCGATGCTCAAGGGGCGTTTAGGTTATGCTCCTACTCCTATGGAGCCCCCTCCTTCTGAAACTAAAGACAATGTCGTTCAATTTTCATTAACAGAAGGCTGCAATCACAATTCCTGCACCTACTGCACTATGTATAAAGATGGTCGAGTAGTTTATAGCGTAAAATCAGAGCAAGAATATTATGACCATGTAAGGCAGGTTCTAGCCTATCTAAGAAGATATCCTAGTGCCTTAAATCAAATCGATAGAATTTTTATTGGGGCAGGCAACGCTCTCAGTGCCGATTTCGATACTTTGTTTTTTGCATCACAATACTCTTTACAAGCTGTACTACAAGCAACTGGAAGGCTACCAAGAAGGGTAGCTGTTTATGGTAATACAAAAGATATTCTAAAACAAGGAGAAGAAAATCTGCACATGCTATATTGTGGTGGCACTTGTGGCAACTGTTCTATACAACGACTGGGTGGAAGACGTGGTTTAGAAGTAGTTTACTGGGGTCTTGAAAGCGGAAGCGATAAGGTTTTGAAAATAGCAGGTAAGGGCTATGATAGTAATGAGGCATATAGAGCAGGCAAAATTCTTGATTATTCTGGAATACGAGCATCCGTAATGGTCATGCCAGGTTTAGGTGGTATTACTCATTCATACGATCACGAAGTAGACACGGCAAATTTACTAAACTACATACGGCCAGAATGGATAACCTTTATGGCTCTAACCATTTGTAATGGTACTCCATATGCCAGATGGATAGAAAGAGAAGAAGCAGGAAACAGAAATAGGCGATTAACACCAGCAGAAATTGCAGAGCAAACAGCCAGAATTATCGAAAGATTAGATTTCTCCACCAGTATTGGAGTTCATGGGCAAGATATCCACCCAACATTAGATGGAAACCCTGTTCCTATTGGGGTATGTCAGATAGAAGATCGATTTGATGCGCAAGATGTTGCCACTCAAATTAGAGCAGGAATCCAAGGCTTAGAAGACAGAAGAACAAGAAGGTTCCAAATACCATTTAGTTTTACACCATTAAGACGATCTAGAAGCTAAATATATCGTTATTTCTTAATATCACCTCCTTGTGCCCTAAGCCAATCTCACCAGAGTTTTTTACCTCTTCTTCACTAAAAAACCTGTATTCCAGTATCTCGCTGTTTTGCTCCTTTATTTCTCCAGTAAAGGCACCGGTAAAAAACAGGGTAATGTAGTAAACACTTTCACTGCTTTCTCTGTCTTCATGATAGGCTAGGAATTTTGGCTCAAACTCTAGCCCCAGTTCTTCCCTTATCTCCCGTTGTATAGCATCTTTTGAGGGCTCCTTAAACTCCACCTTTCCACCAGGCAGTACCCACTTGTCTTTATGAATACCATGGTGGTTTTTCACCAGCAACACCTTATTATTTTTTTTTAATATTGCCCGTACTCCCAACTCTATCATTGCCAATAATTTTACCTAAATTATTATTTTTAAATTAAATAGTAAAATATTGTATATGGATTTCTCAAAAGTAACTCATCCGAAAGCAAAGTTCTTTTTACAGAGTTTCTTTGCCAATAGAGAGATAAACAGAGAGTTTTATCAACTTGTTCCCGAGGAAAGCTTCGACTTTCGCATGATAAACACCCCAGATCGCAAATCCGACTCTCCCAAAGAAAGCTTAGCTCACCAAATCAATGTGCAATATACCTATATGCAGGCAATAGATAAAGGGAAATTAAGCTTTGGTGCCTACTCCAACCAAAAGCTAAAAGTCCAAACAAAGGCAGAACTGCTCACCGAGCTCAAAAAAGCCGACCAAGAGCTTATACAAATACTTTCCAATAAAGAGAACTGCAATAAAAAAATAAAAGTTCCCTGGAGCAAGGAGCCAATTTTTGCCGTAGATATGCTTTGGGCACTCGATCAACACGAGGTGCTGCATACCGGCTGGAACTTGGCCATTATGGACCACTTGGGTATTGAGCGCTTCCCCTCGCTCAAGAAAATGTGGGGTTAAATATAGAAATATAAACAATTGCTATAATTTCTATATGCAAGAGACCGAACAAGAAAGGCAACCTCAACATACAGCTCCTGGCCCAGTTCCCGAAGCCGTTACACCAGTACCTGGTTCTCAAGATACTCCTGCTGGAGCTGCTACTCCTGTTCCTGGAGCAATTACACCAGTACCCGGCTCTCAAGAGCCTGTACCTGGCTCTCAAGATACTCCTGAAGGCGCCAAAGCTCCAGAATCTCAACAGCAGCCTTTTACCGACATCCCTTTGGGTGAAGCCGGTGCTCTTTATAAAGAATACATAAATAGTCCACAACCAGAGTATGAGGCAGAATTGTTTGGCAACCTTGTCGACTCACTGCAAAGAGAGGCCGATCAACACGGCCCTGCAAGAGATTTATGGTTCAACTACCAACTAGTTAGAGCTTATCTCCGTACCAGACAATGGGAACGAGCACAAGAGGCTATAGACGACGCCCTGCTTCTTACAGAAAATATCGGAAAAGGGGAGGGAGTTTTCTTAGAGCTTCAGAACCAAATTTTAGAAATAAGCAAAGAAGATAAATAAAAGATTCTTTGTAAATATCAAGCATAAACTCTGGCACACTACAGCAAATTAAAATAAAATTAAACTATGACTCTCTCAAAGTTCACTAAGCTTTTCTATGTATTCCAGTTTTTTTTCGACTTTATTCTAATCTATGCAGTAGAAAAGCTCTTTATGCAGAGTCGTGGTATAAATATCAGCCAGATCGGTATACTGCTCTTTATTTGGTCAATTTTAACTCTTCTTTTAGAAATGCCAAGCGGCGCTCTCGCCGACAGATGGAGCCGAAGAAAAATTCTTATTCTCTCCGGTTTATCTTTTTCTCTTTGCTATATTATTTGGTTTTTTAGCCATTCTTTTTTGCTCTTTCTTTTGGGTTTTGTCTTTAGAACTATCGGGGGCACCTTCGCTTCTGGAACACTCCAGGCCTATGTATACGACTATCTCAAACAAGCCAAAGCAGAGTCCAGCTTTGAACAAATCTGGGGCAGAGGCAATGCTCTGCGAACTCTAGGAATTGGTCTGGCTGTAGCATTAGGTGGATTTTTAAGCGAAATCTCTTTCTCACTTCCAGTGCTTATTTCTGCCTTGTCCGTTCTTATTGTTTCTCTAGTAGCTTTTATGTGGCCAGAAGTAAAAGCAGTTAAGTCTACTGGAGAAGTAGGCTACTTCCAGTTTATAAAAGACTCACTCAAAGCCGTTGTGCAAAACAAAACTCTCATGCAAATTATGTTTTATTCAGCCATTGTGCTGGCTTTGTTAGCCAACCTTGAGGAATTCAACGATATCTACTTAAATTTTCTGGGCTTCTCAAGAACTACTATTGGTCTAGTTTTCGCATTTGCCGCTCTTTGCCAAAGTTTAGCTAGCAGTATTGCCTACAAATTCAAAAAATGGGCCTGGCCGATAATAAACATCTCAGTAGTTGCAGCCGCCCTTATTTTGTTTATTGCAGCATTCACAAAAAGCTATCTTACAGCTTTCCTTATTCTATTTTTGGGAATAATACTCGAATTTGTTTCAGTATTAAAGGAGGGCCTAATCCAGAAGGAAATCAAATCTCATCAAAGAGCTACTGTTTCCTCAGTTAGTGGCTTAATTATGAATCTACTCCCGTACCAGCTAATTTTTGGCTTTATCGCTCTTAAGTACGGTTTACAAACCGGATACTTAGTATTTGCTGGCTTTGTTCTCAGTTATTTCGTTACATATATACTAAACAAAAAAATAGATTACCAAAGTTAGTAAGCTCTTCCTTGCTGCCTTTGTTAGAATAAATTTATGCGAAAAGGCGATAGTATAGGTTTTTCTACATTTCTTGCCGCAGTTATCTACGGCTTGTTTATCTTGCTTGTTTTTCCTCTCTTGTTTATTAAATTAAACAACATGTTCTCTCTGCCAAAATTCTCATTCTTTTCTTTCAAAATACTCGGCCTTGCCTTGATTATCGCTGGATCAATTTTCTGGCTCTATTGTATAGGTATTTTTAAACTAATCGGCAAAGGCACGCCCGTTCCTATTCAACCTCCAAAAGCCCTGGTAGTACAAGGACTATATAAATATACAAGAAACCCTATGTATATAAGTACTTTGGCAGTGGTACTGGGTTATTTCTTTTTCTTTGGCCACACCAGCCTGGTTGTATATTTGTTTTTACTATTTATTGGCCTGCATCTCTTTGTAGTTCTCTACGAAGAGCCTACCCTTACCAACAAGTTTGGTAAACAATACAAAAATTACTGTAGTAAAGTAAAACGCTGGATTTAGTATTTCTATACTAAATTATTTATTACTGCAGCCTCAATTTCTGCAGCCTGTAGTTGCTTCTGTTTTTGATAAAAATACACTCCAGCTGCTTCAGCCACAAAATCTAGCCCCAATGCTTCACAATTTCCATTTAGCGGCAATGGTGTGTTTAAAACATCCGCGCCGCCTCCTCGGCTAATCTCTGGAGAAAAAGCTCGAGTATGATACCCTGGAACCTCTATTAGCCGACCATATCCGCTAGTAATCACCATCCCTCCTAGTTTTAGCCGCTCAATCAATGCCCCCCACTCTTCTGCAGAGGGGAAAATCCGCCTAACAACTAAGTTGCCGTAGTCACTATTATCATCTTCTGCTAGCCATTCAGAGGCAGCTACTGGTAGCAGTTCAATTCTTCTCGGTTTATTTTCTCTCACTCCTTCTATAACTGTTAGATAACAATTCCAAACAGGATTCGGAAATCTAAGTTTGTCCAGAGCTTTTCTCGCTAGTCTTTTCATATGTCGTTTATTTTCTACCCCTCCTGCCACACTAGGGGCAAAAGGGTAATTGTTGTTTGGGTCCCTGTAGTTATACCAACGGTATGCTGGATCTACACAGCGAATAGTAATTGCATCCAACCACAAAAGAGCAGGATATGGGTTGTAGCCAGCCCCAATATCTATTGTGTCTACAAACTTTACTCTTTCCCTTATAGCTTGCTGTAGTTTAATAAATTCTTCCCTATCATATTCCTCATAAACTCTTCTTTCTATGTGTTTAGACAATCTATAATCGTCTCCTATATAAGCACTAAATATCCTTTCTGCTGTTTCTCTAAATACCATTTTTCAAATAACTACTATAGTTATTATTATAGCAACCAACCAGTCATGTTTATTAACACAAGAACTTTAAAACATGCCTTGCTATACTTTTCCTATGAAGCCAAAAATAAGCATCATCACTCTTGGAGTTTCCAATTTTCAAAAATCTCTCTCTTTCTATCGAGACGGTTTGGGCTTTAAACCACATAACTACAAAGAAGGGGAAGAACACATAATGTTCAAAATGAAAGGTACCTGGCTCTCACTTTTCCCTATTTCCAAACTCGCCAAAGATGCTACTGTAAAGAGCAACCACTCCGGCTTCTGCGGTTTTACTTTAGCCCACAACACAAAATCCGAAGATGAAGTAAATAAAGTCTACCAAGAAGCACTCCAGGCTGGCGCCAAAGCCGTAAAAGAACCAAGCAAGGTCTTTTGGGGCGGCTATAGCGGCTACTTTGCCGACCCCGACGGCTACTTGTGGGAAGTAGCCTACAACCCCTTCACCAATCTTACCTAAGCTATACTACCTGCTATACTTACTATAATGGAAGAATTTACAGAAACTCCCTTAAGCCCAGTAGCAGATACTACTCCTAAACCTGCTCAAATTGATCCCTTAATACGCGCCAATTCATCTTTAACTATTTTAGGCAACAGTCCGCTTGGTCAGTTTCCTCAAGCATTCTCAGCTAACTTACTTCAAACCCTTTCAAGCTGGGTTAATATCGGCCAAGCAACAAGTCTTGAACAATTAATCATTATCGCTTCTCACCAGATTCAAAGTGCACTTACAGAAGAAATTATTAGTGGTGCAGAAAGTCAAGCCACTCTAGAATTAAGGTATAGAGCTTCTCGGACGTCTCTTAGTTTTCCACTTGAAGCAGGATACTCATTTGAAGAACTTAGCCAAATTGTTCCCTTTGCGCTAGAATTAACCGAAGTTGCTGGTAAAACAGCACAATTTAAACTTTATCTCCACAATACAGGTTACTTTTACATTGTTGAACACCAAGACGGCAAAAGAGAAGTACTCCGCCTCTTTAATACCGATAGACCGGATAGTCAAATCACCGCAGATTTAGCCACCGCTCCCAGCGCTCTTCCTGCTATGCGTTACCATCGGTTTACTGATGGAATGCTCGGAGTACTCCAAGAATGGGTCCAAGGACATCAACCAGAAACCAAAGAAGAACGTACTATGTGTCGTTCTGCTGCCGCTTCTCTTCTGACTATCCCATGGGAAGCTGAACACCCAAACACTCCCTACGACTTTAATCCAACTAACTTTTTAGTTTCAGCAGGTATCAACCCATGTGCACACTATATTGATGGTGACATTATTGGCATACTTATACGTCACGGTTTATCTCCATATATTCCACAACAAAGAAGAGACTTACATAGTAGGGGACTAGATAAGCTGCAATCATAAAAACGTGTGATATCATATATTCAAATGTTCTCCACCAAAGAATCTCATATTCGCGGCCTCCTAAACTATCTAGATGCTCAGTCAAGAATCAAAACTAACTGTGGCGATGTCTGGGGAATAGACACCGACCGAACAGATTCGGATACAGTAGCAATCAACGAAATCCATCCCTACGAAAGAACTTTTGCCTCGCTCCTCACACCATTTACCTGTTTCGCCGCACTGGCACATGCACGAAGACAGGAAGGGCAGAGTGCCTATTTTCTCGATCTTTTTGGCTCAGGCAAATTTGTCGCAGAATCTGGTCAGGCTTCCGGAGTAGTCGGTATTCGTAGCAAAGACATTATGACACCAGAAGAAGTTGCAGCCCGCCCCCCCTCGTGGGAAATAATCGAAGGAAATATCTATGAGCTCTACCCCGGAAGAAGTAGCCAGCATATCTGGGACAGATTAGGCGAGTATTATCAAAGGCAAGGAATTCGCTTCTTTGATATCATTACTTGCCGCCCTATTGGCCCTTTTGAGCACGATATGGACAACCACTTTCCTTTTCAAACTCCTGCATACTTAGCTGTCTACTATCAGCTTTTTAGAGCTTTCTATAGCTTACTTACTCCATATGATGGGTATATCTTTACAAATTTACCAAATCTAAATGGCTCAGTAACTGCATATAGTCAATTTCAAGCATTCTTACGAGACTGTGGCTGTGAAGTTGTACTGGACCAGGTAGACGCTTTCTATCTAAACAAAAAAGATACTGTTATGCGACTCAGAAAAACCCCCGATTCTCTAAGAAGATTACCAGAAACAGCCCCATGTATTGAAATAGTTTAGTAAAGTGCCATTGCCTAGAAAATCTCCTCAATCATGGCTATAATCATATAATGGCATTTTTAAATAAAATCACCGCTATTCCTAAAAAATTATTCAGTTGGCTCAAAAAAACCAGCTGGAAAAAGCGGATATTCGTTATTTTTATTCTCATTATCTTAATTCTAATCTTTCTTGTTAAAAGCAAGAAAAACGGAGAAAGTGGCTATGTTTTTGCTACTGTAAAAAGGCACAATATCACCGAAAAGGTCTTAGAAAGCGGTAACCTCACCACTGCCGGCCTCACCAAAATATATTCTCCTTCAACTGGTATAGTCGAAGAAGTCTATGTAAAAAACGGTGATTTGGTTGGTATAGATCAAGAGCTCTTCAAAGTAAAAAGCACTGCTACCCCCGACGAAGTCGCTCAAGCCTACGCCAGTCTAGCCGCCGCCCAAAGCTCGCTAAAAACAGCCGAACAAACTAAACTCACATTGCAGTCATCGTTGGAACAAGCCAGGAAAGCCGTACTCAACGCCCAACAAGCAGTAGATGATATGAAAGATGCTCGAACCCACAATCCAGACGTTTACACTCAAAATGAAATCGATAGTATTGACTCAACCCTCACTAGTGCCAGGCAAACTTTTAACGCCGTTGAGAAACAGTACGTCGAAGCCGATACAGCAATTAATGCTGCCCGAGCCGCCCTTACAAGCAATCAACTGAATTACCAGTCTACTCAAGACCGTACCGTAATCTCACCCACGATTGGTACGGTTTCCAATTTGTCTATATCAACAGGTAGCAGTATTCTTGCAGGAAGTAACGCTGCCTCTGTGGCTGCTCTTTCAGCTACAACCGCCCAGCCAGCTCTTACTATTGCCAACTTTTCTTCAAATCAGGTTGTTTTATCGGTAAGCGAGTCCGATATTTCCAAAATTAAAGTGGGTCAAAAAGCTATTGTCGAACCCGATGCCCTTAACAACATTAAGTATCGGGGTAATGTTAATCGCCTCGACAATATCGGTCACAGCGATCAGGGTGTAATTGTTTATAGTGTTTATATTGATATTGAGAACCCAGACGAACAGTTACGCTCCGGCATGACGGTAGACGTAGATATCACAACCAAAGAACTCAACCAGGTTTTAGCTGTCGAAAACAGCGCTGTTAAACCATACAAAGGTGGGCGAGCTGTGCGCGTACTAGACCCCAAAACCAAAGAACTTAAGTACGTTCCAGTTACTATCGGCACTAAAGGCAGCGAATATACCCAGATTGTCTCCGGGCTAAAAGAAGGTGAGAAGATTATTGTTTCTCTGGCCAACGAAAAAATCAAAAGAGCCGGAGGCTTTGGCTTTTAAACAAACTATGGTAAAACAAGTTCCTCATATTGAGTTAGAAAATGTTGTAAAGCGCTATCCTGTCGGTAAAAATGAATTCTACCAAGCTTTAAATGGCGTTAGTTTAAAAGTAAATCAAGGCGACTTTATTGCCATTATGGGCCCCTCGGGAAGCGGCAAATCTACCCTAATGCATATAATGGGCGCTCTCGATACTCCCACTTCTGGCAATCAATATTTTAAAGGCAAAAACATCGCCAGCTACAGCGAGAATCAACTCGCCGAAGTAAGAAATAAGGAAATCGGCTTTGTTTTTCAGTCTTTTAATCTTCTCTCACGCACCAGTGTGCTTAAAAATGTAGAACGCCCCATGATGTATGCTGGCATCCCTCCCAAAGAACGGAACAATAGAGCTCTAGCCACACTCGCTCAAATGGGAATTGCCGACAAGGCAGAGAATCTTTCCAATCATATTTCTGGTGGTCAAATCCAAAGAGTAGCTATTGCCCGTGCTTTAGTTATGAACCCCTCAATTATCCTTGCCGACGAACCCACCGGCAACCTCGATACCAAAACCGCCACCGAAATTATGAATATTTTTACCAATCTTAATCAAAAAGGCAGCACGGTTGTGGTTATCACTCACGAGCCAGATATCGCTGCATTCGCCAAAAGCAGAATTCACCTTGTCGACGGAAAAATCGTTAAAAATATAATAAACAGCAAATGAATTACTACCAAGAAATCATTAGCTCTGCTCTCCAATCTCTGCAAAAAAACAAACTGCGTACCGCGCTTACAATGCTTGGAATTATCATTGGTATTACCTCAGTTATCCTTATTGCTTCACTTGGTCAGGGTTCAATTAAATTTATTACCAATGAACTTAGTGTTTTTGGCACCAACTACTTTCAAATTGCCCCCGGAAACTCCATGATGGGAACAGTAGCCGGCTCAGCCAATCCACTTACTCGCGCAGACGCAGAAGCTATTACAGAAGAAAACATTGCCAACGTTCAAAGCGTAGCCCCCTTTGCCTTCACATCTCGTAAAGTATCAGCCAACGACGAAAGCGGTACTGTTTATATCTATGGCCTCACTTCAGCCGCTCAAGCTATGCTTAAGCCCGATCTTCTTTATGGTGAGTTTATTGGAGAAGAATATGACGAAAGCCGCGCCAAAGTGGCTGTTATTGGCACCGAAGTTGCTGAAGAATATTTTGGCGAAGATACCAACCCTGTAGGCGAGTCTTTACGTATTGAAAACGACCGCTATCGTATAATCGGTGTTTCCAAAACTACCGGTACTTTCGCTGCCGGTTTTATGAATAAAGCTATAAGCGTGCCTTTAAACACAGTCATCAGCGACATCACTGGAAAAGATGAGCTGATCGAAATCGATATTAGCGTAGAAAACGAAGACCTTATCAACCAAACAATAGAAGATGTCGATGCCTTTATGCGCGACCGGCACAATCTCAAACCAGATGATGACGCTGACTTTAATATTCAAAGCTTCATAGATATTCTTAGCACCGTTCAAACGGTTACCGGTCTCTTAACCACTCTCATTGCTGCTATTTCGGGAATTTCTTTAATAGTTGGTGGTGTTGGAGTAATGAATATTATGCTGGTTTCGGTTACCGAACGTACTCGCGAAATCGGCTTGCTTAAAGCCATTGGTGCCAAGCAAAAAGATATTCTTATGCAATTTCTGCTTGAATCTATGGTTATGACCATTATCGGCGGTTTAGTTGGTATAAGTATTGGTATAAGCGGTGCTTTTCTTATTTCTATTTTAGTTGGAATTCCTTTCGTACTAAGCCTGCCATGGATTGTTTTGGCAGTAGCTATCTCTTCAATAGTCGGTATTGTGTTTGGTCTTTACCCAGCGCGCCGCGCTGCCAAACTTTCCCCAATAGACGCCCTCCGGCACGAATAAATTTTTTAGTCATTTTTGCTATACTGATTGCCAATATTTCTTGTTATTTATATATGGATTACCAACACTACACTCCATTAAAAATTAAAAGAAGGGGAAAGGCGAACCGTCCTAAAGTTTTTATTTTGGCTCTTTTTATTATTGGTGCCTACATTCTTTTTAACCAACTTAAGCCCACCCCAAATACTAATATATCTCCTAACACCACCGCTAAGGTTCTCTCTGAAAGCACATCAAAACAACCTTCCCAGCTTAAAGATATTGTGCTGCAAACAATTAAAAACAGCAAGGGTGAGTATGCTGTAGCCATCATACACCTTCAATCTGGAGAAACCTTTCTTTTCAACCAAGGTCAGTCCTTCAATTCCTTTAGTCTCTACAAACTCTGGACCATGGCAACAGTTTTTGAGCAAATAGAAGCTGGCAAACTGCAAAAAGATCAAGTATTAAAAGAAGAAGTACCCATTCTCAATGAAAAGTTCCAAATTGCTACCGAAGAAGCCGAACTCAAAGAAGGCACGGTTGAACTCTCTGTAGAAAACGCACTCTACCAGATGATTACTATTTCAGACAACTACAGCGCTTTACTTTTATCATGGAACGTTGGCCTAGCCAACATTCAGGAATTTCTTAAAGAATATAGCTTTTCTCATTCATCTGTAGGTATAAGTGGTGGTTTTCCCCAAACCACAGCTCTCGACATTGCCCTTTTCTTCGAAAAACTCTACAATTTAGAGCTTGTTAGCCCTCAATCATCAAAAGAGATGCTTTCCCTGCTCAAACAGCAAAGGCTTAACCAAAAAATCCCTAAATACCTACCCAAAAATACTCTAGTTGCGCATAAAACCGGTGAATTTGGTGAATATTCGCACGACGCTGGCATTGTATACAGCCCATATGGAAACTATATTTTGGTAGTCCTCTCTAAAAACAGCAATCAAGCAGAGGCCTCCGAACAAATTGCTGTTCTCTCCAAGAAGATATTTGATTACTTTAATACTAAGTAACACTAAGTTTTCTTAGATTACCAATCTGCTCTCTGCTAACTCCACCAATTGGTCTAGATTTACACCCAATCTTCCCTCTAACCATTCTCCTAAATTTCTATATAGGTTGTTTGTGGCCTCTCTATGCCCAGGTAAATTAGTGGCAAGCATACGCATAGCTTCAGAAGGAAAAATATGTGGTACTTGATATTCCTTTTTTACTCCTACATGAGCCGTACTATATAAATCTTGCCAGCGTCTAAGTCTGTCTCCATTAAATTTTCCCAACATATCGGCAGCTAGTACATAACCCATGTCCTCGTCCCTTCCCACTACTCTATTTATATCTGCAATCTGCCTATTTACCTCTTCTATCAACACTCTTGTCGGTTCATGACTAGTCCAAAGCACTCCTTCAGGTAGATTTCTAAATGCTCGTACTGCCGCTACCGCTCGATCAGGTATAAATATACTGTCTGGCGGCAATTTAGCTACTAATTCTTCTCTTATGCCAATTCTTTCCGCTAATCGGGCCGCCAGCAATTCATTTCTTCCTTTTCTATGGTTAAATGTTCTACCCAAGTCGTGCAGTAAGCCAAGAAGCTCCAATTCAAATATATTCTTCTCCTCACTCTGCACACAAAGTACCTCTCCCATTAGTCTTGCATAAAGAGCTGCTAAAGCAATGTGTTCTTGTGTACTTTGGTTTAGTATAGCGGGGTTTATCTCTGCCGCTTTTTTTAGAAACTCTCTTGCCGCTGTTACTTCTTCTTCTCCAATTGCACCTGGTACCAAAACTGTAGTACCAGCAAACTCTTCTTTTCCAGCTCTTATAATTTCTTGCCATATTCGAATTGCATCTTTTGGGTCAACGTCTTTTCCTGGTAAATACCGAATTCTTGTTTCTGTCATTTTTATAAATAAGTATAAACTGGCTCAACAGCCATATTGCTTGTTAACGGTTCAAAAATACTACCCACTCTTTGTGCATCTCCATTAATCTTATATTTAAAATTCAACCCTCCATCAGCGTCAATATAATATCCGCACCAAGGCTCACTGCCAATAACCGGCAATGGTGGACAAGGTTCAATCTGCATCGCCCTTCCCATAGCAATTATTGGTTCATAGAACACCCTATTATCATCAATCTCTCCTGGAAGCACACTTCTTACCATTCTTCCTACATACTCTAACCCTCCAAACCCACCTGCACAGTTTTCGTTATAAAACGCAGATATACTTGGGTTTAGAAAAAGAAGTTCGGCTATATTTCTCCTGAGTCTTTCTATGTGGGCTGCCATTTGTCCTGGATCTGTTTCATGCTCTGAACCAATTGCTCCATAAGGATCTAAACTATATGATACTCCTAGTCTTTTCTTTGCCGCATTTCTAAGTTTTTTTGAATGTCTGAATGCTTCTGCCAATTTTTGCACTGTAATATGCGCTACTTCGTCGTTATCATCATACATATATCCATGAGTCCTAAAGTAAATCTCCAAATCCGTCTCTTCTAAGGCAAAGATGATAACTTCGGCTAAAGTTTTTTCCTGCCAACTATAATATATCGGGTCACCTCGATTAAAAAGCATCAAACTTTTTCTTGGAGAATCACTTTTTAACCTAAATATTTCCGTTATTGTGTCAAATGGTAGTGAACTGGTAGAGTAGGGAGAGTTTACCATACATATCCTACAGGGTCTTCGACCACATCCCTTATGAACTTCTAGTAGATTAAGGTGCTTCATTACTGTTGCCACAGCTTCAGCACTGCTCCCAGGAAACAATTCCGTCTGTGAAGTAATTAACTCTCCCATAGTATAACCTTATTTTTTAATATATAGGTTATTATAACATGAAACAATATTCCTCAACTTATCTCATATTTTCAAAATACTAAAAAAAACATATACAATTTATCTATGAAAATCAATGTTATTGCCCATCCCAATTCCAAACACCCCAGAGTAGAAACAGACTTACTCGGACGCATGCATGTCTATGTAGCCGCCCCGCCGCTCGAAGGCAAGGCCAACAAAGCCATAATAGAAATACTTGCCAAACATTTCAAGGTACAAAAATCTAAAGTCATTCAAGTTAACGGGTTTAAAGGCAAAAACAAAACCTTCGAAATAAATAGGTAGTCTTGTGATATGTAGTCCTATAATATATAATTCTAAAAATGGTTGTAGAACAAGGCATAATTAATGGCTTAATAATTGCCGGTGGTTTTGGTACTCGTTCTGGCTTAGAAAATCTCCCCAAAGGTCTGGTTGAACTTGGAGACAGTACAACAATTATTGATCATATTATTAAAGAAATGCTTCAACTTCATGCTTTAGGGCAAAGAGCGCTTATTAGTAACGCCAAATTCTATGGCGCTTATAAAGCTTGGTTAGAAGAAATGGGCTACAGCAGGCAAATAACACTAGTAAATAACGGTGTTAGTGAGCCCGAAAACCGCCTTGGGGCAATAGGCGACATTCTTTTTGCCCTAAACCAGCTTGATTGGCCAGTCAATCAGGGCCTACTGGTTTTGCCAAGCGATACTCTTTTTCAGTTTGCCCTTGCTCAATTTATCAAGTTTGCACAAAACAGATCCGGACTAAGCACGGTTCTTTACAGAACTGAGCCTGAAATAATTGCCAATCGCCTTGGCTGTGCCACAATCAACCAGAGAGGAGAAATTGTGGCTTTTCAAGAAAAACCAGCCCAACCGCAGTCAAACCTAGCCGTAGCTCCTTTTTATTTTTACCACCCCAAAACGCTACCCGAGCTTAATAGATTTGCAGAACATGGTGGTAATCTCGATGCCCCCAGCAATATTATTCCATATCTTTTAGCAAACAGGGTGCCCGTATCTGCCTTTGTTACAAACGCCCCTGTAAAAGACATCGGCACACAGGCAGACATCCAAGCTCTAATGCTTGCAGAAGTAGTAAAATAGTAAATCTTTATGTTCTTTTATATAATCTAGACAGATGAAATTTGCCTATAAAAATTTTATTAGTTCTGTATTAGGTACTGCCGCCAAAATTGCCAGCCAAAATTTTGGCCTGGTTACCAGTTCTGTTAAGGCTGCAGACAGTAATCAAGTGTTAACCAAAACAGATATCGAAATTGGCCAGCTAATTGTAACTAGTATTCAACAACAATTCCCCATGCATAATATTATCGATGAAGAAGCCGGGGTCATCAATAAAAATTCTGATTATACTTGGGTTGTTGACCCAATAGACGGTACCAGCAATTTTGCTGCTGCTATTGCAACCTATGGGATTTTGCTCGGGCTTCTTAGAGAAGGTCTGCCTCTAGCTGGTGGGGTAGTATTGCCTGCATCTAAGGAACTCTATTATGCCGAAAAAGGTAGTGGTGCCTATTGCAACGGCGCGCCTATTTTTGTAAGCAAAGAACAAAAACTTATTAATGTGCTCGTTGCCTACGGAATAGACGGCCATCAGGAAAATCCAGAATTTACTCAAAAAGAATGCGAAATTCTGGCAGAAATAGTTCTTAATATTCGTAACCTGCGCTCCAGCAATAGCTGTTTTGACTTTATGCAAGTAGCCAAAGGAAAGTATGGGGCTTATCTCAACCAAACCAGCAAAATCTGGGACAACGTAGCCCCGCAAATTATTATTGAAGAAGCCGGCGGAGTTTATACCGACTTTTTTGGCAATCCTCCCGACTACTCCAGCCCCCTTGAAAAAACCGAAACTAACTTCACATTCTGCACAGGAGCACCACAGCTACATCAAGCTTTACAAAAAATAATCAAACATAAGCACAAATAGTAATATATTGAATTCTCTTATCCATTAATGGCATTTTGATCCAAAAGTGCTTCATAAAAAGTCACTATATTTATGGCCTCTTCTCCACTAACAAAATTGTTTACTAACTGAATGTAAGTAGCAAAGCCGGTTCTTCTCACTATTTCATATACTGCGTCAAATAGATCTTCTGCTATCCCTGCACTACGCGGAGAATTTAAAACAACTAAGTTTAGCAATCCTTCTCGACCATAAAAATATTCCTCGCTAAGAGCTCCTTTACTCACAAATATATAGGGCAGATACTTCCCAGGGAGAGCTCGGTAAAGTTTTATCATTACATCCAACAATGTAGGCGCTTCTTTATGTTCTGCTGTCATACGGGCTATTATATCATAATCTATTATAGGTCTATTATTTATTTAAACATTCCTCTATAATCTACTAACAATGAAAAAGGGTGTTGACTATATTGGTGTTTCCGTTGGGGCAATAATTGTTAATGATAAAGGAGAGGTTTTTCTTTCACTACGAAGTAAAAATTGTCGTAATGAAGTTGGTCACTGGGAAAACCCAGGTGGCGCAGTAAAGTTTGGCGAGTCGCTTGAGGAAGCGGTAAGACGCGAGATTAGAGAAGAGTATGGCGTGGAGGTGAATATAATTAAACAATTTCCCGCCGCCGACCATTTTATTCCAGCAGAAAAACAACACTGGGTAGCCACTACTTTTTTAGTAAAAATAAAGACAGGTCAAAAACCAAAAATCATGGAACCGAATAAATGTGATGCTGTGGGGTGGTTTAAATTAAGCAAACTCCCTAAACCTTTATCTATAATTACCAAACACAACCTACAAAACTTTAAAAAATTAGGGTCTTGACGGAATCAGTAAACTCGTTTTTCTTCTATAATCCAGGTACTGCTTGTTGTTTTTATATTTTTCCTTATACCGCTTTTCAAGTGGGGGAATGCCCGAAACAAAAATTAAAATATAGCTAATAAAAAGCGGCCCAATTACAGTTAAATAACCCCAGCCCTGTAGTAAAGGCCAGCTGTAAACAAACACTCCCCACCAAAGCAGCATTTCGCCAAAATAGTTGGGGTGCCTTGAATAACGCCACAAGCCACTTTCAATCCATTTATTCTTGTTTTGCGGCTTGTTTTTAAATCTAAACTTTTGCCAATCGGCTACCGTTTCTATAGCCAGTCCGGTAAACCAAATAAATATACCCGTCCCCATTAAGGGTGAAACTGCATATGGCTGATTGCTACTTAACACATAAATTACCGGCAACATAATTACCCAGACCGCCAGTCCCTGAAAAATCCAAAACTGCAAAAAGGCCAATACGTTACCCCTCATCTTGTTAAAGCGGTTGTCTTTTTTAATTCGTAATATTCTAATCACCAAATAAGTTACCAATCTTGCCGCCCAAATAATCACCATTGCCGCTAAAATTATTTGGTAGGCATAAAAGGTTTGATTAAAAAAGAGCAAAAATAGTGAAATAGCAGCAAAGGTGAAGCCATAGGTAAAATCGGTAAATTTATCTGTTTTCCAAGCGCTCGCAAAAACAAAAAAGAATAAGTTTATTAAAACACTTCCTAAAAGAACCCACAAATATATTACCATTCTTATTCAGTTAATTTTCTGTAATCATTATATATATATTTTACTTTCTTCTCATCTTAATTTGTCATCCTAAATTTATATAATATATCTCTTATGGCAAAACTAACTAACAAAACCACTCCCGCCTTTATGCTTTTAATTCTAGCTGTAGTTGTTTACTCTCTCTTTTCTTATGTCTTTAAAAACACAACAACGGTCAAGTTGCAAAATAACAAAAATAATCCGGTAATTAACAGCCCCACTCCTTTTCCTTTTCAAGAATTATCCATTCCATACCTTCGCTCTCGCGCCTTCAATAGTCAATTAACAAAACCCCAGAAAATTAGCCAAAACAATAGTTATACTAGCTATTTAACCAGCTATAAATCAGACGGCTATAAAATCAACGCCCTTCTTACTAAACCAAACAAAAAGCAACCAGAAAACGGTTTTCCGGCTATTGTTTTTGTTCATGGTTATATTCCACCGGAAGAGTACAAAACAACGGAAAAGTACGAAGATTATGTTGATTACTTAGCCAGAAGCGGCTTTGTTATTTTAAAAATAGATCTTCGTGGCCACGGCCAATCTGAAGGTGAACCAAGTGGTGCTTACTATTCGGGCGATTACGTTATAGATACCTTAAACGCCTACAGCGCCCTTGAAAATAGCGATTTTGTAAACAATAAGGCCATCGGTCTTTGGGGCCACAGCATGGCTGGCAATGTTATTTTACGCGCTGTTGCCGTCAACGCCAATATTCCAGCCGTTGTAATTTGGGCTGGAGCCGTTTATACTTACCAAGATTTTCAAGAATATGGCATTCAAGACAATTCCTATCAACCCCCCTCACCTAGTTCCAAAAGAAAAGAAAAAAGAGAAAAGCTCTTTAACCTGTATGGTGGCTTTTCCAAAAGTAGCCAGTTCTGGCAAAGCGTAGTTCCAACCAACTACATAGCAAACTACCAAGGCGCCATTTCCCTCAATCATGCTAAAAATGACCAAGTAGTCGATATTCGTTTTAGTACCAATCTAAAAAAAATCTTAGAAAACCAAAATATTGAGCATGAACTTAATATTTATAATGATGGCGGTCATAATATTGATGAACCCGCCTTTTCAAACGCCATGCAAAACACTGTTTCGTTTTTTCAAAAACACCTGCTTTAAACTAACTTAGGGTTTATAATTTGAATACGATGAAAAAGTTTTGTTTTTACATCAGCAGCATTCTTTTTCTACTGATTCTTGCCATTAAAGTTGACACCCCTTCCTTTGCACAGCAAAATACCGGCGAAACACTAGAAGCCGTTGTTATGGAGGTCGTTGAACAAAATACTGTTAGTAACCAATTTAGTCCTGAACTGCAAACTTATCAGAAACTAAAACTAAATGTTACAGCGGGTTCGCTTAAGGGTAAAAACATTGTGGTAGAGAATGGAAATATAAATATTGCCAACAATCAAATATATGATAAGGGGGACAGGGTAATAGTAAATTACAGTAAAGCAGCTACCGGTCAACCTAATTTTTACATAACCGGTTATATTCGCCGAATGCCTCTTACGGTACTTTTTTTAATATTCGTTTTGTTTGTTGTTTTAATCGGTAAAATAAGAGGTATTAGCTCACTTTTGGCAATGATTGCTTCTTTTGCTGTTATTTTTGTTTTCATTTTACCCCGAATCAACAATGGGCAAAACCCAGTTGTTACCGCCATTACCGGATCAGCACTTATTATTCCTCTTACCTTCTATCTGTCTCACGGTTTAAGCCGAAAAACAACAATCGCCATATTAGGTACTTTTATTGCCCTCATCATTACCAGCATTCTGGCAACGTTTTTTGTAGACGCTGCAAAACTCACTGGCTTTGCTTCTGAAGAAGCCGCCTTTCTCCAGTTTAGTAGTGGTCAACTGATTAATATGAAAGGCTTGCTTTTAGCTGGTATCATAATCGGTTCACTTGGGGTACTTGACGACATTACTATTTCCCAATCATCAATTGTATATGAGTTAAAAAACACCAACCCCAATCTTAGTCAAAAACAACTCTACCAAAAGGCAATGAATATCGGGCAAGATCATATTTCTTCTATGGTAAATACACTGATTCTGGTCTACACCGGCGCCGCCCTGCCGCTTCTTTTGCTTTTTATTAACAACCCACACCCATTTACCGAAATTATAAACTACGAAATTATTGCCGACGAAGTGGTTCGCACGCTTGTGGGCAGTATTGGCCTAATTTTAGCCGTCCCCATTACTACCGCCCTGGCTTCTGTCTATTCTGTCGCAGATGAAACACAAAAAGAGGCTGCAAATAATTAAAAATTACCCATCACCAACCTTGTGTACTGCTTTCAAATAAGGTATAATAGGTTATCGTAAAAACTAAATTACCTCAAAAAACATCAAGAAAATGCCATAAATGCGGCAGCCCGCTTTTACTCGTTGATACCTTTGTTGAAAAAGTTCAAGGTCAATACGGCGACATCACAACTTCTATCTACAACTGCTCTAACCCGGAATGCAAAAAAGCAACCGACGCTAAAATAATCGAACTAAAAAATAAGAAAGAAGAAAAAGAACAGTTGCAAAAAGACAGACAACAAAGAATTCAAGAAAGCCGAGTTCGAGCTAAAAAAAATAAAGAAAAAAACCAATCTCAATAACCATTGCTCTCTGTATACCTACCGTCTCCCCGAAATACACTAAGCCTGTATTTAAAATATATGTATTTAGCAAGTTTTCAGTTAGGCTTTGTTTTTTATCCTTAAAAAGAAAGTCGAGATAAATAAGAAAATAAACAGTCCGTATGGCGATAAAAACAAGCTAAAAAGCAAACCAAATATACCAATACCAACCAGTTTCTGAAAATTTTCACCAGACATAAAGATTTTTAATATTAAAAAATAAAGAAATAAAACTATCAAAGACTCGAACCGAAAAGGGGAAAGGGGAATTTGCATCAAATGTGTTGCTAACAAGAAACCACCAAAAATCAATGTTGCCGCATTAAATTTATTACTAAGTTCATTGTTCATATTTACCTCCTAAACAACTCAAATAAAAAAAACCAACCCTTGTCTAAAACATAATACTGGTCAATAAAAAAAGCCACAATAAAAGCCGTTAACAGTAATAAAAAAGGCTTTACCCATCGAATTATCATTTACTTTATATTCTAATTGATTATAAATAATCTGCAAACTTTTCGATTTCTCAAAAAACATACTATAATTAAGTCATGCGCCCAAGCTTTTTGAAATTATTAATTATTATTTGTGCTGGTTTTGCTTTATTGGGGGCTAAATCTGTTATTGCTTCTGTCTCTATTGAAAGCTATTGCAGTAACGGCTGGTATCAAAATCCCAGCGAACCACAATACGACTCCTGTAGTCGCGCCCCATATTGCGGCGGTGTGCAATACCAAGAACTGTGTACCGACGATCAGCTGCCAGACGCCCAGCGCTGTGTTGGTGACGACCAGGCTTGTCAGGGTTATGTACCGTATTGTTGTTACGAAATGGCCCGAACTGGTGATTACAGTAAATGCATTGGTTATTGGGAACGTCTTTGGTGCGCCCCCGTACAATGCGCCGAAGCTAAAGCTAATGGCGCCAAAAACAGTCAGTGCCCAGAAGAAGCCTGCAATTGCGCCCACGCCTTTAAATATTACTGTGGCGACCGTCCGGTGATTCCGGTTGAAACCCGCTTTGGTCTACCGTATCAACCACCCAGCCCTACATCGCCACCAGCTCAACCGTCAACCACCCCACCCTCAACCCCTCCTCAAATAACCAACTCTCCTTCTCAGCCAATACCGACTCCTGCAAATCAACCGGGAATTAATCACCCCTTTGAAGTTACTTACCCAACCGCTTCTCCTCAAAAAAGCAGCGGCAGTTTTACTGACGCTTACTTTTATACCCAAAACCAAATTGCAAAGGGTAGTTATAATCAGTCTCCGCTTCCCCAAAAATCCAACAATCTGCTTCCAAGTTCTGACTTGGTAAATAACCCCAATTCCAATGTATTTGCCGACCTTTTAAAAGATGCTCAAAACAGTTCAAAACTGCCTCAAATTACATTAAAATTACCAAACATTCAAACTCTTAAGAACGAAATTTTCTTTAGTCTGTTACCCCAGTTGTTAAAAACTCAAAAACTACTTGCACTGCCAAAAATAATGTTTAACTATGTTTATAACCTTGATAATCGACTCAATACCGTACTTTCCGGCTCTTTGCACTCTCTCATAAACAACATGTCAAGTCCTTAAATTTAACGTGTTAATATACAGCTCTACAAGAATCTATATTCAGTAGCTACATTTTCTTTCTGCCTTAGCCATATTGTTATAATTTCAGCTCTCTTGTTGTAAGTAAATTATTAGTTGGGGGTAAAAAATGAGTAAGAATAAAAGATTAAATATACTATTTGGAATATCATTATCAATATTTCTAACAATAAACTTTTTTATAAGTAACAAAAATAACTCTTCTACTGAGTTAACAAAACCCAACTACTCACCCGTTCTGTCACCTCTTAGTAATGACTATCAAAAACAAACCAAAACCAACAATAGTCAAAAAAAACCAAACTTCATTGTTTATGATAACGAAACTCTCGAAACAACCGCAAAACGGCTTTACCAATCCGGTTTTATAACAAATAAAGCATCGTTCCTTAACTCTTGTCATCATGATTATAACCTCAACTTTATAAGGCCAGGTGGTTACCAAATAAGTAAAAAAGAAGGGGATAACCAAATTATTCAAATATTGAATAGTTCGCCCAAGTATTACTGGGTCAAAATTTTGCCGGGAATGCGCAAAGAGCAAATTGGCGAACTTCTGGCGGCAACTTTTAATTGGTCAAATAACGAGCTATACAAATGGAACACCGAATATACAACAAAAAAACAAGAGTACCTAGAGGGAGTATATTTTCCCGACGACTATTTAATCGCCCGTGATGCTAGTGGTGAGCAGATTGCTCAACTGATGATTAACCGTTTTTATGAAAAGATCGCTCCTCTTGCCCCTGAGTTTAAAGAAAAAAACATTCCCTGGACAAAAGTAGTCAACATGGCCTCTTTAATACAACGTGAAGCTGGTGGACATCATGATATGCCTATTATTGCCGGCGTTATGTGGAATCGGTTAAATATTGGAATGCGTTTACAAATAGACGCTACCACTCAGTACGGTAAAGGCTACAGTCCATATCAAGGTTGGTGGCAAACCGTTTATGTTAGTGACTATTCCCTAAACTCACCCTTTAATACTTATGTAATCGATGGTTTACCACCGCACCCAATTTCAAACCCTAGTCTAGAAGCAATTATTGCTGTTTTACGCCCTCAAAAAACAGAATATTTTTATTATCTTCACGACTATCAAGCTCAAATTCACGGCGCCAAAACCTATGAAGAACACTTACAAAATATTCAAGCTCATTTGTAAAGTTATTGTTTTTTAGTACAATAACTCTGTGTTAAAACAATTTGTTCTAACTCTAGTTGTTTTTCTTTCAATAGATTTTATTTGGTTGGGGTTTGTTGCTAAAAAAACATATGATCAACTACTTCTTCCTTTTGAACGAACCCTAAACTGGTTACCAGCCATACTTACCTACCTTTTGCTGGCATTGGGAATCTTCATGTTTGTATTACCCCGTGCAACCAATAGTGCCAAGGCTCTTTTATTCGGAGCATTATTTGGTCTTATTACTTATGGTGTTTACGACCTAACCAATCTAGCCACTTTAAAAAATTGGTCCACAAAGCTGGTTATTATAGACATGATCTGGGGGTCTTTTTTGTGTGCCACAACCGCCTTTATTGTCGTTTATTTAACTAAAAAATGGTAAAAAAAACTATTGAGTTAATTATTTCAATACTAATCTGTCAGGGGGTTGGGCTCTTGGGTGCTCTTTTTACAGCTCCCGCCATTTCCTCCTGGTATAGTACAATTTCAAAGCCTTGGTTTACCCCTCCAAATTGGCTTTTTGCCCCAGCCTGGACACTTCTTTACCTACTTATGGCAATAGCACTTTTTATTATTTGGCAAAAAAAAGAAAAAAGGCGGGCACTAACTATTTTTTTTATCCAGCTTTTTCTTAACTTTTTATGGTCAATGTTATTTTTTGGTCTTAAAAATCCTCTACTTGCCTTTTTAGATATCTTACTGCTTGTTCTCACTATTTCCTTAACCGTCAAAATATTTTATTCAAAATCAAAAATAGCAGCGTTCCTTTTGTTGCCCTACTTGCTCTGGACAATCTATGCCAGCTTACTAAATCTAGGAATTATTATTCTTAACTGATTACCCCTACAATAGGTGCACTCTGCCACTTAAATTAGCTACTTCTTACACCCAGCCTACCTACCCTTGACATCCCATTTACAAAAGTGGTATGTTATCATCTCTGGTTTTACTTTATAAATTTATTAATTTTCATGAAAATAAAAAACACCGACTACACAATAGAAATTGACAAGCAAAGCATTAAACTAATTAATTGGATTCCGTTTTGGTTCGGTCTAGTCGCCGGTTTGGTTGTGGTTGTTTTAACTAAGCTAGGTATATTCGGCGGCACATAACTTAACTACTCTCGCAACAACTTTTCAAAAATAAGACCTTTTGAAAAGTCATACCTCATTATTTTTCAATACCCCCAAGCCGTAAACAAGACAAATCTAAAAAGTAAATAAGAAAATTGTAAAAAAATATAGCTATGCTATAATGTTTTTTGACTTGATAAAATTTCTTTATAAACATTCAAACAAAGATCTATAAAATTTAATTTATTTCCACACTAGAAAGGCGATGACTCATAATGGATCAAAAAAATAAGCTTTATGTCGGCAACTTACCTTACAATATAACCCAAGAACAATTAAAAGAAATTTTCGAAAAGTTTGGAGAAGTTATCGAAGCCATAATTATTACCGATAAATTTTCCGGACGTTCAAAAGGATTTGGTTTTGTTACTTTCGCCGACGAAAAAGCAGCTGAAGAAGCACTTAAAATGAACGAAGAAGAAGTAATGGGTAGAAAAATTGTTGTTAATATTGCCAGACCAAAAAAAGAAACCGTCAGATAAGTTGCAACACCATAAAGTAGAATTAACGTACTAAATAAAAAATAGTTATATTTTTAAGGAGTATAAGTACTGGGTATTTATACTCCTTTTTTTTCGGTTCTTACCTGCATCTTACAAAACTACTACACAACACCACTAACTTTAATTCTATAATTCAAACTTATACAGTTCATAAACTAGTTAAAAAGTACATACTAACTTTGATATTATTATTTTTGTTATTTAATGAATAAACTTATGCCAAAAAAAATCTTAATAATCGATGATGATCCTGCTATTTTAGAAAGTTTGGCAGACGTTCTTGAAGATGAGGGTTATACCGTTATTTGCTTGCCAAGTGCCGAAAACATAGATAAAGCATTAGCCTCCTACAATATCGATCTTTTAATTGTCGATATGTGGTTACCGGGTAAAAAAGGAAATCAAGTAGCAAAACACGTCAAGCAAAACGGAAATAGTAAAATTCCAATCGTTTTAATCTCGGCTCAAGATAATGTGGTACCAGACGAAGATGAGCAATACATTAGTGCTTTTATCAGGAAACCTTTCGATATTGATTACTTAATTGAACAAGTAAACAATCTCGTTTAGTCTTTTACTAAATAGCCAAACCCCTTAACAGAATGGATCAGTTTTTTATTATAGTCCTTATCTATTTTTTTTCTCAAATAACCAATATAAACGTCTACTACTCTTGTTTCCACGTCTAGCGAATAATACCAAACCTTATTTAAAATTATTTCTCTTGTCAAAACCCTACCCTTATTAATCATTAAAAACTCAAGTAGTTGAAACTCTTTTTTAGTTAAGGAAATTTCTTTGTCGCCCCGCTTAACCTGAAGCGCTTCCCTGTCTAATTCAAGGTCTGCCACCAATAATTTGCTGTTGTGATTATTGGATTCTCTTAATCTTGCCTTAACTCTAGCAATTAATTCTTCCCCAGAAAATGGCTTGGTCATATAGTCATCAGCCCCTAACTTAAAACCACTAACAATCTCTGCTACTTTTGTTTTTGCCGTAAGCACAATAATGGGCATGTCGGGAAAGATATCTTTAATTTGCTTTAAGACTGTTTCACCCTTAACGTCTGGCAAACCAAGATCTAAAACTACAAGGTCGGGTGGGGTTTTTTCAACCAGTTTTAAAGCCCGCACTCCGCTAGTACTACTTAAAACACTAAAACCGGCTTCCACAAACAATTCTCTTAAATATTCGTTCAAGTCAACTGTGTCTTCAACTATAAGAACAGTTTTAATCATTGTTAACGAATTATACCATAAGTCAATTCCAATGTAAGAAATGTTAAAATGTTTAACATGACTTACAAGAATAACGGTTTAAACCTAAAGAGCTTTAAGTCTGTTATGGACTCACTTGGCGACACAGTTGTTATCACCAGCAAAAAAGGTGTTATTGAGTATGTCAACCCCGCCTTCGAAAAGATTACCGGCTACTCAAAAAAAGAGGTTTTAGGAAAAACCCCAGCAATTCTAAATTCAGGAAAACACAATAATAATTTCTATCAAAACCTCTGGAAAACTATTCTCAGTGGCAAAACGTTCAAGGGCACCTTTACCAATAAAAAAAAAGACGGTTCACTTTACTATACCGAAGAAACCATAACCCCGGTTAAAGACACAGAAGGAAATATCCAACGTTTTGTTTCCGTTGGTAAAGACGCCACAATAAGAAAGGCCATTGAAAAACGTAAAGACAACCTAATCAGTTTTGCCAGCCATGAACTAAAAACACCTCTTACTAGTCTTAAAATTTACATTGATTTACTTAAAAAAAAATTTGACCGACTAGATAAGGTAAAAGCTGTTCGATATTTAAGCAAAATCGACACAAAAGCTAACGAACTTAATAACTTAATAAATGACTACCTTGATCTAAATCGTCTTAAAGCAGGGCAGTTACAGTTGAATATCGAAAAAGTTAATGCCGATTTGCTGGTTGACCAACTTGTAGAAGACTTGGGACAAATGTACCCCAAAAGCTTTATTGTTGTTGAGGGTAGTTTTGGTAAAGAAATACCTCTCGACAAATTCCGATTCCAACAAGTTGTAAACAATTTAGTTATTAACGCCATTAAATATTCACCCAAAAACAGTCAGATTGTTGTAAAGAAAGATTTAAAAAATAACCAGGCACATTTCTCGGTTAAAGACAATGGCATTGGTATTACTAAAAAAGACCAAAGCAAACTATTCAGATCTTTTTTCCGTAGTCAATTTGTTCAGAAAGAGAACATTCCGGGTAGCGGCCTGGGCTTATCTTTAACACAAGAAATTATCAAGCTTCATAAGGGTAAAATCATATTGAAAAGCGCCCCTAAAGAAGGAACCGTTGTTACTGTAAGTCTGCCTCTTTAATTTTTTATTATTTTTATTTGGCTCTTAATTAGCCAAAGTGGATTCAATATCAGCTTGACAAAGAATAATGCCGGGTGTATTATGAATATATATTCGTTAGTAATTGAAAGGAGGTGATGGGAAAAATGCCAGGATTAGATCAGACAGGACCAATGGGAATGGGTAAAAGAACCGGTCGCGGGCTCGGGTCTTGCGGCCCCGGTCTTAATTGGAGACGTAGTAACGTTAATCGGGGTCTTGGTCAATATTTTAGCAGCTTCTGGCCACAAAACCAGGAAGACCAGAAGAAAACCTTAACCGATTATCAAAAAGCGCTTGAAGAAGAACTTGAAGACATAAAAAAAGAAGTCTCCAAACTTTCTAAATAAAAGCCGATTTAATAGCGGTTTTTTATATAATAGGTAAAATGACCCGACCAGAAAAGCCAAGAAGAATAGACTTTGATCCCAAAGTTTTATACTTTAAACCAAGGGGTATACCCCTAAGCAATATTGAAGAAGTTGAACTTAAACGGGACGAAGTAGAAGCGCTCCGACTTCACGACTTAAATGGTTTTGATCAAACCGTGTCTGGTAAAAAAATGAATGTGTCACAACCAACCTTCGCCAGAATCCTAAATCGAGCCTATAAGAAATTAGCGATTGCCATATTGAAGGGGCAGGCAATTAAAATTAAAAATGAACCAACCAACAAATGATAAGGTTTTTTTCAAAAACAGTTTTTGTTGTGTTTTTATTGCTAACTCTTTTTTCAAATATTGCAAAAGCTTCTGAAAAAGAAGTTAATCTTTATTTTTTTTGGTCAAGTGGTTGTCCACACTGCGCTACTGAAAAATTGTTTCTTAATAGACTAGAACAGAAATACAAAAATTTAAACATAAAATCATACGAGGTTTCTCAAAGTGCAGAAAACGCCAAAATTCTGTTAAAAACCGGTCAAGTATTGTCGGCTAATGTTAGCGGTGTTCCTTTTACCGTTATTGGCAATAAATACTTTACCGGTTACCTAAGCGACGATACCACCGGTCAAGAAATAGAAAAATCTATAGTAAGTTCAATTAAGGGTAAAAATCCAGAATTTCTAGAGGGCAAAATTCCGGAAGTTTCCCAACAAAAAACGCCGATAATAACCAAAATCAAAGAAATGTTTTCTCCTCCAAAAGTCAAGAAGTCCACACTGCCCAAACACCTAACCTTTCCACTGATTGGAAAAGTTTCACTTAACGCCGTATCTCTTCCTGTAATAACTATCTTAATAGCGCTGCTTGATGGCTTTAACCCTTGTGCAATGTGGGTGTTAATATTTTTAATCAGCCTGCTTTTAGGTATGAAAAACAAAAAAAGACGTTGGGCTTTGGGAATTGTTTTTATAGTTGCCTCTGTTTTTGTTTATTTTCTTTTTATGACCGCCTGGTTAAATCTATTTTTGTTTCTGGGATTTGTAGTTTGGATCAGATATATACTGGGGCTGCTTTCACTCAGCGTTGCTTTCTACCATTTTAAAGACTTAATATTTAATCAAGACAGTGGTTGCAAAGTAACAAAACCTCAGGAAAGAAGACAGTTACTTGAAAAGATAAAAAACGTTGCTCAAAGTAAAAAAGTTGTCTTTGCAATTTTAGGAATCATAATTCTTGCCTTTGCTGTAAATATCGTTGAAGCAGTTTGTTCTGCCGGTCTACCGGCAATCTATACTCAAATCCTGGCGCTCAACAACTTGCCTGTGTGGCAATATTATGCTTATATTGGTCTATATTTAATCGTATTTATGATCGACGATATAATTATCTTTACTATTGCCATGACAACTCTGCAAATTACAGGTATAGAGTCTAAATATACACGGTACTCTCATCTTTTTGGTGCCATAATTTTATTCATTCTCGGTATCTTGCTTATTTTTAAACCGGAGCTCCTCATGTTTGCTTAACTTATTCTTTGAAATAATAAAACATAACCAAAATACTTTATTTATAATATTTTTATGACAAATAAGAACAGGGTTTTGCGACTATTCTACTTATCCTTAGTCCTTACTGCATTTATACTTTGGGTTTTTTTTACTCCAAAAATTAGTCACAACGATATTACCAATGTTAGCACCAATACTTTGGAAACAAAAGAAATGCTAAAAAAATCTATCGCCATGAAACGTGTCTTTGCCAGATATAACTCTCCCTTTGTTGACGAAGTTGACTCTTTCATAAAAGCGTGTACCACGTACGACATCGACTGCTATTTACTACCCTCCATATCTGGAATTGAATCAGGTTTTGGCAAAGCAATTATGCCAAACAGCTACAATGCTTTCGGTTGGGGTGGAGGGTTAATCTATTTTAAAAGTTGGGAAGAGGGGATTCTCACTGTTGCCAAAGGTCTTTATGAAAATTATTTTTCGAGAGGCTTAACTACCCCGGAATTAATTGCGCCAGTTTATGCTCCCCCCTCTACTACTTGGGCGCTTAAAGTTAACTACTTTATGGGCTTATTTATTGAAGAGGAAAAAAATATCCGGATTAGTATTCCTCGTCTTTAGGGGTGATATAATATATTCTGTAAATTCTGATCTGGGCTCGTAGCTCAATGGTACTTGCCCTCCGAGTCGGAGGGGAGCAGTCCCGAT
>CAYPVH010000001.1:148454-285274 GCA_964414145.1 uncultured Gammaproteobacteria bacterium
ATAGTTTGTGTTTATTATGTCTGTATAGTATAAATGGGCTCGTAGCTCAATGGTACTTGCCCTCCGAGTCGGAGGGGAGCAGTCCCGATTTATCGGGATTGGTTGCGGTAAAATATAACTGTAGATAGTTTGTGTTTATTATGTCTGTATAGTATAAATGGGCTCGTAGCTCAATGGTAGAGCAGTGGCCTCTTAAGCCATTGGTTGCAGGTTCGAATCCTGTCGAGCCCACAAAAAAACAGTTAAAATATTTATGGGTAAAGTTACCAAAACTATCAATAGCCTACCCCTTACTCTGTTTGTTATTAAATTGCTTCTTGTTCTCGTTATTGCCGCTCTCGCAACTAAAATTATTCCCTATCTTGGTTTCTTTCCTTATATAGAACAACTGAAGGCCTTCAACTTACCCCCTCTTATTACCTCTTTGGCAAATTTCGACGGCATTCATTACTTACGCATCGCCCAAAGCGGTTATGCTCAGTATGAACAGGCCTTTTTTCCTCTTTATCCAATTTTAATTCGACTTTTTTCACCTCTTTTTTTTAATAATTACCTGATTACATCTCTCGCAATTTCAAACACATCCTTTCTTTTAGGGTTATTTTTTATTTTCCGTTTTCTCCAACTGGTCCAAAAAAGGGCACAAATACATTGGGCGCTGATTTTTTTACTGGCCTTTCCCACCGCTTTCTTTTTTTGTGTGGCCTATACCGAAGCTTTGTTTTTCTTAATGCTCAGCGCTACTCTTTATTATGCTAAGGTTAACAAAGTTAATATTGCCGCTTTTTTTGCATTTCTCGCGTCACTTACACGGTTGACCGGTTTATTTTTAGTAATTGTTCTATTCTTTTCCCAATACAAATCTGGAAATGTTATTCGAAAAATATGGCTTATTTTAACCCCCGTACTCGGATTACTTATTTATATGGGGTACTTGTACAAAACAACCGGTGACCCTCTTTTTTTCTTTACCTCACAACCGGCCTTTGGCGCCAATCGATCAACCTCTCTTGTGTTGCTACCCCAGGTTTATTTTCGCTACTTTAAAATATTCATAACTGCCGACCTTAGTTTTGCTTATTTTGTTGCTTTTACTGAAATACTGCTATTTTCGCTGGTTTTTATAACATCAGCTCTTTATTTATACCAACAGTATAAAAAACAAAATCTATTTTTAATGTCTGTTGCGCTTTTTTCAGTTCTCAATATTTATCTACCAACCCTTACGGGTACATTTTCCTCAACTCCTCGCTATGCTCTTGCATCAATTGCTAGTTTTATTTTTCTTGCCAATATCAAAAATATTAGTATTAAAATTTTATTATTAACTATATCTGTGGCACTTCAGGCGGTTCTTTTAGGATTTTTTATACAGGGTTATTTTGTCAGTTAATGATCAACCCCACCTCTCTTAGGTTGTAACATTTTCAATTTATTTTATAATCAAAGTTATGAATAAGGTCAGTAGCTCATCAGATTTACCACAACCACCCTCAATACTTAAAGCTCTTGGGCCATCATTTATCTTGGTTGGTTTAGCGCTTGGAAGTGGAGAAATAATTATGTGGCCCTATCTTGTTACTCGTTTTGGTTTGGGAATTTTTTGGGGGGCACTACTTGGAATTACCTTTCAGTTTGTTTTGAATACCGAAATCATGAGATACACCTTAGCATGGGGCGAAAGTATATTTGTTGGTTTCAGAAAATTAAGCCGCTATCTGCCTTTCTGGTTTATTATTTCTACCTTCATTCCCTGGGGAATGCCTGGTTTCTCATCAGCCGCCGCCCAAATCCTTGGCAATCTTTTTAACTACCAATATTTTGTTCACATTAGTATTGCTCTTCTCGTTTTAGCCGGTGTTTTGCTTACCGGCGGTAAAACACTATATAAAACAATGGAGAAGTGGCAAAAAATTGTTGTTATTCTTAGCGTCTCGTTCTTTCTCTTTTTGGCTTTGTTACTAATCCAAACAGAACATATTAATGAACTCTTGCTGGGTTTAATCGGTAAAGGTAATAATTTTAATTGGCTACCACCAACTATTTCCTTAAGTGCGTTTTTAGGCGCTCTTGCATATTCAGGGGCCGGTGGTAATCTTAACTTTGCCCAAAGCTACTATATAAAAGAAAAGGGAATGGGAATGGGGAAGTATGCGGCCAAAATAAGCTCACTCTTTAGCAAAGAATCCCAAGTCGCCAGCTTAGATGGTCGGCTATTTTCCGCAACTAAACAAAATTTAAATAAGTGGAAAAACTGGTGGCGATTAGTTAACCTGGAGCATGGCATTGTGTTTTGGCTGCTGGGTTTTGTAAGCATGGCCTTACTTGCGCTCATTGCCAGAATACTTGTTCAAGGCCAAGCCGATCTTGAAGGTTTGGGTTTTCTGTTTTTAGAATCAAGCAGAATTTCCCAGATTTTGTCACCTCTCTTTAGTAAAATCTTTTTACTCGTTGTCGCTTTGGCACTCTTTTCTACCCAGGTAATCGTTCTTGAAAGTTCCTCCAGAATGATTAGTGAAAATGTTTTATTGATTAATTTTAAAAAGGGTAGTAAGTTTAATGCTTCAAAAGCTTTCTATATAGCGCTTTGGCTTCAAATAATTCTTGGCATTACTATTCTTAGTCTTGGCATTAGGGAACCACGCCTTCTTCTTACCACCGCTGCTGTTTTAAACGCAATGGCAATGACTGTTGCTTTTCCATTGGTATATTTATTAAATTTTCTTAAGCTACCAGCAAAAATAAGGCCAGGACTATTAAAATCCCTACTATTTTTAGTTGCTTTTCTGTTTTTTGTTTTTTTCTCACTATTAACACTGGTTAACAATCTTAACTTTTAACTAGTCCTTATATTTGCTAGCATAACAACTATGAATAAGCCGATTGTATTTGATGTTGAAACCCAACACTCATTCAGAGAAGTAGGAAATAATACTAAAAAACTTAAGGTATCGGTTGTCGCAGCCTACGACTATGCCACCAATAAAGTTAATATTTTTTCGGAAAATAACATTAATGGTCTTTTTAGCCTCTTTGAACAATCGTCATTAATTATTGGCTATAACAGTAACAGCTTTGACTTGGTTGTTCTTAATGAATACTATGTGGGTGACTTGTTTAACCTTCCTCGCTTTGATATTTTAGAAGACATTCGGGCCTTAACAAATCGAAGATATGCTCTAGACGATGTTATTAAGGCCACTCTCAATAAAGAAAAGACCGGTCATGGACTGCTGGCAATCGAGCTATTCCGGCAAGGCAAAATTAAAGAATTATCAGATTACTGCAGAGACGACACAATGTTAACCAAAGAACTTTTTGATTATGGGGTGAATAATAATTTTATTTACGTTCCCACCGTTAATTCCAAAGCTAAAGTTAAAGTCAACTGGCAAAAAATGCTCAACAGTAAAGCCAACAACCCAACTAATCACAACCTTACGCTTGGTTTTTAGAAGCCATATAACTATGCCAAAATTGAGTCGGAATTCTGTTTAGTAGTTCTGTTGTTGTAAAAAATGGACCTTGCTGTAAGTAAAGTGCCTCAGCTGTTTTTTTTAAAATAAACGAAGCCGCAGCTAAAGAAATTTCCGGTCTGTTTTTAATATAAAAGGCCCCTGCCAAAGTCGCAAGCAAATCTCCACTACCACCCTTTGTAAGCCCTTCATTACCACCCTTAATTCGATATATTATCTTTGCCTCTTTGGCCACGTAGTCAATGCCATCGCTTTTAAAAAGCCATGTAGCGTTTATTTTTTTACTCAATAACAGTAAAAGTTCCAGTGGGCTATTTTGCCAAGCATTTTTAAAACACCGAGAATACATACCGGCCAATTCTTTTTCATGTGGAGTTAAGATTGCAGTTTCGGGAATGTTTTTGACCTCAATTTCCTGAAGTGCCCCGGCATCTATTACCCACTTTTTCTGGGGGTAAAGAATAGGTAAAAGATTAGCCAAAACATAGGTAATCTGTCCCTCATCATTAAGACTTTCTACTGATTCCAGTTTGTTTTTATAACTTAGATAATCAGCTTCTACCAAACTATCCCGTCGTCGCATTCCTTGACCAATCATAACTACATCCGCCTCTTTAATATAGCTTTCAAGGTCGCGAATCTGAATAACAATTCCGTTTTTAAAATTCTCTTTTGTTTTAAGTAAAAGCTTGCCATTTATCAACGCTGGTGAATAATAAAAAACCAAGTCTGCAAAATGGGCAACCAGCTCCGCCGCCCAAATGCTGGCACTATGAAATAAGGTTGAACCACCAATCACCAATACCTTGCCATTCTCGCCCTTATGACTCTTTTTCTTAAAAAAACTCAGCTTCGCCAAGTCTTTTGTGATAAAGTTTTTTGTTCTGGTTTTCATTTTTATATATAATACAAACTTAGCAGTTAACTATTTTGATATAATCTTTCACCCAAATGGCATTTACAATAAAAAAAAGATACCTGTTAATTATATTTTTCCTAATTACGATTATTGCTCTATTTTACTACACCAGAAAACAAAGCAATACATATTCTCAAGTGAAGGAAGAAGAGCAAACCTATGTCGTAAAACCAAGGTCGCTTCGTAGTGTTCTTAATCTTTCAGGAACAGTAAGTGCAGAAGAGCAGGTTACGCTCCAGTTTCAAATCTCAGGAAGGCTTTCTGGTGTGTATGTTAAAAAAGGGGATTACGTTACTGTCGGCCAGACCATTGCCAGTTTAGACACTCGCGAACTTAGAAAAAAATTAGATAAAGAACTTAAAGACTATATGACAAAGCGTTGGGATCATGACCAACTCAAAGACGACTATGAAGAAAGTAAAACCGATCAACATAATACATACTTAACAGATGAAATTTCCCGAATTGTTCAGAAATCTCAGTTTGGGCTTGATCAAACTGTCATCGATGTTGAACTCTCAAGCCTTAGTTTAGAACTGGCCTATTTAACTAGCCCAATAAACGGCATTGTTACCCATCTTGATCAAGAAATCGCTGGTGTTAATATTACCCCATCACAGGGCCGCTTCCAAATAGTTAACCCCACAACCCTTTTCCTTACCTCTACAGTTGACGAATACGATGTAGTAAAAATAGAAACCGGAGACAAAGCCACCATAACCTTCGACGCTTTTCCCGATGTAAATTACATTGGCTCAGTTTATTTTGTTTCTTTTTCACCAAGTGATACAGAAGAAAATGCTTATGATATTAAAATTTCTTTACCGCCCACTGTTTTAAATAAGCTTAAAATGGGAATGAGCGCTGAAATAGAAATAGTCACCGCAAAAAAAACAAACGTCCTTGCGGTTCCTTTTATGGCCGTTGAACAAACTGGTAAGAAAAATTATATTACCATACTGAAAAACAACAAACGAATAAAAAAAGAGGTGGTTTTAGGAATTGAAACCGATGAATATATAGAAATAAAAAAGGGTTTAAGAAGAGAAGATGTTGTTGTTTATTAAACACGTTGCTACCCACCATATTATTAAAGATGATAAGGCTTAAAAAAATTACCAAAATCTATCAGCCATCAAAAAAAGTAAAAGTTGTTGCCCTAAATCAAGTTACTCTAGACATTGGTAGTGGAGAATTTGTTGCTATATTGGGAAAGTCCGGATCAGGTAAATCTACCCTGATGTATGTTATTGGGCTTCTCGAGAAAGCAACCACGGGAACAGTACTAATAAACAATAAAAACATTTCTAGTTTCTCAGACAAAGAAATTTCTAAAATAAGAAATCAAAACATTGGCTTTATTTTTCAACAATTTAACCTTATTAACAAGCTTTCTGTGCTTGAAAACGTGCTTTTACCCATCTACTATTCTTCAAGCTCCACCGGCTCAGAAAGCACTAATTATGCTAAAAACTTGCTGGATCGCTTTGGAATTAGCAACAAAGAAGGTGCCTACCCCAATCAACTTTCAGGGGGCCAACAACAAAGAGTAGCAATTACCCGAGCCCTGGTTAATAAACCCAATATTATTATTGCCGACGAGCCAACAGGTAACTTAGATACTAAAACAGGTTTGCAAATAATGAACTTAATAAAAGAAATTAATGAAAAAGAGAAAAAAACAATTATCTTAGTAACTCACGACCCTCAAATTGCCAAATATGCCAGTCGTACCTTTCTACTTCAAGACGGAGAGCTAATAGAATGAATCAACTTATATTTTACATTAAAGGTGCGTTTAACGATCTCTATAAAAACAAAGGCAGAACCTTTCTTACCTCTCTTGGAATTATTATTGGTGTTTATAGTGTTATTCTACTCCTTTCCTTGGGTGAGGGTCTAAAAATTTATATTGAAGACCAATTTGCTGCGCTTGGCACCAACCTGGTTTATGTTATTCCAGGGAAAATCAATCCTTCAAGTGGTGGTGCGTCAGTTATGGGGGGTAAACTTTATACTAATTCAGATCTCAAAAAACTTGAGGCGGGAATACCAGAGGCACTTGTGGTTCCGGTAATTATGAAGAACATTACCCTTTACTCCAGACTCGATTCATATTCAACCAGCATGGTAGGGAGTACTAAAGATATTTTTACAGCCAGAAACCTGGATTTGGTTAGTGGCCGTTATTTCTCCAAAAGTGAAGAACTCAGTGGTCGCAAAGTAATCGTAATCGGCTCAAAAGTGGCAGAAGATTTCTTTGGAATCAGCAATCCAATCAAACAAACAATTAAAATTCAAAATCTTCGCTTCACGGTTGTTGGCGTTCTGGCTTCGAAAGGGGGCGGCGGTTTTGGCGGTCCCGATTTTGATGCTTTTGTTTATACTCCTTACAAAGCAGCCTACCTGTTTACCAGCGAAAGGAAATTTGCTTCCTTTTATTTAAGAGCAAACCAAAAAGAGGAAATTCCTCAAATTGTTGCCAAAGCACAGCGAATTATGCTTAAAACATATGAACCGGATGATTTCTATATTGCCACCCAAGACGAACTAATCTCAACAATATCCGGAATCTTTGCCGTTATTAATTCGGTTCTGGTTGGGATTGGAGCGGTTTCACTGCTAGTTGGGGGCATTGGTATCACGAATATTATGTACGTTACCGTTACCGAAAGAACCAGAGAAATTGGAATTAGAAGAGCAATTGGGGCTGAAGAATCTAATATCTTATTACAGTTCCTGTCTACATCTATTCTCATCACTTCTTTAGGGGGTATTGTTGGAATTATCCTGGCTTACGCAACTACTCTGTTTTTGCAAAACTTCTTTCCTGCTACAATTACCCCGGAAGCTATTTTTATTTCCTTTTCAGTGAGTGTAATTATTGGAATCATATTTGGCGTTTTCCCAGCCAGAAAAGCCGCTAAACTCTCACCGGTCGAAGCAATCCGCTACGAATAGATTATTTGTCTTCTTGGTTGGCTTCTGTTTTTTGTTCTTCAGCGTCGGGCTTTGCTTGGTCGGTTGCAGCCTCTTCTGCTTCAACGTCCTCGGTAACCACCTCTGGCACAATCTCTTCTTTCTGTGCCTCGGCTATATGTATAACCGTTTTTTCTGGGTCATCAACAAATTCATACAACTTTCCCTTGGGTAAGTCCTTAATTTTTATTTCGTCCCCAACCGCCTTTAAAACAGATAGGTCGATGGTAATTTTTTCCGGTATGTTTGCGGGCAAGCTGGAAACAGTAATCTTGTCTGTAATAATTATCAAATCACCTTCTCCGCTCTTAACAACCGCCACCTCGCCAGTCGTTTCGATTGGTACGTCTGCTTCTATTTTTTCCTTAAGGTCCATCTTTCTAAAATTTACATGAAGTACTTTTCTGCTAAGTGGGTGTTTTTGTAAATTTTGAATTAAAACCGGGTATTCTTCTTTATTAACGTTTAAATATACAATTTGAGTATTGCCAGCTTTCTTAAATGTTTCGTTGAATTTAACTGCGTCTACCTTAACCGAGATCGATTTTATGTCTTTACCATAAAGGTTGGCGGGTAAAATATTGTCTCGTCTTAGTTTACCTACCTTTTTTCCTAATTTTTCTCTTTTTTCTGCTTCTAGAACAATTTTTTTCATTTCGTAACTTTCAAATCAACTAATAATATCCTGTCTCGTTGTAAATATGTATTATACACAAACCCACTCTTATCCACAATCGGCTCAAAATTTGTTTGTAAAAAGGTAATATTGCCCGGAAAACTCATTTCATAAATAAAGTCGGTATTGATTGAGCCGATTTGCTTCTGAACCACCAACTGATACTGTTGATCTTTGTTTTGAATCTGATCTTTAAATGAATACACTATTCTTACGCTCCTCGTGCTTTGTGCAGGTACAGTCAAAAGAAACCCCAGCTTTCGATAGCTGTTCTCCAGAATTTCGTCGTACTCAATATCGTTACCGGAAATCATTACTTTTTCAACCTTAACCAACTTTGGTAGATATACCTGAAAATAGTTTTTATAAACGCCACCGGGAAAAACGTCGTTAACCGATTCGTTAATATAATCTATAACTAAATTGTTTGTTATGGCTCCACTCTTATTTATGTTTGTACTTAAACGGACCGATCTTTGCACAAAAAAATTGGCTTTATTAACACCTAAGTTGGCGTCGGCTAACATTAAATAATCCACAAAACAATTATCATTAAAGTTACACTTGGCCTCAACCATCCTTCCTGTCCAAAACAGGTTATCAAAAAAAGATTCTATTTCTACGTTTTTAAAGTATAAGGTAACTAGCTTTTCGTCAAGGATACTTACCATTCTTTGCCCCAACCCCCAGTAATCAAAATTGCCATCTTCCAATCGCAAAATAAGCGACCGGAAAACCGCTTCAAGAAAATTCTTTTTTCCATGCGAACCCGGGAAAAATTCTTTTTCCGCATAGGTTTGGGCCTTAATAAAAAAGTTGTCGGCAGTTACTGTTTCATCATAATCCCCAACATACAACTCTGGCAAAGCTTCGATTATTTTCTGAACCGCACTTAACGTAACACCAAAAACCCCATCAAAATCGTCCCAACCAACCTCAAGGTCTACAAACTTCAGGGCGTTTTTAGCGTTTTCTGAAAAGTCAGGTGAAAAATTTGAATCTCTCAAAAACCAATGGGGTTGGTTTAGGTGTTCACGAATAGCACTGGGCGGGTCAAGATGTGTTTTTAACTGACCATCAAGCGTATACACATCATAAACCATTAGTTTTTTTAAGCTGTAATCAACAAACTCAACAACAGCCAACGAACCAATAAACCCACCCCCTGGCCGTAATTCCATATTGTTCATGAACAACACCAGGTATTTGCGGGGTTTTTTTTCACCCAATATATATGGCAAGTGCTCATTTAGCTTTTCAGCCAAGTCCATATATGGTTCAATCTTGGTTGCTTTCTCCAGTAGCTGATTTTTCTTTTTATTTATAAATGGTGTTTCTGTTTTTCTCCACATTGTTACCGCGCCGTAGTATGTTTCTTTTGTTTTTTTAAATTGAGCTTTTAATTTTGTTAATCTTAATCTTATTTCTTTCAACTCTGCCGTTGTTTTTGATTGTTTTATCACTAATTTACTTAAGGCTGAATAGTTTTCAACTAAACCGGCACCGCTGCCGAGTAAGTCAACCGTAATCTTTGTTGAATCATGCAGGTCAAAAATAACATTATTTATTGGCAGCCAAAATAAGGTATTTTTAGGTACAAGCACCAATTTATCGTTTACCAACTGCCACCTTTCTAACTTATCAACTTCTTTTCTGATTAAATTAAACTCACCTCCCCGACTATCCCAAACTGCTTTAATTAACCACCACTCATAAGCAAAGCTTAAAAAATATAAGGCATTTAAGGCTAATATCATAAAGAATACGGTTTTAGAAAAGAACCAAATAACATCTATCATCTTGGGTTCAAAAATTTTTACCTGTTTGTGTTTTATGTTTTTGGCAAAGCTAAAAGAGTAGGGAACTGGAGTGCGGTAAAGCACAAACTCAACCAATTCGTTTATTGACCTGTGAATCGGACCAATATTAACCACTTTATAGTTCTTTAAATGCTTGGTGCTCCAACGACTTTGCTCTTCATATTCCTCTTTGTTGAAAAAAAAGATAAAAACATTAAGTTTGTTTTTTATTAATTCCTTCTTATTATAAAAAGGAGTATTTATGTAAACCACCAGGTCAAAATCCTTCTTATAACCTTCTGTTTTTGTTGTTTCAAAAACGGTGTAATTTTTTGCCAGATATTTTTTTACTACTGCCGTATAGCGGGTTTTTTGGCTGTATACCAACAAACAACTCTTCTTTTCTTCAACAACCTCAACCACATATCTTTGTTTTTTCATAACCACTACTGTCTTTCCACGTTAAATAAAGGGCCAACAATTTGAATATTGGCAGGCGCCCTAAGATTAAACCAGTCCTTAAACTCCGACCCACTAAACGAGTCACTTCCCGCGTCCCCAGAAACAGTAACGCTAGATGTTTTGCCCGAATTAAGATCTGGAGAAACATTGGCGCTGCTTATGCTACCATAGGGCGTTGTTCCTCTTGCTCTAAGTTCAGACCTTACCTTATCTGCGCTCCATATTTCACCACCATAAGGATGGGGTTTGTCTGTTTGATACAAATGATCCCCAAGCGATGAGTCTTTTCTGGCAAGCAAGATAACATTAACTATGTCGGCAAGTTCTTCTGGTCGCAACCAGGCCGTATTGAGATATTCAGACCTTGCGCCCCAGTCACAATAAAACCAAGGTGATTCTTTGTCATATGCCCTGTCGTTAAGTTCGGCAAAACTACCCGGGTTCCCTGTGTGACCATCAAATTTTGTTATGTTTAATATATAACCCCCATGAGTAGAGGCATATTGAGTAAATCCCGGACTACCGCCGTCTAGAAGAACCCAACCAGCCGTGTCGCTTACCGCTTGCTCCCAGTTTCCACCCTTTGGTTCCGGCTTAAACACCTGACATTGTTCAGAAGTGCATATTGGTTTTGACCCGTTTGCGGTAACACGTAGGGCATATGTTCTAGCCGCTACCGCCTGTGCCTTTAAAACAGCAGAATTATTGTCTGTCCAACTATCGGGTACTTCATATATTCTTTTTACATACTCCTCAATGCTTCCAGCCCACCCAGTGGTTGTTGTAATTTGTATATTTTGATCATAACTTTTATTTAGCTCCATCCCCGGATAATACTCCTGCAGAATTTGGTCTTCGTTTTGACCAGATTTGGCCCTTCCCCATGCACCATATTGATTCAAACCATTCCGATGGGGCGCGCCATAAGTAAACAAAGCAAAGCTGGGTGAAAACCCAGGATTAACCCCCCTATCATCAGAGCATCCCCGCGCCGAAGTACCAGCCGACCTTGGAATATTTAAACTCGCCAATCTTTGATTAACTAATTGCTGCTGTTTTGCGCTAAGTTGGGCGATTTTTGTTTCCAATTCCGACTGATAGTTTTTCGCCTTTGCTACCTCTTCCTGAAAAAAGTCTTTTTGCTTATCTAGCTCTGCTCGGGCAGAGGCCAGTCCCAATTTTTCTTCCTCTAAACTTTGCTTCTTTTTTTCAAGATCGGTAATAAAAAAAGCAATTTTTAATATTACGTCTCTGTCTTTTTGTAGGCCTTGCCGATGATAAAAAAAACTTCTCGACGCGTCTTGAATATTCTTGGTTAAAAATAGTGCAAGTAAATTATTTAGGTAACTCCTAGATTGAATGTAGTGTTTTTTTGCCCGCTGGTCAATTACTTTTTTTTGTTCAATTAATTCCTTCTCACCAGTTTTTATTTCAGCCGCTTTCTTTTCAACCTCCAACCCAATCGCTACCAATTTGCCCTCAATAAAATTTACTTTTTGCTGAATACTGTTTAGGTTCTGCTCTAAAGGTTCCGAAGCTTTTCTAGACTCTTCAAGTAGGTTTTTTACTGCCTCTATTTCTTTGTTTATATCATCCAACTCATCCGCCCTAACAAAAAACGTGGGTGTAATCAAAACCAACCCTAAAAAAACCACTAACACTAACCAAAGTTTACGCATAACACCATTATAATAGATTTACCTTTGGGTTTTCTTGGTTAAAACAGAAAAAAGAGGCGTAGCAACAAAAGGGGACGAATAAGTACCGGCCAAAGTTCCAATCAGTAGAGACACAGCAAACCACTGTATCGAACCCCCGCCTAAAATAATTAGGGCGGTTAGCATTAATACTATTGTTATTGAGTTATTAAGCGAACGCATCATTGTTAGAGTTAGCGCCGAATTCAGTACTTGGTCCATATTTGTATAATTTCCTTTTTCCTCCTCTTTAACTTTGTCAAAGATTACAATAGTGTCATGAACCGAAAAAGACATAGTTGTTAAAATCGCTGTAACAAAAAGAAGGTTAAATTCTGCTCCAAAAAAATACCCTAAAACCGACCAGCTTCCCAATAAAATTATAGTGTCATGAAGTAGGGCACCAATTGCCGACAACCCATAAGACACTTTTTTAAAACTAAACGCCACATATATTAAAATTGTAATTATCGCCAGCAAAGTTGCTGTACTGATTTTAAAAATATTATCATTACTCACTCCGGCCCCCACCAGCTCGTACCTTTCTTGCCTAACGGGGTAGTTTTTTTCTATTTCTTTAGCCAATACCTGTGCCCGTTTCTTGTTTAGACTAACTCCTTTTATAATAAAACCCTTGCTGGTCTGTTGAAAGTCTAATCCATCCCCAACCCCATAGATTGTGTTAATTTTCTTAAAATCCACCGGCTTTTCAGCAACAAACTCCAACAATCCACCACCAACAAAATCGATTGAGTAAACAAAACCAAACTTCAAAATAAAAAAAATCGAAAAAATTACAAGAGACGCCGAAAGAAACAAATACTTATTTGTGTGTTTTAAAAAATTTATCATATTATTTTTCAATTTTATAAAGTTTCCATAATAGGTTTTTGGTAATAAAAACGCCAGTAAACAAACTCAGCACCACACCAATCGACAATGTTACGGCAAAGCCACGTATTGAACCAAACATGGGTAAAAAGTCGTAATTTAACGGATTAAACAAAATTAAACAAACCAAAAGTGTATTGATGTTGGCGCTTTTAATTGCGCTTAGCGCCTTTAAAAAACCCAACCTTACTGCTTTTTCTCTATCTTGATCTTTTAATATTTCTTCTTTAATTCTTTCATAAATTAAAATATTAGAGTCCACCGCCATTCCAATTGACAACACCAACCCAGCAATCCCCGATAAAGTTAAAACAATTCCAAAAAATTTGTAAATAGCCCCACTAAAAAGAGCGTAAAGACCAAGCGAAAAAACCGCGACCAAACCCTCCTTCTTGTAAACCAACACCATAAACACCGCCACGCACAGTAAACCCACCAGACCGGCTACCATGCTCATCCTTACGTTTTCCGCCCCTAAGGTGGCTTCAACTGTCTCCTGGCTTATAAGTTTTATCGATGTCGGGAGTGCACCCGCATTAATCGAATCTTTATAGTTTTTAGCTTCTTCGACCGTAAACTCACCACTAATTACCGCCGTACCATTTTTAATCACCGACTGAACCACCGGACTCGTTAATAATTCGTCGTCAAGATATATTGCCAATGGTTTGTTTAGGTTTTCTTTTGTTAGCTCAGCGAAAATACCTGTTCCTTCTTTATTAAACACAAGCTCTACAACCGGTTTGCCGTTTTTTTGGTCATATGAAAGGTTGGCTTTCTTAAGATGTTTTCCACTAAGGTTGGTTTTTTCAAAATAAGCAACCTGGGCCGATTCGGTTCCCTGTTTAATTTCTTTAATTTTTTGTTCTCTAAAGTTTAGCTCGGCGGTTTTCCCAATTAAAGCAACCGCCTCGTCGGCATTTTTATTACCGGGAATATCAACCGAGACCTTATAACGACCACCGTCTTTTAGTAAAAAGATTTGTGGTTCTCCAACTCCATAAAAATTAACTCTTTTTTCAATTATGTTTTTAGAAGCGTCGGCCGCGTCCTCTTTTTGTGTTTTTGGGATTTTGTTCATCCCAAGTTCAAAAACCAAATGGCTTCCTCCTTGTAGGTCAAGCCCCAACCTAAATTCTTGATTAATTTTTATCTCTTTATTTAAAACGTTAATCGTGTTGTTTTCTTTCTTTAATAAAACACCACTCTTTGTTCCCGGAAGGTTTATTTTACCCGCAGGTAATACTAACCATAAAGAAAAAACACTAAGTAATAAAACGAAAATAAACGATTTACTCATTCTAGTTTGGGGATTGTTTCTTTGTTTTATACACCTCAAGCTCCAAATATACCTTACCGCCATCCGAACCCACCTTGTTGTTTCCTACCAAAACCAACACCTCATTAAAAAACTCATTAATAACCCGTTCGCTTAAGCCGCTGTTTTTTAATTCTCTGCTTTTTTTGTCAATTAACTCTTTAGTTTTAAGCGTCTTCCAAATTCGTTCCACTACGTCTTTATTGGCCTTATATAAAGACTCCACGTCTCCTTGTTTCTGTTTTAAATACACCGGGTTCATCTCAATATCGTTAATCATTTGCTCAATCGGAGGAATTTTAAATATAATCTGCTCAAGTTCTTTCTTTATTTCTTTAAACTTATTCATTAAACACATTTTAAAACAGATCGTCCGAAAGTCAACCTAAAAACATCTTGACAAATTTTATAAAAACTCATATCCTAGTGTGGAAAACTTATCCATATTTCTTACTTCAATAATTGGATATAGTTATTATAACAACAAATGGACACAGACCTATTGTGGAAAAAAACACTAGATGAAATTGAAGTTGAAGTGTCATCAAACACCTTTGTTTCTTTTTTTAAAAAAACCCAATTAACGGGTGTAGAAAACAATAGTCTTGTCATTAGTTGCCCAAATGGAGGGGTGGGGTTTGTTTTAAACAGCAAATATAAAAAACTTATTATAAATACTGCTTCAAAATACCTCAATCTTCCCATAAGTAGTGTTCGTTTTCAAAACGGAAAAACCAACAAAATTAAGCGAGACGCTGGTCCTCTTTTTAGCAATGAAACAAGGACTAAAGAAGAATTAATAACGCTGTCTGGTTTATCAAACAGCTCTACGTTTGAAAATTTTGCTGTTTCTGTTTCCAACCAAATGGCCCAAGCAACCGCCCTGGCAGTTGCTAATAACCCCGGCAACGTATACAACCCCCTCTTTATTTGGGGTGGGGTCGGGGTTGGTAAAACACACTTATTAAACGCGATTGGTACAAAAATAATCAATAACACCTCACTCTCTGTTCTTTACTGTTCAACCGAAGACTTTACCAACGCTCTTGTTTATTCAATTCGTAACAAAAAAACCGACCTTTTCCGAAAAAAATACCGCAAAACAGACGTTTTGTTGCTTGATGATATTCAGTTTATTTCCGAAAGAGAATTTGTCCAAGAAGAGTTGTTTAACACTTTTAACAAGCTCCGTGATCAAAATAAACAAATTGTTTTTACCTCAGACAAACCACCTAAGTTTATTAATAAAATTGAAAAAAGACTTGTTTCCCGTTTTTTGAGTGGCTTAGTAGTTGATATACAAACGCCGGACTTTGAATTAAAAACAGCCATACTACTTATTAAAACCAGAGAAATGGGTCTAGAAATAGACATTGAAACCGCCAAAATCATCGCTGCCAATATTGAAGAAATCAGAGAAATAGAGGGTTTTTTAATGAAGTTGTCGGCCTTAAAACAAATTGGAACCGAAATCAGTAAAGAACTTGTAGAAAGGTTACTTGTTCAAAACCAGGGAAATCGGCAGATAAAATACAGCGCCAAAGAAATTATTCGCGCCGTTAGTAGAGAAACGGGGGTTAGGTTAAAAGACATTAAAGATGACAATAGAAAACAAAACATTGTTCAGTCACGCCACCTAATAATGTATTTATTAAAAACGCTTACAAACCTTCCCTATGAGGATATTGCACATCTCCTGGGTAAGAAAGACCACACAACTGTTATGCACGGAGTTCAAAAAATCATTAACGAAATACCAAATAACGAAGACTTAAGGAAAAAGATCGAGTCAATAAAACTAATTTTCGTTTAGTTTTTTCTTTTCCACCTCTTTTTCCACATTTTAATTTTGTTTTACTGGATTGTTAAAACAGTATGTTTGTTTATTTTTTATTACACTTTAAACTTATTCACACTTGTACTATAATAACTACGTTATGAATATAACTGTAGTACGGGAACGTTTTTTTGAGATTTTGCAAAAGTCGTCCTATTTTATCTCATCCAAAATTAACGACATAAAAGTGTTAAAAGGCGTTCTAATAGAAGCAAACAAAAACGGTGTTTATGTTAAAACCACCAATATTAGCGAATACTTTCAGGGTGAAATTGGTGGAAAAGTCACAGAAGAGGGCAGTGTTTTGGTTGATTTCAAGGTCTTATATGAAGTTATTCGTAATGTTAATGAATCAAAAATAGAAATAAACAAAAAAGGAAGTAACTTAGAAGTGATAAGCACTTCGGGAGTAGTTAAGATTCCCCTGTTTACTGAAGAAAATTTTCCTACCATGCCAAAGGTTAACGAAGGTATCGAGGTTGATGGTAGGTATTTTGAGTCCGCAAACCTGAAGAAGATAGTCTTTAGTACAGCCACAGACGATACAAGGCCAATATTAACTGGTGTGTGTTTTGATTTTTTAAGCAACGAAACAAGACTGGTTGGAACAGATGGTTTTAGAATGTCATTGTTGGTTTTAAAAAATAACAACAAGCAGGCGTCATTAGAAGAAAGATTGGTTATTCCTTCAAGAAGCCTGTCTTCGCTAGACAGGGTGTTTTCAAACGATTTGCAAAAAGTTCTGCTTTTAAAAAAGGAAAATAAAATTGTCTTTTCTGGAAAAGGCATAGTCTTAGTGGTAAGGTTGATTGATGGCGAGTACCCTCCCTATGAAAAGGTGATTCCCAAAGATGAGGAAACAGAATGTTTATTAAAAACAGAAGACTTAAAGAAAGCACTTAAAACAACCCAGGTCTTTGCACGCGGCGGCTCTAATATGCTACTAATAACAGTTTCCAAAAACAGCGTTGAGTTTTTAGCAAAAAGCCAGGGTTTGGGAGAGGCAAATTATGTTGTTAACAACATAGAAAAAAGCGGTAAAGATAATAAAATAACCCTAAACCACCGCTTTTTAGCGGAGTTTTCAGAAATATCGGAAGGGGGTGTGGTTTTTAAACTTATCAATCCTTTTTCACCGGTTATTTTCTCAAATGCCAAAAATAAAAACTATCAACATATTATTATGCCTATCCGAACCCAAAAATAAATTGTTTTTACTTTTTCTTCTTATTTTTTAATATAATAAAAACATGTTTTTGTATGCAGGCATAGTTGTGTTTATATGGTTAATTATTATTTCTGTTTTGTTGGTGTACCTGTGGCTAAGTTTACGACCAATTTTTTCAAGTAGAGGAAGAGGGGTAAAACAAACAATCCAAGACAGCATTTTAAAAAACGACACCCTGCTTTCCCAAATTAAAAACTTAACCACAGACCTAATGTCTCAAAAAGAGAAGTCAAAATCAGGCCTACAAAAAATTGGGCTAGTCAGGTTTAATCCATTTGATAGAATAGGAGGTACGCAAAGTTATTCTTTGGCGGTTTTAAATTTGAAAGGGTCGGGTGCAGTAATAACGTTTTTGTATACAAGAACCGGGGTTCGTATATATGTAAAAGAAATACAAGACTATAAAAACAAAGAAAAAGATACAGAACTAACAAAAGAAGAAAAAAAAGCCATACAAGAAGCAAGTTTAATATAAGTCATTAATCAAACAATGAATAAAAAAATAATAAAATTAATTTTTGTCTACTTGTTCTTTTTAGTTATTTCCACATTTTATTTTCTTGATAAAAATACTACCGGCGCCATTGGTTTTATTAAAAAAAACTTTTCCTCTACAAGTGCGGGGACTGACTCAAGCAATCTTCCTAAAACCGAAACCTGTCCTCTAAACGGAGCCATGTATAGCCAAGCTGATAAAGAGGCCTGGGAAAAAAGAAGACCACTTGGCATAATGGTTGAAAACTCTGTTGAATCAAGACCTCAGTCGGGTCTGTCGGCCGCTGATATAGTCTTTGAAGCCGTTGCAGAGGGTGGAATAACTAGGTTTTTGGCGGTATATTATTGTGAAGAACCCGAAATAGTTGGTCCGGTAAGGAGCGCTCGCGTCTATTTTATAGACTTTATTTCCGGTTTTGGGAATAAACCACTTTACGCTCATGTGGGTGGTGCTAATACGCCCGGACCAGCAGACGCCTTGGGTCAAATTGAAGAAATGGGTTGGGTCAACTATAACGACCTAAATCAATTTTCTCTATCGTTCCCGATTTTTTGGCGAGATAATGAAAGATTGCCGGGGGTTGCTCTTGAGCACACCATGTATACAAACACACAAAGGTTGTGGCAGAAGGCAGCAGAGCGTAGTTTAACTAATATAGACAAAAAAGGTGATTCTTGGTCAAAAAACTATCGTTTCTGGGGTTTTGAAAAAGATCTGTCCTTGTCGGAAAGACCAAACAGTCAAACAATTAAATTTGGTTTTTGGGAAGACTATTCAAACTTTACTGTTACTTGGAAATATAACACAAACCAAAATTCATACCTACGTTATTACGGTGATTCTGCCCATATTGATAAAAATACGGGAAAACCGCTTCAAGCAAAAAACGTTGTTGTTTTATATATGGACGAGTCGGTAGCGAACGACGGCTATGACAAGGGCCAGCATCTTTTGTATGAAACAATTGGAAAAGGCAAGGCTGTTGTTTTTAAAAACGGAAAAGCGGTTACGGCCGAGTGGGTTAAAAAAGACCGTTTTTCTCAGCTCTTCATTGTTGACGAAGACAGTAAGGAAATTAATTTTGTTGAGGGTAAAATTTGGTTTGAGGTTTTACCAACAGGCAATAAACTAAGTTACTAAGCAATGCTTAAAATAATTTTTGGGAGCAAAACAAAAGCCAAACTCATACTTCTGTTTTTCGAAAATCCACAAGTAAAGATTCATATGAGAGGGGCTCAGAGATTGGTTAATGAGCGGATAAACTCAGTTCGGAGCGCCCTTGTTTCTTTAGTTGAAGCAAGGGTTTTGGTCAGAGAAAAAATAGGGCGAAGAGTATTTTTTAAAGCAAACGACAGGTTTGAGTTGTATGATGAGTTTTTAAGATTGGTAGCAAAAAAAACCGGAATCGGCAAGAAAATCATTAATGAAAAACATCGGCTTGGCTCTTTAAAAACTGTAATCTTAAGCAGTAATTATTATCGTTATAACAACCGCTCAAACGAAATAGACCTTTTTATTATCGGCAATGTTTCACTGGCAGAAGTGGCAAAGTTCACTAAAGAAGAAGGGGAAAGGCGAGGTGTGGAAATAAATTATAGCGTAATGAGTCGAGATGAATTTATTTTTAGAAAAAAAAACAAAGACCCTTTTTTGCTTAAAATATTACAACAAGGTAGGTTGTTTTTAGTAGGTAAAGAAGAAGACTTGTTGGTTTAGTATTAATAAAAATAATATCTAACCAACACTTGTGCTGCGAGGATTAATAATGTAAGAAAAAGGGAAAAATAAACCTCATTTATTAACCACTTGGTCATGTTATTCTTTTTAAGACCATGGTTGTTTATTGGTGGTAGTTTATTGGTTGGTTTATTGTAAATTTCAAACACGTGTTTTTGTGCTCTGGTTGTTGTTTTTTTATTCATTTGCCGTTTGGTCTAAAACTTCTTAAAATATAAGTATAATGCAGAATCAAGCCAAGAACAAGGGTGACTTTTTTGAGTGGAGTTCACCCATTAGGTATTTTGAAAAAAAACCAAAACAATATTTCCGTGCTTTAGTGGTATTGGCGGTTGTGCTAACCCTTTTTTTGTATTTTCTTTCAGAACCATTAATGATAGTTTTAGTTTGGTTAACAACCTTTGTAGCTGCTGTTAAAGCACTAGTGCCACCACCCAGTGTTTCCTACAAACTTAACAAGTTTGGTATTCAGTTTTTAGAAAAAACAGTGCCTTTCTCGGTTATTTCAAGCTTTGCTTTACAAACTAAAAAACACACCGAAATTCTTTATATTTACCTAAACACCACTACTTTTTCCGAATTTACTATTATTTTACCCAATGAAACAACCACAAAGGAAGAAATTATTGAATATCTTAAAGAAAGGGTTCCTTATATTAGCGAACGCCCAGTAAGCACAACAGAAAAAATAGGTGTTTTTTTAGGAAGAATTACCGGTCTTGATTAATTCTTTTAATTGATTAACAAAAACCTCCGGCAACATTTCTTTTACCCCAAACTTTCTTGCCCAGGTTAGTAGCCCCTGGTCGGAACTAACAAGAGTAGCGTTTTTTTCACGGGCAAGCAGTATTAATTCTAAATCAATTGTTGAGTCGATAAAACCCTCCCGAGTTGCTCTTCTATATTTTTCTCTAAGTTCCTTAACGTATTTTTCTTTATTTTCTCTGGCCTCTTCTTTACTACAACCCGTATCAAGCACTTTATTTAAAGACTCTTCTGTGGTTCTAAGCCCTCGATAAAGTCTACGACCTATTTCTTCAACTAGCGTCATAAACAAAGTTGCGTTAAAAGAAAGATTGGTAATTCCAGCCGACGTTAGAGACACATTGTTTCTCAAATCATTAATAACTTGGTTCTTACCATCAAAAAAACCCATCAGTTCATCAAAGGCGGGGGGCGTCATTAAAACCTCAATCATACCTTTGTTGGTGAGTTCTTTAACCATTTTTTCTATATTAACCAATACCTCTTCCTTTGTTTTTCCAATACCAAGAGGTCTTTGAAGATTAATAAACAAATTAGTGTCTAACACGTATTTTGTCATCTGTATTAGTATAACACCTTTTATGAGCGGCTCAGATTGTTTTTCTTTTGATTTTAAGAACAATAAGGGCAGCAGAGATTAGAGTTACTAGAAGCACAAATAAAATAATAAATAAGTTTTTATTAGTGTTTTTTGCTGGGGTAATTTGATCTTCTGGGGGTATAGTGCTATTGGTGATAGGATTTTGCTGGGGAGTGCTGTTTGCCAAGAACACGCTTGAGGGCACCGTTTGTGGTGTTTCAGTTTTAATTTTTTCAATCACTTCAGAATTTGGTTTATATGCGGGGGAACTTGAGCGATAAAGGCTGTTATTAGTCTCAGAAAAATAAACAATATTTGTTTTCCTAAACTGTGAAACTGTTTGAATCTGTGCTTGGCTTTGCTTTTCTGGTGGAGTTATTTTTAAGGCAAAACCAAATGGGGGCAGAGAATTATTGTTCAGCGCAAAAAAACCATCTTTATCGGCCCTGGTTTTAAAATATGTTAGGTTTCCCATCGAAGGAATAACAATTTCTACTTTCGCGTTAGGAATGGTTTCAAGCTTTTGGTTAAATATGAAACCACTCATTTGTGTTGGAATCAAAGAAACACTGTAGGGGTGCTTGTTTTCAACAGCTTCAACTTGTGTTACAGTCGTAATCAGTCGGGCCAAGCGTTTTAAAACCGTATCTTTCTGTATTGCTATTAAACTCATCTTCTCAACCACTAAATCAACCTTGTCGACGCTATCTGTGATTAGCACTTCAGGAACCAAGAGGCTAAACGCACCTGTAATATCAGCGCTGGTTTGGGCAACTTCTTCGCCTTTAATAAGCGCCTTTACAATTGCATTAGGGTGCGAAACTCTTCCCGTAATTGTTTGTATATTTTTGTCTCTTGTGTTTTGTGCATAAACTATTTCAGCAGGAGAGCCGCTATAATTAGTATCGGTGGGATCAATAATAATGTCGCGTCGCTCTTGTTTACCGGCCTTTTCAATAATTGGCTCATTGCTGTCTGCATACAACAAATCTCTTTTAAAATATTTTTGCTCCGGATCAATTACTGCCAGCCGACTTAAGGCATTATTCACGTTACTATTGTTTGGAGGAAACAAGAAACCGTCTTTATAGGGGAATAAAAAATAAGTACCCGGTTCAACTGCAAAATTAAACATTCCAGCGGGGTCGGTGTTAAAGGGATTTACAAAAAAAGGGTTATTGGGAACGGTTGTTTTTACAACTTGCTCATTATTATTAAGGTTTTTTAAAGTAACAGTGGTGTTTTTTACTGGTTCTAAATAAAGTGAGTCAATAATTTTACCGTATGGATCCCAAAAAATAGTAATACAGTTGGTGTTTGCCGGCTCAAGCCCTTGAGCGGGAGTAAATGTGGCTAGTTTCAATGCTCTGGTTAGGGCTTCTGTGTTGTTTTCAAGTCCAGACATGTCAAGTATTTGCAAGCCGTAAAAAGCATGGTCCAGGCCGGCCCGAGTATAACTATCAACAAGGTTAAGTGAAAACTCTCCATCGGGGCCTGCAAATATTTCATCTTTTGCTTTAGAATAAATTTTGAGTTTAGATTCCCAACCGGTTTCAATGTGACCAGCTTCGGCCTTATTTATAGAAGAAGTTCCTGCTGTCGGCTCCATTACTTCCGTTGGGCAAACAACTACACCATTTTTGTCTTCAGCACATTCCCAATACGAACCCTGTTTGGCATAAGCATCCATACAACAAACCGTTTGGTCATTTTGGTCAATGCAGTCTGGGCTTCCTGCTTCAAACCAGGGGCACCTTTCATTACAAATTCCCTCACCCACCTTTTCTTGAATACAGGGGGTTTTTACTCCTTCACCAATTGGTAAACACTCCGGATCACCGTCTGCGGGATTACAGAAAGTACGAGGCAAATTTCTTAAAAGATATATCGGAGTGTCTGGTTGAAAAACTCCCTGGCTGTTGTTTTGTAGGTCTACAAAGTGGCCGAATTGGTTCTGTCCGTCTATCTCAGCCTCTGTATAGTTACGGGTAACGTCCAAACAACTTACTACCACGCTCTGACCACCTTCTTGGGCTTGTGATTTCTGGGGAGTAATAAGAATCAACAAAAACAAACTCAAAAAAACTAACTTCCATAACAATCCTTTTCTGATGGCTTGCATTATACTAATCTTACAAAAGTATTTACAACTTTGTCAAAACAATCCACACAAAAAATGTAGACTATATGCACTTGTAAACCTTTTATGAATAAGATATTCTGTCTAGTATGGCAAAAACATCAACAAAAAGTAACCCAAAACAAGACGCGGTAAAACTGGCAATGGAGCAGATTAAAAAGCAATATGGGAAAGGTGCAATTATGAGATTGGGAGAAAAGCCTATCGAAAAAATAGAAGTTTTGTCAACCGGAATTTTTTCGTTAGACACGGCGCTTGTAACAGGGGGACTGCCTCGTGGGCGGGTGATAGAAATTTTTGGTCCAGAGTCATCGGGAAAAACCACGATTTGTTTATCGATTATGGCAGAAACTCAAAAGAGCGGTGGCATCGCTGCTTTTATTGATGCCGAACACGCCCTTGACCCAGAATGGGCAAGAATTCTTGGGGTAGATCTTGATAATTTACTGGTTTCTCAGCCCGATACCGGCGAGCAGGCACTTGAAATTGCAGAAACTTTAATCAGAAGTGGCGGAGTAGATTTGGTGGTTATAGATTCGGTTGCGGCACTAGTACCAAAATCTGAAATAGAAGGGGAAATGGGAGATTCGTCAATGGGTGTACAAGCTAGGCTGATGTCACAGGCATTAAGGAAATTGACCGGTGTTTTATCAAAATCAAAAACAACTGTAATTTTTACCAACCAAATTAGGCAGAAGATTGGCATTGTTTTTGGTAACCCCGAAACAACACCAGGTGGGCTCGCATTAAAATTCTATGCCTCGGTAAGAATGGACATTCGTCGAATTCAAGTGATGAAAAAGGGAGACGTAATTACCGGAACAAAAACCAGAGTAAAAATAATCAAAAACAAAATGGCGCCCCCTTTTAAAGAAGCGGAAATTGTGATTACTTCAAAAGGAATCGATAAAGAGGGTTCGGTAGTTGACACAGCGGTAAAGTGGGGCATTTTAGCTAAAAGTGGCTCCTTTATTAAATATAAAGACGAAACTTTGGGTCAGGGTGCCGAATCAACAAAAGAAGCGCTCCAAAAAAATAAGAAACTATTTGAACAAATTAAAGCAGAAACCTTAAAAGCAGTTGTATAAAGAGTGAGTAGTAATTTAACCAATATTATTTTTCCCTCATTTTGTTTTGGTTGTACGCGTCCCGGTTATGGTTTTTGTTACTCCTGTCTTAAAAAATACACTAATCCTTTTGGTCAGAAGTGTCTTTATTGCGGTTCAAAATCTCTTTTTGGAATTAGTCATAGAAGGTGTAAAAGTCATAAAAATGCCATAGATGCTGTTTTTATCTTTTACTCGTATAAGGGTTTAATAAACAAAATACTTAAGAGAGTTAAGTACTCTTCTCAACCCCAGTTATTAAATAATTACTTAATGTTTATTCCAATGGAGCAGTTGTTTCTATTAAAAAAATGGTTGCAATTTTACCGATTAAATATAATTACACATATTCCACTTTTTAAAACAGATCATATTCAGCGAGGTTTTAATCAATCAGAAATAATTGCCCGTTTTATTTCTCAAAAATTTGGTCTAAAACATATCTGTTTGCTAAAGAAAATCAAGAAAACAAAAAAACAATCACAAATCGAAAAAAAATTGCGAAGAAAAAATATTAATGGTGTTTTTACTAATCTGGAAACAGCTGCAGCAGACAGTGTTTTGTTGGTTGACGACGTTATTACAACAGGGGCAACAGTGACCGAGGCTGCCGCCACACTTCTGGCAGGGGGGGTAAAAAAAGTCTTCGCTCTGTCATTGTTCGGGGCTTTCTAGTTAAAAAGGAAGCTCGATATGTTTTGTTAGTTTTTTTAAATGATTTTTAACCGTAATAAAAGAGCTGGTTATGGCCTTGTTTTTGTCTCCAGAATCTAATTTTGTGGTTTTTTCTTGATAAAGATGCCCACCCATCTCGTATTCATACAATTCCTTTTTAATGGGTTCGCCAAGCGCCGTATAGGCACCGGAAATTACATATTGAATTAAAAATTTTAAATAACCTATTTTTTCTGGTCTTCTAAACGAGGGGTAAAGATGGGGCTCTTTTAGTATTTTAAGCAATACCCCCATTTTTCTTGACCGCTGAACCAAGTCATGATCTTCTGCCAGTTTTAGTTTAATATCAAAACCACCAAGCTTAATAAATAGATTTTTTTCAATAATAATGTTAAAACCGGGGGCGAATGGCTTGCCGAGTAAGTTAAATGTGTCAATAATAAAATTGGTTAATTCAACCAGGAGTGCTTGAGTAGATGATTTGCTGTTTGTTGACAGGTGGGTTGTGTAGATTAAACCTTTATTTAAAAGCATTTCTTTGCTGAGCGTTGATAAAAAGTTCTTTGGAATACGAACGTCGGCGTCAAAAAAGACTAAATATTCCCCTTTGCTGTTTCTTGATCCATAATTCCTTTGTGCAGCAACCCCTTTATTATTCCCCTTAATAATACTTAGGTTAAGTTTTGATTTAAATTTAACAGCCTCCTTTATTGTATTGTCGGTTGAGTCGCCATCAACTACTATTGTTTCAAAAAAGGGGTTGTTTTGTTTTGTTAAATCATTTAACAGAAGAGGTAGATATTTCTCTTCATTTAGAGTTGGAATGATAACCGAAAACATAAATTTATCTTTTTTCATGGTTAATCTCTTCTTATTGTATACTATTTTTTAAGATGAGGAAATATCTGGGTTGGTTTATACTTTTGTTTGGTCTATTTTTTTTGGGTTATTTTATCAACCAGCTTCTGTTCCAAAAAACTCAAAACCTGTCTCCAATTCCAAGCGATGACGTTAGGGTAAAAACAATAAACAACTAAACTTTTAGTTTACTGGAATTTTAAATAAGGTCAGTTCAACCCCCAAGACGGTTTCGAGCAAGAAAAGTATCAAGTAAGCGCTGCTTAAGATTACCAATCCCAATACAGCCGAAAAAAAAGTTCCCTGAGCCTTTTTTAATTTATTAGCGTCGTCACCAGCTGTTAACCAACGAATTGCTCCAAGTGCAAACATTGCAAAAAGGATAATAAAAACCAGACCACCAAGCGCAACTATTAAGTTGTTAAAAAGCACTTCCAAACAGCTAAGTTGGGGAACGCCTTCTACTAAGCAACCACTCCAGTCTTTCATAATGAGTAGAACAAAAACCTAAGTAAAAATATTTAATTAGCTATGCTAAACTTCTCCAAATTTGGGGATATAGATTTCTTTTGTGAAACCCATTCCAATTCCAAAAATGTTTTCAACCAATATTATTGCTCCCATTGACACAAATAAGATAATCAATCCGGTAACGGCAGTGGTAATTCTTTTTCTGGCTTTGTCAACTCTTTCTTTGTCGCCCCCAGATTGTATCCATTCTAAAGCTCCAAAAATTAGGTGGTAAAAAACGAATAAACCAGCACCAACAAAAACGAGTCGAATTACCCACCCTAGTATTGATCCAAGCGAAAGGGCGTTGGTATTTAAAAATTCTGGCAAAACAACTGTTGCATTAACTTGAGCCAAAAGCAATTTATCCATTTAATTAAATATATAATTTCTAAAGATTACCTTTTTAAAATATACAAACAAAGTTACAGGCTGTCAAGTTGATGTATTTGATTTTGGTGCAAAAAGAGAACCTGTTCATCGTCTATAATGCCAAAATACTCTGTAGTTTTCAGCTTATTGTTAAAAATAGACTTAACTATAGCACCTTTTTCATTAACAACTACTATCCGGCCGCTTTTGGTATCAAGTAGGTAAAGGTACTTGGTTCCTGCCGATTTATATACTTTGGTAAGCCTGTTTTTATTAAAATCAATTTTTATGTCAAATGCTTCTTTTGCTCCTGAAGTAAATTTCCACAAGTCTTGGGTGGTTAATATATAAACAGAATAATCAATAGCAAAATTGGTTGCTGTGTCTAGATTAATGCTTTCACCGGTCTGAAAATAGCTTATTGCTGAACTATAACCACCCTCTGTTGGTACATATTTATATATTTCGTCACTTTCCTGATCAAGCGAATAAATATTGCCATTAAAAACCTTTAAGTCAATAATATTTTTCCAATTCTTACTCTTTGAAATAATCTTCTCCAGTTTTCCGGCGTTTGATTTATAAATACCGTTGTTCTTGTCATAAACAAATACCTCATTGTCGTAAGAATTAATTATCGACGCGGTATTAAGATTGTTTAGGTTGAAGGTGTCATAACTTTTATTGTCTAGGTTTACCAAAAAGGCCTTTTTATTTTTAGTGTCTAAAACTGAAAGAAAATTATCATTGAAAGCAACGGATGTTATTTTCAAGTTATTAGACAGCAGCGAAAGATCAAAATAAACCTCGCCTTTTTCCGTTTCTGCTGCTCCGGTTAGTTTGTTTAGCTCATCTATATCGTTACTTAATTTTAATATTATGCTGTTTTTTTCCGGGTAAGTTTTTTTAAGTTGTTCAATCTCTTTTTTAAGTTGAATAGATTTTTCTGTCAGTTCTTTGGGGTTTTCCAGACCGTTATTTTTCATTTGATCAATTTCTTTGTTGATTGTTTCAATTTTCTCGGCAAAAATCCGGTTCTGGTGTTTACTGTACTGTTGTTTGGCAATTTGTAATGTTTTAAATAACAAAAACAATACAAGCAATAAGGCAACTGCTTTTATAACCCACCTTTTATTAACTGTTTTTGTTAATCTTGACTGACCTGTTGTGTAGTTGGTGTTGCTTGCTGCTTCTTCTTTAAAAAATAACTCTTTTGTGCTTGGCAACTCGGCACTGATTTTTACTACCAAAATTCCCGGGTTCGTTTTTGCCGTAAGGTTATCTTTTATCGAGTCAATGTCTGTGCTTTTTGCCAGCTCTTCAAAATTAATTTCTGGGCTTTTTTCAAGAGCTTCGTTTGCAAGCAATATTAAAATATCATTACCAAAAACCTCTCCCTCAAACAGATTGCCTGGCGCCTCGCGGTAGATAGTTTTTTTTCTCAGTAAAAAAATTTGCCCATGCTTTTTCTGAACGAAGAGCCGAGAATTATATCTGTAGGCAGCAACATACGACTTAAGAGCGTACTTTTGTTCAATAGATGTTTTAATAAAAGTGGAGAAAGCTTTTAAACTATCTATCTCAACTTGTTCAAGTGCTTCCTTAATTGCTGGATTAATGCTATGCAGTGGTTCAGCGTTTACATTTTCTGCTAGTTCATAGATTAGAAATAAACCCTTATCGGCAACAAAGCCCTGTCTGTTGTGGTCTTTATCGTTCTTTAAGTTTACTGTGAATATTTCTTCAAACATGCTACTAATAATTTATAGCAAAATTAGAGAGAAAACCAGTAACGAAAATGAAAGAAAGATTTGCAAATAAGAAAAAACAACAAATAAAGAAGTACTTTTTTTTGATTCTTCAAACAAATCTGCCATATAGGCTGACGCAGTTTTGTCCATTTTCTTTAGCTGTTGATGAAAAATAAGCGAGTAAACAACAAAACCAATAGCAATAAGTGAAGCAGCAATCTTAAAAACTAGAGTTATCCAATTAGTGTTTTGTATAAACTGTATTAGATTAGACAGATCCATTTTTGTTATATCGAACTAAATTATTGATTATATTTACAACGTTATCTGGGTGAGGGGCTTTAAGAAACTCAATATTTGGAAGGGCGCCTGCCGTTTCAACATATATGTCGGCATAGTTGAAAAGACTGGCAAAAAACCCAAGGCTTTTTTTATCTATTTCTTCAACATTTTTTAATATCGCTGTTGTGGTGTGGCTATATAGTAAATTAACCGCATCTATATCTATAGCTCTGCGGTTGGTAACAATACCTAAATTAAAATACCAAAAAAATAACTTGGTTAATGAAAAAGAAAAAACCAAAATATACCAAGCCATTATAATAAATAGTTGCTGAGTTGAACTTAGGGGTAGTTTAGGTATAAAATCGGCAAATATAAGCGGTACAAGGGTTAAAAGCATTACCCACAATACCCAGGTAAAATTAGTAATTGGATGAGCCCTAATAATCATTACCACCTTTTCCTTTGGGTTTTTGAGCAATGATTCAAGATCGGTACGATAAAATAATGAATTAAAAGTCTTTTTTTCTACCTTCATTATTTAAAATTATATCAGATCAAGTTGACAGGGTGAGGCGATTATCATAAAATTGCTTTGTTATTAGTAGTTGTGACAAGAATTATGGTGTTAAATTTTTCTTTATCTGTTTTACTCCCCAATCATTGTTGTGGGTGGATTACTGTGACACGATAAAACACCTAGTCTTGCCACTGATATAATTTTTATGAAAAATTTAGTCCTTAAGTTATTTCCCCATTTAGTTAAAGAACAAGACCAAATAATTGAAGCGGCCAAAGAAAAGGCCAGACAAATCACGTTGCAGGGACAGGAGCAGCTCAGAGACTTATCAGATAAAATCTCAAGCTTGCAAAAAAAGATCGAAAGAGAAGAGGCGGCTGTAAGAGAAGAGAAGCGTGGTGTAGAAAAAGAAAAGTCGTTACTTGAGAATGAAAAAAAGAGGCTGGAAGAAAAAAAGCAAGAACTGTTGGCCAAATTTCAAAAATTGGCCGGTCTTACTCCAGAGGAGGCAAGAGAAAACCTTCTATCTTTTTGGGAACAAAAACTAACCGGTGAAGTTGCCAAACGGGTTAGAGAAGCCGAAGAAGAGGTGAAAACCAAAGTTGAAGAAAAAGCTAAGGAAATTTTGGTTGATACCATGAGGTATGGTGCGACCGATTATGTAGTTGAATACGCTCTTTCAACAATAGATCTGCCTAGTGATGAATACAAAGGCAGAATTATTGGTAAAGAAGGTAGAAATATTCGAGCCTTTGAGTTGGTAACAGGGGTTGAGGTTGATTTGGATGAGGAAGGTGTTGTAAAAATCTCTTCATTTGATCCTGTTAAACGTGAAGTTGCCCGCGTTGCTTTGGAAAAGTTAATTAAAGACGGCAGAATTCAACCCTCAAGAATCGAAGAGGTGGTTGCTAAAGTCAAAGAAGAAATAAATAAAATAATCTATAAAGAAGGCGAAAAACTTTGTTATGAGGTGGGTGTATTTAATTTACCTCGTGAATTGGTTGAATTGTTGGGAAGATTTAAATATCGCTTTTCGTACGGGCAAAACTTAGTTCAACACACCCTTGAATGTACAAAAATTGGAGTTGCTTTAGCTCATGAACTTGGCGCCGACGTTAATATTGTTAGGCTAGCCTGTCTTTTACACGACGTGGGGAAAGTTGTTACCGACAAAGAAGGTTCACATGTGCAGCTTGGAATTGAAGTGCTTAAAAAACACCGCTTTCCCAAAGAAACTATTGAAGCAATCGAAAGTCATCACGAAGACAAACCCTTTAGTTCAGTTGAAGGCGTTATAGTTTATTTAGCCGACGCTATTTCCGGTAGCCGCCCAGGAGCAAGACGTGAAGATGTAACCGAGTATATTCGCAGAATGAGGGAAATTGAAGACTTTATTAAAGAAAAAGAAGGAGTAAATGACGTGGCAGTTCTTCAAGCTGGGCGAGAAATAAGAGTTGTGGTTAATCCTAAAGAAATGACCGATGATCAAACAGTGGTATTTATTGCTAAACTAAGAGAAGAGCTGGCTAAATATTTCTCCAACATTCCCGGTCAAATGAAAATCACAGCAATTCGAGAATTCAGAACTACCGAAACGACTAGAAAATAACCATTGGGTATTGTTACCACAATCCCTTTCTGACATAATCTAGTATAGATTGCTCTAATAAGATATCTAAAATACGGCTTGACACAACCGTACGAATATTTATAATGAAATCAGAAAGGAGGTGAAATAATTAAACTATGACAAAACAAGATTTAGTAGCACAAGTTGCTAAAAAAACCGATCTTTCCATGAGAGCAGCTAAAGCAGCTGTTGACGCAGTTTTCAATACCGTTGCCGACGCTCTTAAGCGGGAAGAAAAAGTGGTAGTTACAGGTTTTGGAACTTTCTTAGTTAGAGAAAGAGCCGCCAGAAAAGGAAGAAATCCTCAAACTGGTGCCGAGATCGAAATTCCAGAAACTAAAACTCCTGGATTTACCGCCGGAAAAACTCTTAAAAGAATGGTTAAGTAATCATTCTTTTTTTTATAGCGTCCCGCCCGCAGATGAAGTAAAACGGGCGGGATTGCATTTGCCATAAAATTTGGTATACTGGTAATCTCGTTTTCATAAAGAAACGAAAGGAGAAACATGGTTAATGCCAAAGATTCAAACAAAGACTAAAAAAGAACAAACTTCAAAAGAGCCAACTTCAATGGCTCAGCTGCTTGAGTTAACAAAAAATCTTCCTAAAATAAAAAGAGGCGATACGGTAAGTGGAACTATTGTTTCTATATCTAAAAAAGAAGCCATGTTTGATATCAATTGGAAAACTAACGCTATTCTTATTTCACCCGAAACCAAAGAATTGTCTACTTTTTTGCCTTACCTAAAGGTTGGACAAGCGGTTCCGGTTAGAATTGTAAGTATGGAAGCAAGAGCCGGTTTTCCTGTTGTTTCGCTCCAGGGTTTTTTTGAAAAGGGTAAGTGGGAAATTTTGGAAGAAAATTACAAAAAAGAAGAATTAATTGAGGTAACAGTACAAGGCAGTGGTAAAGGTGGCTTGTTTATTGAAGTTATGGGAATAAGGGGCGTAATTCCAAAAATACAATTAACTCAGGAATATATCAAAAATCAAAGAAAGCTTTTTGGTAAAAAAGTAGAAATTAAAATTCTAGAAGTAGATAGGGCTAAAAACAGGTTGGTTGTTTCGCAAAAAGCCGCAGCACTTGGTATTACTCAGAAAAAAATTGAAGACACGTTTTCCAAAATAAAAGAAGGAGAAACTAAAGAGGCCAGAGTAATTGGTTTTTCCGATTTTGGCATATTTTGTGAGGTGGATGGTATTGAGGGCTTAATTCATATTTCAGAAATTTCTTGGAAGAAAGTGTCGGATCCGCGTACTTTTGCTAAAGAAGGCGAAGTCTTAAAGGTAATGGTCTTACAGAAGAATGAAAAAGACTATAAATTAACCCTCTCGTTAAAAAGACTCCAAGAAGATCCATGGGAAAAAATTGAAGAAAAGTATCCTAAAGACCGCGAAATTGAAGGCGAAGTAATTCGTAAAGAACCATACGGCTTCTTTGTTAGGTTAGAGCCTGGTATTGAAGGATTAATTCACAATTCAAAAATTACCCCTGATTTGGATATTGAAATCGGTGGCAAAATTAAAACCTATATTGAGAGAGTAGACAGTAAAAGGCGTAAAATGAGCTTGGTACCGGTAACAACAGGAAAACCGCTTCTTTACAGATAATTATTTAATTCCCCCCAAATCTTCTATTTCTATTTCGATACCAATCAATCGCTTTTTGTAATTTTTCCGGACTAAAATCGGGAAAATGATCGGGTTCAAAATAATGTTCGGCGTAGGCCGACTGCCAAGACATATAACCGCTTAACCTTTGCTCGCCCGAGGTTCTAATAATCAAGTCGGGGTAGGGGTGGGGTTGATCCCGAGTATCAAGAAAATTTTTAAATTCGTAATAAGGATATTTTTGCTGATACATACCAATTTTCTTAAATATATTAATGCTTTCTGCTTTTGACTTTAGCATTATCTTTTCTACTGTTCTTAAAATTTCATCATGTCCGCCATAGTCCAAAGCTATATTAAAGACATGATTTGTAAACTGTTTTGTTTCGATTTCGGCTTCGTTTAATTTATTGACCAGCTTTTTTGGTAACCTATCCTTTCTGCCCAAGTGATAGATTCTTGTTTTCGATTCTTTAGCCTCTTTTAAATTTTTAGAAATCATTTCAACAAATATATTCATTAAGTAATCAATTTCTAGCTTTGAACGATTCCAATTTTCGGTAGAAAATCCCCAGAGTGTCAAGGTATGAATTCCAATATCTCTAGCATAGCGCCCAACTTTAAGCGCCGCATCAAATCCTTTTTTATGACCGGCAAAAGTTGGTAAACCTTTATTTTTTGCCCACCTACGGTTGCCATCGGGAATAATAGCAATATGTTTGGGTAGGTCTGTTAGGTTATTTTGCATTCCACTATTTTATCAAATTGACAACAAAAATAGTTTCGTCTAGCATATACTTTATGAACTTGATTGCTCAAGGAGTGGATATTGGTAGTGTTTTTGCGCCGGCAGCCAAATTTAGTAAGGTTTCAGATTTGGTAACCCTCGGTGGGCGATTAGCAGCTTTAGTGGGAGGGTTCCTGGTGATTGCTAGTTTTGCTTACTCGGCCTATTTTTATATGTCAGCTCACGGTGACACAAAAAATATTGAAAAGGCAAAAACTGCCATGACTTATAGCATAGTGGGTTTAGTAATTGTGGCGGCCAGCTATTGGATAACGCAATTGATTGCCAAGTTTTTAGGACAAAATTTTTAATTATGAGTTACATTTTCTAAACAAAAAATGAATCCAGATGATCCTTTAGGTATTGATGAAATAGTTCCCCCAATTGGCGGTGCAGATGTATTGGACGCAAATAGCGGGATTGAAAGCTTTATCAACCGCGGGTTTATGTTGGCCTTTACTTTGTTTGCGCTTTACGCCCTATTAAACTTTGTTCTGGCTGCCTTTAGTTATTTAAATGCAGGGGGGGAATCAAAAAATGTGGAAAAAGCTCAAAAAATGATTACCCAAACATTTATTGGTTTGGCTTTAATGTCACTAACTTTTGTAATCGCCGGAATTATCGGGGCGGTATTTTTTGGAGATTGGTTTGCTCTGCTTGACTTAACAAATCAGTTAAATAATATAATGAATTAATATGCGCAATAAAATCTTAGCTTTACTGGGAGAAGGTACAGCGGTTGGGGTTCCCGAAACAAATGCGCTTGGCAAGCTGATCGGAAGTGTTTTACAGTTGGCAGCTACGCTCGGTACCTTTTTTTTGCTGTTTAATTTATTAATGGGGTCTTTAAACTGGATTAATTCTCAAGGTGATAAAGAAAAAATTGCCAAAGCCCAGAAACAGATTACCAATGCTTTTATTGGACTAGTATTGCTTATTATAGTTATGGCGCTTTACTTTACTATTATTGTTGATATCTTTGGTATATTTGAGCGCGACCCGGTAACAAACGAAATTAAATTTGTTTTACCCTCTCTTTTTGGGCCTTAATCTTTAGCGAGTAATTCCAGTTTTTTATGAATTGCGTCAAGATTGTTGCTGTTGGTTGCTTTTTTAATATTTTCAACTGTTTTTTGGTTGATTTCGTTAAGTGCCTCAACACTATTAAAGGCGTTGTGAGGGGTAATAATCACGTTCGGGATATCCATTAAAACGTGATCCAGGAGCAATGTTTTGGCTGATGAGAGTTCAAAATGTTTTGACGATAAAATCTCTCTTTCTTCTTTGATTGACTGTTCCTCTTCCAACACATCTAAGCCGGCGCCACCTAAAAGTCCTGATTGGAGCGCTTGTACTAAGGCCTCGGTTGAAATTAGCGGTCCTCGAGCGGTATTGATTAATATTGCCCCTTTTTTAACCAACTTAATATTGGTGCCGTTAATGATGTGTTTTGTCTCGGGGGTTAGGGGTGTGTGTAGGGTTATCACGTCTGATTTTTGAAGCAGAGTTGATAGGTCAACGTACTCAACCAGATTATTGTTGGCGTCGACTGAGCGGGTATGAACTATAACTTTCATCCCAAATGCTCGTCCGATTTCCGAAACTCTCTTGCCAATGTTACCATAACCAATAATCCCTAAGGTTTTACCGTATAAATCAAAACCGCGTAAATTATTATTGCTGAAATTAGCTTCGCGTGTTTGATTTGCAGCTTTGATTAGTTTGCGAGAAACCGCTAGGATTAGGGCAAAAGCATGTTCGGCAACAGTGTTGACTCCATATGTGGGAATGCTCAATACTGGTATCTGTCGTTCTTTACAGATTTGTTGATCAATGTGATCGGTACCGGTTGAACGAGTGGTAATTGCTTTCAGTTTTGGCAGTCTTTGAAGAAGCTCAGCGTCTATTTTTGAGTTAATAAAAACAGAAATGATTGCTGCCGGTTCTGCCAATTGATAATTTGAAAGCGATAGTTTATCTTTATAAAAAGTAAGTTGGTGCTCAGCTAAGTTTTTTTTAAAAAATTTTTCTTCCCAATCTTCAATTTCAAAAAATATAATATTCATAGAAAACAGTATAACTAAAAAACCAAAAGCCATCTATAAAAATTACCTTCATTTATCTACAATAAAAGAGTGGAAGAAAATATTTTGGCACACTTGTCGTTTTCATATTTCTCAGGAATCGGACCAAACATTTTTAGTAAACTTGTAAAAAGGTTCAAGTCAGCACAAAAGGCTTATGGAGCAACTAGAAATGAGCTAACAGCCGCACTTGGCCAAGCATTGGTTGATCGTTTTGTTGACTTTAGAAATGAATTTAGTCCGGTAGAAGCTAAAAAACAACTTAACAAGCAGGGTATTGGATATAAAGCACAAATTGAAGTTGATTACCCGCCACTCTTAAACAAAATCAGCGATCCGCCTATAGGGCTTTTTTATAAAGGCAACTGGCAAAATATTAACTGGAAGAATGATAAGTTTTTTACAATTGTTGGTACCAGAAAACCGAGTCACTATGGTAAAAATCAAGCCATAAATACTGCTAAAGCGTTAGCAGGGCTTGGGGTCGTGCTTGTTTCCGGTCTTGCTATTGGGATTGATGCCTGTGTTCATAACGCTGTACTGTCACTAAAGAACGGGCGGGCAATTGCAGTACTGGGTGGCGGTTTAAATAACGGTTATCCACAAAGCAACCGCTTCTTGTATCAAAAAATTATTAACAATGGTTTGGTTGTTTCAGAGTTTCCGCCCCAAAGCTTTGTGGTTAAGGGGATGTTTGTTTCCAGAAATAGAATTGTGGCGGGATTAAGTAGGGGCACATTGGTAATTGAGGGGACTAAAAAATCAGGAACTTTAATTACGGCCAAATATGCCGCTAACCAGGGTAGGGAAGTATTTGCTCTTCCGGGTGAAATAGATAACTATCTTTCAGAAGCTCCGCTTTTACTAATTAAGCAAGGCGCCGAAGTTTACACAAAAGTTGAAGATATAGAAAATTTTTTGGCGGTAAAAAGAACGGTTAATACAACACAGAACAAAACAACTCTTACCAAGTCTCAGCTTTTAATTGTTAAAAAGCTTCAGGTTAACGAACTAACTACTAACGAACTGTTAAAAGACCAAGCCAATTCTTTTCAAAACTTAATAGTTGACCTGTCACTTCTTGAGCTTTTGGGTATAATTGAGCAGAGTAAATTAGGCAAGTGGATTGTTAAATAATATGAAAATAACCGTTATTACCGGGCAAACTGCAAGCGGCAAAACTTCGTTGGCAATCAGGCTGGCTAAAGAACGGGCCGGCGAATTAATTTCGGCAGATTCCAGACAGGCATATCAGTATCTAGATATAATTACCGGTAAAGATGTAGGTAAAGCTAAATTTCATTTGGTTGAGAAGACAAAGGATGGTTTTAGTGTTGGTTATTACCAAATTAGCGGTATTAATATTTGGTTATATGATATTTTGTCACCTAATCGATATTTTTCTGCTTTTGATTGGCAAAAACTAGCGGTAATGACTGTAGCAGAAATAACCAAGAGAAAAAAATACCCAATCGTTGTTGGTGGCAGTTATTTCTATATCAAAGCACTTATTTATGGTTTGTCTGAAACCATTGCCCCTGATTGGCAGTTCAGAAAGAAACTTTCTTTCTATTCGCTTAGTGAATTACAAGAATACCTAAAAGAATTGAATGCAGAAAGGTTGAATAGTTTAAACCGTTCCGACCTAAATAATAAGCGTCGCTTGATTCGTTGGATTGAAAAAGAGAAGGCATTCATGAAATCAAACACTGTCACAGAAAGAAAAACACCCATTACCGATATTAGCAACATCGAGCTTATTGGATTAAGGTATAATAAGCTCTCGGCTCTTAAAGAACAGATAGAGTTACGAGTTGAGAAACGTTTAAAGCAGGGCGCGGTAGAGGAGGTACAAATCCTACTTGATATGGGGTACAAGCAGACTAATTTTGGCTTACAAACAATAGGTTACCAACAGGTGATAGGTTATTTACAGAATAATTATGATTTTAAAGAAATGAAGCAAAAATGGGTTACGGCAGAAATACAGTATGCTAAAAGACAGATAACATTAATGAAAAAAGATAATAATATTAATTGGCAAGAGATTTAATAACCGTAAACATATTAGATAAAAGTCCTCTGCAACAATAATTATATGGAACCAGTACTAACAGAAAAAACAGAAGCCAATCTTTGTCGCTTGTTAAGAAAATTCAAAATGATTCCTTTTTTTACTGTGTTAATACTTATTATTCTTGTCTTATACATAATTTTAGGACTTTCGCAGCATAATGTTTTTGCTGTTGATAGTTATGTTTTACCCTATCCTGGAATTTTACCCACTCATCGCCTATATTTTGTGAAGTCCACAAGAGATAAGTTAATAGAAATGTTAACTAGGGATGCGGCTAAAAAAGCCAAATTATACTTACACTTAGCCGATAAGCGCTTAAATATGGTAAAAATGTTGGCAGAAAGCAAAAACTGGAGCGAAAGCGCTTCAATAGTTGTTGAATCTCAGGAATATTTTGAGAAAATGGGTAGGGCAGCTGAAAATGCTAAAAATCAGGGCAGTGGTCTGAGTGAAGATTTTACTAACAAGGCTCGGCAGTCGGTATTATTTCATCAGGGTACATTAAAATCGCTTATTGCCAGCTCACCCAAAGAATATCGGTCGAAATTTAAAGAAGCCATTTTAATTAATAAAAAAATGCAGAAAAGTTTACTTCTTAAATAAAATTCCAATTACTGTTCCCAGAAGAAGTTGATTTTGAACTTGTGTTAAGTGATAGTGATCTATCGATCCACTAACAAATAAGAAAAAAATTACAGGCAAAGACATTTTTTGTAATACGCTTTTGATTTTTATACTTTTTAAAAATATGCCCAACCAAATAATTCCGATAATGCCCGTTTCCATAATGTATAACAGAAAAACATTGTGAACCGGTTGATATTTAGTTTTTAACAAAGGATGTAAATAGTGACCAAGCGAAACCCCAAAAGGATTTTTGATTATATATACCAAAGTATCTTGATAAGAAGTAAGGCGTTCAGAAAGGGATGACGGATTATTCACGATGATCAGGGCTAAAAAAAACAACCAAGATGCAAATAAAATACTTGCTATTTTACAAACAGCACAGTTCTTACTTGTTTTAATTCCTTTGTATATAAGGAGTAGGGCCAAAATCAATATATTTGCTTTTGAAAACGACAAAATAACAAGCAGTAAAGCGGCAATAGCGTAAAAGGTTGGGCAACACAATACAAATAACCAGTATGTTAATTGAAAAAAACCTGCCAATGCGTTCGGGTGTGAAAAACTGCCATACGCACGAAGCACTTTTTGACCAAAAATTGTGATAGTTGAAATTCCCGGAGTTGTTACCGAAAAACGTCTTTCACCCAACAACCACCAGATTCCTTGAACAGAACCTTGGCGACTTATTTGGAGCAGTGATAGCCCCAGTGTGTATAGTGAGGCAATAAACAGGCCCTTTAAAAAATAACCTGATTCTTTTTTGGAGCTATTTTTGAAAATCAAGAACGCTACAACTATGCGTAAGTATTGCCAAAGTCGTAAAAAAAACAAACCCTTAAATTCTGCTATAAAAAAAAGAAATAAAAGAGAAAAACCCAAGCCAAAAACCAAGCGCCTGTGTTTATTTATCAAACGGTAGTATTTTTTATCAAAGAGAGTAAGTCCTGCCAAGGCAATTAATATAAAGTCGGATAAGTAAAAAACAACAGCCAAGTAATCAATTCGAACCGATTCTAAATAAGAAAAAGGCATCCAAAAGTGTTTGCCAAGCTGAGAAGGTAATAGTAGCCCAAAAATAAAAAATAATAAATTTAAAAAAACATCCTTTAGTCTTTTCAATTTAAAAGTTTGTTGATCCATCTTCTTCTGTCAATTAAAGTGGGCATAAATTCGCCGAATACCTTTGCCGACAGATTCTTGTTTATAAATCTTTAGCGTTGGTGAAAGTTGTTTTAAACTGGTAACATGCGGCCCGCCGCAAAATTCTTTACTGAAGGCGGTTTCCAAACTGTGACCAACATAATAAACCTTAACTATGTCGGGATATTTTTCTTTAAAAAAGTGTAGAGCACCTAATCTTTCTGCCTCTTCTTTTTTCATAACAGCATTGTTTACCGGCAATCCTTGTTTTATGGTAGTGTTAACCAAATTTTCAATTTTTAATATTTGCTGCTCGGTTAGTTTATCCTCATAACCAAAATCAAATCGAAGTCGCTCATTTGTAATATTACTTCCAAGTTGTCTAATACTCTTGCCGAGTATTAATCGTAGTGCTTGATGAATTAAATGTGTTGCTGTGTGATATTTAATTACTTCCTCTGAATGGTTAGCCAAACCACCCTTAAATTTAGCATCGGCACCTTTTCGGGAAAGCGCTTGGTGACTATTAAAGATAATGGCATAATCCTTAGCAAACTTTAATGAATTAATCTCAATTTCTTTGTCTCTGGCTTCTTCAATAAACAGCTCGGGTGGGTAGCCAACCGATTGATAAAGATCAAAACTTACTTTTGCTAAGTGTTTTGTTTCACTTATTTTACTTAATTTTATTTGATCTAAAGCTCGGTTAACTTTTGGCAAAGCCTTAGTGAGTGTTTTCTTAAATTTGTTTTCTTCTAAACTTATTGTTTCCTTGATTATATTAGTCTGACTGGTAAGATTAGGATAAAGCCAAATTAATACCTCTATACCTTTGTCAACCACAGTTCCCGAAAGAGTGGGAACCAAATTTTTAACAACCGCAAATCTAACCATTCTTCGAATAAAACGGCGCAAAGCATAGCCCTGGTCTTTGTTGGATGGTTGTACTCCGTCCATAATTAGTAAAATTGAGGCGCGTAGGTGATCGGCAACGATACGCATACTTTCTGTGATTTCTTTATTACTTTTGTACTTTTTTCCGCTTAGTTTTTCTAATTCCTGAATAATCGGGTAAAAATTATCTGTTTCAAAAATATCATTCTTTTTCTGTACTACTAGGGCAATTCTTTCCAGGCCGCCACCAAAATCAATATTTTTTTGTTGTAATTGTGCCCAGCCGGTTTTGGTTTTTTTGTATTGCATAAAAACAGAATTGCCGATTTCCAAAAATTCATCTGGGTATTTGGTTAAACTTTTACCAATACCACTTCCCTCTCCAAGATAATAAAATAACTCACTGTTTGGCCCTCCCAATTCGCCAATAGCTTCGCCTCGTTTCCACCAATTGTCGGCTTTGCCAAACGCAAAAATCCGCTCATTTTCTTTAGCTTTTATTCCGTATTTAGCGAAAATATCTTTAATTGTTTTTACTGAAACCGAATCTTTGGGCGAATCCTTGTCGCCGGCAAAAACAGAGGCAAAAAGCCTGTCGGGTGACAAGCCCAGTTCTTCAATAAAATACTCATAAATCCAAGACAGCTGCTCTTTCTTAAAGTAGTCGCCCAAGCTCCAGTTACCCAACATATGAAAAGCGGTAGTATGACGGTTATCTCCAATTTCTTCAATATCTTCAAAACGCATTGAGCGCTGTACGTTTACCAAGCGCTTACCTGAAGGGTGGGGCTCTCCCGATAAGTAAGGCACAAGAGGAAACATACCGCAATTAACAAACAGAAGGGTAGGGTCATTTTCAGGTACTAAAGAAACACTTGGAATTTCTGTATGCTTTCTGGCTCTAAAAAATTCTATGTATCGTTTGGTTATTTCCTCAGATGTCATGGTTTTTATTGTATCACGAGAGCAACCGGATTGGTTCTATAGTTGTTGAATTATTGGTTTAGTTAGGGTAATATATAGCAAATGAAGGTATTTTTTACAGCTTCGCAACGTGGCAAAAACTTTTTTGAACGCTTCTATCAAAAAATATACAAAATTGTAGAAAGCCAAGACCTTGAACACTTAGATCATACTTTAGTAAAGGTTGCAGCAAAAAAGTTTTATGATAGCCTGGATAAAAATGGTACCAATGCTCAAAAAGAGCTTTATGAAAAAAATATGAAAGCAATTAACAAAGCAGATGTAACCATTTTCGAAAGCTCATTACCCAGCCTGTCGGTTGGTTATATGATTAATAAGTCACTAGAAGCTAATAAGCCCACAATTGTGCTCTATCTAGACGAAAACTATCCTCATTTTTTAAAAGGAGTTAACGAAGATAAATTAATTGTTAAGCGCTATCAAGAAGACAATTTAGAAAAGACTGTTAAAGAAGCAATAAAAATTGCAGCACAAAAAACAGACAAACGGTTCAACTTTTTTATTGATTCGGAATTACTCTCGTACCTGGCTAATGCCGCGCGAGCACAAAAAATTACCAAGTCAACTTTTCTTCGAAATTTGATTGTTGAGCACAAAAACAGATCTAAAAAGTAGTTTTAATAAGTTTGGTTATTTTTTCTCTGTTTTCTAGGGGTTGTAGAAGTTTTTCCGGAATTGAACTTAGTCCAAGATAGGTACCGCAAAAACTGCCAACTAGTCCGGCAATGCCATCGGTACAACCGCCCCTAGCTTCAACCAATTCTTCCAAATAGGAATAATGGGCCAGTTTTTGCTTTTCTTCTTCCGAGTCGTTTCGAAACGAATTAGCACCAGCCAAGACCGCTTCTTCAAAGCTTGTCGCGAATTTTAAAAAGATATAAAGAGCCAAGGGTATAATTTCATAAGTTAAAGAACTGGTTCCTAAAACTTTTCTTGCTTGGGTCAGATTTTCGATTTTATTGTTAATAACCAATTCTAAATTTCTAATTAATCTTGTGGCATCCGGGTATTTTTGTTTGGTAGACTCAAGTGCATTTTTGCTTATATTAATAAAGTTAGCTTCATTACTCTTCAAATGAAATAAAAGGTGGCAAACAAAGTGTGATACTGCCCGGGACGAGCTGGAAAGGTGGGTTATAGTTGTTTGCTTGTCGGCGTCTTCAAGGGCTTCCTCTAAGTTATTATAAAGCAGGGCAATAGGTATGGTTCGGTAAACACAGGTTGCCGAATAGCTGTTACTTGGTTTTCTGGTTAATAGAGCCTTTAATGTTGTTTGACCAAACCATCGGGAAAAGAAAAAGTCTTTTTTACTTCTTAAAGCCATTTGGTAAAGGCTATTATCCAATAATGTTACCGAAAGATCATTGTTACCAATAATGTTCTCAAGAGTTGCAATCATTTGCATTGAATTTGATCCGTATTGCCCTATTTTCAAAAAATAGAAATAGGGATGGCGAAAGTTGGTAATGTAACTATTTATACTGCCAACTGTTAACAATATTTCTTCTTTTTTTAATCCCGAAATCGGTAGCCCTAGGGCGTCGCCCACCAAAAACCCCAGTATTCCACCTAACTTCTTATTATTGGTTTTTTCCATTAAATTTAGCTAAACTTGCGTTTTCAACCATTTCTATATTACTAATTTTATTTGAAAAAGATTTACTTTTAAATAAATCAAAAAGCCAAGGGTAACTATACAGTAGTTTAAAGTCAGCGGTATGTTTTTTTAACTTAATAACATATGTTAGCAATAGTGCCAAAGTAGCTTGGGCGCCAACATCTACTACAACTATCTTTTTATTGTTTGCTGTTTTGCTTAGTGCATTAGTTGTTTTAAGCAAGACCTCTATTTTATTTAAAATGGCATTCAAATCCCTTTGTTTTTTTAAGTTTTCTTCGTAGATTTTATAAAAGTTATCAAAGCCTTTATTTTTGTTTTCTAGATAACACTGATAAATCAATTCTGAATATCTATTATATGTTTTTCCGTTAGATTTATTAAAAACAACCTTTCTGGATAGGGGTAGAAACTGGCAATTCTTGGTTTTATTAGTCTCTTTAAATTGTTGATAAAGAAGGTAGGCATCGCGGCCGATAAATAAGTACAGATAGTGTGATTGGTTAAGCTGATTAACAAAGCTTGTAACATCTGTCTTAATGTTTAAAAGCTTGTTGGTTTTTGGGCCAGAAATTAATTCAACTGCTTTTGCCAACTTTGGGCGAAGCTGCTTTAAAAGTAGTTGTCTCTTTTCTTTATGTAAATATTTTAGTCTTACTTTTAATCCGGAAACTGTTTGATCTATTGTGTCGTTAGCTTGCTTTGGATTTTTTTCATTCAATACACAATTTGTGTAAAAATTATTAATAACAACTGCTGTAAAGCCAAAATCATGATTGGTATTATTCATCTTTGCTTGTGATAAATTTCACAATTATACCACTCTGTAATTCATACTGCCTTATATGATTAATCGGTATTACAATATACACATAATCAATGTATTGACAAAATACACAAAATCTACTTATACTGAAGTTAGGCTTAATAATTATAAATTTAATAAGACCAAATGAACAAACAGAAAAAACTTCTTTTGAGTGTTTTGATCATTGCGGCAGTAGGTGGTGGTGCTATTGGTGCTACCATTGCTTACTTTACTGCCAATCGTACCGTTTCTAGTAGCAGATTTACTGCCGGTACATTAGATCTAGACGTTGCCGCAAACGGTAGTGCTCTAGAGCCATTTGTTATCGATAACATCGGTGAGAATGGTGACATTAGTGGTGAAAAAACCTGGACCGTGAGGAATACAGGAACTCTGCCGGGTCGATTACTGCTTAGGCTAAAAAACTTAGCCAACTATGATAATGGTTGTAACGATCAGGAAAAGGGAGCGGAACCTTTGTGTGACGCCGATAACGAAGGCGAGATGGGCGCTGTTATTACAGCTAATGTAGCTCTCGACGGCACCGACGTTGTTTCGTCAACCCTGGCTACCGATCAACAAGGTGTAATTGGTAACAGCTGGAACGCTCTTGCCCCCATTATTTTGCAACCGGGTGAAGAAAGAGAAGTTAAGGTATACTGGGCGACAGGTGAGGATGAGTATGGTAATGAAATCCAAAGTGATAGTTTAGAATTTGATATGGATTTCAGGTTGATTCAGCAAATAAACGGACCAACACCGGCTAACAACTAAGTGTTAATTACTATTATTTAAGCAGTGGGGGCGGGAAAAAATCCGCCCCTCGCTGTTTTATTAGACAAATATGAAAAAATCAAAAAATCCAATCAAAATTGTTTTCGACCTGGTTTCGTGGGTGTTTTTACTGTTTATTGTTATTGTGGCAGTAACCACAGTTGCCTCCAATTCAAATATTTTTGGGGGTTATCGATCATTCTTAGTGCAATCGGGCTCAATGGAGCCAACAATTTTAATTGGCGATATTGTAGTTGCGCAAGAGCAACCAAGCTATTCTCAAAACGAAACAATTACTTTTAAAGATGAGTCGGGAAGGGTAGTAACTCATCGTATTATTAAAGTTGTTAACAAAAAACAATTTAAAACTAAAGGAGACGCCAACCGGTCAGAAGACGAGGCGCTGGTTAACAAAGAAAACATTATTGGCAAAGTTGTTTTTACCGTTCCAAAGCTAGGGTATTTGGTAGGTTTTAGTAAAACCCCCTTGGGGTTAATTATTTTAGTTCTTGTGCCGGCTTTAGGGTTAATTATTGATGAACTGGTCAAGATGAAGAATGCTAAGTAGTCGAACTTATACTATTTTAGTTATTATTCTTTTAGTTGGTTACTTTTTAATTCATACTCAAAAAACAGATGCCGACTTGGTAGCCGAACGGGTCGTTACCGACAACCGATTTACGGCAACAACACTTTCTTTTTCCAGCCGGCATACGGCAAACAATACAACGCTAGAAACATTTTTTAACACCAATGGTTTTTTACCCAATGGCTTTGATGTAAAGGGGGTAAGAATTAAAAAAGAAGGTAAGTTAAATTTTAAATATAAAGTAAGAGCTGTAAAAACAAGCGGCTCAGATTTGCTTTGTGGCGCTCTTGAATTAACCGTTATGCAAGAGTGGCAAAAAAAATATGAAGGACCATTGCTAAATTTTTCCCAAGACTCCATAATTGATTCAGAAGTACCCGAGGATTGGGTTTTCTTTTTAAGTTTAAATGAGAAGTCACTAGACTTGAAGAATAAGAGTTGCCAGTTTGAGTTGGTTTTTAAAACCTATCGAACCGACCCAGAATCAAGAGCCGGTTTTTTTGCCGAGCGAAAATTAACTAACAGTATTACAAGTGGCAGTTGGTAAAACATGAAAAACAACGCCTTAAAGTTTACTAAAAGTAAAAAATACTATTTATTATTGGTAGTTTACGTGGTTTTTGTATATGTTGGTATCTCACTTTCTTTAGTACGATTTGTTGGAATTTTACCGATGGCTAATATTTCCGGATCAATGAGCCCGGCAGTAAAAACGGGTAGCTTGTCTATTCTTTTAAAAAAGGAATATTACGCCCCGCAAGACATTATTGCCTTCTATTCCAAAAATGAGGCGGGTGAAGAAGAAATTGTTACTCATCGGGTGCAAAAAATTGCCGGTAATGTTTATATCACCAAAGGTGACGCCAATGAGGCCATAGATGAGCAGAAGGTTGTACCCCGTTTGGTAATTGGTAAAGTTTTGTTAGCAGTGCCTTTCTTGGGGTATTTTTATATCTTTGCCAAATCCGTAACAGGCACAATGCTTTTAATAATCTTCCCGGCGCTATTTTTTGTAGTAGTTGAGGTGATAAGAATAATTAGAATTGGTCGCTAATCCGGTTTATATTGTTATTTATTTACAGAAGCAATAACTTTGAGTGCTTTTTTATAAACATTTTTTACACCCTTATTTTCCTCCTTTTCACATATTTGTTTAATTCTATTTAAGAGCTTATTTTTTTGTTCATGGTTGTATTTGGCAATTTCACCCAAAGCCAAAGCGGCACTCCAACGAACAACAGTGCTTTTGTTCTTTGCGTTTTCTATTAAACCGGGGACTGATGTTTCAACGTCTTTTGGGTAAAGACTGGCGATATTGGCAATTACTCTGGCTGCTTCCCACTTTACTCGAGGGGCAGTGTCTGAAAGAGAACTAATAATAGTTGGAATTTGTATTCTGGCAAAACCGGGATTTGTTTGGGTTATATATTCAAGAGCCTCAAGACAAACGCCTCTTTCAACATTATTACCTGTTCTTACTGCAGTTGCAAAGTCATTTGCAGAAGGCTTTTTAGCTTCCAGTAATTTGGCAATATATAAATTTAATTCTTTCCCTTTTCTGCCCGAATCTTGAATCTCTTTTAGTAAATCCACACGTATATTATAACAGTCGAAGAAAAACAATTATTAAATCTTAAGCGAATCTTGTCTCGCCGTAGCTTTGTAGAGCTTGGTTTCAGTTTTTCAGTTTGCACAGAATCTATTTGCCCGCCGTATTCGTGAATTAGTATTTGAAAAAATGTTTCTTCATAAACGCCCTACCAGAACCAGACTTTAAATATTTTTCAAATTTAAAAGCTGTGTATTTATTGGAAAAAGCAAAGTAGGAAATAAGTTCTATTGGCAACAATGACTTTGTTGCTGGAATATAGCCTTTCCTATGTCTTTCAATTCTGTTCTTTATATTATTAGCATATCCGATATAAGGTCTATTATTTTTACATTTCAAAATGTAAACGTAGTACATAATGAAAAGTTAAGGAATAAGGCTGTATTTGTCAACAGACTACAATTTACATAAATAGCATTTTGGATTATTCTAGTAAACTGTATTCTAAAAGGAAGGATCTCTCCTTCGCGATCTACTAAGCGGACTTTGTCCGCCGTAGCCGAGCTTCAGCGAGACGAATCCCGCTTTCGCTTTCGTTCAGCGGACTTTGTCCGCCGTAGATTGTAAATACGCCCGCCGTATTCGTGAACAAGCCTTATGGGTTCTACCATGCCCGCAATTGCTATGCAAAGCGTTGCAGGCGGGTTCGAACACGGCTTGTTCTCTCACTTACTGACGGGCACTGTTGTTTCTAAGCTCGATTACTCGCTAAGAAACATCAGTGCGGAGGAGGTGGGATTCGAACCCACGTTCGCCTTACGACGAAACACGCTTTCCAAGCGTGCGCACTAGGCCTCTATGCGACTCCTCCAATTTAAATAAGCTAACTCAGCGCTTTAATATTATACAAAATAGACTTGCAGGGCACACTGTTATATAATTTGGCAGAATGACTAATTCTAAAATACAAACATTAGTCCTAGATGTAGATGGTGTTATAAACGGTAGTATAGAAGGAATAAACACACCTTTTCCAAGTAAAGCAGTAATTTTTGCACTACAAAAACTCTTATCGGCTGGAAAGCTGCTTGTGCTCTGCACATCAAAAGGGGTTTACCCAATAGTTGAAATGGTTAACAAATACAATTTGTCAGGCGTGCATATTGCTGACGCTGGCGGTGTAATTTATAACTCAATTAATAGCAGCTATCAAACTAACTGCTTAACAGAAATACAAGCAAACGAGATAATAAAAGTTCTTGAAAAATCTAATAACTATTTCGAAGTTTACACACCGACCAATTGGTATGTTCCAGAAAAATTTAATGTAAAGTATATTCATGCACATACAGAACTTTTACGGAAAAAACCAGTTAAACAAAAGAGTCTCAGTAGTTTACGCTTTAGGGATGTGAGTAAAATTGTTTGTTTTATAGAAGATTCTCCAGAAAGTGATAACAGCAAATTATTAATTTCTCAATTTGCAGATTATTCTGTCAAATGGACAGTTAGCCCCGTGCTTAAACCGGCTAATTTGTTAATTATTACAAAAAAAGGCGTTTCTAAAAAAGATGCGCTACAAAGTTTGGCTAAACAGCAAAACTTTAGTTTAAACAAGTGCCTGGGTGTAGGCGACCATCATTCAGATTGGAAATTTATGAGTATTTGCGGATTTCGGGGCGTTATGGGAAATAGTACAGCCGAACTTGTGCAAATTGCAAAAAAAGAACAACCAGCAACAGTTGCCTTTGGTAAAGGTGTAGATCAAGATGGCATTTTAGATATATTTAAGAAATTTGATTTAATTTAATAGAATAGATTAATGAAAAACATAAATATTCGGCGAATCAGTTTTAAATCTTATCTAAAATTTTATATTTTATCTTTGGTTTCAATGGGTATAGTTTTTGGGCTTATATTTTTTGGTTTAAGTTTAGTGGGCGTTAAGGTAACCGCCAGGGTATTCAACTTAAATTTTACCGGTATAATGGCGGGGGTAGTTAACTTAATTCTGGCGCCTGTAATTATGCTTATTTTTGCTCTTTTTTTTGGTGCTTTAAGTTTTTTGCCCTTTCGGCTTTATTTGGAATACGCAAAAAAAATTAAGTTAAAGGGGGAATTTAGCGAAAACTAAATGAACAACACAAAGCAACAAATATGGAAAGTTATTAATAGCCGAATTATTCATAAAACAGATTGGCTGGAATTTAAAGAAGACGAATGTTTGCTGCCATCAAACAAAAAAATAACCTACACTTATGCTCGTCGTGTAGACGAAGGGCCAATAATTATTGCCACTGAGCAAAATTTTATCTGGCTGGTTTCGCAATACCGGCATCCAATAAAAAAATGTGTTTGGCAGTTTCCGGCCGAAGGGAAAAAGCCTGGGGAAAGTTGGGAACAAGCCGCTCAGCGGGGATTACAGGAAGAAATAGGTAAACGAGCTAATAAGTTGGTTGACTTGGGGCAATATTACCCAGACCCTGGCAGTTTACAACAAAAAACTCATTATTTTTTGGCTACAGAACTTATAAATAGTAAAAAACAAGGTGACGAAGACGACTTGCAAAAGGGGTTATTTTCACTTAAAGAGATAAACCAAATGATAGATAAAGGTGAGATTGTAGATAACTGGACTTTGTCTGGTTTATATTTATACAACCGTTTTTATGCAAAAAGCGCTTAATCATTTTAAAAAAGTAGATCCAATCCTTTTTTCTTATGCTAAAAAAATTAAGTTAACAAAACAGATTACTAAGGACAAACCCAATAACTATTTTTCCCGTCTTTGCCGAGAAATTATCTGTCAGCAATTGTCTGGTGCTTCAGGTGGGGCAATACACGGACGTTTTTTAAAGCTATATCAGGGTAAAATAATTCCAAAAAACGTACTATCAACAGATCATCAAATGTTGAGAAATACGGGCATGTCTAACGCTAAGGCTAAATATGTAAAAAATTTAGCTGAAGCATTCGTAACCCAAACTATTAACCCAGAAGAGCTCGATAAATTTGGCAACGAACAAGTAATAGAGCAACTGGTTAAAGTTAAAGGAATTGGCCGCTGGACAGCCGAGATGTTTCTGATGTTTGTTTTAGCCCGTGAAAATATTTTTTCTTATGGTGACCTTGGGTTACGAAAGGGGTTTATTAAAGTTTACAATTTAAAAAGTTTTCCAGAACAAAGCCAGGCAGAAAAAATAATAAATAAATGGTCGCCATACAAAACCTATGCCAGTCTTGTTTTGTGGCAGGCAATGGAATAGTGACTTAAAATTTAGTAGAATAATACCATATGAATTGGTTTATACCGGCGGCACTGTCGGCAGTATTTGCCGCTCTCACCGCCATTTTAGCCAAGATTGGGGTTAAAGAAGTTAATTCCAATTTGGCCACCGCCATTCGCACCGTTGTCATTCTAATTTTTGCCTGGGGGATTGTTTTTTTTCAGGGTCAACACAAAAACTTAAACGCTATTCCCCGCACATCTTTAATATTTTTAGTGCTGTCGGGTATTGCCACCGGTTTGTCTTGGTTATTTTATTTTCGGGCACTTCAAATTGGCGACGCTTCTAAAGTTGTGCCTGTAGACAAATTCAGTCTTGTACTAACTATTATATTTGCCGCCCTTTTTTTGGGTGAAAGCCTAAATTACAAGGTAGTAATTGGTGCTATTTTAATGACTGCCGGAACATTAGTTTTGGCATTTGCCAAATAGATTGGAGATGAAAATGAATGAAAGGATATGTAGTTAATCTAGAACAAAAAACACAAAGTAACAGCAATTTCCGCCAAGTTTTGTTTACTACACCAAACAGCCAATTGGTTTTAATGGCGCTTCAGCCCAACGAAGAAATTGGTACCGAAACCCATATGGAACACGACCAGTTTATTCGGGTCGAATCTGGTAGGGGCAAGGTAATTATGGATGGCGAAGAAACCGAAATAGCTGACGGCTTTGGTTTTGTTATTCCTGCCGGGGTAGAACACAATGTAGTTAATACTTCCGGCGAAGTAATGAAGTTATACACAATTTACACACCACCGGAACACGCCGACGGCACTGTTCATCAAACAAAAGCCGAAGCTGAAGCCAATAGCCATCACTAAATTGTTCTGGTTATGTTGTTTTGGTAGCCAACTGGCCGCAAGCGGCTTGAATGTCGGCACCCATTGTTGTGCGAATTGAGTGGGGAATTCTATGTTTTTCAAGAATGGCGGCAAAAGCAAAAACTCTATTGCGGCTGGGTGGGGTAAAACTGTTATTAACTGTTTTGTTATAAGGAATCAAATTTACATGAGCCAGGCGGCCTTTTAATAGTTGCACCAGTTCTTCTGCTTGTTGTTTGTGGTCGTTTAGTTGATTAATAAGAATATATTCGTAGGTGATTCGTTTATTATTTTTGGCAACAAAGCTGTCTAGCACCTCAAATAACTCGACCAGACTGTTTTCTTTGGCGCTTGGCATCAGTTGTTCGCGCAACTTTTGGTTTGGAGCATGCAAGCTTAAAGCCAATCGTCCTTTATAGTTTTCCTTCAGCAATTTTTTAAGTGGAACAACCAAGCCGCAGGTTGAAATGGTAATTCTTGTGGGGCTAAGAGCTATTTTTTCCGGGTCGGTAAAAATAGCAATGCTTTCAAGAGTATTGGTAAGGTTGGCTAACGGTTCTCCCATACCCATATATACTAAATTAGAAATGCTTTCTCCTTCTTTTTTTAAGATTCTGGCAAAGTATAATGCTTGGCCTACAATTTCGGCGGCGGAAAGATTGGCTATAAATCCCATTTTTCCCGTTGCACAAAAAGCGCAGTTCATTGGGCAACCGATCATGGTGCTTAAGCAAACCGTATTACGATTATTTTTGTGCTTCATCAGTACTGCCTCAAATAACTGCTCAGGGCTGTTGGGGCGGCAAAACAGCACTTTTATTGTGTCTTTGTTTTTCGATTCTTTAACCCTTACCACTTTTAGAGGCAAAAGCGGTACTTGTTCTTCAGCCTCTTGCCGTAACTTTAGTGGCCAGTTAGTAAGCTCTGAAAAAGTTGTAATATAGTTTTGGTAATATGCCCGGTAGAACTGTTTTAGGCGAAAGCTGGGCTGATTGTATTTTTTCAAAAATTCTTCAATTGTCATTGGTGAGCTAATTATACCCCCTGTAATAATTCCATAGTTTTTGGTAAACATACGAAAACCAATAATTTACAGAAAGCGGTAGATCAATCGAATGCATAAAGTCTAGTTTTTCCCCGCCAAAACCTTTTTTAAATAGAGTTAGTCCTTGCCATGGGTGGTTGGGCTTGTTTTCCGGGGCAATTCCCCAAAGATTGTAATACTTTATTCCTCGTTTTTTGGCTTCTTTAATAATTTCCCATTGCAACAGGTAATTAACTGGTACCCTAGACTTAATACTGCCCGAATGGTGGTAAACGGCCTGATTGCCAAAAAAAACCACTAAACTACCGGCTAAATATTCGTTGTTGTGCTTTCCCAGAAACAACAAAATACTGTTGTTTTTAACAAATTCATTAAACTCTTCATTTATTCCCGAATGGGGGGTAAACTTATCTCGCTTAGCCGTTTCTTGGTAAAGTTTAAAAAATATGTCTAGTTTTATTGGGTCTGTTGTTTTTTCAATTATCACGCCATCCCTCTCAGCTCGACTTATTAGGTTACGAGTGTTTTTTCGAAAATTTGCTTTAATTTCCGCCTCGCTTTTTTCCAAATCAAGCACAAGGCAATTCTCGGCGTCTTGGTTGTGTAGGGGCGAATTAATAAAGCCTAGTTTTTTAAACCATTTCTGGTGAATATTGTTGCTCAGCAAATGGGGGCTTTGTCTAATCCAAGTTGCCCCTTCAGCTTGGGCTATAGCTTTAATCTTTTTTAATAAAATTTTGTATGTACTACGAGAAAACTGGGTAAAAACAGGCCCGTGGCGCAAATGCAGAAAAGTTCCCCTCTTTGCTCGGGTTACAAATACTTGTGTTGCCATAACCAGTTCATTATTATTGAATACACCCAACCGGTAAAGCTTGTTGCCCATGTGTTCCCAAACCTTCCCAAATTGCCAAGACTGAAAAAATGGGCTATATTTTGCCGTTTTAATGAATTTATTCCATTCCACTTCATCTGTAATTTCCAAAACCACCAATTCCAGCACCTTATTTTGGTTTAGATGAGGTGAGAGGGTAGTAATATTTGGGCTACCAAGCGTAGGTAGGTTGATTATTCTTTTGGCAACCACTTCTGCGTTTGGGGCGCTACCGGTTTTATAACCCAACTTTTCTGGGTTAACGCCGTATGGGTCAATAATATTGCTATACCAGGTATCCAGATATACTTGTTTTTGTCGCGCCGCATTTAATATTTGGTCCCTATTTTCCTGTTGTAGCGGGTATTTAAGCAACGGGCCCTTAAATTTATTACCACTGATTTGGTTATATTTTGCCACCATTTCAGTTCGGGTTTTGCCCAGCTTATCCAGTTTTTCTAGCTGATTATATAGCAGCGAACTAAAAAAAGCGTCAAATTTTTGTGGTGGACTGGTTAATTTACCCAATTTTTCTTGTTGACTAACAGCTTTGCCCAGTAGTCCAATTTTTTGAAACAAAAAAATTAATACGCGGGTAATTTTAACAGAATAAAGGTGCTTGGCAATAAACATAAAATGCAGGTAAAAAAGGTTTAAAAGGGTAGTTTTAAGAGCAGGGCGGTTAAGGTTGGCGTAATCTATTCTCAGTTTTTTTTGCAAATTCTTGTTATTAATAATTAAAGCACCACCCGAAACGGCACTAATTACTTTGTCACGGCCAAAACTAAGAACTGCTGCGTCACCCGTAGTACCCAAATATTTACCTGCTTCTTTTATAGAAAATGAATGGGCAAGGTCTTCAATTAAAAGTAGTTTGTTTTTTTGGCTAAACTCAATTATTTTCTTCAATTGTGTGGGTTTTAGCCCAAAAGTATACTGAAGCAGAATTGCTTTAGCCTTTTTGTTTTCTTTTTTTAACAAGTTTTGGTAACTCATATTCAATGTATTTTTATCTATATCTATAAAAATTGGCCTAATTTGGTTAGTTAAAAAAGGGGCAACTACTGCCGAGCAGGTAAAGGCCTGAAGGTAAACGGCAGTATTTTTGTTTAAAGCCTTTGCCGCTAAAAAGTTTAGCACCGAGCGGCCGCTGTCGAAAAGCAGAATGGTTGAATTAGGAAAGAAGATGGCTAATCTTTTTTTTACTTTTAATTCATAATTTGCTTTTCTATTGAACACATTTTTCCAGAAGTAAAAAATATCATTACTTTCGATCGTTGGCAAAATATTATTAGTGCTTTTTAGCATAGTGTTTGAGCCTTTATTATATCTGATTTTGCTATTATTAACTTAAGATGAGACTTAAAAACTATTTATCGATTCCGTTGGAACGGCTTAAATTGTTACCAAAAACTAAAAAACAAGACTATTTAATTCATCGGGCCGTGAACACCGAAGACAAAAACTTTAAGTATTGCTTGGTACCTTTACCTATAAACACATTTGGTCAACAAATTTTGGGCCCGGTAAAGTTAATTCCAAAGCCGTCTATTGTTCTTGAAACCAAGAATTATAACGTGGCTATTTTTAAAAAAACAGAACTGAGAGAGCGTTTTATAGTAATGGAAGCCCTAATAGAAAGGTATCCGGTGGTGGTAAAAATACCAAAAACTATTTTACGAAACAGTTATCATACAACCTATTTTTCCGAGGGGAATCGGTATATAGATCCAACCGATTTACAAATAGAGCAAATTGCCCAAGCTATTTTTAGTGACACCGAACAAGTAATAACGCTTACCAAAGAGGCATTCAAATATGTTGTTAGTGAGCTTGATTACGGCAACCCAACAACAGGGCTATATACATATGAGGATGCATTAAATAAGAAAGAAGTAGATTGTGGCGGTTTTTCTACTCTTTTAATAACACTTTTGGGCGCAGCTAAAATACCGGCGCGGTTAGCGGTTGGTTTTCTAAAAACAGCAAGCCGGTACAATAATCTTTCTATGCACGTTTGGGTAGAAATTTTGTTACCCGACGGATCAATTTATCCTATAGATGCAGCTAATTATTGGCGAAGGAGTAGGGGAAAAACAAGCCGTTGGGGTGGTTTGGGGTATATTAGCTCCGATCACTTGGTTTTTTCATATGGCGAAGCACAAAGCCTGAATATTGAAGGCGTTGAATATCAATTCCCTCTGTTACAAGAACCAATCTTTATTCAGTAAACTTAGCTAATTCTTGGTAACTTGCTTTAGGGTCAGTTGCGGTCATTATATAGCTACCGACTCCCAAAACATCGGGAACAAACTCTTGTTTTAAAATAATGGGCAGGGTTTTGCTGTTTACCCCCCCGTCCAGTAAAATTTCCCGTTCAAAACCGGCTTTCCTGGCCTCATTAATTTTTACCAAATTTTCTTTTAAAAACGTATTTCCTTGGGCACCTGGCTCAATTGTCATTATTTGAATTGCCGGCAGTGAGCTTAATAGGTTTTGATCAATTAGGTCGTCGGGGCTAAAAACTACTCCAATATGTAAACTACTGGCCAAGGGACGATAAATTTTGTAGTGGGGCAGTACCAGGTTAATGTTAATAAACTGTTCAATCGCTTCCAGTTCTTCTACAATTTTTTCAAAATGATCAACCATTAAATGAAAATCAAAAATTGTGTTTTCAAGCTTTTCCGCCTGAGTCTTCAATGTTTCATAAATGTATTTATTACTAACAGTTTTATTTGATACAAAAAAACCATCAGCAATGTCTATTTGAATTCTGTTTGAAAGCTTTAAGGCAATATTTAATTGCCTGTCAAAATCTTCCTTTGTTTTAGCTAAAACTGTTGGTGCAATCTGTATTTTTGGCATAGTTGTTTATTTTTGTCAAGCGTTTGGCATACTTTGGGTTGCTGTCAACTTGGGTGTTTAAAAAAATATCAATTATTTCATATGCTGCCTCTGGTTTTATGTAATCTGCAGCAAGGGCTAATACATTAATGTTGTCGTGTGCTCTTGCCATTTTGGTTTGGTCTTTATTAAAGCACAAGCCGCAGCGAATTAAACTAAAGCGGTTGGCAGAAATTGTTACGCCAATGCCCGAACCACATAGAACTATCCCTCTGCTTTCCGGCTCGTTTTTCATTTTGCAGTACAATTTATGTACAAAATCGGGATAATCGTCTGTTTGTTCTTTAGAATTGTTACTTACGTCTACAATTTCATATTTTTCGTGATTCAAGTATTTTTTGATTTGTTCTTTTAATTCAAAACCCCGGTGGTCGGCAGCCAAATAAATTTTCATACAAGCATTATAGCTTATTGCATAAATTACCAACAAGAATAGGAATTAGCTTAATTACCAATCCGCCGGCTGGCGGACCAATTGGTATATAAATCCGAAATTCGAATATCGAAATCCGAAATAATATCAAATTCACAAATGACAAATAACAAATCAAACTCAAAATTCAAATTATAAAACACGAATATACGAAGCTAGAATCTAAGAATGAATTAGTTATACATAATGCATAATCCGTAATACGTAATAGATTAATAGAAAACGTGTCATGTTGCTTACCCGCCGAAACTTAAGCGTAGGTGGGAGCGAACGCAAGTGAGACGAAACATCTCTTAGAACTCTAGACGGCGGATGACCAAAAGATTTCAGAAATTAAGAGTAAGTAATTTGGATCTGTTGATTGTTTTAGACTATAATACCTTTTATGCTTTCTCAAATTAAAAATGAGTTAAACAAAGTTAAAAACAAAGTTGAATCTAAAATTTATAAGCAGTTTATAGATCGTCTGAACCTTCCCGGTCCATATACTAAAAGCGAGTATGAACCCAATCATTTATGTGCTTTTTTTGTTCCTTATCACCAAAACTCTAATTCAATACTCTTGGCAGAACACAAAAAAGCAAAAGACTGGATTCCTCCGGGCGGCCATATAGAACCAGGTGAGCATCCAATAGATACTGTTAAGCGAGAATTTAAAGAAGAGTTGGGGACAAATCTAACAAATGAAACAATAAATATCTTTAATCTGTCAATCAAACCAATCCCACATCGACTGGGTTATTGTAAAACTCACTTTGATATGTGGTACTTGGTCAACATGAATAGCAAAATAAATTTTATTTGGGATAGGCGCGAGTTTAGTAATGCAGGTTGGTACAGTTTAGAAAAAGGAGCCCAAAAAATAAAATTTAATGATGACTATAAAAAAATAGTTTTAGATATTAATAATTTTCTGGTTTAACGAATATGGAAAAAACCTTACTTGTTCAGTTTGAAACTACAGATAATTTACTATTACCCGGATTATTATTTCAACCAAAACAAAAAACAAAAAAAGTGGCACTTGTTTTGCATGGCAATGGCAGCTCTAGCGTTTTTTATTCCTACAATAAAAATAAGACTTTTGCCAAAGAATTACTTAGCAGAGGTATAAGTTATTTTCCTTTCAATAATCGTGGGGCCCATTATATAAAAAGTTTGGAAAGGGAAGTTAATAATGAAGTTGAAAAAGAAAAGTTGGGAACAACTTATGAGCTTATTAAAGATTGTATACACGACATAGATGGCGCCATTAATTACTTAAAAGATCTGGGCTACAGTGAATTTTATTTGTTGGGTTATTCAACAGGTGCCAATAAAATTTGCGTTTACAACTATTACAAAAAAACAAACCCTATTAAAAAGTATGTGCTGCTTGGCGGTGGTGATGACACCGGTCTTTGGTTTCAGCAAATTGGCAATAAGGCTAAATTTTTTACTTATCTAAAACGAGCTGAGTTAATGATCAAGGTTGGAAAAGGTGAAAAATTAATTCCTAAATATATGTTACCCTACCTGTTTTCGTACCAGTCTTTTTATGATATTTGTAACCCCAATGGTGACTATAATATTTTTCCTTTTAATGAATATATGAATAATCTGCAATTATCAACCAAACCGCTTTTTAGGGAATATAAAACAATCAATAAACCCACACTGGTAGTATATGGGCAAAATGATGAATATTGTTATGGCAAAGTTCCTCGCGTAGTGGATATTTTAAAAAAAGAAGCTCCTAAAAATATTCCATTTAATTTTCATATTCTAAAAAACGCCGACCATGGCTTTAATGGGACCGAAGCAGAGCTGGCAAAATTAGTAGCCAATTGGCTAACTAAAGTACTTTAGTACTATAGTAAAATAAGTACTTTGAGTTTCTATTTGCCTTTCATAATCACTAAAACTGAAGAAATAAGAATTAGTCCACCACCAATTAAAGTAAACACTGTTGGTACTTCACTAAAGAAAATAAGCGCCAAAACAACACCAAAAACCAGCTCGGTTAACAAAATCAAACTTCCGGCCGTTGCTTTAAAAAGCTCAAATCCTTTTGTCATGAAAAACCAAGCCAAAAAGTTGGTAATGCCAAACAGAATTGTTGTTACCCAGGTATTGACAGATAAGGTATGAATGGTAGTTTTGTAAAAACTATTTTCAAAGATTAGTGCCATTGCACCAAGAATAACAACGCCAACAAAGGTATTTCCAAGCATCATTATACCGGCGGAATAATTTCCCAATTTCCTGCGGATTATAACGTACAACGACTGGCCAAGAGCGGCTAGTAGTGCAAATATGCCCCCAATCTTCCAAGTTGGTAAGGCGTTTGGTTGAAACAAGAGCAGCAAGGCCGCAAAACTTAAAATAAGAGCTACAATATTAAATTTATTTAACTTTTCCTTAATTAAGAAAAACCCAAGAATTGGTGTAATAATAGCGTATGTGTAGAACAGGAAAAGCGCATTACTTACTAAAGTATTCAAAATCCCGTAAGTAAAAAATAAATTGGTTAAAGCGTAACAAAAAACGGTGGCCACAGCAAAAAGCCCCCAATCTTTTTTATCTACTTTGAATTTTGTTTTTTGGAACCCGGTAAAATAAACAACAGCAGCAATAAAAGCAAAAATGTAGCGTAAAAATACCTGAGACATCGGAGGCATGCCACTACCGCCAAGCAAACGTATCATAACAGGCATAGAGCTATATAAAAGCGCTGAAAGCAGTAAAAATATAATACCCTTAATATTTTTAGTTTTCATCAATACATAAATTATACAAGCAGAGTATTGTGGTGTAAAGATGTTATAGTGTTAAGGTGTTATAGTATTATTGTTTTGTAGTGTTAAGGCATAACGGCATCAGACTAATGTTCATATAGCAGAGTAGTATTTATTTTTTTAAGTTTTGTTTGATGTGGTTTATTAATTTGTATATTCCTTTCGAAATATAGTCGACTTTTTCAATAATCATATTCTGTTCTGAAGTTTGAATATATCCTAAGTTTTTTGAGATTATGATTTGGGTTTTAAGTTCACCGCAAGAGCCTTTAGAAATACTTAAAAAAAATCTGAATTCTTTATTATTTCCTCTTTCAAAGCCTTCAGCTATATTTGATGGAATTGAGACTGCAGATTTTCTAATTTGATCTCTAAGCCCAAAGTCTCTATTGTATTTTTCATTTTTTGTTAGATTGTAAATTACTGTTACCAAGTCAATTGCTGCTAACCATATCTTAAGTTCTTCAATTTTAGTAATTTTCATCTGCGTTACTTAATGCTAATTTGTCTGCACAACAAAATCATTACACTACCTAACTATTACACCATAATACTATCTAACTATTACACCATTACATCATAACGCTATTACACCATAACACCATAACACTATTAAACTATAACACTTTCCTTTATAAGCTATAATACTCACAATGAAAGACAAAGATTTAACCACTTTATTCAAAAACGCCTCAAAGGTTGTAGTGGGGGTGGCATGGCCATATGTTAATGGCGATTTGCACCCGGGGCACATAACCGGTAATTTTTTACCGGCCGACATCTTTGCTCGCTTTGCCCGTTTAGCAGGGAAAGACGTGGCGATGGTTTCTGGTTCCGACTGTTATGGCACACCAATTACTATTGAAGCCGAAAATTTGGGTATTTCTCCAAGTGCAGTTGTTGAAAAATACCAACCCAGCCACTTAGAGTTATTTAAGCTTTATAACATTAACTTTGATCTTTACACTAAAACTACAACCACAAACCACAAGCAGGTAACTCAAGAAATGCTAATTAATTTAGCCAGCAAGGGCTATGTGTTTAAACAAAAAACAAACCAATATTATTCTGTTGAAGAAAACAAATTTTTACCCGATCGTTATGTTGAAGGAATTTGCCCTTTTTGTGGCTTTGAAAACGCACGGGGGGACCAGTGTGACAGTTGTGGAAAACTCATTGATTCGGGGCAATTAAAAAGCCCGTATAGCAAACAAACCAAGGGTAAGGTTATACTTAAAGAAACCGAACACTTGTTTTTAGATTGGCCAAAATTACAACCGTTTTTAGAAAAATACTATACCCAAAATAGCCCCCTGTGGCGCTCTTGGATTAAGAAAGAAGTGGGGGGGTGGCTAAAAACCGGTCTACAACCACGGCCAATTACCCGAGACATTGAATGGGGTATAGAAATACCAAATCAACAACTTCCACAGAGCTTACAACTAACCAATGTGGATAACAAGCGCATATATGTTTGGTTCGAAGCCGTTATTGGCTACTTTTCCGCAACTAAAGAATATAGTGAAAATTGGGAAAATTATTGGTTACCAAAAGATAAAAACAGTGTTGCTATGTATAACTTTATGGGTAAAGACAATGTTGTTTTTCATGCTCTTTTTTGGCCGGGTCAACTGTATGGTGCCTATGGCGATAATATAAAATTACCCAATGTAATTTTGGCCAACCAATTTTTAAATTTGGAGGGGCAAAAATTTAGTAAAAGCAGGGGCGTAACTATTGATTCGCTTTACTTAGCCAAAACCTATGGTGCCGATATTTCTAGGTTTTACTTAACCTACATTATGCCCGAAAACAACGACTCCGACTTTTCTTGGACTGACTTTGTAGACGTAACCAACAATGTGTTAATTGGCAGTCTTGGTAACTATATAAACAGGGTTTTAATTTTGGCAAAAAAATATGGTTTTTCCACAGATATTGTATTTGATACTGGCGTTGAACAAGCAATACTTAACGCAGTTGTCAGAATTAATACAGATTTAACAAGCCTTAAGTTTAAGCAGTACGCTTATAATTTAATTGAACTGGCTACATTTGGCAATAAATACATAGATAGCCAAAAACCTTGGAATCAGGAACTGAGTAATGAAGACCGAAAAACCATACTTAGTAATTGCCTATTGATTGTTATTGCGTTAGCTTTATTATCTCAACCACTATTACCAGAAGCGGCAAAAAAAATTAAAGAAATGACTAATATTGAATTAACCATTTGGTCCGGTAACTTACTTCAGGAAATGTCTAGTCAGTTAAAAAATTTAAAAATCGGTGAAGTTAAACCTCTTTTTACCAAAATCGATCCGGAAATAGTTGAACTGGAAAGAGGTAAAATATTAAGTGGAAAATGAAAAATAAAAATGCCTTAATTCTTCAGTCTTGGTTTAGTACTCCTAAAGGCAATTGGTATCCATGGTTAAAAAAAGAACTGGAAAAGAAGGGTTACCAAGTAAGTTTACCCGATTTACCCACTATTCGTACTAATTTACCCAACCTGCAGCAAATGCTAACAGCTACAATCCCATTGATTAATAGCGAAACGGTAGTTATTGGTCACAGTTTGGGCAACTTGGTAGGTTTACGGTTGGCTGAAAAAAGAGCATATAAAAAATTAATACAGGTTGCCGGCTGGGATTTTGATGATCTGGTCGAAGAACATAAACTGTTTTGGAAGAATAAAATTAATCATGACGTAATCAGAAATAATGTTAATGAAATTGTTTGTATTAGTTCAGATAACGACCCATATGTAACCGCTTTTCAGGTAGAACAAATGGCAAAGCGGTTAAATGGAAAATTTATACTAATCAAAAACGGCGGCCATTTTGGCAAAGTGGAGAATTGTAAAAAAATTCCTCAGTTACTGGATTTGGTTTAAAAAACTTAATATCGTTCCTCTCTAAACTCAATTTTACTGCCTTCAAGTACCAAGTACTGGGCAAGCCCGTGCCGAATAAAACCACTGTTTAAGTATTTGTTTTCGGGCAAGTATCGCGCTCTATGGGTATGGCCGCACACCAGCACTTCGTTTTCGTTTAAATGTTTAACTACATATTTTTCGGCTCGGTCACTAAACTTTTTATAAAGTGAGTGCTGAAAAATAAATTTGCCAAACAGTCTGTAGGCTAAGTATTCAAAAACGCTATGAACTCTGTTGGCAAAAACTAGCAAAGCACGAGTAGGAAAAAGTTTTTCTAGGCTCTCTACTACCTTGTGACCGTGTTCAATTATGTATATTCTAGGATTGGCATTAATTTTGTAGTTTTCCATTTGTTTTACCGAAAACAAATTCACTCTCTTGTCTGTCATGCTTTTCCGGTCGTGGTTGCCGTAAATGTAAATTGTGTTTTTTGAAATAAGCAAAGGAAATAGTTTTTGCCAGTCCGAATTTACAAAGCGATTAAAAGTAGTTGAAAACCCATCCCAAAAATCACCATTTACAATAACTTGGTCGGCATTACTAACAATGCGTTTTAACAGCTCATATTTTTTTGGCTCAAATCTGGCGGTTAAATGAGAATCGGAAAAAATTAGCGTTTTCATAAGTTAAGTAAAAAACATTTTACCTATTTTAGTCAAATGAATGTAAGAGAATAAGTAAGGTATGTATTATAATTAACAAATGATTTTAAATAATTCTTCTTTCTTAAACAGAAACATAAAGCTTTTCTACGTATCAAAATTTTTACTGGGACTAAGATTCATTGCTCCTGTTTGGGTGCTTTTTTTTAGCCGTTATATTACCTTTGCCCAGATTGGATACCTAGAAGTGATTGGCTTGCTTTCAACAGCTATTTTAGAACTACCAAGTGGTGTTTTTGCCGATCTTGTTGGCCGAAAATATTCTGTAGCCTTGGGTAATTTAATTGCAGCTGTGGGTTTGGTTATAATTGGTTTTTCCCAAACTTTTGGGGCTTTTTTACTTGGGTATATTATTAACTCGGTTGGTTGTGCCTTTGTTTCCGGTTCAGATAGCGCCCTAATCTATGACACACTTAAACAATTTAATAAAGAAAATATATATTCAAAAATTGCCGGTAAAGGCGAAACCTTATTTCGCTTAGCGGTGGTTGTGGCTATGGTTGTAGGGCAATTTATGTACAAAATGGCCTTTGGCTTACCTTATATTGCCCTTGGCGTAACAACTTTGTTTTCAGCGCTTCTATATTTCTTTATGTCTGAGCCAAATATTGATTCAGAAATATTCACCTTTAAAAACTATATTAGGCAGTTTGTACTGGGTGCAAAAGAAGCTTTTAAAAATAGCAAAACCAGACTGGTTTCTTATTATTTTATTTTCTTTGCTTCTGTAGAAATTATTTTACTTTGGTTCTATTATGCCTCTTATTTAAGCTGGTTAGGGTATGGAGAAAATAATATTGGTTATATTTATGCCGCAATTGCTTTTACACGAATGCTGGTTTCATATAAATCTCAGGACATAGAAAACAAGATAACTTTGGGTAAACTAACAATGTACTTACCCCTTGTTTTGGGGCTGTCTTTGTTAATATCGGGTATTCAGAACATTTATATAGGTAGCGCGATGCTTTTTATTCATTACTCTCTTTTTGCTCTTCGATATACGGTGCTTGAAAAGTTAATTAATTTGCAATTTGTATCTAAGTATCGGGCCAGTGCCATTTCAACACTCAACATGATAGTTAGTTTTACTTATGCCGTAGTAATTTTTATGGGCGGTTTCTTTATAGATTTGGGTAATGTTGGAATAGTTTTGCCAATTTTAGGTTTGGTTTTAATCATCACCAATCTACCTCTTGGGTACTTGTTTAGGAAGTCCGAAGAATAAAGAAATAGTCATCCTCGAGGGAGCGAAGTTTAGAGTTAATAAATAAGAAATCAGTTTCTAGAAAGCAGGAAAATGGTAGTAGAAATAAGAAAATAGAAAGTGGATTCTTAGTTTTGGTTTTTTATTCAAGCTTCTGAATTTATTCAAAATTAATAATTCGAAATTCCAAATTTAGATATTGTAATTTGATATTGTTTGCTTTCCGATTCTGAGGGTCCGTCTCTCGTATTCCGCAAGCTGGAGTACCAATATGACATATTCACCCGCCGTTAGAGGCGGGAACAATGTAGCAATGAAACAGTGAAACACCTAAGCATTTTCCTAGCTATTATTTAGTAAATTGATAACTAAGCTTATCCCTATATTCCTATCATGTTTGTTATTTGTTTTTTGGAATTTGTTTGCCCTCCGATTCGGAGGGTTTGGAGATTGTTTTTTGTTATTTGGAATTTATTTCTGGATCCTAATTTTTGATTTAGTTTTTAACTATAATTGTACTTATATGTTACTTGGCACAACTTTTTCTCATTTATACATAAAAGACTATTTTAAATTGCCCGTTATTAAGTCATTTAAAGAGCTGTTAACTTTAAATTTAAATGTTGTTCGGCTTTGTTGCTATTTTAGTGAGATTAATTTTATAGAAAATGATTATAACTTTAGCAATATAGAAAAACTGCTTGAAGAGGCAGAAAAAAAGGAGCAGAAAATATTGTTAACGGTGGGAATGAAAGCGCCCAGGTGGCCTGAATTCCATATTCCACAACACTTGCGAAACGCGTCTGTGGCAAAAATTGAAGAAGCAACTCTGCAATTTACAGATAAGTGTATTAATAAACTACGTAGTTATAACTGTATAAAGTGGTGGCAAGTAGAAAACGAACCGCTAGATCAAAGCGGTCCTCGTAACAAAAAAATATCTTTGCAATTTTTAAAAAAAGAAGTGATGTTGGTTAAAAGTTTAGAAAAGGCGAGACCGGTGGTAGTTAGCTTATGGGGTAATAGTTTAAGTCAACGAAAATTGTTTCCGGTTGTAGAAGACTTGGCAGACATTGTAGGGTTAGATCTATATTTTAAAATTCCCACAAAAAAGATAGGTTTATATAAGGGGCCAACAGACACAGATAAGGCTATAAAAAAAATGATCCAGAATTCTAAAAAACCTGTTTGGCTTACAGAATTACAGGCAAACCCCTGGAAGCGCTATTCCGGCGGTACTCATTTATCTATGTTTAAAGAAAATTTTATACGGGCAAAAAAACTGAAACCAAAAGCAATTTTATTATGGAGTAGCGAATATTGGCTGGCTTTGAAAAACAGGGGAGATAGTACAATTTGGAATGAAGTAAAGACTTTAGGGTCATCCGCTTAGGGAGTCCGCCTAAGGCGGGCGACCGAAGGATCTCAAGTAAAGTTTATAGTTTAAAGTTAAAAGTCAAAAGTTAAAAAATTACAAAACTTGCCTTTCTGCCCAAGTAACCTGTTCCATGTCATTCTGAACGTAGTGAAGAATCCCATGACAGAAAATTTAGAATTTAAAGTTTAGAGTAAAAAATAAGAAATCAGTTTCTAGAAATTAGAAGATGGTAATAGAAATAAGAAAGTAGAGAATAGATTCCTGCTTCCGCAGGAATGACCCCACTTCGTCAGCCTGCTTGGCGGACTTCGAGGTGCAGGCAGGAAAAGAGCAAGAATAACATCTCTTTTTAATTCCCGGCTTGACAGGGAATCTTGGTTTTTGTCATTCCGTGTTCAACACGGAATCTAGTTTTGCTAATTTCTTATCTTATAAATATCCAGCCAAGTGTTTGAACTATTACTATTCACTTTTAAAAGTTTTTTCTTTTTTAAAAAAGAGTATAGCTTAGCCTTATTTACATTACCCACTGAAAGGGGCGAAATTGTTTGCCCTTCATACTGAAAATAGGGGAAGGTGATAGCTTGTTTGGTTATTAGCACTGTTTGGTTATTGGCTAGGGCGTTATTAATCTTTATTATTGTGTTTTTGTTGGCTTTATCATTGTCTAGTATTACAGCATAATTTTTATTAAGAATATTTTCATATTCCAGTTGCGGTCGTTGATAGTCAGAAATAATTATCAGCTTGGCATCTGCTTTAATTTGCTCATACTCTATTAATTTAGACTGTGTTTTTGGTACTGGTGTTTTTTTATATGCAGCTACTGCAGGATAAAAGAAGATTAAAGTTGCCAGCATAACGGCAAAATAAAGTTTACGGGGTTTTATATAGGCAAATAATATGGCAAAAATGTAGGCGGCAAAATTGTTATACCTACCCATAAAGCCACCATACCAAAACTTTCCGGTTAAATAAAAAGGTAAAAGCAGAAAAGCTAAAATGAATAATTCTTTGTACTTTTTCTTATAGATAAAATAAACCAAACTGCCAACTACCACTAAAATTAAGTAAGGCGAGTAACCGTAGTAAGCAATATAAAGCGAATTTCTCAGCACTCGTATAATATCCACTAAAGACCAGCTCAAAAGTACCTTAGTGCCAAAACCCGAAAACAATTCTGCCACACCTTTAGCCGTTGCCAAGCTAAAGATTTGGTTAAATAGAATAGTTAGTAAATACGCCACTGTTGCTGCACTAAACACAAGTAATGCAACTACTATTATATTTCTAGCAACTTGTTTTCTAGGGCTTTTTAAAAGTGTTACAGCCAAAAAAACCGGAGCCCAAATAAGCATGCCTAAAAAATTGAAAAAAGTTAATAAAAGTGCAGTTAGGCTTAGTAATAAAAAGCGCAAGCGATTTTTTCTTAAGTATAACAGCCAAAACAACAACCCCAAAATTAATAAAAAGTGGTCAAGCGCTTCATGCATAACGTTGGTTTGAACTAACCATGAGTGAAAAAAAACAACAAGGGGAAAGAGCGAAAATACAGCCACTTCTTTATTAAATAAATTCTTAACAATAAGGTAAAAAGCAATAAAGGTAAGCAAGCCAAATACAGCCGAAAGGGCGCTTAACATAACGGGGGCACCTTTAGTTAAGACCAGCAAAAATATATAAATTGGGTGTGTGGGTAAATGACTATTTTGAAAAGCTATTTCCAAATTTATAGATTGTGCCAAATTTACATATTCGGGAGAGTCAAAAAAATGGGGGTAGTTGGCTAAAAATAAAAAACGACTGGCAATAAACAATAGTACCGCAACTACCAGTAAGTAGCTAACGTGTTTATTACTCATTCACCTGTTTAAAACCCCAGTTGTTCTTTAATAATTAACCAAATTTTTTTAAGGTTAGATGCATTTTGGTACTCAATATATTTTTTCTTTTTAAAAGAGTCTTTGGTGCCAGGAAGTGGTGGATCTATCCATGTTGAAATAATAACCCACTCATTTCTGTCGTTTTTGGTGGCAATAACAGTAACGGTTTCGCTTCCAAATCTTTTTTTGTATTCATAAGTTCCTGCTTTATTTCCTTGTTGTTGAAAGTCGGGGGAATAAAAAGCTTGCCTGGCTTTTTCTTGGCTAAATTCCCTCTCTTTTAGTCTGGCAAGGGCGTGATTAGTCCAAATTACACCGCCATATGTTGAAGAATAGTACATCATATGTATTATATTACTTAAAAAAATACTTGACAAATTAGCAGACCAGTGTGTATACTGCTAAGCAAGAGAGGAGATGAGAATAAGAATATGCCAATTGTTAGATTTGACCCTTTCAGGTCGTTCATGCGCCCTACAATGTGGGATGAGGAATGGCCCGAACTCACTATTTCCAAAGGCCTTAATGTTTATGAGGAAGACAATAAGGTTATTGTTGAAGCCGCGGTGCCAGGTATCTCCGAAGACAACATAGATATTATCTATGAAGACGGAGTTTTAACAATTTCCGCCAGAGAAGAAAAAAAAGAAGAAGAAAAAAAGAAAAACCGCGTTGTTCATCGGGAAGAAAGAGTTACTTCATTTAGTTACACCACCTATTTACCAAGGGCCGTAGAGGCAGGTAAAATAGACGCAACCGTAGACAATGGCGTGCTCAAGGTAACCGCTCCGGTTACAGAGGCAGCCAAAGCCAAGAAAATTCCTGTAAAAGCAGGATTAAAAAAGAAGTAATTCTACGTTTTTTCTAAGAAGCCATTTACTTGGGCTCTTTGAAAAAAAGAGCCCAAGAATGGTTCCAGTGTTTTTGAGAAGTATTATATTTGTTCTGTTATAATTTTATTATGCAATGCCCGTTGTGTCGAGCAAAGATGGAAGAGGGTTATATAGACAGGAGTATTTGGATTAGCGGCAAATATAATCCAGTAATAAAAATTGCCTCAAGTATGGCAATGTGGCCACTTAGAAGAAAGACTGAATACGTTATAGCATGGAAATGCTCAAAATGTAATAAAATTGAATTAATGGCTTCTGAGTAAATTTTTTATTTTATTTGGTTCAGGTATATAAGGATTAATTTATTTGTCGTATTTTAATTTAGGTACCAACTCTGTTGTTTTTGATGTTCTATCTATTACTATGCTTGGTACTGGCACCTATTTTTTTTCTAAAATAGAGGTATAGAATTTATTAATAATAACTTAGATATAATATTTTTATGAATTGTCAGTTTTTAGACACAGAAATAGATCTTGTTTTAAAGCAAGAATTTACTTCGGTAAAAAAACATTTTGAATCAATTATTAAAGAAAACAAGCTGAATAATGCCAATTTGGTATGTTTTGTACCCCACGAAGTTTCTTCCTTAATCCAAATTGGCTGGGAAGACGGTTTGCTGGACGACCTGAAAGATTTTCTAATAGATGTGGCGCCACAAGGCAAGTACACAAAACATGACGAGCCCGGAACTCCTTTTCGGCATAATTTTTATGAACACATTAGAGCAAAACTGGTTGGCAGTATTTCTATAACTTTAGTTGTAAAAAGCAAAAAACTTTATTTAGGGAAATACCAAGACATATATTTTTATAGTCCGGTATATAAAAATATTCCCAACCAAAAAATATTTTGCAGAATTGTAAAATTTGATTAATCTATTATGAAATTCTATTTATCTTCTTTTAAGCTGGGTAGCCAAGAGGCGGTAGAGAAGTTAAAAAAACTTATACCGCCAAATAAAAACACCGCCTTTATTCCAAACGCTCTAGACTTTTCAACAGACTTGGTAAGGCGTGCCGAAAGTGAAGCGGCCGACATCCAAGACTTAAAAAGCATTGGTTTAAAAGTAACAAGGCTGGATCTTAAAGATTATTTTGGTAAAGAAGAACAACTAAAAAATGAACTAAAAAAGTTTGGAGTAATATGGGTTAGGGGTGGGAATGTGTTTGTTCTGCGCCAAGCTTTCAAATTAAGTGGCCTAGACAAAATAATAGTTACAATGAATAAAGGGAAAAGCAATATTTTGTATGGTGGCTATAGCGCTGGCGTTTGTATTTTGGCGCCAAATTTGCGGGGTTTAGAACTGGTAGACAACGCCAATATTTTCCCCTACGGCCAAATTAACCATACAATTTGGGAAGGTTTAAATATTATTAATTATGCCATTGTGCCGCACTACAGGTCTAATCACCCCGAATCAACATTGGTTGAAAAAGTGGTTGAAAGATATAAAAAAGAAAATAGGCAGTTTAAAGCTCTACATGACGGCGAGGTTATTCTTGTTTAACCATGGTTACTTCAAATTGTTTGTGCCAAAGAATCGCGGTAAATTTTAAACAAACAATTATTTATAAAAATGAAACCGTTTTTAAAGCATATGAAGGCACTGTAATTGGGCAGTGCACCAACTGTGGGCTTTTAAAAACTTTCCCGACAAAAAACAACAAATCATTTAACCCCCAAGTTAGCCGAACCGGTTTTTATAAGTCAGAAGAAAAGCAACTAACAAAATTATTTTACCCCGTTGTAAACAAGATAAATAAATTTAAAAATAAGGGGGCGGTGCTAGACGTTGGCTGCTCATCTGGTCTTTTACTCTCATTACTACAGAAAAAGGGGTACTCTGTTTCAGGAATTGAGCCAAATAAAAAAGCCCAACAGCAAGCAAAAAAACGAATCGGGAACAACATATTCTTGGGCACGCTTAGCCAGTTTAGCAAAGGCAATAGAACTAAATTTGACTACATTATTTATAACCATGTACTTGAACACATTGAAGCAGTTAACGAAGAGTTTAGCTTAATTAAAAAACATTTAAAAAAAGGTGGAATTTTGGTTATCGGCGTACCAAACACCAATAATATAATTTTTAAAATTCGGCAAAAATACTGGGAATCGTTAATGCCCAACGAACATATTTGGCACTTTAGCGACAAGTATTTAATAAACTACTTAAAAAATAATAATTTTCGTGTTCAAGACGTTAGTTATTACAACGACCGTCGTCAAGATTACCCATTTTTAAAGCGAATTTATTTTATGTTTCTGGGATTAATAAATAAATTAATGGGTACAGGTGAGGCGGTTTTGATTGTCGCCGGAGTAAATAATTAATAGCTTTTAACTATTCTTAAAATTTTAAGCTGATTATTGGAAAGGATTAGCCTATTGTTAGACAGCTCATGAATATTACTCTCGTAAAGAGAAAGTAATAATAGAAAGGCTTTTTTAATATCTTCTTTATTTGTTTTGCAGTATGTTTGTTTAATTTGTTCAACTAAAGGTATATTGGCATGTTTTTCAAAATCAAATTCTCGGGTTAAGTTATATGAATGAATATAAATTTGAATCAGCATTTGCCTCATCTTATTAACAAAAAACTGGGCATTGATAAGCTCGTTTCTAAAAAGTGATATAGGTACATAAACAGACAGCTCCAAGAATTTATTACTTAACAAACTTAAGTCAACAGAATTTATTGTTTTCTTTGTTGCCGCCATAATTTCAGCCTTAGTTAAAGTACCGCACAGTATTTGCATTGAACTTAAAATTGCGTTTTTTGTGTCTTGTAGAGTGTGAAAACGAATACTTACTCTGTCTAGAGTGTCTAGTATAATAACCTGCTCATTTTTATGTTCTTCAAACGAAGATAGTACTTGAAAACCGGCCTCCACCAGCGTTTTTTGTATGTGTTTAACTCTTTCCTGTATTACCTTGCTACTTACATCTTTTACTATTGCATCTAAATCTAGGTCTGAATATTTATCAAAATTACCTCTGGCTACCGAACCAAAAATAATAAAAGCTTGTAAATTATTATCGTTACGGAATAGTTCGGTTAATGCTTTTAAAATTTTTTTGTGATTATTGTTTCCTGATATAAACATAAGAAGAGTATAACAGACCATAAGTTGTTTAGTAGTTAATCATACTTATACCGGTTATAATATTTCTATGTTGTTGCCAATTTCGTTAGCATTAATTACTTTTATTGGCTGGGGAACAGGCGACTTGTTTACTATTGTAGCTACAAGAAAGATTGGGGCAACATTAACCACCTTTTGGGTTTTCTTTTTTAGTTTTTTACTTTCGCTTGTTGCCCTTTTTTTTGCTCCCCATAACTTTACCTTAATAACCTTGCCGCTTTTAGCTTTTAATATTTTTTTAGGGATTCTTTTTGTGTCGGGCAACGTACTTATTAGTGAGGCGTTTAGAATTTCAAGTGCCCCATTGGTTGGTATTATTATTCAGGCCTTTCCGGCAGTGGTTTTGGTTTTGTCTGCCCTAATTTATCAAGATTCTGTTTCAGCCTTGCAGTGGGCAGTAATAGCCGTTATTTTTATTGGTATCTTCCTTTGTAGTGTTGACCTAAAAAAATTAGCCAAATCAAAAAATATAATAGACAAAGGCACAGCTTTAGCCTTGGTGGCAATGGTTTTTTTGTCTATATTTTTTACTTTTTCAAGAGTGTTAATTAATCAATACGGTTGGTTTTTACCCAGCTTTATTGCAACTGCCTGTTTCCCCCTAATTCTTATTTTTATTAAAAAAAGAAAAGAAAAGTTAGTTTTTCCTAAAACAGGCAAAGTTGTTTTTTCTGTATTTATGGTGGGACTGCTTATTCGTGCCGGCGACTTTGCCCTAAATTATGGCTTATCTTTGCCAAAAGCCAGTAAATTGGTAGCGCCTATTGCTGGGGCATCTCCGGTTCTATTTGTAATACTGTCTGCCCTAATTTTCAAAGACAGGCTAACCAAACAACAAATTTTAGGGATTATTGTTACGCTAGTTGGGGTATTAATACTTGTTACTGTTTAACAATTAATTGCTTTGTATTTTATTTACGAAAATAAAGTGTTTCAGTTAATTATCTCTTCTATATCTGCATTAGCGCTCATTGCTTTAAATAATTCTAATCTGGTAAGATAAGCAAGACCAAGATCATTCAAAACTCTTTTTCTGTGGCCGTACAGAATACTTAAAGAAGCACTGCCGCCAGAAGTTAAAAAAAGATTAGGGGATTTAGTTTGCAGATATGCCAATTTTTGGCCTTTTGCTGCGTTTTCAATATCTACAAATTGGGCTGGGCAAATACAGATTATCTCACCAGCTGAGTGGTCAAAGCCAAAAACATGTTCAGTTAAGCCTATGAGTTGCCAAAAAGCGCTAGGTTTGGCTGGATTATATGCGACAACATAGCCAACTTCGAGCGAAAAGCGCGTTAGTAATTCTATCCTGCTCAGGGCAGAGCAAAGCTGCATTTCTTCATATCTTCTGTTAGATAAGCTTAGGCAAGAAGCATCGGCGCCTTGCTGGTTGCATAATTTAATCGATCTTTGTCGATGATGTTCTATAGATGAAATTATCTGCATTACTTGTGTATCAAGCCACGCTTGTACTTCATTTTGATAAGTTAAAACTTCACTCATAAAGCCTGATTATACTATAGGTTGTTAGAAAAGTGAAGCTGTGTTTAGCTTAGTGCTTCTTGCAACAGTTCGCTCCTCAATTTTAACAGATGAAATAATAATGTGACAGATTTGTATTAACATTAACAAAAATAAAAGTATACTTATTTAAGGGTAATACTTTATGAACAAAAAAGTTACCGGAGGTATTTTGGTTACACTCGGGTATCTTTTGTCCCCACTTTCTTGGTGGAACGATCTGTTTCTCAATATTCCCATCGCTTATGGCGTGGCTTTTTTGTTTAGCTTAATTTCTAAAAACCTTTTTGCCCCGGCAATGATCATTGCCTATTGGCTAACCAATATTACAGGGTTTATTTTAATGCATAAAGGGGCTAAAAAATTTATAGGTAGTGAAGAGCATAAATATAACAAAGACGATTTTGGCAAAGATATATGTATTTCTATTCTTTATACCCTGGTTGTGGTAATTTTAATACTTAAGGGCTGGCTAAAACCACCGTTTTAGTAAACAGTTCTTAAACCCGAATATTCCACTTTTTAAGTAGCTTAAGGATCTCTTTAAGCTGTGCTTTCTGATAGTGATGAATATTTACCTCAAGTAACTTTTTAGGTGTATATTTTTTGTTATTCCATATAATTTTATTTTCAAGCTCTTTAGGAATATTACTGTACTCATCAACAAAATCTTTTCCTGCATTAATAAATTCCGAATAAACTAATTCCCAACTTAAACTTTCTCTTTTTGATACTTCCTTTTCATTAAAGTTATTTATGTTATCCCAATAGGGAACTGGTTTGTTATTTTTAAGTTGTTTAATTGTATTGGTAAAAAATATGTCCCAGGCACAAAAGTGGGCAACTACATCTTTTAAGTTCCAGGTGCCAAATAATATTTCATTTCGTTTGTTACTGGGGAATTTATTAATAGCTTTTATTAACTTTTCTCTTGCCTCTATAAATTCTTTTAACAGGTCTTTCATAATTTATTTTTTTGAAAAAGGGCTTTCTTCTTTCTTAATATTCCGAATATGTTTTTCAAACTCAGGCTTAAATGCGGGTACTGTTAATAGAATCATTTTCATTTTGCCAAAATAGTGAACCCTATTATTTGGCGGTAAAACAATTATGTCTTTCGAATTTACCGGTATTTTTTCGTCGTTTATTATAAATATACCTTCACCCGAAATTATGAACCACATGAATGTACTTTTAGTATGCAAAAATTCTTCAAAATGCCCTTCTTCAACTTCTTCATAAATAACGTTTGCATCTTTATTGTTAATTCCATAAGAGCTAATATTAACACCGTATTTAATAAATTTTTTTGTATCTTTGTATGAAAATTTGTATTTTGGCATAAAGTAATTTTAGCAGGTAGATTATTTATGAATCAATCGCTTGTTGCGAAATGCAAAGCCGGAGGACATACTTAAATATTTTTTAATGTTCTTTTAAGAATTTGTTTTAGCTGATCTCTGCCAAAGCCGGATTTCAAAAATACTTCTCTAGCTTTAGCATCAGCTTTATTGATGAAGTATTCGTAATGAATAAGGCTGAAAGGAGTACGTAGACGGGTAGATTTAACCTGATTTTTAGAGTGTTGAGTTAGACGTATTTTTAAATCGGATGTAAAACCAATATACAAGCCTTTATCTCTTAAAAAATACAAAACATAAACATAATACTTGTGATTGCCGTAAGAAGGAATAGAAACGTCTAACGTTTCCATGTATTTATTATTATATAAAAAAGATGGGGGCGTCAAACGCCCCTCGCTTAAGCCACGTTTGACGTGGCTTACAAACGCTGTTTCATTATGGTAGAACCGCGTTTGACGCGGTGGAGATGCCCGGAGTTGAACCGGGGTACACAAAAAGTAAGCCCTAAAGATTTTATAGCAAGTTTAGTTCAACAATAAAGTTAAACAGTTTTAAGACCGTTTGTGTTTCGGCGCCCGTAGGTAGGTCTTTTCCCGGTTTGCCAAAGCCGAAAGGTTTGCACTAAATACAGCTATCGGCGTCTGCTGTACTTAATGTCCCGCCAAGCGGGAAAAGCTGTTTACGCAGTTGCATAAGCAAAACGGTTAGCAAAAGCTCCCGCTTGCATAGCTTCTAGGTATTCAGCTTCTTCTGCGTCATTATCTGCAGTTGTTTTTCCTGTTTTACGGACAAGTCCGACCTGCAATCTTTAAAGCACAATTTGTGGCAAAGCCCGTCATCCCCGCTAGAAATTTTTAACGAGACTTATGAGTTTAGAATTTCTTGCGTCTCGCCGAAGCTTTTGTAAAGGCGAACACGCTTAATCACTTCCTCAAATATTCTTTCACCATCTGTTTGTCTTTTCGCTTAATGTCTCGTTCTTTTTCAACAGACTTTATTTGGTGTGCTTTTCTACCTTTTGAAAGAGCAATCTCAAACTTAATGAGATTGCCCAGATTATAACATTTTAGCGGAATGATTGTCAAACCAGCCCGTTCTTTAATTTTACCCCTTAATTTTGCCAGCTCGGCTTTATTTAATAAAAGCTTTCTTGAACGGGTAGGGTCATAGCTGTCTACTTGGGCATATTTATAAAGCGGAATATCTGCATTCACTAAATAAAGTTCATTCCCAACAAAACGAATATAGCTCCCTTTTAGGTTAAGTCTACCGCTTTTTATAGATTTAACTTCGGGTCCGGTTAATTTTATTCCTGCTTGGTATTTGCTAAGCACTTCATATTCACGAAGCACCTGGCGGTTTACAATCGGTTGCATAAGTATTATTTTAGCATGAAAGATGTCAAGCTTTTATAATGCTATTGCTGTATTACTTAAAATACCTAAAAATCATCCTCCGGTTTTGCTTTTCGGTACGCTAACATAGTGGGTAGTTAATTAACTTTCTACTTGCAATTGTTATTCTTGTTGCCCGCTGGTTGGGTTTGAGTATATAATACTGTTAACAAATAAGGAGATGATAACTAATGAACCTTTCTTTTGATAATTTAAGCCCCCTCGCTTCCTTGATATTTGGAGTACTAATTCTGGTATTTCCAAAATTTTTAAACTATCTAATTGCAGCCTATTTAATTATTATTGGATTACTAGGCCTGGGATTAATTCAATAATCGCTGATAGAAGATTTTTAAATGGATAATCAAAAAAAGAGCGGGACAATTTGGCAAAAAAAACTTTATACACAATCCGAAGTAAATGATTTGCTCGAAAAACAAACTACAATAAAAACCGAAGAGAAAGCGAAACTAAACAGAAGAAAAGTTGCCAAATTAGTTAAGCGATCCAACAGAATATTAGTAAGTATCTCTACCCATGCCTTTCCCTTTGATATATTTCCAGACACTGTTAACATTGAAGAGAGCAGAGTTACAATTGTTCGTCGTCGGCTTTTGTCTTCTTCCGCCCATAGCATTGATATAAGAAATATTAGTAACGTTTTTATTAACAGTTCGCTCTTTTTTTTCACAACTCGTGATTATTTCCAAAACTTACGAAGAAAACGAAGCAAAGATAAGTAACTTAAGAACGAAAGAGGCGGTTTTTGCCAGAAGAATTATAGAGGGGTTAAGAATTTTTGAAAATAAAAAAATAGATACCTCAAGTTACACCAAGGAAGAACTTATTTCTAAACTTAAAAAACTAAGTACAACTAAAATTGTTACCTAAATTGTTTTAAACTCACATTAGGTATTTAGAATAACATTAAAATAATATAGGCGCCAAATCCTTTGTTATAATTAGCTAATGAAAAATAAAATCATTATCTTCGATATTGATGGTACTGCTGTTGATTCTCCTAAACAAAAATTACCTACCACTGATTTGGTTGAGGCGATAAAAAAGATTGAAAATAGATACTATCTTTGCCCTGCAACCGGCAGATGTTTAACTTTTGCTAAAGATATATTAAAGTCCTTAAACATTAAAGATTTATGTATTCTTTCTGGCGGTACTCAAATCTATGATCCACAAACCGAAAAAATTGTTTGGAAAAAAGATATTGAGTCTAAAGCTTTAGAAACAGTTATTAATATCTTCAAAAAAACAAACGGAAAACAAAGATTAATCTACAACGACTATACCGAAGACGACTATTTTTTTGGAGGCGTTCTGCCACATGATTTTAACACCAATCAAAAAGTTAATTGGCTTTCACAAAGTTTTGTTCCCGAAAGTTTAGCCATCAAAATGTATCAGGAACTTAATACTGTAAAAGGCATTTCTTGTGTTATGGTTGTGGCTCAAAAACCAAATACCAGAGATTTGCATATCGTAAACAGTAAGGCAACTAAAGAGCATGCAATTACCGAACTCTTGAAAAGAGTAGGTTTAAACAAAGTGGCTTCCATTGGCATTGGTGACGGCCACAACGATCTGCATTTGTTTAATGCGGTTAAACTTAAAGTTGCAATGGGAAATGCCGTTGAAGAGTTAAAGAAATCTGCAAATATCACAATCAAACCTGTTCAGGAAGATGGTTTGGCAAGATATTTTGAAAGCCTTTTTTAAATCCACAGAGTCTCTTTTAGCAATTCTATCTTAGTCATCTACGTACTCAATTATCTTGTCTACCACCTTCTTGGGTGGTGTATTGGTATTATCTATATTTAAACTCTTTTTGTAGGGAATGGTGGCGGTCAAGTTATATTTTGTAAATAACTCCTCAAGTATTTCGGCCTTATTGATCTTGTTGGTTGTTTGCCTGGACTTATTTGTAACTCTTTTAAATAGTTCTTTTTTAGAACAATTCAATTTAATAAAAATTACTTTTCCACCATTGTCTTCAACCGCACTAATTACTCTTTCAATAAAATCATTATCTACATTACCTCCATAAACAAACGTGAAAATTACACCTTTTATATTCGATAAGGCTGCTTCGCCAAATAGGGTTATTCTAAACTGTTCATTAAGTTTTCTAAATTGTCGACTACCAAAATCAAAAACGGCATTTACTAGATCAACTGTTAAATGATTATGAAACAGTTTATAACCGGTTCGTTCAGATAATAATTTGGCAACTGTTAATTTGCCTGAAGCAGGCGGGCCATAGATAAATATTAGTTTCATAAAAGCAATTTTAGCAAACTAATCAGTTATAACTTTATTGCCAATAACTTTTATAGCCACAAATATAAGTCCAACAAAACTTAAAACCGTTATTAGGTTTCCCAGTTTTTCAATGTTTGTTTGTCTGTAAATAATTGTTATCCCTGCCGGCTTTGTAAGTATTATTTTCGGTCGCCCCAGCTTGTCGAATGTTGTTGGCGTTACTTCTTTATTGTTAACCAAAATCTGCCAATAGGGAAAGTAGTGAATGTTTATAAAAATCGTTCCTTTTTCTTTAATAACTACTTGTTTTTCAAAAACTTCGTTTTTTAAAACTTTAAACTTTGCTTTTGTAGTAACGGGAAGTTTTGTATTAAGCCTCAGTTTACGATAATTGCTTGTTTTTCGATTAAGAGTGGCCCAGTAAGGGTAATCTGCTTTACTGCTGATGTATTCGGGCATCATATAGGCCATATCTTTGGTGCGATACTCGTACGAGTCAAATTTTTGGTTATAAGCAGAAAACTTATACATCGGTTTAATTAAGTATTTTCGGGCGGTAACAAAACTAACAATAATTAAAAAAAGAATGGCAATATTTTTGAAGGGCATTTTTAATTTCTCAAAAAAATAAGCTCCTAAATAGGCGCCACCAAACATGGCAGACAGCATAAAGCGCCAAGGGAATTGGAAGAGCGCTACAATGGGCGAAAACAAATCCCAAATTGGTTTTGAATAACTTGTTGTCATGAATAACGAGCCCAAAAACAACAAGGCAATGAAAATAGTTATTTTTGTGTTTGTGTCTGTTTTCTTTTTTAACAAAACCTGCAAAGTAACCGGTACCAGCCCCAAAATTCCCAGTAAAAAGTGAATTTTTCCCAACTTAAAACTCATCATATCGCCTTCGCAGCCTGGCAGTGACGGGCCAAAGAACCAACCATTTGAAGACCAAAATTGCTTAATACAAAGAAAATGGTCGCCATAATAGTAGTTGCCAATTATGTTTTTGGTTTGGGTAAAGCCGGTCTCAAATAGGGCCGGCAGTAAAAAATAAGCCCCTAAACCCAGCCCAAAAAATATTGCCGCCAAATTCCTCTTTTTGTTTTTCAGGAGCAGTGAAAAAACAATTGTTAAGGGCAAAGCAAGCAGTGAAAAAATGTTATGAACTGTAAACAAAGCAAACAACGAAAGACCGGTTAAGAAGAACATTGATTTGGAGGCGGCACGCGAATTTTCAATTAGTAGTGCCAAGCAGAGGGGCAGTAAGGCTAAAAACCAAACTTCGGCCAGGTTACCCCGGATCATAATTTCGGTGGCAAAATAGGTGGAAGTAACATATAAAGTGGCCCCCAGCAAACTGGGCAAATAACTAAAATTTCTTTTTAAAAAATAAAACATTGCTAAATAACTACCAACAAATGCGGCAAAAAAAGAAAATTTAAGTGCAGCAACCGTACTTAAACCAATAAAGCTAAGAGCTGCAGTTAACCAATAAGCAAGTGGGGCGTAGAAGTTAAACAAAGGAAAGCCCAAATTAAAAGATAATTCGGGTGCTAACCGCGGCGGTAACTGGTCTTGTTTTAAATTAAGAACAAACTGGTGTACCCGAGCCAGTTGGGTTTCGTCGTGAAAATCAAACATCTGCCCGCCGAGTGGGTTTAAAGAAGGCAGGCAAATATAAATTAGCAAACCCAAACTTAAAGCAAATAGCAACTGTTTAAATCTGTTTTTCATAGTTATTTTTGTTTTAGTAACACCGCACTTAAATTTGTGGTGCAACTAAATTTGTTTTCAGTTTTAAAGTTACCAAAAAGTTCCAGCTCATAATACATACTTTCTTTAGTAAATTTGCCCGAGTCTTCAACCACCAACATTTTTTTAGCTTTTGTTTTATCTTCCTCAATATGAACTATATTACAACCATTCTTCATTAATAAATACCTGTGTTCGGGGCCAAAGTGGTACGGGTAAAGTGAAGACGTAACCGAAACAAATATGGGCTTAGTTAATTGTTGGCAAATCTTGCTGTAGCAGTTATTCATTTCTTTAACAGTTCTGGGGCTTTTGGTAAAGTAACTATTTATTTGTAAGGGTTGTAAATAAAAAAATAATAATACAACCAATATTGGTAATAAAACTTTTCTGTTCAACTGTGTTATAAACACAAAAAGGCTGCTACTAATTGCAAATATGTAGTGCGCTTGTAAATTAAAAGGAGAAAGCAAGGTTAATAAAGTAGTGAGAAAAAAAAGCATAGCGGCAAGTTTAATATTAGTCTCCTTTTGTCTAAAAATATAAAAGGTATTTAAACAAAAAATAAAAAAAAGAAACAGGTAACCCAAAAGCGGAATATTAATGCCTAATATATGAAGGTTTAATGAGTTTAATTTGGCAACTAATCCCATCCCGGTTTGGTAAACTTGCTGGCTTTGCCAAAAATAACCTTGTAACATGAGGCGTTTTAACAGTTGGAAAAGGGTAGTAAAGTTAAGAAAAAACAGAGAAGCAAGGGTAACCAATAAAAATTTTGGCAGAATTTCTCTTCTGTAAAAAGCCAGTATTACTGTATAGCTAACAATAACTACAATTGCCGAATAATGAAAAGAAATGGCAACAGCGGTAAGAAATGCCGACAGCCATAAATATTTCCGCCTTTTATTTTTAATAAAAACCAGAAAAGTAAACAAAGAAGTAACCAAAAGAGGCGGTAAAAAAGATGGGTTCCAAATAAACCGGCCCTGCAGAATGTGTTGAGGGTTAAGGACGGTGAGCAAGAACGTTAAAAGTACCCCTCTTTCAAGATTGGGGTACGGCTTGGTAATTTTTACAGAAAGCAAAAACAGAGCAATATAAAAAAAAGCATTACAAATTAAGGCGCTGTATGCTGATAGACCCGTTAATAAATAGAAAGGCATTAAAAGATAAAAATAAATGGGGCTTTGGTTTATGGGCAAAGCGCTGGTTTGGGGACCAAGCAACGGAAGTTTGCCTTGCCTTAACCATTCATACAAAACCATTAGGTCGCGACCCATATCGTTAAAGAAAAATAAAGTTTGATCTATTAAGTAAAAGCGGGTAAACAAGAACAAGGCAATTAAAACCAAAATTATCATCTTGTTTTTCATTATATTAGTATACAAGAGAGCGCTAAATTTCTAAGGAATACTTGTGTTTTATGTTTTGTAACAAGCGCCCTCACGTTAGGAATTGAAATTAGTTACAGATATATTTTAATAGAATCACGGTTTGGCTTTTAGTAATAAATGTTGAATACTATAGTCTACATAATAGATATATTAGCAAGTAAAAAGGAGCAGAACTATTAAACATTACTTTTGTACCTCGGGGGTTAGAACCTCGGGGATGCTAAGTGGGAATATTGTTATAATTTTAATATGCTGGTTTTTATTCTTACAATTCTATTTCTGGCCTTTTCACTAATTGCCCTTATTTTGTTTTGGTTAAATTTATTTTTTTATGCCAATGATTTTTCCAAAAAAACAGTTTCTTTATCAAAAAAGTTAAATAAGATCTTAATCATCTTCCCACACCCCGACGACGAGGTATTAACTTGTAGTGGCTTAATGGCAAAAGCTAAAGAGCAAGGCATTTTAACTACTTTAGCGGTTTTAACCAAAGGGGAAAAGGGAACACCGGAAGGCAAAGAAGAGAAAGGTTTAAAAGCTGTTCGCGAAAAAGAACTAAATAAAGTTAGCCAAATTTACGGGGTTAACAAAACTATTCTAACAGATATGGGTGACGGCGAATTGGGCAGTAAACAAAAAGAAATAGAAGCAGTTGTAAAAAAATTAGTAAATCAAGAAAAACCAGAACTGATTATTACTTATGACTTGTCTGGTCTTTATGGCCACTCAGACCATATTGCTGTTTCGAGGGCGGTAACCAAAGTTGTAAAAACAATAGGAAATGTGCAGCTTTGGTACACTTCTTTACCAAGACGAGTTTACAAACTTATTAAACTGCCTGTTGAAATGGCAAAGAATAAGGCATTTATTGAAAATCGCAAATTTCCAACTCATAAAATATTTATCGGGACTCATATATTCAAAAAAATAAAAGCGCTCTATACTTATAAAAGCCAGCTTTTTGCTTTTCGCAAAGGTTATCCAAAACCTTTTCCTTTATGGTTTTTTGTGTCGATTATGCTTTTTGAATATTTTCACGAAGTTTAAACCCCAAAGCAACACCGCTTCGGTGTTGTTGTAAGCTATAAATAAAAATTGGGATTAGGCTAATAATACGCTCTGTATCTTATGTATGTGGGCTGATTATGATATAATTCCTTATGATAAGAGGCGAGGGGGTACCACGACCACAATGGCGTCAAGAAGATTTAGGTAGGTATTTGTTGACAGATAGTAAAAGAGGAGCCGAAACATCTCAACATACAAACTTACTTCGAGTAGATACTGCCCTAAATGTTTTAGAGCAAATTATTATTCCTCGATTATCAGCGCCTTGTGTTAACGCAGTTATTATTGGGCCAGGCTTGGAAGATAGACCGAGTTTAAAAAATTCACTTGAGGCGCCTTTCATCGCTGCGTTGTTAGATAATCTGGGTTTAGACTATACACAATTAATTATTGATATAGATCAAGAAGTACTCGACTGGATAAGGCAATCAAAAGAAATATTTTTATGGACTTCTATTTATGACAGAAGCGAAAGAATAAGAGAGTTGTGGGATTGGTACTTAAAAATGGTACAGGGCGATATTAGAACGGTGGAAAGAAGCTATCCCGGAATACTTAACTACTCTAGGCCAGGTAAAGCTGAAGATTTTACTTATTATCGTGTAGCGCCGCTCCCAACTTCATTTACAACTAAGATTGGTGATGGTCAAATTTCGTTTTATACAGCCGATATAGCTCGGGCAGATATACCTAAAGGAGAATTTAATTACGTATTAGCAAGAAATGTTCTTGACAAACTTCCTCCGGAAGGACAAAGGCTTGGTCTACAAATAGCCGCTGACACTTTAGTTAGCGGAGGATTTATTCATATTAACGACTGTGAAACCAGAATATATAATCCTCTTTTTAAAATGGCTGGAGGATGGTTAACCCAAGATAGTTGGTGGCTGGAAGAAGTTGATTTAAGTGTTGTAGAAATTATTGAAAACGATATCTCAGCTGATGACCCAAGAGAAAGCTGGGAAATTGTGCTTCAAAAAATATAATTGTTTCTTTTATTTCTAACTTCTTACATTATTCACATATAACAGACAAAAAAATTTGTAAATATTGTTTACATATGTTGTTTTTATTACAATAAAGCTATGAAAAAATTAATAACTTATTTTTTAATCCTTTTAACCATATTTACCTTTTCAGGTGGAGTTGCTCTTGCTCAAACCTACAGAGAAGGCAAAACAGTAACTTTGGGCCAAAACAGAACAGTAAACCAAAACTACTTTGCCACAGGCGAAACAATTATTCTTGAAGGTATCGTTAACGGCGACGCTTACTTAGCCGCCGGTAACATTATTGTTAACGGTACGGTTAACGGAGATTTAATAGCTGCTGGGGGCAACATAACAATTAATGGCACAGTAGCCGAAGATTTGCGAGTTGCGGCAGGCTCGGTTTCAATTCAAGGGCAAATAGGTGGTGGGGTAACGGTAATGGCAGGTTCGGTTACAGTAGCTAGGGACTCACAAGTAGCCGAAGGTTTGGTGGCCGCTGGGGGCAATTTAGATATAATGGCGCCAATTGGTGGTGGTATTACTGTTGGTGCCGGGAATGTTTTGGTTGGTAATACAGTAAACGGTAATGCACTGGTTGGCGCGGGCAAACTAACATTAACAAATAACGCCAATATAACCGGCAACTTGGATTATTACAGCGAGTCTCGTCTTACCCGAACCGGCGGCGCCAGGGTGGGTGGTAATGTTAAGTTTAACAGAGTGCAAGATATAACCGAAAAAGGTAGAGCAGAGGAGCGGGTAAGAAAAGGGTTTGGTGCTTATGGCGCCTCAATGCTCTTTATGAGTTTTGTGGGGCTTATTTCGTCATTTGTGCTTGGGGCGCTACTGATTAAGCTAATGCCTAACTTTATGGCCAAAACCGCCGAAACGGTTGGTAGCAAGTCGTGGCAAAGTATGTTGCTTGGCCTAGCTGTGTTATTTTTAACACCAATTGTGGCACTGGTTTTGTTAATGACAGTTATTGGTATGCCGCTTGCTTTTATATTAATGCTAGCCTATATTTTAATTCTTTATGTTTCTAAAATATTTACCTCGATATATGTAGGTAAGATATTTATAAAAGCTAAAGATGCCTCGCTTTACTTACTGTTATTTTTAGGCTTGCTGGTTTATTACCTGGTTGGATTAATTCCAATTATTGGTTGGATCAGCTCTCTCTTGTTTGTAATTACAGGCATTGGGGCATATTTGTTGCAAAAACAAGAAGAATATAAAACTTTGAGGGTAAAAAAGCAAGTTTAAAATTTCTAAATTAACTATTTAGAAATAATCCCTATAACTTGTCCTTCTGGATCTAGTTGAATAACAGCAACTCTACCAGTTCTTTCGTTAGTTGTTACTATCTGCAGTTCATGCCCGCTAAATTTACTATTTACCAAAGACCGGAATAACTCCAACTCACCGTAGGCCGCTACTGTTGCTATATCTTTTTTAGCAGCATAATCACCCTCAGATAATGGAATTACGAGAATATCGGTATCTGGTGGTACTTGTCTGTAGGTAGTCCTTTTTGCTCTTTCTCCACAAACCACAACTGTCATTTTTTTACTTTCACCATCCTTAGTAGTAATTGGTACAGATGAAATTGAGCCATATGTTAGTTCAACTATTTCTTGAATATCTTTATCCTCGGAGGAGTTATCGATTGCATGCATAACTTCCGGTGTTCTGTCTTGCCAGTCTCCATCTTGTTCGATAAGAATTTCACCTACTTTGCGTCGGAATATCATATTTCCGTCTGGTTGGGTAATTATTGTTGTGTTTAGAAGTACTTCTTTACCAGACTGTAATGTTTTTTTTCACAAACAGATCCAAGTACAATAGTTTTATTTTGTGTTATAGCAATCTCTCTAATTTGTCTAACTGCAGCTCTAATATTTGCAGAACCTGACATAATATCTCCTTCTTGGCTGAAAACCAATGGCTCAGCCTCGGATGGCAGAGCATATAAGGAAAACTCAGGGGTCACAACTACCGCAGCATCGGTTGCGCAAGCGTCTTTAATTTGTGTTATGAAAAAATCAGCCGCATCTGGTAAAACATCTTTGTATTTTCTATTTTCTATTAACGTTCTTCCTCTAGTAAATACAACAGGTTCAACAATTGGTGCAGTTTGTCTTGGTCTTTCTGCTAGTAATAAAAAGCTATAAACATCATCAGGGTCTGGGTATGCTTGAGCTAAGTTCCAGAGATCTTTCTCTCTTGGTGTTTGTGCTTCTTGGTCTTGCATAGTGCTAAGTATAGCAGAGATTTAAGGAGTTTTAATTTAAAGGGCATGGAGCAAATTCACATGTTGGTGGTTGGCGCCCAACTGCTGTACCGTCTGGGCAAATCTTAACTTCCATAGTACAAGCAATACCTTCTTCTTTTTTAGGGAAATCTTGTTTACTGACTCTTATACCTAACCAGAAAGATAGATAGATTAAGACTACTGAAACCAGTAAAAATAGTAATTTAACTAATTTCATTTTGATTTAAGTATACAGAATTTTGCAAGTTTGAATAAGATTAGCTTTTCTTCATATTCGAGTGATATACAAGAAGTTCATGTGGGTAGAGTCCGGCTTGGCACCCTCCTACAGATCTAAGCCGCCTTAGTATTTGATCTTCTTTCTTGGCAAGTGCGCTATCTCCCATTCTTATTGACCTAAGCGGTATTACTAGTTGGCCAATCTGTTGCAGCATGTCGGCTACAGTGTCTCTTGTTTGCAAAACACCTGGCTTAAAGGGCATTTCTGGAATAGCTTGGGCTTCTCTGGGTCCTAGACCATCAATCAAAACGCCCTCTACTCCTAGTTGTTTTAAGTATATAGCCCTGTCTACTACATGTATCCAAGGTTGATCGCCTGCCCTAAATCCACCTAACTGTGCAATTGGTTGTGCCTCTCCAGTATATGGATTTGAATATAAAAAAGTAGCAACTAGCACCCCATCTGATTGATGGGTCATAGGAATCACCATTGTTCCTACTGGTTGATCAGCAAGATCAATCGTATCAACCGGCTTGCCATAGGCTAGCGCATCGGTTATTGCTCTCAACTTTGACATTATATCAACTGGACATTCACCTTCACTAAGTGAGGCTAAAAAGGCACCAAGATTTTCTGCTACTTCTGTATGTTTTTGAGGTTCTGGGTACTTTGGCTTACTGCCTTCTATTTTTGATGGTCTTATTTCTGTTAACATAGATTAAGTATTATACAAAACAAATTCGCTAAAGTCAAAAATTATAGGTTACTGTATATATTTACTAAAGCTAACACAGTACTGTATCCAAATATATATAGGATAATATATTTTTACTACTTTTTTGTTATACAATTAGCTTATGCAAGAATCTCAACCAGCGCTTCCTCAAGTAGAAGCAGAAAAACAAAAGCCCTTTTGTGTTTTTTTTCCTGGTGCAACCGGAGGTGGTGAAGGGCTAACGGCGATTCGCCAGTGCTTAACGGGTGAATTTGGAAAAGGAAATGTTCTTGCTCCATCTTCTTACACTACTGCAGAAGCACATAAAAAAGGAATTGGTTATAAGCAAAGGATAAGAGAAATGGCAAACCAAATACTTGCAAGAGATAAGTCAGATATTCATGTTGTCAGTCATTCATTAGGGAGTTTTGAAGCAGTTGATTTGGTTCATGAGTTAACCGAAATGGGTTTCAAAGGAAAAATTGTTTTAGATTTTATCGGTACCCCTGGCTTATTTGACAAAGGTTTTGGTGCTGTAGCCCGTTTTGCAAGAAGGTTTGTAGGAATGATGAGAGATATCACAGTATCTGAACAGCATACGGCTTATCCATTACCGGATCAGTTCTATCAACAAAATGAATCTGAAAGAGCAGGAAAAAATTTTACTCCCCTTTGGCAAGATAGTGATCAAAGGCGAGCTGAAAGAAGACAGCTTTTCATAGAAAGCTTGCAGTCTCTTGTTCCAGATCAAAAAGAACGAGAAGAACTAATTGAAAATGTTAATAAAAAAGACAGAGAGCTTTTAGAAGAATCAGATCCACAAAGACAGGCGCAGATAGTTCAAGAAAGAGCGGAGTTAATTAAAGGCGTGATTCAAGACATGTTTGCTAATAAACATATTGAAGAAGAAGAGAGGCAAGCCTACGTAGCCTATAATGGCGAAACTAAAGAAGAACAAAATCGCACCTTGGCTACAATGGCTCAGGTGGCTGGTTTTTATGCCACCTCTGCTTTTCGCTCGGGCGTGATAAGTCGTCAAATTAAAAAAATGCATCAGGCAGCAATAGAAAATGGAATAGATCTTAGTTTGCGCTGCGTGTTACTGGAAAGAGATAATATAGTTCAAGTAGGTGATAATGAAAGACCTCAGGCAGAGGATATTGCGGATTTTGTTACCGCAGATGAAATGATCCAAACCTTAGCTCACTCTACTTTTGGCTATTTTGCTACCCCATTAGTTGATGTTTTTAATAGGCATGAATAAAATCATTCAAAAAATTAGGCTTAAGAATAGTCAAGAAGTAATCTTTCGAGTTCCGGTTATGGCAGACGCAAAGACTATGCAAAACTACATTAACACACTTTCCCGCGAAAAAACCTTTATTCGTTTGCAAGGGGAACAATTAACTTTAAAAGAAGAAACAGATTATTTGCAAAAGCAGCTTAAAAAAATAAAAGAAGGTAAAGCAGTTAAAATTTTGGCATTTATTAAAAAAGAAATGGTGGCAATGGCCGACATTGGTATGAAAGACAAAATAGAAAGCCATATTGGTGGCTTTGGAATTACGGTAAAGAAGGAATACAGAGGGCAGGGAATAGGTAAAAAAATAATGGAATTAACATTATCTTATGCAACAAAACAAATTAAAAATTTGGAAATAGTAACACTAAGCGTTTTTGGCAAAAATACTGTTGCAAAAAAAATGTACCAAAAGTTAGGCTTTAAAAAATATGGTTTGTTGCCAAAAGGAATTAAAAGCAGAACCAACTATCAGGATCATATTTACATGTATAAAGTTATTTAAGAGTCCAGCTAACTCTTTTACCTATTAATCTTGTTTCCTCAACAATTTGTGGCTGTTCCGGTAGTAAGTTTGGATTAGGTTTTATGTTTCTTCTTAGTAATCTTCTAATTTTTGTCATAACAGCCTCGATATAGATATCTGCTGCATTGTCATCTATTAAAGAATATAATTCTGTCATTAAATTAATTAACAACCGACTTTCTTCTGGGTTTTTAGTTAGGTTATCTTTAATGTTTGGCGGCAGGTCAAAGTGATCAACTAAAAAAACATCGGTAAATAGTTTTGTAATTGGTGAATGAACTGTTTCACCAACAAAGCGAAATGGAATAGGCTTTGTTGGTGCATAGCCACCTAGTGCTTCAGTTAGCTCATCACCTAAAAAAGGATTTGTTCGTTCGAAAATTACAAATCTAGTTGATGGCCGCCATACAGCACCATTAAGGTAGAGTATTTCTGAGCTCCAGGTAAGATTATTAAAATTAAATAAATCTGCAATAGCAATTGGTACATCTTTAATTATCTGTAATATAATATTGTCGATTTGCTCTTGGTTGAAGGCTTTATGTAAATTGGTAAGAGATGCAGCACTAGAAATTTCTTCTGCAGTTAAGAATTTACTTCTTAAACGACTGACAATAAAAACATTTAATGGGTCAGTAACGAGTTCTTGGTCTATTTGTTCAATATCCATTCGACGACCCGTAAATCTTTCAGCCGCGTCTATAATCTTTCTTTGTTCGGGCATAGAGTAATTATACTAAATCAACTATAGGATAAGATATTAAGGCTATATATAAAGTTAACACAGTTGAAAAGCGTCTCTAACAACTCCGGTTGCAAAATTTAGTTTATCAAAAAGCTCACCATAGAATGGGTAATTAGTAATATTGGTGTTAGATGTATTAAACAAATTACTGGTAGCGGTTCGAACTGCATCTTCAAATGTAATAAGAAAATTGCCTGTGTCAGTGGTTTTTTCATCAATGGACATATTTGCAAAAGGATCATATTGTTGTCCGGATCTAACAGCTATTCGAGCCAGATTATCTAAATGCTTACTGTAAACTAACCCACCTATTTTGATTGGTGCTAGAGGTAGAACTACAACGGGGCTAGCAGTAACTAAGTTTACGGGCGGAAATTTATATTTTCGATTTAAGAATCTTGTTGTGGTGGCTAGAGTAACGTCGATTCCAAGTACTAACTCTTGCATATTATTAACAATTGCAATATCCATCCCCTTTGCTAATTCATAAGGACAGTTTTTTGTACTATCAAGGTCAGTTGGTACTAAATGTACAGAGAGTCCATAATAATCTAATACATATCCCAATGCCTCATGAATAAGTACTGCAGAACAATACTCGCTAAATATTGTTCTTCCCCAATCAAGTTTACAAGGTAGTCTTAAATAATCAGTAAGAGCAACAAGTCTTGCTTGAACTAAGCTTTCACTTGAACCAAATTCAATAGGTCCAACATGATCTTGGATAGCCAAAGGTCTTTGTAATATAGCGTCATATTGTGTACAAAAGGCAGCGGTATTGGGTGTAACATCTGTGTCATAATTTACGTGATATATATCACTATCAACTGACATTCACAGCAATTCTACACAAATAAATAAAAAAACCATAATTATTTTACTTTTTTAAATATTTATCTATACTAAAAGTAGTATTACAATTTATAAACAACCAAAATGTTTAAAAAAAATAAAAATAAGGGGCTAAATGGAGCGGTTATTTCCTTGCTTATGGCCTTTTTTCTTATACTTGGCGGTATATATTTTGTTGTTCAAAGCACCAACTCGCCCTTAGCTGATTTTTTAAATCCACCTCAAAAACGGCTTGAAAAGTCGTTGGCGAAAATGAATACCCTGGATACACTCTATTCAAAGTTTGAAATGACGGGTACAACAAAAGTTACCCAAACAAGTTATGGTTATTCGAACACTCTAGATTTTATAGTAACTGGTAATTTATCGGGTTCGGTGAAAGACGAAGTTACACAACTTAATTTTTCAATTGCTTCACCCAAGGCGCCAACCAGGGCGGTAAATTTTTCCGCTATTTCAATGAAGAACGGCGACTACTATATTAAAGGGCCAACAACTAGAGGTCAGTGGGTTCATTACAGTAAAAAGAAATTTGAAGAAGTTACAGGTAAAAACCCAACCGACGGATCATTGTTTCTGGTAGATATTGCCTCTACAGTTTTATCTAAAGATCAAGTTTTGCTAGAAACAATCAATCCCGAAAACATTGAATATCTGGGTACAGAAATAATTGATGACAAAGAAGCCGATATATTTTCAATTGATTTGGCTGTTCCCAGTTTTTTAATTGCTTTAGGCAAAAGTAGCGAATTTTCAAAAAAAGAAGTGGCCGACGCTAAAAAAATACTAGATGGGGCTATTCTAGATATGCGAATTTCAATAGACAAAAAAAGTGGTTATGTAGCAAAGATTGTTTTAAACGGAGAGGGATTAAAGCAAATTCAAACAGAAGAAACAAAAAAGTACGGAATTTCTTCCGAACACACAGCTCAAGTAACTATGGAATTTTCTCGCTTTAATTTACCAACAAGCGTAGCAAAACCTACCGATTTTGTTGAGTACAGCGAAATGTATCCCAACGAAGTTTTAGGAATTTTTGACTACCAAAACGAGCTGTAATTGTTTACTAATTCCTAACATAGTTATTTCTAAACTGGAAGACTAAAGCTGATATACTTGTGTTTAGAAATAATGAATACCGAAATTGCTCGCTTGCTCAGAGAAATAGCCAAATATTTAGGAATGGAAAAAGAACCGTTCCGCCCAATTGCTTATTACAAAGCAGCAGATATAATAGAACAACTTCCTACAGACATTAGTGAAATATATACAAAACGAGCTGGTATTAAAACTTTGCAAAACTTACCCGGTATTGGCGAAGGCATTGCCAAAAAAATTGAGGAATATATAAAGACCGGGAAAATCAGTTATTTGGAAAAGTTAAAAAAGCAAACACCTGTAAATATTGCACAACTCTCCAAAGTAGAGGGTTTGGGGCCCAAACGAATTAATTATCTTTACAACAGTCTTAATATAAAGAGTATAAAAGACTTAGAAACGGCAGCAAGAACCAATAAAATTGCTCCCTTGCCCGGATTTGGTGAAAAAACCCAAAAGAATTACCTAGAGGCGATTGGTTTTTTAAAAAAGGGATCAGGCAGAATTTTACTAGATAAGGCAAGTGCTTTAGTTGAAAAAGTAACTAAATATTTAAATCAATGCCCTCAAATAGAAAAGCTGGAAATTGCCGGCTCTTACAGGCGGAAGAAAGAAACTATTGGTGACCTAGACTTCTTGGCAGTTTCAGAAGACCCTGAAGCCGTTATGAACTACTTTATTCGCTTTCCAGGAGTTGTAAAGGTATTAGGGCAAGGTACAACAAAAGCATCGATCAAGGTTGAAGGTGGGGTAAATATAGATTTAAGAGTTGTCCCGAAAGAATCGTTTGGAGCAGCGCTTCAATATTTTACCGGTTCTAAAGAGCACAATATTATGTTACGGCAAATTGCTTTGGATAAAGGTTACAAACTGAACGAGTACGGTTTGTTTAAAGGAAAAAAAAGAATTGCTGGTAAAAAGGAGATAGAAATATATGAAGCATTAGGACTCTGTTTTATAAAGCCAAAGCTACGGGTAAATGAAGGTGAGATTGAAAGAGCTAAAAAATGTTTTAAAAATCGTAAAAAGAATCGGGATTGATAGCGATTAAATGATTCATTGTTTATAATTGAACAATGATTTTATTAAAGACGGTGTTGCTTGGTTTAGTCGAAGGAGTCACCGAGTTTTTACCTATTTCCTCAACAGCTCACTTGATTTTGGTTTCCAAAGTAATAGACTTACCTCAATCCGAGTACTGGAAATTTTTTACAGTCTTTATTCAGTCGGGTGCCATACTGGCAGTTTTTTTTAATTTCTTAAATCGGTTAAAGGGTAAAAAATTATTTATTAATTTAGCCGCTAGCTTTATACCAACGGCGGTTGTTGGTTTGGTTTTTTATAAGCTTATAAAGAGCTTATTTTTTGAAAGCACTATATTAATGGTCTTTACTTTAATCTTGTTTGGCATTATATTTTTAGTTATAGAGTATTTGGTGTTTAGAAAAAGCTTAATACTAAAGAAAGAATTAAAAAATCTTTCAATAAAAGAGGCGGTCATTGTAGGAGTGTTTCAGTCGTTTGCGGTCATTCTGGGCGTTTCACGTGCCGGAGCGGTGTTAATATCGGGAATGCTAATGGGGTATCGCCGGAGCGATATTGCCATGTACTCGTTTTTATTAGCGGTTCCTACAATATTGGCCGCCTCTTTTTTTGATCTTTTAAAAACCCCAAGCAGTGTTGTTTTTTCAAATATTGGGTTTAGTGTTTTGGGGTTTATAACTGCATTTATTTCGGCGCTTGTTGTGGTAAAGTGGCTAATTAAATATTTGCAAAACAATACACTGGTTGGTTTTGGGCTATATAGAATAGTGCTTGGTTTACTGTTATTAGTATTGTTATTCATATAATTTTGAATTTTACATTTTTAATTTTTTAATTATTTTTATGCCTGAATTGCCCGAAGTTGAAACAATTAAAAACCAACTTAAAAAACATCTAGTCGGCAAAAGAATAGTATCTATAAAAGTTCTAGACAAAAAAATTTATCAAACAGTTACTCAGGCGGGCACAGAAAATCTAAGTGGCAAAAAAGTGACCGATATTTACCGACGAGGCAAAGTATTAATAGTAGAACTTGAAAACAATCATTATTTGGCTTTTCATCTAAAAATGACAGGAAAGCTAATTTTAAAAAAACAAAACCAGCAACTGAAGGTTTTACGTAGTAAACATAGTCGTGCAATTATTAATTTTAGCCATAATTTAAAGTTGATATTTTCAGATCTTAGGCGCTTTGGTTGGTTTAAAGTTTTTTCAGGAAAAATAAAGGAAGATCAGTTGATAAAACAAAAACTTGGCCCCGAACCTTTTAGCAAAAATTTTAGCCTTTCATATCTAAAAGTAGAACTAAAAAAAAGTAAACGCCCTATAAAACTATTTTTACTGGATCAAAGTAAAATTGCCGGCATTGGTAATATTTATGCCAGCGAAGCCTTGTATTTAGCCAATATTAACCCAAAAAGAATATCTAATACGCTAATGGGTAAAGAAATAGTAAAACTGAGAAAAGCAATACTACAAGTTTTGCAAAAAGGTATAACATTAGGGGGTGCTTCCGATAATGACTATTTAAATGCGTATGAAGAAGAAGGTGAGTATCAAAAACATTTTTTGGTTTATGGTCGCGAAAATAAGCCATGCCAAGAATGTGGTGCCAAAATAATACGAATCAAACAAGGTGGCAGAAGCAGTTTTTATTGCAAAATATGCCAAAAATAAAATATATCGTTATTGCTGGCCCCCAATCTTGTGGTAAAACTACCGCTTTAGAATTTTTGAAAGCAAAATACTCTGATCGACTCATTTTTCATAAAGAAATAAACCCTTATACCGTTTCAAATAAAGCCAAACTTGGCAGTATTGTTGCCGATAACAAAATCGAACATCTAATTCACAGCGAGGTATTAAAAAGAATTGAGAATATTAATGGCAACGCCATGAATTATGTTGCTGAAACAGAAATCTTCCATTTAGCATACGTTCTTATGTTAAATGGTAAGAAGGACTACAGGAAAAAAATGAAGGAGTATATTAAAGCGTTAGGTAAACGAGAATTTTATGTAATTTTTATCAACACTCAGCCCGAAATATCTTTTAAACGTAGAAAAGATGAGTATATGGCACGGATCAGAAAAGAAGCTGTCAAACGAGGCATGAAAAGATCAGTAGAAAACAAATTTAGAAAAGAAATGCTTCAGAAGTATGAAGAAAGAATTAAAGAAATATATCCAAATTTAATTACTGTTTATAATGATATTTCTTTTGCTAAAAATAAAAACATAATTAATAACGGCTCCAATAGTAAAAAAAAGTTTCTAGGCTTAGTGGAAAAAGAGTTAATAAGGATACTGGCCTAGCTAAGTGCAATTTTCTTTGGAAAAAGTTGAGAAACTTCCTCTTTTAATAAAAGATCAGCCCCAAAATCTTGTCTAAATTTAATTTGTGCCATCCGCCTTCTTATATCTGTTTCTTGTAAAAGCCATCTCTGCATAGCCTGAATAAAAACCCACATTTCGCAGTTAATACTGTCAAATTGTACTCTTTGATTTAGTCCATCTTGGACTAAGGGATTTAGGTTCATAGAAGGGCCTGTTAAGTCATAAGTACCAGACATGATTGCTTCCAAAAGAGTGTTAGCTGTATCGATACTTGTATGAGGTACATAGTTTATATGAAAAAAACTACCTTCAGTTTTTAGTGTTTGATCTAAGTAGCTTCTGTAATTTGCCAATGTAGATTGTTTCCCGGCCAACCATTGTTCATATGTCAATTGTTCAACAAGTCTTCTCTCCTGTATCCCGTCTCTTAAAGGATCATAGTAGGCGACAACAAGTTCCCCCTTTTCATTTAAATGGGGACCTTTCAAAAATAACATCTCGTGTGCATAATCTGTACCACAAACTGCATAAGCTAAGCCTCTTTTTTCACACCACTTGGAAAAAGAGGCGCTTCTAAATCGCCTTGCTAATGCCTCTTCCTTGGAAAGTTGCTCACCATCTTCAAATTGTATATAAACCTCAGTATTCGGGTCTTTAAGTCTGGTTCTACCTTCAGTGATACTTCTTATACCTCTGTTACGCATTCTTTGTCTTAAAGTAGCTATTGCTTGTTCGCCATTGCGTCTAAAACGGGCATTGAAAGGATTGTCAGGATTAGAGATATCATCTTTTCTTCTTACATATAAGCCAGTTTCTTCTTGCATTTATTATTATTTTATATGTTTCTTAATATATTTTTTACCTGTCTTTAGTTTTGAAAAAGTTTCTCGGTAGGCAATTTTGGGCATTAATTCTTTGTTTTCTTTTAAGTAACTACTCACTTCTTCTTTATGGTTTTTTATAAGTGAACGCAGCAACCAAGAAACAGCTTTGGTAATTAATATGTCTTTTTCGTGCTGTAATTTTTTTATGTTTTTAAAAGCCAAGTTTCTTAGTTGTTCGTCTTTGCTTTTCCTTACTGCTTTGGTTAACAAAACCAAAGAAGCCCGGCGTTTGCTAATGTTTTTACTGCTCACAAATGCCTTTAAAAGTTTTTGCCATTCTTGCCATTTACCTAAAAGTTCTTCCGGTTCGAAGGTAGATTGGCAAAGAGTATCTATTTCGGCCCAGCCCGATAAGTTGCTTAACCATATATCTAACACAAAAGGATCTAAATTTTGCCTGTGTTTTTTAAAACAAGTTAAAAGTTCGGTAACGCTGCTTTTTTCTTGGAAAGATTCACCCGAATTTAAAGAGTTGAGTAAATCTATAAAATCTGAAAACTGAATGTTCTTATTATTCCTAGCCCAATCTTTAATTAACTTTCTTTTAACTAAAGTTTTTATACTGTAGTACTTGGCCTTACTGCCTAAATAGTTGTTTATGTCAAAGTTGTTATTTTTCGATGTGGAGTTATTTTTTATCGCGGTTAAGATTTCCTTGTGGTATTTATGCATTGTTTTCTCTGAGCGGTGGACGAGACTTCCCAGAACATTCTGTTCTGGACCAGTCCCGAACTTATAGTTCGGGGGAACTCGTGACCTGTCGCCTAGGGCGACCATTCTACCCAACTTGAGCGGTGGACGAGACTTGAACTCGCGACCTTCTCCTTGGCAAGGAGACGTTCTACCAGCTGAACTACCACCGCAATATTGAGTAAATTCAAGTATATCAAACAGTGCTTTACTCAACAACTCAGGATGCAGTTGTATAATTATTGTTATGGTAGACACTTTACTAAAACTGTCAGGAATATTTAGCGAAATATTTGTTGTGAGTTTTGTGTTTTATTGCAAGAAGAGGGCAAAAAACTTTAGTTTAACCAATAATGCTTTTAGTTACTTAGGAATGGACAATAGTACAGAACGTTTTTTCAACATTTCTCTTTTTTTTCTAATGCTTGTCCGCATGTTATTTATAAGCAAGATTCTTACCTTTTTCAATCTTTGGCCAAACTTACTACTTATAGTTTCGTTTTTTACTTCACTAGTAGCTCTTGGCGTAGTTTCTCTTGTTCCCTTCAATAAAAATAAAGTACTACATAACATATCAGCCTATACGATTTCTGTTTTTACTATTATTTTTGTGCTAGCGCTTGTTTTAGCCTTTTGGTCTATTAATCTGTCTCTTGCCGTTAGTAATATTGTTGTTGCTCTGTTTATGATTGCTATTGTGTTTAAATTCTTAACTTCCAAAAAAACTCTGGCTTTTGATCAAATGCTCTTTTTTGTATCTATCGTTATTTGGGATTGGCTAATGACTTGGCATATGTTGTAAAAAGTAGTTATTAAAAAAAATAAAATGATATTTTTTTCGGTTGTATTAATTGGTGCTGTTATTTTTCAACTTAGCTTATTATTAACCACAAAACCTATATTTTATTCTGAGTTATTCTACTATCCTTGGCTAGTTAGTAAAGGGCTTATGCCATACCGAGATTTCTTTGATAATCATGGTTTTTTACTTTATTATGTTTTATCTCCATTTGTTCAAGTTAAATCTTTGTTAGCTTTAAATATTTTTTATATTGGCTTGAAGTTAGGAATTTTAGTATTAATTTTTTCGATATTGATGAGAATAACAAACAAAGTGGGTCTTTTGGTAGGTAGTTTACTAGCCATTATTCTTCTTACATATTCAAGCGCCAATACCTTTTGGTTTGAACATGTTATTGCATTTTTATATCTGCTTGCTTTCTTCATTAGCACCAAAGAATTTAAACTAAAGGGGTTTGTAGTTGGTACTATTGTGGTTGGTGCTTCTCTTATTAAACCACAAGCTGCTTTAATTATGATTCCCTTATGGCTTAGTTACCCAAGATTTAATTTTTTAATAACTTTTTGCGCTGGCTGGGGTTTGGTGGGTCTGTTCTTGTTATTTAACAATATGTTTATCCCGTTTATTGATAATGTTGTGCTTTTTAATAAATTTTATTCTCATGATATTGATTTTCATCTAGAAATGTCGGTAGTTATAATTGCCTTGTTTATCCTTTTACTAACAGCCCTAATTAATAAACAAACTAAACTAAAAAATAATTACAACATAACTCTTTATGTATTAATTTCGACTATTTTTGTTTATCCACAATTTACCTATTTTAATTTAGTTCCGTTTTTTTGTTTATTAATAATTCAAATATCAAGAACAATTAATTTAATAAAGCACAATAAAATAAAATACTTTACTTACTTATCAATAGTACTAGTGTTTGTTTTATTTATGGGGCGAAAGGCCTATAGAGAATATAAACAATACAAAGGGTCCTCTTTTTATTCATTTTCAGAAACGAGTCTTTCGGTTGTTAATTATCTTAAAAGCAGTAATTTGAGTAAGAAAAGGATTTATTTAATGAGCAATAATCTTGAAATATATTATCTTTTAAACAAATTGCCACCTGACTATTTTCCCTTAAAATTTTATTTGTTTATTGATTACTATGATTTATCAGAAGTAACTTTAGAAAAAATGATAGCTTTTAAACCGGAAGTAGTTATTAGGCCATTAGAAAAAGATCAATCAAGCGGGGCCTATGAGAAAGCAGGGAAGTATGTAGAAGATAATTTTCAATTAGTTTGGGAAAAAGATAACTATAAAATATATCTATTAGAGAGTTTAATAAAGAAGAGTTCTATTTTTTATCACTAAAAAACTGAATTATATTTCCATCGGGGTCTTTGATTGTCATACACCAAAAACCACCCGGTGGTGCTTCAAAGGGGGGAGCAACAAACTCAACATCTTTTTGCTTGAGATCATCATAAAGTGCTGTTACACTTTCAACGTTAAAACCAATCATAATTCGATATGGGTCTTTAGCGTATCCTTTTACTTTGTTGTGTTTGCCAATAGAGAAGTAATTGTTGCCAAAGTCAAAATCTATGTAGGTATCATTGGGTAAATTTACCTTATCTCGAACTTTAAAACCTAAGACTTTTTCATACCAGATCGCTAGCTGCTCGTAATTTCCTGACCAAATAATAACGCAGAGGTTTTTGTTTGAAAGTTGCATGTGTGCCGAGGGCAGGAATCGAACCTGCATCTGAGGTTTTTCAGACCACCGCCGTGACCGACTTGGCTACCTCGGCAATAAGTTCATTTTTATGCAATGGTAATTTTATCATATAATAAACCAATATATGAATAGTACAAAACAAGTTTTTAACCTAATTAGAAATATTCCCAAAGGCAGGGTTTTAACCTACAAGCAGGTGGCTAAGTTTTGCCAACTAAATAGCCCAAGACTTGTGGGGAAAATACTACACTTAAATACAGATCCATTAGAATTTCCTTGTCACCGAGTTGTAAAAAGTAGTGGAGAGGTAGCAACGGGTTATGCTTTTGGAGGAAAACAGGCTCAAATAAAAAAACTTAAACAAGAAGGGGTAATTTTTGTTAATTCGAGAATAAATTTGAGCGCGTCTTTATGGAAACGTGATTAAAATCATAGACATTTTGAAAATAACTCTTGTATATTTTAATTGGGCTAATTATTTACTTCATAATGTCTAAACAAAGTATTTCCCAGATAGTTGGCCAAAATATAACTAAGGCCAGAAAAGAACTTGGAATTTCGCAAGAAAAGCTGGCTGATTATTCCCTAATAGACAGAGGTTACATTGGCAAAATAGAAAAGGGAACGGCTAATCCCTCAATTCGGGTAATTTATCGAATTGCTTTAATATTGCAAGTCCCGCTAACTTACTTAGTAAAATACTGTTGGTTAATATATTTTTTGAGTTACTGAGTGCTCCAGCCTGGGATCGAACCAGGGACCCCCATTTTATAAGAATGGTGCTCTACCACTGAGCTACTGGAGCGGTGTCTATCTGTCTAATTTTAGCACTTCAGGTTTATATTTTCCACGCATCTGTGCCTCTTGAGCGAATTGAACGCTCATCTACGGTTCCGGAAACCGTTGCTCTATCCTTTAAGCTAAAGAGGCATATTTTTTTGGTAGTACTTAATTTTATCACGAGCCTAAAGCTAATGGTGTTAGTCGCTTTACTTTAGAATTTTAAGTGCTTCTTGAAAAACATGTTTTTCTTCCTCAAAGGTTATTACTTCCTCAGCTTTGTTAGCAGTAAAAAACTGAGCCTCACTGATTTCATTATCGTGGTTATTGGGATTACCCGAAATATATTCCATTAAAAATAACCAAACAACTTTACTAATTATATTACTGCCTTGACTATAACGATACCTAACTGGCTTATTTATTTTGCTTATTATTTTTGTCTTCACTCCGCCTTCCTCAAGTACTTCCCTTTGGGCTGCTTCTTCAAGGTCCTCATTTTTTACTTTATCACCAACTATTCCTTTTGGAAAACCCCAATGGCCGTGTACTTTATTTTTAACCAAGAGGAATAAATAATCATTATTAATTTTCTTGTAAACTATGCCACCGGCCGAAACTTTATTTATCATGGTTTACTAAAAATTGAGATAATACAAAAAAATAATCGGAAAGCCGGTTAAATAAGGGTAGCAGCGGTTTTAATTTACTGTTTTTTTTACTAAGCTCTACCAATTCTGTTTCAAATATGCGGATTGTAGTTCTCACAACGTGTGCTTCAATTTCTTTTTGATTGGCTCCCGGAGTAACGAATTTTTTCGAAACCGAGGTTGTTTTTAATAATTTATCTTGTTCTTTTTCAACAAACTTTAAATATTTTATAAACACTTCATTATCTACCCCCCCTTTTTTACCGGCAACATAAGCCATGATTTTATATATATAAATCTGTATTTGCTCAAGTGTGGCTTCAATGTTTTTGTTGTCAACTATAATCTTTACTTTACCAATCAAAACCTGAATGTAATCTAGTTTTGAAAGTAATTTAACTGTGTTGTTGTCTTTGTAGACAATAGAATGCCTGTAAAGGCTGGTTTTGCCAAAATCACCGTTTTTTGTAGTAACTATCATTTCTGAATAAAGGTTTCCAACCAGAGTTTATAATTGGGTTTTTTTGGCTTTTGTTTTCGTAGAATTGCTGGAGTAGGAGTTAAGTAGGCGCCAACTATTATATATTCGTCTTTTTTTGAATATACCAACTCTCTGGCTTTCTTTTCTATATATTCTTCGGTTTCGCTTTTTTTTATTTGATATCTAGTTTTTTCCTGTTTTTTATTCAGTTCTGAAAGTTCTTGTTCTTGATTATGGATTATGTTAACGCGTTCAGTATATTGTTTAATGTGCTTTGCTAAGTTTATGGTTAAAGCTAAAGCAAAGAATCCTAGAATAAAAAAAACAGTTAAATGCGAATGGTCTTGATTATTTATATTTTGTTTGATATTATAGGACATATGCAATCAGATAACATTGTTTTTACAGACTATCTCGACAAATTTATAGCAAACCTTAATGAAAAAGGCAAATCTCGCTATACTATTATCGCATATAAAAAAGATGTTGAGCAGTTTTTGGGTTTTTTAGCCAAAAAGCGGGTTGGATCGATCAACGAAGTAAAAAAAGAAACAATCCAAGAATTTATTAGTGACTTGATTCAATCAGACTATACTAAAAAGTCTGCCTCTAGAAAGTTAAATTCTATTCGCACTTTTTATCGTTTTTTAAAAGAAGAGAACATTGTTACTATAAATCCGGCGCTAGACGTGCCTCACCCTAAATTTGAATCAACAAAACCAAGGGTCTTATCTAAACTGGAATATAGGGCGCTAAGGGACTTTGCCAGACAAGATAAACGAACCTACGCCATAATTGAACTATTTTTACAAACTGGAATTAGAATTGGCGAGATAGCCAATATACATCTTGAAGATATTGGTGAAAATGATATTAAAATTCGTACATACGGCAAAAATGTTGAACGCAAAATACCATTAAATAAGTTAGCAAAAAGAGCATTAGATAACTATCTAAAGGTAAGACCCGAATCCGAAACAACAAAATTATTCGTTACCAAAAACCGGAAACCACTGCTTGTGCGTAATATAAGAAACGTAGTGGATAGGTGTTTTCGTGAGGTTGGTATTGAAAACGCTAAAGTAAACGACTTAAGAAATACTTTTATTGCTCATCAATTGGCTTCAGGTGTTCCTTTGGCTTATGTATCTAAAATCGTTGGCCATAAAAGGCTTTCGTCTACTGAACAGTTTCTAGATCTTGTTGAGCAAGACAATCCTCCTTCTCAATATAAACTAGACGAACTTTAAACTTCTTTGTTTCAGGTATAATATTGGCACTAAATAGGTAAATTTATACCTTTATATGTTGTACAAAAGTAATAAGCAATCTAATAATTCTAGAATATATCTATATTATTTAATTTGTTTGCTTGTTTTTGTATTTTTTGTTTTTGAATTATTTAAGAAAACAATTATTGCCAACAAGTATTACAAAAAATTGTCGGAAATAAACAGAACTAAAGAAGAAATAATCTTAGCTCCCCGCGGAATTTTTTTTGATCGCACCGGTAAGCCCTTAGTGGTTAATATAACAGATAAAAAGTATGGGTTAAAACGAGAATATCTTTATCCGGAAGAAACGGCGCACTTGCTTGGTTACATGTCTCTACCCAACGAAATTAATCTTAAAGACTATGGGTGTGGTGCTCCACCACTATCTAATCAATTCTTAGGTAAGGTAGGGTTGGAAAAGTATTTTGAGTGCTTGTTACGCGGAGAAAACGGAAAAAAGTTATACGAAGTTAACGCGTCAGGCGAAAAGTTACGAGAACTGGCTTTAATAGAAGCAAAACAAGGTAATAATATTAACTTAAGTATCAGTCTTGAATTGCAACAAACTGCTCATAAGGCTTTTAATGGTCAGCGAGGGGCGGCCATTGCAACTGACCCAACTACAGGTGAAGTTTTGTTGTTCTATTCTTCACCAAGCTATAACACAAACATGATTGGCTCAAATCATACTATATTTAATAACCTTTCGAATCACCCCGATAAACCATTCTTTAATCGCTTGGCTTCAGCAACGTACCCGCCAGGATCTGTTATTAAACCTTTTTTTGCTCTTGGCGCACTCGAGGAAGGGGTAGTTAATTCAAAAACCACATTTGAAGATACAGGAATTTTTAAATTAGGAAATGTTGAATTCGGAAATTGGTATTTTTTACAATATGGCAAGAAAGATGGGTTAGTAGATACAGTAAAAGCTATTTCCCGTTCCAATGATATTTTCTTTTACCAAATAGGGGTTAAAATGGGGCAAAAAAAACTACTTCATTGGTTAAAAGTATTTGACTTTAATAATACAGATCTAGCTGCTTATTTTCCTCAAGCTCAGGGCTTGTTGCCGACTAATGATTGGAAAATAAAGAATCTTGGAGAAAAGTGGTACACAGGTGACACGGTTAATCTTTCTATTGGGCAAGGTTTTATGCAAATAAACCCGGCTCAATTGCATTTTGCCATGGCTACACTAGCTAACAAGGGTAAAAAATGCCCATTAACTTTTGTTAAGAATAAGTTAGGGCACTGTCAAGAGCTGGGAATTGATAAAAATAATATACAAGTTATTGAGCAAGGCATGATACAAGCTTGTTCGGATGGGGGAACAGCTTGGCCTTTATTTGATTTTAAAATTAACGGAAAACTAGGGCAATTAGCATGTAAAACTGGTACTGCCGAATCGGGTGGTAATAAAGCCCTGCCACATGCTTGGTTTACGGTTTACGCCCCTGCCGAAAATCCAAGGTTTGCCCTAACAATCTTTGTAGAAAATGGGGGCGAAGGCTCGGGGGTTGCTGCTCCAATTGCAAAAAAAATTCTTCATTCTTATTTTAGTAGTGATTGATATATTTAGTGTATAAAGAGTTATCTTGACACTAAAAATCTAGTGTGTTAAAACTATTAATTGCACTAGTCATAGTGTTTCTTGGGTTTTTAATAATTACATTAAATTGGTTTATTTTTAGCAAAAAACATGAAATGTCCTTTTTGTAGCGCTCAGGAAAATGAAGTTGTTGAAACAAGAGTAGCCGAGGAAGGTAAGTCTTTACGCAGGCGTCGGGAATGTTTTAACTGTAAGAAAAGATTTACTACATATGAGCGAGTTGATAGATTACCTATTGTTGTTATTAAAAGGAACGGAACGCGAGAAGTTTACGATAGGAATAAGGTAAAGGGTGGTGTTATTAAATCCAGCGAAAACACAAAAGTTACTAATGAACAAATTGAAAAATTACTTGACGAACTGGAAGGTGATTTAAAGCGTCAAGATACAACAGAAGTTGAAAGTAAAAAAATTGGTGAATTGAGCGCGCAAAAATTAAAAAAAATTAATAAAATAGCCTACATTCGTTTTGCCTCTGTTTTCAAGAGGTTTGTAGATATTGAAGATTTTGAAAGGGAAATTAAAAAACTATTATAAGTTTTAAAATAAAATCATAATGGGACTCAAAGGAATATCAAAAAAAGTTTTTTTAGACAGATATGCATTAAAAAATAAGAAAGGTGACCCAATTGAAAAAAGTGAAAAAGAAATGTGGAAACGAGTTGCTAAGGGAGTCGCTAAAATTGATTCAAAGAATACAAAAAAACTTGAGAAGGAATACCTAGAGGCCCTAGAAGATTTTAAGTATGTGCCCGGTGGTAGAATTTTGGCCGGGGCCGGCACCGGTTACCAAATTACCTACTACAATTGCTTTGTAATTCCGAGCCCTAAAGACTCCCGGGGTGGTATTTTAGAATCTTTAAAACAAATGGTCGAAGTTATGGCTCATGGTGGTGGAGTTGGAATAAATATGTCGTCACTCAGACCAAAAGGGTACAGAGTTAAGAAGGTAAACGGGTTTTCGTCTGGTCCAGTCAATTGGGCAGAATTGTTTTCGGTAGCTACAAAAGACATTATTCAACAAGGTGGATCAAGAAGAGGTGCTTTAATGATTATGTTATGGGATTGGCATCCGGATATTGAAGAATTCATAACCGTAAAAAAAGATTTAACAAAAATTAATGGCGCTAATTTATCGGTGGCTGTATCTGATAAATTAATGGCAGCTGTTAAAAAAGACCAAGACTGGGAATTTTTGTATCCAGACATTTCCGACCCTGAGTATGACACAAAGTGGGATGGCGATATTACTGCTTGGAAACAAATGGGTAAAAAAGTAAAAGTAGTTCGAAAAATTAAAGCCAGAAAGTTGTGGGATTTCATTGCAGAAGCTACTTGGAGCTCAGCCGAACCGGGAGTTGTTTTTATGGAAAGATACAATAAGTGGCACAATAATTGGTATTGGAACAGAATCAACTGTGTTAATCCTTGTGGTGAAGAGGGTTTACCACCTTGGGGTGTTTGTAATCTTGGCTCTATTAATTTATCTGCCCTTGTAAAACAAGAAGCTGGATTCAAAAAACCCGGCGTATTAGATTATAAAAATCTTGCTAAAGTGGCTAAAACGGCGGTAAGGTTTCAGGACGCTGTTGTTGATGGTGATAACTATATATTTAAAGGTATTAAAAAAATGCAGCTTGAAGGGGAGCGTCGTATTGGAATTGGTACGATGGGCCTTGGTGACGCATTAATTAAGATGCACTTACGTTATGGTTCATCCCAATCTTTAAAAGTTATAGATAAAATCTATAAAACAATTAGAAATGCGGTTTATGAAGCTTCTTGCGACTTGGCAAAAGAAAAAGGAGCATTCCCAATGTTTGACGCAAAAAAATATTTAAAAGGTTTATTTATTCAAAATTTACCAACAAAACTGCAAAATAAAATAAAAAAACACGGGATTCGAAACTCTCTACTTTTAATGCAAGCACCAACTGGGTCAACTTCTTTAATGTCTGGAACAACTTCTGGAATTGAACCGGTTTATGAATTTGAATTTATCAGAAAAGATAGGCTGGGCGAGCATATAATTCGACATCCGCTTTACCAGGCATGGTTGGATGAGCATGGCGTAACAAATGGTGACGCAAAAAAAATAAAAAGGCCAGATTATTTTGTTGGGGCAAATGATCTTACTCCCGAGGAACATGTGAAAGTTCAAGCAGTAATTCAAAAATACGTTGATGCCTCTATTTCTAAAACGGTTAACGCTCCAAATAACCATACGGTTGAAGACGTTAAAAATATCTATAATCTGGCGTATAAGCTGGGCCTAAAAGGAATTGCTTATATGAGAGAAGGGTCCAGACCAGGAGTACTCAGTCGAAAAGAAGAAAAGAAAGTAGAAAAAAAGATAGTGCCGGAATACGATATTATGCCCAGGCCACTAGTTATAAATGGTGCAACATATCAAATAGACACACCGGTTGGTAGAGCTTTTATAACCGTAAACACCGATGAGCGTGGTGAGCCTTTCGAAGTTTTTGTAAACATTGGGAAAGCTGGGTCAGACGTGTTTGCTATGGCAGAAGGCCTTGGTAGAGTAATTTCTTTAATTTTAAGAATTAATTCACCCTTAGCCGGTAAAAAAAGACTGGAAAAGATCATTGAACAACTTGGAGGAATTGGTGGGGCGCGGACTTTAGGTTTTGGCGATTCAAAAATAAGGAGCTTGCCAGACGCGGTTGCCAAGGTACTAATTAAGCATTTTGCCTTTACTTTAACCAATGGTAGTCATGTGGTAAAAAAAGTAAATCAAGCAGAGCAGGCGTCGTTAATTACTGCCGAAACATCAGTCGTGGCTCCTAATTTTGATATCTGTCCCGAGTGTGGTGTTGCCTCTTTTGCCTATGAAGAAGGCTGCAAAAAATGTTACAGCTGTGGTTATAGTGAGTGCGGTTAATAAAAAAATACTATCCCAGCTTGACAAAAGTAGCTAATCGTAATATATAATACTCTTAACCTTAAATAAGGGCTTATTTTAGGTTTTATTAATAATTTAATATTTTATATGGATATAGAGAAAGATCAAACAGAACATAAAAAAGAAGAAATAACTAGTGCTGATACTAAGGCTAGTAATAAGGCGAAGAAAAATACGGTAACGATTTTATTGGCAGTAATTGCGGGCTTAGTTTTTTTAGCCATTGCCTATTTTATTGTTGGAAAAATTAATACTCCGGCAAAGGTAAAAGAAAAAGCGGTAGTAACCCAAACTGCTTTTATAGAATATCAGAAAGGAATAAATAAGATTGCTAATCACTTGAAAGATGATTCTGGCGGTTCTGATTCTGATTCGCTTGAACGTGAAATTCAGAAGGGTAAGGATTTAATTGAAACTGCAAAATCTACAAATAAAACCTTAAAAGTTCAAGTTGAAAATATAAATTTAAACGAGCTACAGAATTATAAAGACAAGCTTGAGGAATATTTAGCAAAATCCGATCAATTAATACTTTTAGAGGTTGAAACATTAGAATGGGCAGAGCAAGTTATTGACCCAATCAAAACTTATGAAGACGCAAGTGTTGAAGTTAGTGGAGCCAGTAATTATATGTATTCAGATCCGAGTAAATATACGGAAATACTTGAAGAGTTTGTAACAAAAGACAGGAAGTTAATTAAGGAATTGGAAAACATAAAAATTGGGGCTAGTTTAAAAGATGTTCATAAGCCCTTTATTGCTCACATGAAATCTGAACTTAAATTGATTGAGGAATTGAGTAAGGCAGTTGAAAATCGGAGTACATCAGCCATAGCTGATGCGCAAAAGGTATATGCACAAGAAGCTCAAAAAAATGATCAAGATTTAAATCGCGAACAAGACAAGTTAGATGAGATAATAGAAGATCTTTCTGATGAGGTAGAAGACTTGGGAAAAGAGATAGAAAGTGAGTATACGCGCTTGCAGGCAAAGTATGGTTTCTAGAAAGGAGTGAATTTACTTAACCAGCCAATTTCTTTTGCGGTTATTCTATTTATTACAAGGTTGTGGTCAACAAGTTTTGCTCTTCTATATTTGCTTGGTTTTTCTTCGATATACATACACATAAAGTCAGCTGTATTTTGGTCGAGTGGGGCAATATTATTAACAACTCCATGACCTTTATCTGTGCAATAATCTATACTCATTTCTTCATTATATTTATCAGTTGCTCCAAAAAAATGAAGCGTTTCGTGGATTACAATTTCGGTTACAGTTGAAGCAAATTCCGGTGCTAGGCTATATATGTTTACATATGATCTTCCTTTTTCGTGCATGGCAAAAGATCTAAATTTTTTATTTTCATAGAAACTATAGTTTGAACCACTGGTGTTCTCATATGAATTATCTAGGTACAAAAAAACAACCAAATCGTTATTTATTTGTATATTGTTTTTTATAAGTAGGTTTTCAAATGTATCTTCAAGTTTAACAATAGAAAAATTATCTTTTTCCCAACTGTAGAAAATATCACCAACTTGTTCAAGATGTGAAAGTGTAATAGGTGAACGAACTATTGGCTCAATGGTGAAATTATTAGCACCATAACTTTTTGCTGCCTTTTCCATATATGTTTTTAAGTAATAGAGGGATGAACTAGAATTACTTTTTTTAGCGCTAAGCTTTTTAACCAAATCGGATACCTGGCTATTCTGAAGCGTTTCTGGCTTAACAAATATCAAATAAAGCCGATGGTTGCCCTGAGCCTTTCTTTTTACAAAATTGGTGGAATAATCTTCTATATTGGAATTTATAGCTTGTTGCTTTGCCAGTTCTTCATAGTTTGAGCGGGCATTATGTTTTAGTTCAATTGTTTTATCTTTCAATAGTTTGGTAGAAACCGAGATTTTGGTTTGTAAAAATATACGCTGAAAGAATATGGAAAGTGTTAGCACAGTAGCAATAACTAAAGCAACATACTTTACTGGTCCAAATTTTTGTAATAAATTTTGATGAGTCTTATAAAGCATTAAAGTAGTTCATTATCAATATTAATATAAATGGGTACATTAATAAAATTAAAGAAAATTATAGCAGAAGCATTAGTGTTGCAATGGCATTACTGTTTTTTTATTTTATGATAATAAACATAAAAACTTTTATGTATGCTCTTGGCAATTAAATTATTTCGCTATTCTACATATATTTTACATATTGACAAAAAGATGAATTTATATAGTATGTAATTTAGGTAACATTATTAATTTTATTTTAGTAAGATGAAAAAAATTATAATCGGTATGCTGTTATTTATAACCCTGATTTTCTTATCATTTAATTCTCGTGTAGTTTTGGCGCAAGAAGGTGGTCAATCTGGAACAACCCTAATTGCCGAAAAAACGGCATCTGGTAGTTATACAAAAGAGTATGGTTGGTCGATTAATAAAACTGTAACTCCGTCAACATGGGACTTGCTTGGTGGAGATAGCGGTATATCACAATATACTATAGATATAACCAAAGATAACGGCAGAGATATTTATAAGGTTACAGGTGAAGTTTGCGTAACAAATGGTGGTGCAGTTACTACCGAAAATTTAACTATTGTCGATCAGGTTGAGTATAAAGTGGGTGCCGGGCAGTTTCAAGATTTACTTGGAGCAACCCAAACAATTACTCCAGAGCAGTTACTTCCTGATCAAACAGGCTGTTATCCTTATGAAATTGAATTTACCCCGGTTAATGGGGCAACTTATCGGAACTCGGCACAGGTAACAATTACCAATCACTCTGGCAGTATTGGCGAACCAAAAGGCCCAACTCCAAGAGCCGATTTCTCAATTCCGACAGAGCCGGTTTTAATTAATGATACTGTGACTGTTGCAGATACAAATGGTGAAAGCTGGGAAGTAAGTGAATCAACCAGTATAAATTATGAAAAAGAATTTATTTGCCCAATCAATGTTGGCGAACATTCAAACACAGTCACTATTTTACAAACAGGCCAAAGTTCAACGGCGGTGATAAATGTAAATTGCCATGGTTTAACAATCAGCAATGATGTTAATACTTTTTTTAATCGCTATTTTGATTGGTCAATAAATAAATCGGCGGATCAGAACGAACTTTTACTGGCAATTAATCAATCTTTTACGGTTAACTATGATGTGTTGGTAAGTTCGGGGTTTATGGATTCAGATTTTTTGGCTAAAGGAACAATAAACGTAACTAATAACACACCGCTAACTGCAGAGTTAACCGAGGTAAAAGTGTTGATGTCTGAATCTATACCAACTACTGTTACTTGCGAAGGCATTTCATTCCCGTATTTACTGGCACCGGGGTCTTCAATTAGTTGTAGTTACTCAACAGAATTACCAGACTCAGCAAGCCGAATAAATACAGCTTACGCTGTTACCCAAAATTACAGTTATAGTTGGAATGGCAATACAACAAAGACTGGTACCAGTTCGTATGCCGCTCCGGCAAATATATTGTTTGAGAACGCAGAAATAGACGAAATTGACGAGTGCGTGGAAGTAACCGATAACTTGGGTGGTTATCTTGGCCAGTTTTGTACAGATGGAGTTGAAACAAAGAACTACAGTTATAGCTATGAAGTAGGGCCTTTTCTGGAGTGTGGAGAGCAGCAAATTATTAATATTGCAGAGCTGCTAACCAATGATACCCAAACAGTTGCCTCAGACACATGGCAAGTAAATGTAGATGTTCCTTGTGACGAGGGCTGTACACTAACCATTGGTTACTGGAAAAATCATGCCGGATTTGGTCCGCAGAATGATATGGTTACCGAACTACTACCTCAGTGGCTAGGTAACGAAAATTTATGTTCTTTACTGGGAATTAGATTCTGTTCAAACAAGTCTGTTAAAGTAGACACGAATGTTTTAGCTGTACAGTATTTAAGTATGAAGGAGTTTGGAAAACCGTCTAACGGAATTACCAAGCTTTACGCTCAATTACTAGCTGCAAAGCTAAATTTAGCTAGTGGAGCCGGTAGCACTACCGTTGACAATATTATTAAAGAAGCAGATAGTTTTTTAAGTCAACATAACTACAAAGACTGGGACAAGCTATCTAAACAAGACAAGTCGTATGTTTTGTACTTAATGACTAAGCTTGACCAATTCAATAATGGAGAAATTGGTCCGGGTCATTGTTCTATGTAGTTTTCGATACTTGTAAACGGTATTAGTTGCGGTTATGATTGAGGGTGTATGTTAATACGTCAGGTTTATAGTATCTACAAGATTCCACCTAACCTTGCTGAACATATGCTAAGGGTGGCAGCTTTAGGGCAATTTATTGCTACTTCATGGAAAGATAGTGTTGTGGTTGACTCCAACTTAGTTACTAAAACACTACTGTTGCACGATATGGGCAACATTATAAAATTTGATTTCAATAATTACCCAAAGCTTCTTGGTAAAGAAAAGAAAAACATAAATTACTGGAAAAACGTACAAACAGAATTTGTTACAAAATATGGTAACAATGAATCTGTCGCTACACTAAAAATTGCTCAAGAACTTAATACAGGTAAAAATGTTTTAACTACGCTTCGCCAATTAGTGAGCCAAAAAAAAGGTATAAAATTTGATAGCTGGGAATTAAAGATTTGCTATTACAGCGATTGGCGTGTATCACCTTTTGGGTTAACAAGTTTAAGTAAAAGAATGAATGAGTTTTTGGAAAGAAAAAAGGCCAGAGGAATAACCGAACAAGAGGTTAAGAAGTATTTAGGTATAAAAGAGTATTGCCAACAACTGGAGGAGCAGATTCAACAAAATATTTCGGTTGATTTAAAAAGCATTAATGAAGAATCGCTTCAGGAAAGAACCAACTTGCTTCTTGAAACAAATATTTAGTGGGCATAGCCTTTGTTTAAGCTTGGAATGATATAATTTTAATTTAATGAGCACAGAGAACAAAAAAACCGGATTAAGATTTAATATTTTCGGAGCTGATTTGGACATTCATTTCCCATGGGTTCACCCCGTTGATAAATCAAGGGAAGCAGAAGTTAAGAAACTAGTTAATCTTTTTGGAATATTTAGTGTAGGAATTCTAGGTGTTGGCGCCAGATCGTGTAGAATCACAGAATTATAAGTCGGTATATAATACGCATATGAATAACAAAGGTTTTTCGTTACTGCTTATTTTATTGGTTTCTCCAGTTGTTGTAATTCTGTTTAGTCTAATGTTTATTATTTATTGGCAGATTGGTACTCCGGTTAGGATTATGGGTAACTCAATGGTACCAAACTATGTTAATGGTGAATTCTATTTAACTAAAAAAAGAACAGAAAATAGTAAATATCTTAGAGGCAATACAATAATATATAAAAGCCCAGAAGATCAAAACATTACATATATCAAAAGAATCATAGCTATTTCGGGAGACACCTTAAAAATAGAAGATGGGCAAGTTTGGTTAAACGGGGTTAAGTTAAACGAAAAGCATTATGTGGTCAACACTTATACAGCAATTCCAAAAAATGGTGCTTTTTTAGAAGGGGAAATTTTGAAAGTCCCAAAAAATCATTATTTTGTTTTAGGCGATAACAGAGCGATTAGCAAAGACTCAAGAAGCTATGGTTTTATTCCCCTTGAAAACATTGAAGGTAAAGTTTGGTTTTGCTATTTCAATTGCAAATAATATTGTAAACCTATCAGATTTTTTTTGTTATTGACGATATTTAAATGAATTTTAATTTGGGAGTAGTTTATTTTGTTAACATATTATATGCAGTACAAAGCAATTATTTCAGATATTGACGGCACACTCGCACCTGTTGCATTGAAATCGTTACCATCCCCCTACGTTAAAGAAATAATTCGAAAAGTGATTAAAAAAGGATTCTTTTTTTCTGTGGCAACAGGAAAACCTTTCTTATTAGTCGAAGACCTTATCAATGACCTAAATTTAAAGTCTCCAATAATTATTGACAATGGCGCAGCTATATATGATCCTGTTTCGAAACAGACTGTTGCTGATTTTGTTATTGATCGTAGTGAATCAAAAAAGCTTCTTAAGTTTATTAGGCAAAATAGCAAAGAATACAGTGTTTCGTGTAGGAAAAATAATTATCATAATTGTTTAGATTTGCCAATAGGTGATGAGGTGCGTAAATTTATTATTCTCGATTTACCACTTAAAAAAGTAGATAACATTATTAATCAACTACAAACCAAATTTAAGAATCTTCATATAATAAAAACAAGTAGCGATCTTGGAGAACAATACAATGCAATTTACATATCATCTTATGAAGCCACTAAGCAACATGCGGTGGCAAAACTTGCCAAGTTATTAAATATATCAACGACAGAGATAATTGGAATAGGCGACCACTATAATGATTTTCCTCTTCTTATGGCTTGTGGATTTAAGGTGGCAATGGGGAACGCAGTACCGGAACTAAAAGCAATAGCAGATTATATTGGGCCAACCGTAGAGAACGACGGACTTGCACACATTCTCAATAAATTTGTACTGAAGGCTTGATGTAAATTACAAGATTACTGTAATGTGTTGACTGAATAATTTTTATTAGGCAAAGCCCAATACTTTCTTGCAATGAGGACAAATATATGTAGTAACATTAACTCTCCTCATTTCAATTTTTGCAGGCAAAACTCTTTCGATTACATCCATTTCTTGATTACAAAAAGGGCATATTGGTTTAGCAGTTGAGTCTTGATATTTTATTTTTACAACCATAACGATTAGCAAATAATATCAAAAACACTTATTAGTGTCTAGAGAGATGGATTCCCCGATGTTACTTTGTTCATTGGGATTAACTTACAGTAATCCTAGTGATTATTCAAAAGAATTTTCTATTCTACGGAATATGCGTTCTGGACTAGAGATTTTAGACTTTCTTTAAGCATTATTCTCAAAGTCTTCTTACCGCAAGTGGTTTTGAAGTACTTTTCTCTTCTTGTTGCATCATGTTTTGAATAGAAGAATTCACAAAACAGTAGTGTGAACGGTCTTCGAAAAGAAGTAGCCAAAGAGTGACCGTTGACATGGGCAGTTAATCTGTTGTGAAGATTTGTTGTATAGCCAATATAGAAACACTTATCCTTTAAACTATACAATACGTAAACACAATACTGGAGTTTCTTCACAATACTATAATTATAGACGTTTTTGACTCTCAAGAGTCAAGTAGTGTAGTGAAGTAGAACAGCAGTTCGCTTCACTACCATGAAGTCAACTGCGTTGTACTTCATGGTCCAGGGGGATGGATTCGAACCATCGAAGACTAATGTCAGCAGTTTTACAGACTGCTCCGTTTGGCCACTTCGGTACCCCTGGGATGTGGGTTTTATCCCAGAAGTAGCTTTTTCGCTACTGCGAAATTAGCACTTCGGGATCCCGTATTTCTACGCCAAATTCTATCATAAATTAAGGGATTTTATCAAAAATTTGGCTAGAAAGTACTGGGACAGACCCGTGCGTTAGGCCACTCCGCCACCCCTGGAATAGATGTATTGTATCAATTTGACAATATAAACGCAAAATATGTTTAACAGGTCAGACCTGTTACGGTTACTATTATTTAAATCTAATCTGCTTACTATAAAAGACTTGTTGTTAAATGATAAAATAGGTTAATTGGTGCGGTGGCGAAGTGGTAACGCGGCTGTCTGCAAAACAGCTATGCAGGGGTTCGATTCCCCTCCGCACCTCAGATTAGTTATCAGTTGTCAGAAATAAGTTGTCAGACACTAGTTATTAGGTAACAAAAGAGATGTATTCTTTTGAAAAACTTAAGGTTTGGCAAAAGTCTTTAGAGTTAATCAAAGACATATATCGTACGTGTGAAGAATTGCCAAAACAAGAAAGAACAAATTTAATAGACCAGATAAAAAGAGCGGCAACATCAATAAATTTAAATATTGCCGAAGGCGGTGGGGCAGAAAACAAGAAAGAAAATAAAAGATTTTTATATATGGCAAGAAAATCTCTTTATGAAGTAGTAGCAATATTGTTAATTATTGAAAGGCTATACAAAATAGATATAACTAATCAAAGAAAGCAAGTTGATGAAGTTGGTAAAATGCTTAACGGGTTAATAAAGAGTTATAGTATAAGTTGATAACTAGCTAATATTTACTAATAACTGAGAACTGAATGACTAATTTTGACTGACAACTGACAACTGAGAACCGACAACAGACAAATTTTGACTGACAACTGACAACTGAGAACCGACAACAGACAAATGTTGACTGACAACTGACAACTGAGAACCGACAACTAAATTGGAGAGGTGGCAGAGCGGCCGATTGCGCACGCCTTGAGAGCGTGTTTCGTCGTAAGGCGAACGTGGGTTCGAATCCCACCCTCTCCGCACTGATATTTCTTAGCGAGTAATCGAGCTTAGAAACAACAGTGCCCGCCAGTAAATGAGAGAAAAAGCCGTGTGTGCTTGTCCTGAGTATCTCGAAGGAAATATAACCCCATAAGACTTGTTCACGAATATGGCGGGCGTATTTACAAGCTACGGCGAGACAAAGTCAGCCGGACAAAAGCGTATGTGGGATTTATATTTACTGAATCAAAAAAAAGCAAAGTTGTAGAATTATTCCCACTATACATCAGTATGGGTTAAGTGATATAATTTACCTTTCTCTTCTACACTTAAGTCCCTGTGGTTAGTGCAAGAGATAATATTATTTGAAAACTAAAAAAATGGAAATTAGGAATATTGCAATTATTGCTCACGTTGATCATGGTAAAACTACACTGGTAGACGCCATGCTTAAGCAAACAAAAACGTTCAGAGAAAATCAAAAAGAAATGAGCGAAGATTTAATAATGGATTCAAACGACTTGGAACGGGAAAAAGGCATTACCATTTTGGCTAAAAATACATCGGTTTTTTATGAAAACACAAAAATAAACATCATAGATACACCCGGCCACGCCGACTTTGGTGGCGAAGTAGAACGTACCATAAATATGGCTTCCGGCGCTATTCTTTTGGTTGACGCAGCTGAAGGGCCACTACCCCAAACTAAATTTGTATTAAAACAAGCCTTAAAAAATCGACTAAAAATAATTCTTATAATCAACAAGATAGATAAACGAGATGCAAGACCAAGTGAGGTAATAACCGAAGTTGAAAACTTGTTTCTAGAACTTGCGGAAGACGAAACGTCACTCGAATACATTACTCTTTTTGCAGTTGGTCGAGACGGAAAAGTGTTTTATGAGTTACCAGAAAACTATAGTCAGGAAACACCCGGTAATTTGGTACCGCTATTTAACACGATAGTCAAAGAATTTCCTAATACATCGATATATAACGAAGAACCGCTTCAAATGGTAATATCAACCCTAGATCATGATAGTTATGTAGGCAAGTTATGCATTGGTAAAGTTAGTCGGGGTACACTACATAAAGATCAGTCAATTGTACTAGTTGATGAAAATAATATAGTTGGTAGTTACAAGGTGCAAAAGTTGTTTACTACAAACGGATTAACCCGGCAAGAAATAGATAGGGTAGAATCGGGTGACATTGCCACATTGGCAGGAATTGCAGAGCTAACGATTGGTCAAACAGTCTGTGACCCGGAAAACCCAAAAAGTTTGCCCAAAATTGCAATTGAAGAACCAACCATAAAAATGACTGTTGGCCCCAATACTAGCCCGCTTTCGGGTAGGGAAGGTAAATATTTTACCTCTCGCCAACTTAAAGCCCGTCTTTACAAAGAAATCGAAACAAATCTTGGGCTAAAGGTTGAAGATTATGATGAAGGGGCAAAGTTTGTAGTTTCGGGTAGGGGCGAACTTCATTTGTCCATACTTCTGGAACAGATGAGAAGGGAAGGCTATGAAATGGAAGTTTCTAAACCAGAAGTTATTTATAAAACCATTAATGGCAAAATTTATGAATCGTTTGAAGAGGTCACTATAGAAGTTGACGACGAATTTTACGGTCTGGTAAGTGAGGAAATGGGCAAACGAAAAGGTATTATGCAAGATATGAAAAAAGAAGGCAGCAGAGCAAGATTAGTCTATAAAATTGCCAGTCGAAACCTGCTTGGTATTCGTAATGCTTTAATGACTAAAACCAGAGGCACAATGCAAATTTACACCTATTTACTGGGTTATGAACCCAAGGGGCAAAAAATGGAAAGCATTCGAAACGGCGCTTTAGTTGCGGTAAAGAGTGGTATAGCCGTTAATTATGGTATTGGCAAAGTACAAGACCGAGGAGTGTTGTTTGTTGGGTCGGGTACCGAAGTTTATGAAGGCATGATTGTTGGTTTGGCCAATAAACCCATGGACATTGAAGTTAATATTTGTAAAGAAAAACAGCTCACCAATAACCGATCGGTTGGTGAAGGCGTGTCAACACAAATCACGCCACCAACAATTTTAAGTTTAGAGCAGTGTATAGATTTAATTGGTGACGACGAGTTACTCGAAATTACACCCACAAGTCTTCGTTTAAGAAAAATGTGGCTAAACACGGTTTTGCGAAGAGTTAAGACCAGAAATAAAAAAGATTTAGAACAATCAACATAAGGCTTCAATTGACTATTAGTCTTAATTTCTCTAAACTGTTTTATGATGCTTAAGCGTGTATTGATTACTATTTTTGCATTTTTATTGCTTGCCTTATTTGTAAATTCAAACCTTGCTTTGGCACAAACTCCTGTTACTTGCGATCTTTGCGGTCTTTGTACCGGTCAAGAAAAAAGCGCTGTTCAAAACTGGGATTCGTGTGCCCAGTGCCTTTATGGTACAGACAACCCTAATGATACTTTAAGCGGATTTGCCGCCCCGCTTGAAGACCAAACTTTTACCGTTTTTGGTTGTGTTAAAACAGATGCCGGTGGTTTTACCAATTTTTTTATGAATTTTCTGACTTCGATTGTTGGCGGCTTAGGTTTTTTAGGTATTATTTATGGCGCTGTCAAAGTTATGCTGGCGCGGGGCGATAAAGACGCAATCCGGGAAGGCAAGCGTTATGTGTACGGTTCTATCTTGGGAATTTTAGTGGTTTTGTTTTCGGTATTTATTGTTCGCACCATTGGCGTTACTATTTTAAATGTTCCCGGTTTTCTATGAGAAAAATTATTACAGCTATGTTATTTTTGTTTAGCTTGCTTTTGGTATTGCCATTATCGGTACAGGCCCAGCCGGTCGATTTGTGTGCTGAGGGAATGATTGAGTCTATTAAAATAGAAGCAAAAACTGAGCAAAATAAAACCTATTATTATGAAATATACGAAAATGGCATTAAAGGCAAAGTCTATAATACAGGAGATATTTATTATGCTGACGAAGCCCTAACAGATAGAATTATAGATATTAGAAATATAGAGATCGTTTACAATACCGATTTTATAAATAGCGTTGCTGCAGACAATGGCGGTTTAGGAGAGGCTACAAAAATAAGGTTTAGCGTTCCTCCAAATTTGTTTAATCGTGATAAAAAAATTAAAGATATTAGAAGTGATAGCTTTTCGCAAACTTTTTCTTTTGTTCCCACCGGTGATGACGTTATTCTAATTTTTGGTAGCGAAATTGTATTGGAACTAAGAGAAGCACAAGGCGGGAGTAATGTAGTTTGTTCCAGGGGTTATAGCTTTGCAACAGAAGGCAGCAGTAGAATTGGTGATTGTAAATTGGAAATGGAACCAGGTGTAGGCGCTACCGTAGACGACGAAATTGTTATTAAAGGTAGTAATATTGATGATGAAGGCGAAGGTTTGAGAGTTTTTTTAAATGGGTCCGATATTTCACCTTTAAGTTGGAAAGTGCACAAAGACAGTTCAGGGGTTTATTTATCAAAAAATGCTAGTGGATATTTTACCATGGATTTTCCTCTCGGTAAGAAGTCGGTTGGTAACTATACATTTGATGTTCGTTATGAAGATGGCGATAAAAAAGGCCAGGTTATTTGCTCGTTCAGTTTTCCTGTTGTGCCATATAATGCAGTACCAACTCCTGGAACACTGGCAACCAGAACTGCAGAATCAATTTTAACACTTGAAGTAACTTCAACAATGCCACTTTGCGAAACACTAATAGAGCCGGGCTATGCTACAATTGGCAACGATTGTGCTGAAGGTGGTGACTGCTTAAGCCGTTACGAAAAGTGTATGGAATGCCAAAAATCAGAATCAATCTGGACAGGTCTTGGGTGTATTCCAACCAACCTGTCGGGTATTGTTAAATCAATTTTTTCCGTTTTTTCAGGTATTATTGGCGGCATAATCTTTTTATGTATTATTGGTAATGGTATTAAGATAATGATGGCGGCGGGTAACCAGGAAACTATAAAAAAAGCACAAGAAGCTTTAACTGCCTGTATTGTTGGCTTTTTAGTATTAACTTTTTCAATTTTATTTTTAAAGATTGTAGGAGTAGACATTCTTCGTTTACCCGGGTGGGGTCCAACACAAAATAATGCGGTTGAAATAAGACCGGTTGATGGGCCAAGATAAGATATAATAGGCATATGTTATTTTTTACGCTTGCTCAAACCCTGGATTTTCTTGAAAATACCGTATCCCGATTGGAAATGACAGAGCTTTTAGCTACCCTATTTCAAAAAGCCACACCTACCGAAATTAAAAATATCTGTTATTTACTTCAGGGTAGGGTAACCCCACTTTACAAGAAACAAGAATTTGGTATGGCAGAAAGGCTGGTATTAAAAGCCTTTGTTTCGGCTTTTTCACTTAATATTCAAGATGCCAGAAAGCGATATAAAACAATTGGTGATATTGGTAAAACTGCCGAGGAATACCGAAAAACGTCGCAAAGCTTATTTCAAACTGCTGACGACTTGGAAATTGATCAAGTTTTTAAAGAATTAGTAACTCTTTCACTGCTTGAAGGTGTGGGTTCGCAAGACAAGAAGATAGCGATTACCACTAATTTGTTACAAAGCTTGCGACCGGTTTCAGTACGTTTTTTAACCAGAATACTAGCTGGGAAACTTCGGCTTGGTTTTTCAGAAATGACTTTGCTAGACGCATTTTCCTGGATGCTAATTGGTAATAAAAGCCTAAGAAAAAAAATAGAACAAGCATACAATGTTTTTCCCGATATTGGATTTATTGGGCAAAAACTAAAGGCTGGCGGGATTGAATCTATTAGTAAAATTGAACCGGTTATTGGTATTCCTATACTAATGGCTAAGGCCGAGAGAGTGTCAACTCCAGAAGAAATAATCGAAAAAATTGGGGAATGTGCGGTTGAACCAAAATTTGATGGTTTTCGACTACAATTGCACAAAGATCATGACAAAATTACCATATATTCTCGAAATTTGGAAAATATTACTTTTATGTATCCTGATTTGGTCGAAGCCATGAAAACAGAAGTGAGCGCAGATAGGGTAATTATAGAAGGCGAGGCGGTTGGTTATAACAAAGAAACGCAAGAATTTTTGCCATTTCAAGAAACGGCACAACGGAAAAGAAAATACGACATTCAAAAATATAGCAAAGCCATTCCTTTAAAACTGTTTGTTTTTGATCTGCTTTATATAAATAACCAGTCATATATCAATAAACAGTATACAGAAAGAAAAGCCAAGTTAGAGTCTGTTGTAAGGAATGGTACAGCAATAATATCAATAGCCAAAGAACAAATTGTTAAGCATCCACAAGAACTTGTAGCTCTTTTTGAAAAGGCTAGTGAAGAAGGGTTGGAAGGGGTAATCGCAAAAAAATTAACTGGACTGTATCAAGCAGGGGCGAGGGCTTGGAACTGGATCAAATTTAAGCATAGTTATTCTTCTAAATTAACCGATACAATCGATTGTTTGGTAATGGGTTATGACTATGGCAAAGGTAAAAGAGCAGTTTTTGGCATTGGCGCTTTTTTAGTTGGCGTTTACAATAAAGAAAAAGATGAGTTTGTAACTGTAGCAAAAATAGGTACTGGATTAACTGACGACGAATGGCGTCGAATAAAAAAAGAAGCTTATGACCAACGGCTTACAAATAAACCGGTCAATTATATTGTTAATAAACAAATGGAAGTAGATGTTTGGACTAGTCCCAAAATTGTTGTAGAAATTAGGGCAGACGAAATATCAAAATCAACTGTTCACACTGCCGGATACGCTCTGCGATTTCCTCGACTAGAAAGATTCAGAACAGACAAGAAACCAAACGATATTACCACCAAAATAGAAATTATTTCAATGCTTAAAGCACAGAAGCGACTTTCATTGTAGAATAGATAATTATGACTTCATTTTCGATATTGACACATAATCTATTATTTGGCCAAGCAATAGATAGTTTGGTTATCTATCTAAAAAAATATAAGCCAGAAATAGTTTGTTTACAAGAATTTAAAGTAGAACCTGAAGAGATTGCTAAAGTAGAAAGTTGTGGTTATAAATTAGCTGATTATTCCCATTCTTTTTTTCGTATGTTTAAATTTTACTCTGTTGCTACTTTTTATAATCCAAAAATTGTTAAACATAAAAATGGTGAATCATTAAGTTTGGCAAGTGGAGCGTACGAAGTCTTATTATATTTACTAAAAGTTAGTAAAACTAAAAGAACAGCACTTAGTAATAAATTTATACTTAGAAATGGGAAAACCATTAATGTATGCAATCTTCACTTAACTCCCCTAACCGGAACAAACAAAACTCGAACAAAACAACTTACTTCAACTCTTAATCACTTTCACTCAGAATCTAACAGATCGATTATTGTTGGTGATTTCAATTTTCCTTATAGAAGAAAAGCTCTAGAGAAAATATTTTTTGATAAAGGTTTTAAAGAGGCAACAGATAATATCTTCTATACTTATAAGGAAAAATATTTTGGATTATTTACTTTTAAGGGTAAATATGACTACATTTTTTTTAAAGGGGTTAATAAAAAGGGGTTAATTAGATTAGCTCAAAACAACTCAGATCATTTTCCGCTTCTTGCTAAATTTACAGTTTAGAGTTATTCCAAAGTTATCCACATTTAATATTAATATCTATAAATAGCCTTGTAATAGGGCAATACAAAACAAAATAACTATAGGGTGACTTATAATAAACAACAAAATTGCTATAGGTCTTGACAGTTGGTAAATCAGCAGGTAAACTAGTGACTAGGAATGAAAAAAGAGGTAAAGAAAATAACAACAATTAAGATTGGAAGTAAACAGATAGTTAGGGATCAGTTTAAAACTGAACTTAAAAAACTTATTGGTCTGGGGCAAAAATTACCCTTACAAAGAATTACATAAAAAAAGAGCATTACTACCGCTCGCGGGGGCTGCGACGTATAGTAATGCCCTAGTTATTCTGAATTGTACTAAATTAGATTTTTTTGTCAAATTAATTTTACTCAAAATATTCCTATTCTTATTATTGTAGGTATCGTTATTGACCAGTTAAGAACGAATTTTGTTTACGCTCTTAATCGGTAGACTTTGTCTCGCCGTAGCCGAGCTTCAGCGAGGCGAACCCTGCTTTCGCTTTTATCAGGCGGACTTTGTCTCGCCGTAGATTGTAAATTCGCCCGCCGTATTCGTGAACTTAGTATTTGAAAAAATGTTTCTTCATAAACGCCCTACCAGAACCAGACTTTAAATATTTTTCAAATTTAAAAGCTGTAATTTCTTTATCAAATGCAAAGTATAGTTTCAGAGCTACTGGTGTTCTATTTTTGGTTGCCTCAATGTAATTACTGTTATGCATTTGTAATCTGTCTTTTAGGTTATTTGTACATCCAATATATGTTCTGTTGTCATTACAAATAAGAACATAAACGTAGTACATGGAATAATTGTAGCGGATTTGTATCGCTAAGCCTCAATAAATTTTGACTTTTTTTAGACAAAATTGAGGCGAATCCCGCTTTCGCTTTTATCAGGCGGACTTTGTCTCGCCGTAGCCGAGCTTCAGCGAGGCGAAGGCGGAGGAGGTGGGATTTGAACCCACGTGAGCCAAAAGGCTCGCAGGTTTAGCAAACCTGTGCAATGGACCACTATGCGACTCCTCCAATGAACCTGCCTTTTAATTATAACCCAAAGCCCCTTTCGGTTTAGTCCCGAAAAACTTTCTCAACGGAACGTTGAGATTAGTTTTCGGGATCCCGAAGTACTAAACCCGATGAGTTTCATCGGGAAGTTACTTCTGGGACAAACCTGTGCAATGGACCACTACCTGCCCGCATTGCTATGCAAAGCGTTGCAGGCGGGTGCGACTCCTCCAATGAACCTGCCTTTTAATTATAACCCAAAGCCCCTTTCGGTTTAGTCCCTTATAACTTTCTTAGCACAGATATTATACTAAATGGAATAGTCACACTTAAGTGAAAATTAACTTAATTGTATTCCGTATAATAAGTTTATGCAGAAATATTGGCAGATATTTAAAACATCATTAAAACAGTATCTGGTTTACAGACTAAGTTTTGTACTTTGGCGCTTGCGTTTGGTTTTAAGTTTATTGCTTGTTTATTTTCTCTGGTCTTCCGCTTTTACTGGAAGGCAGCAAGTATTTTCTTACAGTTTAGCCCAAATGAGTAGTTATGTAATTTTAGTGCACTTGGCTGGTGATATTGTTTTCTCTAGTCGTGTTGGTGATCTGGCCGGTTATATACGCGACGGTACTATCATGAACTATTTACTTAAGCCATTTTCAATTTTTCATACTATGTTTGGAAGAGAAATTGTCGACAAGATTATTAACATCTGTTTTTCTGTTATTGAAATATTAATTCTTGTTTGGTTGTTAAAACCCAGTTTGGTTATCCAACTAAATCCGTTAGTATACGCCCTAATGTTTGGCGCGATATTATTAGGAGTGATTATTTCATATTTTATCTTTTTCTCTTTGTCTTCTATTGCTTTTTGGACACCAGAAGTTTGGGCGCCTCGCTTTGTTTTTTTTGTGTTAATTTCCGGTTTGGCTGGCGGCTATTACCCACTAGATATTTTCCCCAAAACAGTCTATTATGCACTGCTGTTTACACCTTTCCCTTATTTGGTATATTTACCGGCTAAGATATATATCGAAGGTGTTAGTTTGTCGCTTTTTCCCCTATTTACCGGAGCCTTATTTTGGGCAATTTTATCAATTATAGTAGCTAAAGCCATTTGGAGAAAAGGTTTAGCCGAGTATAGTTTTTTTGGCAAATGAAAAAAAACTTAAAAATTTTCTTTTTATTAAGTTTGTTTAGTATTAAAAGCTCGTTTCAACATAAAAGCGGTATTGTTTTCTTTTTGTTTGGAAAAATATTGCGATTTTTAATGTTTTTTCTGTTTGTTTATTACCTACTGTTAAATACTAAGCTTTTGGTTGGTTATAATTTGCCACAAACAATTGTATTTTTTTTAACATTCAACCTAATAGATACCTTAGCCCAGCTTCTTTTTAGGGAAGTGTATCGTTTTCGATCATTGGTTGTTTCGGGCGACTTGGATACAATACTGGTCAAGCCTTATAATTCCTTATTAAGAGTTTTACTCGGGGGAATAGATATTCTTGATTTGTTTCTGGTATTACCCTACGCTTTGCTGGTTACTTATTTTATTCTTCAAATTCCAATGCTTTCGGCCTTCTCCTTGTTTTTGTATTTAATCTTACTTATTAACGCCTTGTTTATTGCCGCCGGGCTGCACATTTTGGTACTTGCCTTGGGCATATTAACAACAGAAGTTGATCACACCGTTATGATTTACAGAGACTTAACCAAAATGGCAGCAATGCCGGTTGATATATATATAGAGCCTATTCGTAGTATAATTACATTTATTGTACCCATTGGAATTATGATGACTTTTCCGGTTAAGGCACTGCTGGGGTTGTTAAATACACAATTTATATTGATTAGTTTGGGTTTTGGCTTAGTGTCAATGATAGTCGGATTATTTTTTTGGAAAAAAGCTTTGGCAAAATATCAGAGCTGGGGAAGCTAATAATAGTTTAAAATTTAAAGTTTATAGTTAAAAAATCAGATTAAAAATTAATTCAGAGATAAGAATTAAAAATAAAAAAACTTGTCATCCTGAGCGAGTCCGCCTGAGGCGGACGAGTCGAAGGATCTCAAATAAGTTAAAATTTATCTATTAAAATAAAATTAATAAAGAATGATAAAAATTAAAAATTTAAAAAAAGTTTACAGATCTATAGTTAAGCAAAATAATATAGTAGCAGATTTCTTTTTTCGGAAACATGAGGAAATTGTTGCGGTAGATAATATTTCATTTGAAATTGAAAGGGGAGAGCTGGTAGGTTTTATTGGCCCAAATGGCGCTGGAAAAACAACAACGCTAAAAATGCTTTCCGGAATTTTGCACCCCACTTCAGGCAATATTGAAGTTTTAGGTTTTAGACCATTTACTAAAAAAGAAGCATTTTTAAAGCAAATCGCTTTTGTTATGGGCCAAAAAAATCAACTATTGTGGGAATTGCCCCCATCAGACAGCTTTCAACTGAATAAAGTAATTTATGAAATTGATGATATAGCATATAGGATGCAACTTCAAGAGTTGGTAGAGCTGATGGAAGCGGAAAAGTTGATTAATCAGCCAACCCGTAGTTTGTCACTCGGGCAGCGGATGAGAGTAGAATTTATAGCCTCACTTTTGCATAAACCGAAAGTGTTATTTTTAGATGAGCCAACTATTGGTCTAGATATTTTTGCCCAAACTCATATTATTGATTTTATCCGGAAGTACCAAAAAAAGTATCATTCAACCATAATTTTAACTTCTCATTACATGAAAGATATTCAACGCCTGGCTGAACGAATAATTTTAATAAACAAGGGCAAAATATTGTTTGATGGCAAACTGTCTACATTGGTAACAAAATATGCCAGAGAAAAAGAAATGCAAATTGTATTAAAAAAGCCGGTAGAAGAACCTTTGTTGAAAAGATTGAATATTGAATATAATTATGTTTTTCCAATTCTTAAACTAAAAGCCAAGAAAGACAAATTGCTAAAGTTAATGCAGTCGTTTTTACTAGACCTTGAATTTTCCGACTTTACACTAGAGGACGAACCAATTGAAGAAACAATAAAGCGGGCTTTAGTAGAAAACGAGAAATAAATATTAAGAGTAGCTTTGTTTTATTAATAATTAGCGGTACAATACAAGCAATGAATAAAAAAAGAATTGAACCAAGAACACTTAAGGGATTTCGGGATTTTTTTCCGGAAGATGTGTACAAAAGAAATTATGCAATTTCAATAATTAAAGCTGTTTTTGAACGTTGGGGTTTTGTTCCAATTGAAACTCCGGCAATTGAATATTTGGAAGTGTTTACCGGAAATGTTGGCGAGGATGAAAAATTATTCTATAAATTTACCGATGAGGGTGATCGACAAGTTGCTTTAAGATATGATCAAACTGTTCCAACATGCAGATTTATTGCTGAACATTATTCTAAACTAACCTTTCCTTTTAAGCGTTATCAAATTCAAACTGTTTGGAGAGCAGAAAAACCACAAAAAGGTAGATTTAGAGAATTTTTACAATGTGATGGTGATATATTTGGGCTTAACAATTCAGAATCAGATGCTGAGGTTGTTGCCCTTACCATAGATATATTTAAACAACTGGGCTTTAAATCTCCCAAAGCACTAATTAATGACAGAGAGCTGTATAAAGGTATTCCTTACAAAGCAATTGTTGCCATTGATAAGCTTGAAAAAATTGGTAAAGCAGGAGTAATCCGAGAACTTGAAAAGAAAGGTTATACAAACAATGAGGCTAAACAATTATTTAGTAAAGTTGAACAACAAGAACCAAATAACAATCTAAAAGAGATTTTTAAGTATTTAGACAATTATGGTTTTAATAATTATTATCAATTTAAACCGACCTTGGCACGCTCTTTTTCCTATTCAACAGGAACAATATGGGAGATTGAAGTTAAAGAATTTAGTGCTGGTTCATTAGCCGGCTGTGAACGTTTTGACAGCCTTGTTTCTCGTTTTTCCAACAAAGAGGTTCCCGGCGTGGGCTTTGCTATTGGTTTTGACAGAACAATAGAGGCAATGACCGAACTTAATTTATTTCCAGATTTTGTAGCAAAAACAAAAGTGTTGGTAACGGTTTTTTCAAAAAACACAGTTAAAAAATCATTAAAAATAGTGAAACAACTTAGAGACGCAAGAATTAATAGTGAAATATTTTCAAATCCTGAAGAAAAATTAAGTAATCAGCTAAAATACGCCAATAAACGGCAAATTCCATTTGTAATAATAATTGGCGACGAAGAAATAAAGGCCGGTAAGGTAGCTGTTAAAAATATGCAAAGTGGAGAACAAACTTTACTATCTGAATCCGATTTAGTAGACTTTTTGAACTAATAAAAATAGCAAGTGCAAATGAAAAAAGATAATGTTTTTTATGGCCAAACATACATTAATGGATTAAAACGGGTACTTGATATATCCTTGTCTCTTCTTTTAATGATTATTTTTATTCCTGTAAGTTTAGTTGTGGCGCTTTTGATTGTATTAACATCTGAAGGGCCAATCTTTGCCGATACTCCCGAAAGAGTTGGTCGTAAAGGGGTTTTATTCAAAATGTTCAAGTTCAGATCGATGATTAAGAATGCTCATATTATATTGAGAACAGACCCAAAGTTAAAAGAACTTTATCAGAAATACAAAAGAGGAAGTTATAAGCTATATAATGACCCGCGGGTTACTTATTTTGGCAAGATTATACGTAAGTATTCACTCGACGAAGTGCCGCAATTACTCAATGTTATAAAAGGTGATATGAGTATTGTTGGGCCTCGAGCTTACTATTCTGACGAAATAAAAGAACAGTTAAAAAAACACCCAAAGGCAGGTAGATACTTAAAAATAGTCCAAAATGTAAAGCCAGGTATTACCGGTTTTTGGCAAGTTTATGGGCGTAGTGAGGTTCATTTTGATAAACGAATAAAAATGGATGCTGACTATGTTGAAAACATTTCTTTTTGGTATGATATTAAGATTATTTTAAAAACGCCCTGGGCTATGATTAGCGGCAAAGGGGCGGTATAGGGTTACAAATTTAGAAAAAAAATTCAAAATGAAATTCAGAAAACTCTCAAGTAGCACAACAGACAAAGATTTTGCTAATATTAGTGCAGATGATGGTTCTATGAGAAGAAAGAAAAAAATATTCAAATTCTCTAAAAAACAGATTTACATTCTTTGGTCAATAAGTGCTTTTCTTGTTTTGTTTGTCTACTTTACGCTCCTAAGGCCAATCCAAATGGTTACAGCCAAGTCTAGTAACTTAAAGAAAATTGCCAATAAAACTTTTAGCGCTGCAAAAACTCAAGACTTAACAGCACTTGAGAAAAATTTAAAGGAATTAAAAAGTGAGTTAGCAGAAACAGAGAAAGGTATTAGAATTGTATACATTTATAAACATCTTCCTTTGGTTGGATATATGTTTTCTGACCTTGAAAATGGGTTAGAAGCGGCAAAGCACTTACTTAATGCTGGAGAAAAGTCTGTTGTAGCAATTGAACCATATGCTGATTTGATTGGCTTTAAAAAGGGAAGTGAGTTTTCGAACCAACCAACAGAAAAACGGCTAGAAACAGCTATATTAACGATTGATAAACTGGTACCTCAGATAGATAATATAGATACAGATCTGGAAAAAGCCAAAGTATATTTGAGCAAGATCAACCCCAATAAATATCCGAAAAAGATTGGAGGAAAGATTGTAAGGGAAAGAATAATTCAAATTTATGATCAAATATATGGCATGGTAACGCTAGCCACAGATGCCAAACCTCTCTTTAAAAAGTTACCTTATATTTTGGGTAAAGACGAAGAAAGAAAATATTTAGTTCTCTTTCTAAATGACGCCGAATTAAGACCAACAGGTGGGTTTATAACAGCTTATGCTATATTTTCTGTTGAAAAAGGACAGATTAGGGTTAAAGAGTCTTCAGATATTTACGATCTTGATAGTACTATTTCTCATCCGAAAGCGCCTTCTGAGATATTAACTTATCACAAAGGGGTAAGCACTTTTAATATTCGTGATAGTAATCTTTCTCCCGATTACGTTAAATCTATTGGTTATTTTGAAGATTTATTGGAAAAGAGTAGTCGGAATCTAGAGTATGATGGTATTATTTCAATAGATACCCAAATTTTGGTTAATACTTTGTCGATACTTGGTGAAACAGAGGCCGGTGGAGTAATGTTTAAGGCAGATATTGATCCACGCTGTGACTGTCCGCAGGTAATATACGAGCTGGAAAACATTATTACCCGCCCAACACCTTATTTTCGTGAACAGAGGAAAAGTATTTTAAGTGTGTTGCTTTATAACTTAATGCAGAAGTCGCTTGGGGTATCTCCATCACAATATTGGGGTAGTTTAGTCCAAACTTATCTTAATGATCTTGATAGAAAACACATCCAAGTTTATTTTAAAGACAAGTCGTCTCAGAAAGCGATTGAGTCTTTAGGATATGGCGGGCGAATAGAGAAGTTTGATGAAGGTGACTATTTACACATCAATAACACTAATTTTGCCGGTGCCAAGTCTAATATGTATATTAAATATACAGTTAATTCGGAAACCGAAAAAAAAGGCAATGTTCTTCTTCGAGAGCTAACACTGGAATATCGGAATATTTACCCGGCTTCGGACTGTAATCTAGAAAGAGGCGGTCTGTGTTTAAATGCTCCGCTTAGAAACTGGCTTAGGGTTTATGTACCGGAGGGGGCAAAACTTACCAATTTTGTTGGTTCGGAAATGAAGGTACAACAATATAAAGATTTAGGGAAGCAGGTTTTTGAGGGTTTTATAACCGTAAAGCCAATGGGGAAATCGGTAGTAAGAATTTCTTACGAAATCCCGACTAACAAGGTGATACAAAAAGACGCTTATAAATTGTTTATCCAAAAACAAGCAGGAATAGAGGAAATGGAAGTAAGTGCTAAGTATAATGGCCAAGAACAATTAGGTACCCAAATCAAAGATATGGTCTATACCTTTAAAGACTAAATAAAATATATAAATTAAATTAATTCAGTAACTGATCTCTTTATATTGCTGATCTATTTTTTGGTTATTATTATTTAATTCTTCAACAATTTTCAAATTCTTGTTTAGGTCCTTCAAAAAATCTGGATTATTTATTGTTTTACGAACAACACCGTTAATAGAAAAAACAGTAACAACAATAACTATTGCAAATCCTAGTGCAGATATAGCTAACCAAGTCTTTGGGGGTTTAACATCTTTTGGTTCCGGTAATTTTTTATACAATTCATATTTGAAAGCAATTATGAATGGTGTAGCAAAAAACCACATTAGAATGTTAAAAATTGACATTCTTTCATCAAGTGCCGTTAATGAAAAAGAAACAATAAATAGCGCCAGATAAAGAACAACTAAGGTACCAAAAACCTGCCAAAATTTAGTATCTACTTTTGCTTTGCTATACCACAAAGGCGAAAGTAATTTTTGCTTACCTTCCAAGTATGCAAAAATTTCAAATGTACGCCAAGTACTCCATAATATTAGAGGAATAAAAAGAAGAATATTTGTGTAAAACAAGCCAAAAAAGAACAAACCTGAAAGAATACTATAAATAACAAAACCGACAGTTATTTTTCTGGTTTGTTTAATAACGCTCATAGCGCCTTCTGCCTTAAAGTCGGTAACGGCGGCTATTTTTGCTAGATTGGTCCAGCTACTGACATAAATTAAAGTGGCAATGCTTAATAACCCATACGCGGCTGCTAGAATTGTGCCTGCAGTTGGATTTTTGTCTAAAAGTATATAGACTAAAAAGAATACCACGCCAAGCAGTAATAAACCAAAAACAGCAAGAATCACAATACCGACACTAATAATAAATGTGAAAAAGTATTTTAAAAATTTTTCCTTAAATCTACTCCAGGCTTTTTTGGTAAGTATTTCCATTTCAATTTTTAGTTAATTACTAATAGTAAAATAATAACTCATTTTTTATTTTTTGTAAAAGAATTTGTGAAGCTTTTTTCATATTTTTTCAATTCAATTCTAACTGTGGTACCTTGATTTATTTTAGAATTAATACTGATTTCACCTTCGTGTTTATCTATTATTTTCTTTGCCAAAAACAATCCTAAACCAAGTCCACCTTTGTCTGTTGTATTATTCTGAGCACGAAAATAAGGTTGAAAAATCTCCTCTAAATCTGATCTGCTAATTCCAATACCCTTGTCTTTAATTGAAATAATAAATTTGTTTCGCTTTTCTTCCAACAGTACCTTTACATCTGTTTTGGTGCCGGTAAACTTAATGGCATTGTTTAGAATATTAATAATTACCTGTCTAATTTTTCCGGGATCTATTGAGACAAGGCTATCGTTCTTGTTTTTAACAGTGTCCTCGTAAATTATGTGCTCAGTTGGGTGTATTAGTTTAAAATCCATCATTACAGTTTTCATTAATTTTTGGATATTGGTTATTTTCATTTTAAAAACTAATTTACCAGCCTTGAATTTTGAAGATTCCAGCAGTTCATTTATTAGTCGCTCTAGTCTACTTGTCGCTGCTTGTGCACGGTTCAGATACTTATTTATTTTATTTGTTTCTAAATTATTGGATCGATTAAGTAGCTGCACATAGGTATTTACCGTTGTTAGTGGTGTTCTTAGTTCATGAGCAGCTAGCGCTGTAAACAAGTCTTTATCTTCTATTATTTTTTGTTGAAATTCAAGTAACATGGCATTTCGGATTGCTAAAGAGGCTACTGGTTGAAAATATTGCAAAATTTTAAGCTCATCATTTCCAAACGTAACTTTTTTATCGGAAAGAACTGAAAGCACACCAAGTGATATACCTTTGTAATGAATGGATATACTTAAATCAGAACCAACATTCAATTTCTTTAGTTGTGGGTGTAACTTGGTAATTTTATTTACTGTTAATATTTTTTTTGAATGATTATCTAAAACCGTTCGCATATTACCTTTCGGATTTGGCACTATCTTGTAAAGAATTGGGGAGGAAGCGTAAACACGTTCAAGTTCACCGTCTTTGTATAGATACATTGTTCCGTGTTTTGCCTTAGTAAGTTTTATTGCTTCTTCAACAATTACCCGGTATACCTCTTCCAAATTATGAGTAGACATTAAGTTCATCGTAGCCTTGTGTATTTTCTCTAGCATCTATATATTTGACTTGACATCGATTTTAACTGCCAACCTTAATTAGTATATCAAATGGTTTGGTCAGTTCTATTTACTTAAAAATGAAGTATTGGCTAATTTCAGTGTGACAAATAATAAGGCAGGCTGTTAATTTAACATTATTTTAGTTAAAATTTAGGAAATGGCATATTTTGAAAAATCAACAGGCATAATACTTAAGAAAATTAAAGGTAAAGATAACGATCAGATTTTAGTGGTTTTTACTGAAGAATTCGGAAAACTTTATATTATTGCCAAAGGAGCACAAAAAGTTAGTGGTCGTCGGGTAGGATCGCTAGACTCTCTTAATATCATTAGGTTTAGCTACAGCGAAAATAACGATTTTTACTACCTTAAAGAAGTAGATTTAATTAGTAGTTTGCAGCTTTTAAAAAATAATTATAGAAAAAGAAAAGCGGTGCTTGTGATTGTTGAAATTCTAGACAAGTTACTACCCAATAATCAAACAGAAGCAAAGGTTTTTCATTTTTTGAAAAGTTTTCTGGTTAAACTAAGCAAGCGAGACTTAGCAGATACGGCAATTTTTACCGAAATTGAACTGCTTTTAAGTTATTTAGGCTATGCTTTTTCGAAAAAAGAAAGCCTGTCTTGGCTATTAATCGGCAACTTTCTTGAACAAACTGGCTCAAGAAAACTTATAAGTTCTAGGCTTTAAATAGCAGGCATAGTGTAAAATAGAATCTGTATGGTGTCATTAGATAAAATTGTTTCATTAGCTAAAAGGCGAGGGTTTGTTTACCAAACATCTGAAATATATGGCGGTATAGCCAACTCGTATGATTACGGCCCCCTTGGAGTTGAATTACTTCGACTTATTAAATCAATGTGGTGGAACGAATTTATTACAAAGAAGGAAGACATGGTAGGAATTGATTCGCAAATTATTCTTCATCCAAAAACCTGGGAGGTGTCGGGGCATGTTAGTTCTTTTTTTGATCCTTTAGTAGAAGACAAGGTTAACCATAAACGTTATAGAGCAGATTACCTCATTGAAAGATGGTTGGAAAAGCACCCGGGAAAAGCAAACAGTATCGTTGTTGAAGATCTTTCACTGGATGAGATGGCAAAGATTATGAAAGAAAACCAGATCAAAAGCCCGGATGGGAATGAGGTAACAGAACCAAAACGATTTGACTTACTTTTTGAAACAAGTTTGGGAGTAGTTACGGGCGAAAAAACGAAGGCTTATTTAAGGGGGGAAACGGCACAAGGAATATTTACTAATTTTAAAAATATTTTGAACACAACAAGAGTTAAGTTACCTTTTGGGGTTGGACAGATAGGAAAAAGCTTTAGAAACGAAGTAACAACCGGGCAGTTTGTTTTTCGAACTTATGAATTTGAGCAAGCAGAAATTGAGTACTTCTTTAACCCCGAAACAAATAAGTGGCAAAAACTACTTGAAGACTGGAAAAGTGAGGTGTGGAGTTTTGTAGCTAATAAGTTGGGCATAACTAAAAAAAATTTACGTTGGAGGCGCCACACAGACAAAGAAAGAAGTCACTACAGTAAGGATACTTATGACCTTGATTACAACTTCCCCTTTGGCTGGAAAGAGCTTTGGGGTTTAGCTTACCGGGCAGATTATGATTTAACTCAACATACGAAGGCTACTGGCCAGGATTTTTCATACACAGACCCTTACACAGGAAAAAAAGTTACTCCTCATGTAATTGAACCGGCGGTAGGAATTAACAGATTATTCTTAATGATTTTGACAGACGCTTATAAAGAAGAGGGCGAAAGAGTATATCTTAAGCTTAATTCGTCGCTGGCACCTTTTCAAGTGGCTGTTTTTCCTCTTTTAGCGAATAAACCAGATTTAATACAGAAAGCAAGGCAAGTATATAAAATGCTTAAGTCAGATTTTAGAGTTTATTGGGATGATCGGGGTAATATTGGAAAACGATATCGATATATGGATGAAATAGGTACTCCTTTTACCGTAACAATTGACTTTAATACCCTTGAAGAGGAAACAGTAACTGTTAGAAATAGAAACACAATGAGTCAGAAAAGGATTGCGATTAATCAACTTATAAGTTATTTAAATTCAGATGAAAAACAAGAATAAAATTGTAATTTCTGTTGTTTTTGTATTAGCTCTGCTATTAGTAGTTGTTTTTGTGTTAAGTAGGAAAGGAAACGATGATACAGATACTGAGAGAGGGGGAACACTACCTCAGGGTGTAAAAGTTCTTCCAATTGATGCTTCAGTTAAGGTGTCGGTATCTAAAACAGATGACGGAAAAAATGTGATTTTATCTATTAAAAATGTTCCTGATCACTATGAAACCATTGAATACGAATTCTCATATGATACAGTTGACCAGATTCCACGAGGAGTTTTAGGGTCTATTGAAGTTGATAGTAGTAATATTGAAGAGGAAATTCCTTTGGGAAGTTGTTCAACCAATGTTTGTACATATGATGAAGGTGTAGAAAAAGTTAGAGTGGCGCTCAAGTTTGAAAGTCCAAAGGGCAATAGGGTTTTTGACAAGGAATTTAATCTGAAATAAAAAACATTTCTGCCCTATTAATCCATTGCTAAATGGCTAATTTAGTAGTACAATTTAGTCTATGGCAATTAGAAAAAGTGAGTTTTCGTTAGCTCTAAACCAAGTCGCAACAGAAAGAGGAATTCCTGTTGAGGAGGTATTGGAATCAATAAAAACTGCAGTTAAGGTTGCTTATAAAAAAGAATATGGTGAAGAAGAACTTGAAGAGTACGAGGTTCAAATTGATCCAAATAGTGGCGAGGCAAAAGTGCTTCATAATAATAAAGATGTTACTCCTCCCGGATTTGGTAGGATTGCTGCCCAAACAGCCAAGCAGGTAATTATTCAGAAAATTCGTGAAGCCGAAAAAAAGGCTGTAGTTGACTATTTTGGAAAACAGGTTGGTACAGTCATAACAGGAAGAATTATTCGTTCTGATGGTAAAAATGCGTATGTTGACATTGGTCGTGCCGAGGCCGTTCTGCCTCAAGACGAGCAAATCAGGGGGGAAAAATATTTCCCTAATGCTCGATTTTTATATTACTTGGTAAGTGTTGGGGGCGAAGAAGTAAGATATCGGCTTATTGTTTCCAGGCGTCATCCAAATTTAGTTAGTGAACTTTTTAAAAGAGAGGTGCCAGAGCTGGCGCAGGGGTCAGTTGAAATTAAGAAAATTGTTCGGGAAGCAGGAGAGAGAACTAAATTAGCAGTAAGTTCACGAGAAAGAGGAATCGACCCTGTTGGTAGTTGTGTTGGGCAAAAAGGTGTAAGAATTCAGGCGGTTATCAGTACTCTTGGAGTTGACGAAAAAATAGACGTAATACAATGGAGCAACGATCCCAAAACATATATTAATAATGCCATATCTCCTTCGAAGCCAATGGAAGTGGTAATTAATGAAGAAAAGAAGATTGCCGACTTATTTGTTGATCCCGAAGAATTATCACTAGTGATTGGAAGAGAAGGGCAAAATATTCGTTTGGCCTCAATGCTTACAGAATACACTCTAAACGCATATTCAAAAGAAGAAAAAAATAAAAAAAAGTAAGTACTAAAAGTTAACTTAACAAATCAGCGGTAGTTTTTAGGTATAAAGGAAGTAAAAATATGGAGAATAATAAAAATATGAAAAAAAGATCACCAGTAGTTGTTGTGCTTGGTCACGTAGATCACGGAAAAACTACACTGCTTGATAAAATTAGAAAAACAGATGTTGCGTCAGGTGAGCAGGGCGGTATAACGCAACATATTGGTGCTTATGAAATACAAACAGAAGAGCAAAAAGGAATTACTTTTATTGATACTCCGGGCCATGAGGCGTTCCAAAACTTACGTCAACGTGGAGCCAACATTGCCGATGTTGCTTTGTTAGTTGTGGCAGCAGATGATTCTGTACAACCACAAACTGTGGAGTCTATTGCAATAATTAAGGAAAGTAAAATTCCTTACATTGTTGTTATTAATAAAATAGATTTACCGGGTGCAAATATTGAAAAAGTAATAAAAAACCTAGCCCAAAAAGAAGTATACCTTGAGGGTCGAGGTGGAGAAGTGCCATATGTTGAAATTAGTGCTAAAGAAGGTACAGGTATAAGTAATCTTTTGGAACTAATTACTTTGGTTTCAGATTTAAATAATCTGGAATATAATCCAGATGGTCAACTTGAAGGTGGAGTTATTGAAGTAAAAAAAGATAAACGCGGAATTGTATTAACGATTATTCTCAAGAACGGCAGCCTAAAAATAGGGGATGACATATATGTTGATAATAAGGAAATCAGAACCAGAGCTTTGTTTAACGATAAAGGCAAAAGTATTAAAGAAATATTTCCAACAACGCCAGCTGAGCTTTTGGGTAGTAAAGACGCAGTTGAATCGGGAGCAAGAGTTACGGGAAAACAACAATCAATAACAGCAAAAACAGAAAAGCTGACCAGTGTAATTCCTATAAATAATGATGATTTCTTCAAAGACATAGCCGATAAATTCAATTTTATTGTTAAAGCTGATACTTACGGTACAGAGGAAGTAATCAAAGAAAAATTAAGCCAATTTGATGAAATTAATATAGTCAGTAGCAGTGTTGGCGAGTTGAATGAGAATGATGTGGAGCTTGCTAAAACAACCGGAGCTAGCATTATTGCTTTTAACACAAAAATAAAAGGATCAATACAAAAAAAAATAATTCTTGAAGAAGTGAATGTTTTTGAGTTTAGATTGATATACGAGCTGCTTGATCAAGTTGAAAGTCTAATTACAGCACTAAGAGAAAAAAGAGAAAAAGAAGCACGAAAAGCCGGTGAGGCAAAAATTTTGGCAAAATTTAATAAGGAAACATATTCAATAGCTGGAATGAAAGTGATAAGCGGTAGAATTAGAATCAATGACAAGGCAGAAGTATATAGAGGTAAAAAGCTAATAAAAGAAACAACTATAGGCTCATTATACCAAAGGAGTAATAGCGTTTCAGAAGTTAAAAAGGGGGAAGAATGTGGCGCGCTATTCGAGCCAAAACTTGACTTTCAACAGGGTGATATAGTAAAATTATACACATAATGAATGAAAACATTGTTAGCTTATTAAATTCGGCTCAGAATATTCTTATTTGTGTTAGTAAGAATGCTAAATTGGATTCGATTGCTTCAGCCCTGGCTTTAACGCTTGCTATTTCACAACAGGGTAAAAGTGTTAAGGTTTGTTCTGAAACAGATACAAAAGAAGCAAGTCGATTACCCGGTAGCGATAAAATAAGTAATAAACTGGATCTTGGAGGTGATATTCTTAAAGTATCCTTTCCATACAAAGAAGGAGCGTTAGACAAGGTAACGTACAATATCACAGACAATAATTTTAACTTGTTAATCGAACCTCGCAAAGGTCAAGCTCCTTTGTCGTCGGAAGGTGTTAAGTTTTCTCATACAGGAGGAAATGTTGACTTAATTATAACAGTAGATACACCTAACTTAGAATCTTTAGGTGATATATATTTTGAAAACCCTGACATATTTGATAGAGAAAAAATTATTAATATTGATAGACGCTTTGACAACAAAAAATATGGAGTGGAAAATATCATAGAAAAGCAGTTTTCTTCAACTTCAGAAATAATTTTGAATTTAATTGATACCTTAAGATGGAACATTAATCCTGATATTGCTACCAATCTTTACTCAGGTCTAATTTCTGCCACAAATAATTTTAGTTCGTTTTCTACCAATGCTCAAACTTTTGAAGCTGCCTCTTTTTTAGTCAAGAATGGTGCGAAAAAGTTGGCTGTTACTGCCCCAGGTGTACAAACACCACCGGTAAGAAATATGCCATCGTTCAATCAAAGATATACAAATCCAAGTTCATTTAATACTCCAGCAGTGCCTTCATTTGGTAACCAAGAAGATGCTTATCAAAACCAACCTATTTACTCAAATACTATTAATCAAATACCTCCTCAGTCTGAAGAAAATAAACCACAAGCAAAACCCGAACAACAAACGCAACAGGTAAAGCCGGAAATACCCGATACCGAGAAAAAAAAGCCGCCAAAAGATTGGCTTAAGCCTAAAATCTTCAAAAGCTCGGATGTGGTTTAAGCTGTATTTCATTTCTCTATTTTTGCTAAAATAACGTTTATGTTTTGGTTGAAAAACAAGAAAAAAGAGGCATTGGTTGAAAATAGCTCTAGTATAAAAATAGCCAAAAAAAACCGGTTAGGTTTTAAATATTCAATTAGGCAATTAATTTTCTATTTATTTTTCGGCTTTACTCTCCTTGCTATATTTTTGTTTACTTTTTATATTCTTCAAGATTTACCCTCTCCTTCAACCTTAGATAAGAATGGCACAATCCCTTATACTACCCACATCCTCTCTCGAGACGGCAAGCTTCTCTACGAAGTTTATCGGGAACA
>CAYPVH010000002.1:0-124060 GCA_964414145.1 uncultured Gammaproteobacteria bacterium
AAAAACCAATTGATTTATTAAAAGTTATGTCAACGAAATAGGTAACAGATACAATTCTGAGCGTAGCGAAGAATCCCATTACGTAAAATTTATAATTTAAAATTTAGAGTAAATAAATAAGAAACTAGTTTCTAGAAATTGGAAAACGGTAATAGAAAAGGGAAAGTAGAAAATGGAATGTTTTTATTTATTTATTAATTCTAGCTTCTAAATTTAATCGAAATTCAAAATTAGAGCTTCAAAATTAATCTTTGATTATTCTTTTGTATCTTTTTACTTGCAATTTTTAATTTTTTAATGTTGGTGCGGCATAATATTAAACGCCCCAAACATAACTATAACTCCAATAATTAACGGAATTAAATTCTTCCTAATATCTGTTTCTTTGTCGGCACTACTTGGTAAAAAATCTACCGCTCCCAAATAAAAGAACAAACCGGCTGCAAAAGCAATTAAATACCCAACAACCGCGTCATTTTTAATAAAGTAATAAACTAAAAATGCGCCTACAACCGTAGCAAGCGCAGACACAAAATTAACTAATAAAATTTTAGCTGGCTTCCACTTGAACTTATAAAGAATGGCAAAGTCGCCAATTTCGTGTGGCACCTCGTGCAGAAAGCTTGAAAAAGCGGTAGTTAAACCAAGTATGGGCGAAGCTAAAAAACTGGCGCCAATAGCCACACCATCTACAAAGTTGTGCACTGTGTCACCTATAATTAATAACAACATACTGCCTTTCTTGCTGCTATGATTATGTTCTTTGCTGTCGTCGTGGTGATGTAGTTTAAAAAAGAAATGCTCAAACATAAAGGCAGCTAAAAAAGAAAAAAGGCAAACTGCGTAAGCCCTTTCATCAATTAAGTGCACCGCCTCGGGTAAAAGACCAATAAAAGCTGTGGTTAGTAAAACGCCGGCGGCAAAAGGAATTGAATAACGGCAAAGTAATCTACGCCACTTTTTAATATACAAAAAAAGGGCACCACCAACTAAAGCAAAAACACTACCAAGTAAAGAAAATACTAAAAGTAGCAAAGCTTCGTTCATAAAGCAATTGTATCAACCAAGTCCAATTTGTACTAGTAACTAAATTCCTTTTTCAGTATTTTTATAATTACTTTGCTTGCAGTTTTTGGGCTTTCGGCAAAAAAATTATGACCTAAATTTGGCAGCGTTGTGTAGTTATCAGTTATATTCTTAATATTTTTTTTCTGAATGTCTTTTTCTCCGTATACGAATATTTTTCTGTTCCGAACTTCCTTAACTAAACGGCTTGTTTGCTCAATTTCACTGTAATCCGGGTCGGCAATAGCCTGCGGGCTAGTTTGCATAATTAACTCTATAGCTGTGTTTTCTACCGCCTTTATATTAGTATCAGTATTCTTGTAAATCACAGGTAAAAGTAAAAAACGAAGAGCAAACAAGTTACCGGCTAAAAATTTCCTTATGAAATAAGGCATTTGAATAAAAATTTTACCACTCAGTGTTGTTGGTAATCCGGCCAAAATAAGAGGTGCATTTGTATATTTCTTTTTAGCAGCTTTTAAAGTTACAATTGTGCCCAAAGATAAGGCAATAATTGGGGTCTCGGGTAGTTTGTTTATCGAAATAAAGGTTCCTAAGGCGTTAGTAAACAAATCGGTATTGTGTATAGCCCCAGGAATACTTTCTGAGTCGCCAAAGCCGGGCATTTCCGGTATATATACCTTATAGCTTTCTGCCAACAATTTATCAAATCCATTCCAAGACTTACTGGCAAAAGCACCGTGCAGCAAAATTACCGGTCTGCCATTTCCCAAAACCCGATAACTCATCTTTTTATTCTTAAATAAATAAATGTTTTCCGGTTTCTTGCTTCTGTAAAGAAGTGACAAAACAGAGCCGGACAAGAGTAATAACAGCAGAATCAACAAAATAACCAGAACTGTAAGCAACATAATACTATTATATTACTACACTGAAAAATTATTTATAATATCTAGCAGTGAAAAACCCTTTTGATAAGAAAAGTAATGTCTGTACAATTTATATTGTCCGTCATGGTGAAACAGAGTGGAATAGGCAAAAAATTATTCAAGGCCATTTGGATTCACCCTTAACAAAGGCTGGTCTATTTGCAGCAAAAGATTTGGCAGATAAATTAAAAGCTATAAAGTTTGCCGCCTGTTATTCATCAGATTTACTACGGGCGAAGAAAACAGCAAAAATTATTGCTAAAGAACATCAGCTTATTGTAAAAACAACGAAAGCCTTAAGAGAAAGAAAATTAGGTAGGTTTGAAGGAAAGTCTATCGATTATTTACAAAAGGAATTGCAAAAAGCTATTGTTGGCTACAAAAACCTAGTTGAAGCTGAGCTTAACAACAAATGCTTACCCGACATTGAAAGCCACCAAAAAATAATAGAACGCTTTATAAGTTTTGTTCGTCAAGTAGCTCTGGCATACCCACGGAAAAATGTTTTATTAGTAACTCATGCAGGTGTGATTGTGGCGTTTTTAGCTAAGATGGCTTTTGCCACACACCAAGAGTTAAGAACCGGTACTATTTCTAATTTGGCACAAATTGTTTTGCTGTCTGATGGGGTTGAATTCTATATAAAAGAAACTATCGGAATTAAGCCAAAAACACTTTGACATTACTTATTAATTTAGGTAGTATTTGTAGATTATGGCAAATCAATCACAGCTAGAAACAAATATTAATGCTCTTCAGCAGTCCATTAAGATTCTTTCCGTTTTGGTTATTGTGCTCATATTTGGGGTAGCTGTTTTGTTTTACCAGCAGTTTAGTAGTCCCAAAAATGCAGAGGTGGCTGGTGAACAAATTGAAGAAGAAGAGCAATTTACAGTAATTGACGAATACCCCCAAATTCAAGAAACAGATCATATTAGGGGTAATAAAGATTCCAACATTGTTATTCTTTCTTTTTCCGATTATGAATGCCCATTTTGTAAAATGTTTGATGAAACAGTTAACACGCTTGTTGAAGACAATAATATTGCCTATATTTATAGACACTTTCCTTTAGATATGCATCAAAACGCTTTAACCGAAGCTATGGCTGCTGAATGTGTTGCCTTGCTTGGCGGAAACGATGCTTTTTGGCAGTTTAGTGATCTAATTTTTGAAAACACACAATCAAATGATGGTCTTGATTTAGAATTATTGCCCGAATTTGCGCAAAAGAGTGGGGTGAATGCATTTGATTTTCAAACATGCCTTGATAATAAGGAAACTGAGGCGGGAATAAAGAGTGGGGTAGAAGAAGCAGCCAAATTTGGTGTTTCTGGCACTCCGGCAAGCTATTTAATTAATAAAAAAACCAAGAAAGCTATCTTCATACCCGGCGCTCAACCGGCCGATAAAGTTGTCGAAGCGATTCAAAAAATTCAGTAACAAGGGATTCAATTTTTTTTTATAATGAAGTTGTCATGAGTAAAGCTAAAAATCACTCTTCTATTTCACACCTTGTAAAACATGCCTTAAAATTTACTTCATATACAGGCTCTAAGGAAACCGAACCACGTATGGCTGAGCCCTTAAAAATTAAGGAACCCCTTAAAGAAAGTGTGGCTGAGAAAGTAGAAAAAGCACCGCAATCTGAATCAGAAACCCAAACAAATATACAGGTTGATCCGGAAGTACCTGAAGTTAGTGAGGAACTTAAAGAAGCCGGGGTAGAAACGGTAAAGAGCTCTAGTGTTTTTGTTAATAATAAAAAAATCGAGCTACCTATTTCTCCCGATGATCTCAACGAAGCTTCTCATAAACCAATAACTTCAGGAGCTCGTTGGCTGGCTGAAATAACCATGTACATTTTAAACAAGTCTCACCTGGTTCTAAGGAGAGTGGGTAAGGGTTTTGAAGTTGTTCAGAAATAAAAATGAAAGCTGGTTTTAGAGTAATCCGAGCAATTATTCCAGTAGCATCTTTTTTGGTCTTGATTAGTCTTGTAATATTTGTCCCGCCAAACTCAAGGGAAATAATAATTCTTTTTATTTTTGGTTCCGGATTATTTATACATTTACTATTTAATCTATTATTAAAGTCACGAATTAAAAACAATACGATTAAGCGCCTATTACTAATCTATTTACCACTAACAATAGTACAAATTTTGTATTTTATGTGGCAAGAAATTTATAATATAGAATTTTTTCTATATGGCGCCCTGGTATTATTTTTATTAGAATTAAGTATTCGTCTTATTTTTGTTTGATAAAATCAAGATTACCAATGAAGATTAATAAAAGTATATTTAACAAGCGTTTTTTTGAAATAGTTTTCCCACTTTGTACTTGGGCGCTTATTACAATGCCAGTTTGGTTGTCACCTTTTCATCCAGCGGTTGTAGCATATTTTATTATCATCTTCGATGTTTACTTTTTTTACAAAACCTTTAAAACTGTTATTCTTGCTACAATTTCTTATATCAATATTAAAAAATCAAAGGAAGTTGATTGGTTAGAAAAGGCTAGAAAAGAACCGAATTTTACCAATATTAAGCATTTTATTATTATTCCCAACTATCAAGAAACCTTCGAAAAAGTATCAAAGAGTATAGATACAATAGTAAACCAAAATTATGTAATGAAAAACGTGTATGTTGTACTGGCGCTTGAAAAAAGTGAAGGCAAGGTAGCTGTTTTGAGAGCAGAAAAACTAAAAGCTAAGTATGGCTCACGTTTGGGAGGGTTTTATGCGTCAGTCCATCAACTAATGCCTGGCGAGCAGAAGGGAAAGGCTAGTAACCAAACATTTGCTGCTAAACTCATTTCCGAAAAGGTTGGGCAGTTGGGGTTTAGTGCTAAAGATGTGATTATAACTTCGTGTGACGCTGATACTTTAGTAGATGAGCAATATTTGGCATATTTAACTACCACTTACTTACTTGATAAGCAAAACAGGTATCATTTTTATACCGCTCCGGTGCTTTTATATAACAACTATTGGAAACTGAATTTTTTTATCAGAATACAAACTACGTTGTCTTCAATAATGCGTTTAGCTTTTCTTTCCGAAAAACATAACTTGATTCAAATTTCCGTTTATAGTTGTAGTCTATGGCTCCTGGAGTCCGTTAATTATTGGGATGTAGACATTGTTTCTGAAGATTGGCACGTTTTTTTACAGGCTTTTTTTGAGCATGGAGTTAAGGTTAGAACTGTTCCCATATATTTAATTAATACCAGGGACGGAGTTAGAGGTAAGAATTTAATTGAATCATTAAAAAATCGTTATGTTCAAGAAAAGAGATGGGCTTGGGGAGTATCTGATATTCCCTATGCCCTTGAAAAGGCTATATATTCCAAAAAATTAACTTTTTTTGATAAGTTTTTCAGAATTCTGTCGGTTTCCGAGTCCCACCTACTTTGGCCGTCATCATTTTTCTTACTAACTTTAGGTGCTAACATACCCGCTCTTATTAATCCATATTTTAAACGCACTGTAATGGGCTATTTATTACCTCAAATTGCTGGTGGTATTCTTACTTTAACCGCTTCTTTTGTTTTAGTAATAGCATATTTAGATTACCAAACTAAAAGCACATTATTGAAAAAAACAGAAACTAACAAGTTCCCCATATTAATAATTCAGTGGATATTGTTTCCGGTTTTATCCCCTATAATTTCCGCCTTTCTTTCATCAATACCTGCTCTTGAATCACACACCAGGCTACTTCTTGGCAAGAAACTAGATTATAAAGTTACGAAAAAATTCTAGTGAAAACAAAGGCAAGTGGGTTGTTGTACAACAAAAAATTTTGGCTTATTTTATTTCTTATTACTTATGCAATTTCGTGGTTATGGCTACCGGAAGAACTACCGCTATATTATTCGTTTGCTCTCAAGGCCGATCGTTTGGCTTCAAAATATGAACTTTTATTATTGCCTTTAATTGTTTTTATTATTTCATATATAGCAGAAAACTGGCTTAAAAGGCTAGCCCTTGGCAACGAAACAGTTGAGCAGTTGATTAAGTTTACAGTATTGTCTGTATCGGGTTTTGCATATTTCTTGTTTTTAAAAATAATATTATTAGTCGTTTAGGTAAGTTAAATGAATATTTATATTTTTTCGATAGTATCTTTTTTAATTGCCTTTATTACTACTCCACTTACTATTAAATTGGCAAAACAATTCAAGTTGGTTACAGACGCCACAAAGCCAACACATCCAGCGCACACTCATCAGGGAATATTACCCAGAGGTGGCGGCTTGCCTATATTTTTGGCCATTTTAATTACATCTTTACCCTTTATTCATAACCAAATTATTACCACTATAATCATTGGTGCTGCTTTAACTGTAGTTGTGGGTTTACTTGATGATAAATACAACTTATCTCCTTACTTAAGGTTTTTATTGAATATTTTGTCGGCGGCAATAGCTGTTGCCGGGGGTATTGGTATTCCTTTTATTACCAACCCGTTTGATACGGTTATTCATTTGGCAAGTTATCAATTCAACCTTAATTTTCTGGGGCGAGCCTTTACCGTTTATTGGTTATCAGATATTGCCGCTATTATCTGGATTGTATGGTCAATGAATACAATTAACTGGAGCAAAGGAGTTGATGGGCAACTACCCGGTTTTGTGTCTATTGCTGCCTTTTTTTTGGGAATACTTTCCTTAAGGTTTACACGGCACGATATTTCTCAAGAAGTGGTAACTATAATGTGTTTCACTACTTCTTTTGCATTTCTTGGGTTTTTACCCTGGAATAAATACCCCCAAAAAATTTTACCCGGGTACGCTGCCGGATCTTTAGCCGGTTATATGTTGGCAATCTTATCAATTCTTTCTTGGGGCAAGTTAGGTACATTAATGTTAATTTTAGCTTTGCCCATGACAGATGCGGTACTGGTGTTTTGGCGTCGAGTGTTTAAAAGGAAATCGCCTTTTAAAGCCGATCGTTCTCATTTTCACCACACACTTCTAGACTTGGGTTGGAGCCGAAAAAGAATAGCCCTATTTTATTGGGCTGTTTCTATTATCATTGGCGTTTTTTCTTTAACTATGAATTCAGAAGAAAAAATATTTGCCTTTTTTATGTTAATTTTTGTATCTGGTGGTATAGTTCTTGGCAGCTATCAATTTGTAGAAAATCTTAAAAAAGAGTCGGAGTAACTGAGCTATAATATTATTTGTATGAAAAGTAAAATTAAAGTTATTGTTTTAGCCGCTATTATTTTTTTAGTAATACTGGCTGGAATTCAAGTATTTGCTCCTAATCGTTTTATAACTGGTATATTCAAAAAAAGCGGTACTTTAAGAGTTGAAAGTTACCCAAAAGCGAACGTTTTTATTAATAGTAGCATGTATGGCCAAACACCTATTCAAGTTGGTTTAAACCAAGGTGTTTATACTGTTAAATTAGTACCGCTTGGCAAAGACCATGGTTTGATAGCTTGGAGCGAAAAGGTTAAAATTCTTGAAAATATTACTACTTATGTTAATCGCGAGTTGGCCGAAACCGAACTTCTCTCGGGTGGCGAAATACTACTTCTTGAAAAAAGCCGAAGCGAAAAGGGGCAAATATTAGTCAGTACCGACCCGACCGGTCTATTTATTTCGTTAGACGGGGAAGACAGGGGCATTTCGCCCTTATTTATGGATAATGTTAACCCCGGCGAACATGAACTTGGGGTATGGGGTGAGGGTTTTATTTCAAGAAGTATAAAAATTAACGTGGTTGAATCACATAAACTGCTGGCTTCTTTCAAGCTTAAAATTGATGAGGAATACAAAGAAAAAAAAGAAGAACAAAATAAAAAAGAGTCTGCAAAAAAAGAAGCGGTAAAGTTTATAAAAATATTAAATACACCAACGGGTTGGTTAAGAGTTAGGTATGAACCAAGTTTAGTAGCGTCAGAAGCTGCAAAAGTTGAACCAGGAAAGGAATTTAAACTTCTAGCTGAAGAAAACAGTTGGGTAAAAATAGAATACGAAACAGATCTGGAAGGTTGGGTACACTCGGATTATGTAGAAGTCATAGATAAGAAGAGTGAGGAAGAAGAAGAGTAAAGAAATTCAAATTCACAAATTACACAAATAACAAATCAAATTCAAATAACAAAACAAAAATCAACAAGAGTTAAGATTTAGGAGTTATAAGATAGGATAGAGAAAAATTCGTAATCCGTAATTCATAATAGGATAATTGTCAGCATGTCATGTTGAATCGCCGTTTTGGGCGATGAAACATCCCATGGGATTCAGAATAACCCATAAAAATAACCAATTACCAATCCGCCAGCTGGCGGATCAATTAAGCACAAAATCCGAATATCGAAACCCGAGATTCGTACTTAAAATTCACTTAATTATTTACTATCCTAGTTTGTTATTTGTAGCTTGAGATTTGTTTGCCCTTCGATTCGTAGGGCTTGGTGTTTGCTTGCCCCTCGAAGCCTTGGCGAAGTGGGGTTTCGGACTTCGTGCTTAGCGCTTCGGATTTATACAAATACTTCCTTTTTATAATGTATATTGTATTTTGTCTATTGACTAATGGATAATGTCTACTGTCTAATGATCTTGTCTCTTGTCTATTCTTACCGAACTTTGTTCCCCGACAGTAAGGTCGAGGGACGGAGTTATTGTATCTTATGCATCGAATAATGGATATTGTATTTTGTCTACTGAATATTGCTCTGCAATCTACACTTGCAATATTTTTTTTGCGTCGGTATAATGCATTTACTTTCGAGTAGATATTTATTTAGTGTAATAATATTTAAAAGTTTTTTATTTCAAAAAATATGGCTACAGCTGTCTATCAAAGAACCAAGCCTCACGTTAATGTTGGTACTATCGGTCATGTTGATCATGGCAAAAGTACTCTAACTGCGGCAATTACTCACGTTTTAGCTAAAAAAGGTTTAGCCCAAGCGCTAACATATGATCAAATAGATAAAGCACCCAAGGAAAGGGAAAGGGGCGTTACAATTAATGTTCATCACTGTGAATATGAAACTGAAAAACGTCATTATGCTCACATTGATGCGCCCGGTCACGCAGACTACATTAAGAACATGATTACAGGTGCCGCCCAAATGGATGGCGCTATTTTAGTTGTATCTGCACCCGACGGTCCAATGCCTCAAACCAGAGAGCATATATTACTTGCTCATCAGGTTAATGTACCAAAAATTGTTGTCTTCTTAAATAAGGTTGATATGGTTCAAGATCCTGAGTTGTTAGAGCTTGTTGAAATGGAAATCAGAGATCTTTTAACCAAATATAAATATCCCGGCGACGAAGTGCCAATTATTAAAGGCTCGGCTCTGAAAGCTGTTGAAGGTCAAGCTGACGCGGAAAAAGCAATTATGGAACTTATGGATGCAGTAGATACATATATTCCAGAACCAGTGAGAGATACCGAAAAGCCTTTCCTTATGCCCGTTGAGGATGTTTTCTCAATTAAGGGTCGTGGTACCGTTGTTACCGGAAGGGTTAAACGGGGTAAGCTACAAGTTAACGAAGAAATCGAAATTATTGGTATTAAAGACACTAAGAAAACAGTAGCAACTGGTGTTGAAATGTTCAAGAAGAGCATGACCGAAACCATAGCCGGCGATAATGTTGGTCTTCTCTTGAGGGGTATTGAAAAAAAAGATATTCTAAGAGGTCAAGTAATTGCCAAACCAGGCACTATAAAACCTCATAAAAAGTTCGAAGCCGAACTATATATTCTTACAAAAGACGAAGGCGGAAGGCACACCCCTTTCTTTAATGGGTATCGCCCTCAATTCTTTATCGAAACGGCTGACGTTACCGGTGAAATGAAACTTCCAAGTGGAGTAGAGATGGTATCTCCGGGCGACAACGTAAGTATTACGGCTGAATTAATTTATCCTGTTGCTATGGAACAGGGTTCTCGTTTTGCTATCCGTGAAGGTGGTAAAACAGTTGGTGCCGGAGTAATTACAAAAGTTATAGAGTAATTTAGAAGATTAGTTAGAGCTATGCTAGAGGCTGGATTAATAAGGTATTAATCCAGCTCTAGTTTATTAAAAATAAAAAATAAGAAAATGCCTACAGGTAAAATTAGAGTTAAACTAAAAGCATACGACCACAAAGTATTAGAAGATACTTGTGAAAAGATTGTTAACACCGCAATCAAAACTGGTGGAGCAGTTATTGGACCAATTCCATTACCAACAAAACGAAGTTTAATTGTAGTTAACAAATCCCCCTTTACCGACAAAGACAGCCGCGAACATTTTGAAGTAAAAGAACATAAGAGATTGGTAGACATAGTAAATCCAACTCTTCAAACAATTGATGCGTTAACACATTTAGATATCCCGTCTGGAATTGACGTAGCGATAAAAATGTAATATAATCAATGACTGTAAATATGCTGTTTTTATTTGTAAAACAGGAAGAAAGTTAGAAATAATATAAGATTGGTAGTTAAAAAGACCCACCAATCTGGGTCTTTTTTTATTTGAAAACAATGATAGGTTTAATAATAGGAAAAAAAGGAATACAAAAACAAGGATTTGACGAGCAAAAAATTCGTCGTGTTTACACAGAGGTAAATGTAAGTCCGTGTTATGTTATTGATATTAAAACCAAAAAAGAAGACGGCTATACTGCTATCAAAATTGGGACTCAAACCAAAAAAACCAAAAGTATTAAAAAGCCAATACTTGGGCAGGCAAAAAAAGCGGGAATTGAAAACCCGCTTAATTTTATTCAGGAAGTTAGAATCAAAAAAGATCAAGATGTAGAAATCTATGAAGAAAATGGCAAAAAAGGTCTTAAATTAGGTGATTTAAAGTATTTTATAGGAATGAAAATTTTGCCAAGCTCTGTATTCAAAATCGGAGACGTTGTACAAGCAACCGGAGTCACAAAAGGTAAGGGCTTTCAAGGAGTTGTAAAAAGGTACGGTTTTGCCGGAGGGCCAAAAACACACGGTCAGTCAGATAGGCTTAGGGCTCCGGGATCTATTGGTCAAGGTACAACCCCCGGACGAGTTTGGAAAGGTAAAAAAATGCCCGGAAGAATGGGTAGTGATACAAAAACAATTAAGGGATTGAAAGTAGCAGAAGTAGGTGAAAATTCGCTTACTGTTACCGGTGTTTTACCAGGCTATGCAAATAATGTTTTATTAATTAGAACAGAAGTTAGATAAAGAAAATGGCAAAAAAAACCTTAGTATTACCAATTATAAGTGGTGGTAAAGAAGTAAAGAAAACAGAATTACCTTCAGATATTTTTGATATTAAAGCTTCCGATAAGCTTATTGCGCAGTATGTTCATGTTTATCTTGCCAATCAAAAAAGATTTATTAGTACTGTAAAAAGCAGGGGTGAAGTTAAGGGTTCAACCAGAAAAATCTACAAACAAAAGGGTACAGGTCGAGCCAGGCATGGAGATATTAAGGCGCCTATTTTTGTTGGTGGTGGTATTGCTCATGGTCCGGGCTTACAAGGCAAGAAAAAGGTATTGCCAAAAAAAATGAAGCGCAAAGCACTCTTTTTTACCCTTTCAAACAAAATCAAAGATAACAAACTTAAGATTATTGCCGATAGTTTGGTAAGTAAAGTAAAGAAAACCAAAGATGCCAGTGAGTTAATATCTAAAGTTACAGAAAAAAAAGATTACAAGAATATTATTCTGGTACTGCCTCACAAAGACGAAGTAAAAAAATATTTCCGTAATATTGAAAACGTCAATATGATAGAGGCAAACGGTTTGAATGCCTACTTTGTTATGAAGAGCAGGGCACTTTATTTTAGCGAAACAGCGCTGGCGGAATTTATTAATCTTTTCAACAAAAAATAACAATGGCTAAAACAACATTAATCAAACCATTAGTTACGGAAAAGTCAGTCAAAAATAGCCTGGTATATGTATTTGAAGTTGACAAACAGGCAGCAAGAAATGAAATAAAAGAAGTTATAGAAAAGGCTTATAAAGTTGAGGTAGACAAAGTTAATACTCTAATTACCAAAGGAAAAATAAAGTCTGTTGGAAAAAAACGAGTTAAGAAAAAATTAGCTGACAAAAAGAAAGCTTATGTTACTTTAAAAAGTGGCGAAATTAAAGAATTTCCAAAAATCTAAAATAAAATGGGAAAAAGTATAAAAAAGTTAAAACATATTTTAAAAAATCATGCCTCCCGAGACAATAAAGGCAGAATTACTGTTCATGGCAGGGGTGGCAGACATAAAAGATTGTATAGAATTATAGACTGGAGTAGAGAAGACAGGAATATAAAGGGTACGGTAATTAAAGTTGAATACGATCCAAATCGATCAACAAGCATTGCCCTGATTGAATACGAGAATAAAGAAGTTAAATATATACTTAGACCAAAAGATTTGAATGTTGGAGATAAGGTAATTGCCGGCGAAAAAGCTCCAATTAAACCTGGGTCGGCAATGCCTCTTAAAAATGTACCGGTTGGTGTTGAAGTACATAATATTGAATTAATACCGGGAAAAGGCGCTAAAATTGTTCGAAGCGCCGGTACCAGTGCCGTTATCATTGGAAAAGACGAAAAGTATGCTCATGTTAAGTTGCCTTCAAACGAAATCAGAAAAATAGACCTTGAGTCGTATGCTACAATTGGTCAGCTTGATAATGAAGACAGAAAAAACCGAATTTTGGGTAAAGCCGGTAAAAAAAGATGGTTAGGAAGGCGACCAAAAGTTAGGGGTGTAGCTATGCATCCTGGTGCCCATCCTCATGGTGGTGGTGAAGGCAGGTCTGGTGAAGGTATGCACCCGAAAGACAGATGGGGCAATCCAGCCAGAGGCACAAAAACCAGAAATAAAAAGAAGTCTTCCAACAAGTTAATAATTAAACGAAGAAAGTAAATATGTCAAGATCGCTTAAAAAAGGACCATACATAGATAGCAAGCTTTTACAAAAAGTTGAAGCACAAAAAAAAGTTAATAAACGCACTGCTATTAAAACATGGGCAAGAACATCTCAAATTCCACCCGAATTTGTAGGACATACTTTCTTGGTTCACAATGGTAAAAAGTTTATCGAAGTCTATGTTTCCGAAGCCATGGTGGGCCATCGACTAGGCGAATTTGCCCTAACCAGAACTTTTAGGGGTCACGGTCGTGTTACAAAGAGAATTACAACCAAAACTTAAAAAATGGAAAAGACAGTTAAAACAAAATATATCAGAATGTCGCCAAAAAAATTACGAATGTTTGTTGATGAATTGAAACAAAAGAACGCAAATGAGGTCATGGATATGTTAAAATTGAACTTTACAAAAAGCGCTAAAATATTTGCCAAAGTAATAAAGAGCGGCATTGCTTTGTTTGACGAAAAAGACAAAGCCAATGTTTTAATAAAGAATACTTTAGTGAATGAAGGCCCGGTATTTAAAAGATGGCGAGCCGGAAGCAGGGGTATGGCAAAAAAGTATGTAAAAAGAACATCTCACATAGAGATGGTTTTTATTACTAAAGCTGAAAAAGAAACAGTTAAAAAAGAAAAAATAAAAGAAATCAAGAAGCAAAGTAAAAAAATAGTTAAAAAAGTAACCAATGGGAAATAAAGTAAACGCTAACGCACTTAGACTAGGAGTATTAAGCACTTGGAAAAGTAGATGGTTTTTTAGTAACAAGAAACAGTTTCGAAATGCTTTAATTGAAGACATTAAAATACGAAAAGAATTAATGACTAAATTAAGACCAGCCGGCATAACACAGGTTGAAATTGAAAGAAGTTTATCTGGCATGGATTTAATTCTACATTCTGCCCGTCCGGGTATGATTATTGGCCGTGGTGGTAAGGGTCTGGAAGACGTTAAGAAACTGGTTATGAATGCCCTTAATATCAATGAGTTAAAAAATAATGAAAACTACAAACTTGAAATCAAAGTAGAACAGGTAAAAAAACCGTTTCTAAACGCTCAATATGTTGGTGATTATATTTCTGAAAGAATTGAGAAGAATTTTTCACACCGTTATTTGGTTCACAATGTTATGAGTCGTGTTATGGAAAGTGGCGCTGTTGGTATTAAGATTGTATTAAGTGGGCGAATTAGAGGAGCTAGAATAGCCAGAACTGAAAAGTATCGTAGTGGAAAAGTTCCCCTTTCTTCAATAAAAGAAGATATTGTTTATGCGTCGTCGCCGGCTTTAACAAGAAACGGTTATGTTGGTGTAAAAGTTTGGATTTGCAGATAACATGTTAGCACCAAAGAGAACTAAACACAGAAAGCAATTTAGAGGAGTATGGAGAAGAATTGCAACAAAAGGTAACAAAGTTAGTTTTGGTAGATATGGGTTGCAAACACTAGACCCGGAATGGATAACAGATAGGCAAATCGAGTCATCTAGAGTAGTTTTGTCTCGAGAAACCAGAAAAATGGGCAGGTATTGGATTAGAATATTTCCTCATAAACCCTATTCCAAAAAGCCACTTGAAGTTGGGATGGGTTCGGGAAAGGGAGAAGTTTCTCATTATGTAAGCAGCGTTGTTCCCGGAACAATGCTTTTTGAACTAGACGGGGTAACAAGTAGTGAAGCTAAAAGAATATTTAAAAAAGTTGCCAGTAAATTACCGGTACACACCCAGGTAATAGATAAAGAAAATGACTAAAACTAAATTATTAAACATACGAGAGTTAAGAAAAAAAACTACTGGTCAGTTAATTAAAGTTTTGAATGAACAGCAGGTTGAAGTTAATAAGAGTCAAATTACTCTTAAATCTGATAAACAAAAAGACAAAAATATTTTAAAACAAAATAAAAAAAATATTGCCAGAATCAAAACTGTTTTAAAAGAGAAAAGACTTATGCAAGTTACTGGCAATGAGCAAGTTAATAAAAAATAATAATGACAAAAATACTAACTGGTAGCGTTATATCAACAAAGATGGAAAAAACCGTAAAGGTTAGAGTCGAAAGAAAATATAGGCACCCTTTGTACGAAAAAGTTGTTCGGAAACATAAAAACTTTTTAGCCCATAATGAAAAAATTGAATTACAGACAGGTGATACGGTAAAAATCAAAGAAACAAGACCACTATCAAAAAACAAACATTTTGAGGTTATTGAAAAAATAGAAGTTAAAATAAAAAAGTAAAAGATGTTGCAGTTGAGATCGGTTTTAAAAGTTGCCGATAATTCCGGTGCAAAGTACGTATCATTAATCGGAATTCCGGGTAGAGGAAATAAAGTAATTGCCAAACTAGGCGACGTGATAACTGTTGTTGTAAAAAAAGCAGATCCAACCGGTCAAGTAAGAACGCATCAGATTGTAAGAGCAGTAATTGTAAGAACAAAAAAAGAATTTGGAAGACCAGACGGCTCGTATATCCGATTTGATGAGAACGCCTGTGTTATTCTCGACGCAAAGACAAAGGTGCCTAAGGGTTCAAGAATCTTTGGGCCAATTGCCAGAGAAATAAAACAATTTGGTTTTAATAAGATTGCAAGTTTAGCAAAGGAAATATATTAAAAATGAAAATTAAAAAAGGTGATAAAGTTATTGTGATACAAGGCAGAGATAAGCTAAAGTCTGGCGTGGTCGAAAGAGTTTACGAAAAATCAGATAAGTTGCTTATTAAGGGAATAAACTTGTATAAAAAACACGTTAAGAAGAGCGAAGCCTTTCCAAAGGGTGGTATTGTAGAAGTTGAACGCTCCCTTATTGCCAGTAAGGTAATGTTGGTTTGCCCAAAATGTAAAAAAAGAGCCAGGGTTTCCTACAAGATAGATAATAAAGGCAATAGGCAAAGAGTTTGTCGACAATGCAAACAAGTTATTAAGTAAAAAATATGAACGCTTTATTAAAAAAATATCAAACAGTTATAGTGCCAGAGCTTAAAAAAGATCTTAAGCTTAAAAATGTAATGGCGGTACCAAAGGTACTAAAGATAGTTATTAATATGGGATTGAATGATGCCGTTGGTAATAAGGGTGTTATCGATAAGGCTCGAAAACAAATTGAAATAATTACTGGCCAAAAAGCTTCAGTAACTAAGGCAAGGAAATCAATTTCAGCCTTTAAGCTAAGAAAAGGAATGCCAATGGGTCTTAAAGTTACTCTCAGAGGAATAAGAATGTTTGATTTTCTAGAGAAAATTGTTAAAATAGTACTCCCGCGTCAGAGAGATTTTAAAGGCATATCAGAAAAAGGCTTTGATGGCTTGGGCAACTTGAATATCGGTTTCAAAGAACAAACGATTTTTCCCGATCTTGAATATGATCAGATCGACCGACCAAGAGGCATCGAGGTAACTATTGTTACTTCGTCAGCAAAGAATGATCAGGCAAAAATATTATTAGAAAAAATTGGAATACCTTTTAAAAAAGAACAATAAAAAATGGCAAAACTTAGTGATGTAGTTAAATTTGAAAGAGAGCAAAAGTATAAAACAAAACATGTCAACAGATGTAAAATTTGTGGTAGGTCTAGAGCTTATATAAGACGGTTTGGACTATGCAGAATTTGTTTTAAAAAAGAAGCAGTTGCAGGGAATATTCCCGGCGTATTAAAAGCTTCATGGTAAAAAAAATATGGTAGTATCAGATAATATTGGCGATTTATTAATCAGAATTAAAAACAGTTATATGGCTTCCAAGCTAAGGTTAGAAGTTTGGCATTCCAAAGAAAACGAAAATCTTTTAAGCGTATTAAAGGAAATTGGATTTGTTAAAGATTATAAAACAAGAGAGCTTGAAGGCAATAAAAAGATGTTAGATATAGATTTACTCGATACCTATAAAGGTTTAAAAATTGATGTTAAAAGAATTAGTAAACCCGGTAGGCGCAGGTATATTAAATTCAAAGATATCTATAGCATAAAGGGTGGTAAGGGCAATATTCTTATCAGTACTTCAAAGGGAATCATGACGGGAAAAGTTGCCAAAGAAAACAAGTTAGGCGGCGAGTTACTTGCCGAAATTTTTTAAATATGTCAAAAATAGGAAAAAAACCAATTCCGGTACCAAGTGAGGTGCAGGTAGAAATAGAAAAAAACAGGATCACTGTTAAAGGACCACAAGGAACAGGCGTAGTAAATTTACCGGAAAGAATTACAGTTAAGTTAAAAGAAAACGAACTAATTATCGAAAAGCCCAAAAATATCGAAAATGGGAGTGCTCTTTATGGTTTGTCCAGAACCTTAGTTGACAACATGGTTCAAGGTGTAACAAAAAAATGGGAAAAAGTGTTGGAAATTCATGGGGTTGGGTACCGAGGAAAGTTGGAAGGTGGAAAATTAAATTTAGCCTTGGGATTCTCACATCCGGTAATTTACCAAATTCCAAAAGAAGTTGAAATATCAGTCAAAGGAAATAAGGTAGTAATACAAGGAATAGACAAACAACTGGTTGGCGAAGTAGCGGCGAAAATAAAAAGCTTTAAAAAGCCGGATAAGTACAAAGGTAAAGGAATTAGGTATCAAGGTGAGATTTTAAAATTAAAGCCAGGTAAAAAAGCTAAAACAGCTGCATAATTTAATTAACAAAAAAAAATGAAAGTACAAAGTTTACAAAAAAAAACCAAAAAACAAAGGCAGAGAACTACAAGAAGGGTTCGTGCACCAATTTTAGCTGGTAAAAATCGACCCCGTTTGTCGGTTTATCGATCTCTTAATCATATTTATGCACAAATAATTGATGATACTTCAAGAAAAACACTAGTGTCATTTTCAGATTTAAAAATGACCGAGAAAAAAAGTAAAATCGATTCAGCTAAAGAGGTGGGAAAAAAGATTGCAGAACTGGCACTAAAGAAAAAAATTAGCACTGTTGTTTTTGATCGTTCTTGGTATCGATTTCATGGTAGAGTTAAAGCATTAGCCGAATCGGCAAGAATTGCAGGTTTAAAATTTTAATAAAACAAAATAATGGAAGAAGTTAAGGAATTACAAGAAAAAGTATTACATATTAGACGGGTTTCTCGGAAAGTACCCGGTGGTAATTATGTATCGTTTTCAGCCCTTGTGGCTGTTGGAGATATGCAGGGCGGTTTGGGTATTGGTCTTGCCAAAGCTCTTGAAGTACCAAAAGCTATCGAAAAAGCGCTTCGAAAAGCCAAAAAGAGGATGGTAAAAATTGACCTTAAAGGAACAACTATTCCTTACGACACGGTTATTAAATACAATGCTTCCAAAGTACTTCTTAAACCGGCTGCCGAAGGAACCGGTTTAAAAGTTGGTAGTGTAATTAGGCCATTAATGGAAATTGCCGGAGTAAAAGATCTATCCGGTAAAATCCTTGGCTCTAATAATAAGATTAACCTAACATACGCAATATTTAAGGTTTTTAAAGAGTTTAAAGCCAGGCAGAAATGACAAAACTAAATCAACTTACAAGTATTACAGAAAAAAGGAAAAAGCGAATTGGTAGGGGTTGGTCCTCAGGCGCTGGTAAGTATAGTGGCCGTGGTATAAAAGGTCAGAAAAGCCGGGGAAAGATTAAATCATTCTTTGAAGGAGGTCAATCGCCGCTTTCAACAAAATTACCAATGCTTAGAGGTAAAGGGAAAAATAAATCAATAAAAGACAAGGTTGTTGTAATTAACGTTTCTCAACTTGAAGCGCGAGATCAAATAAAGAAAGGCGCTACAATCAACGAAGCATCACTAATTAAAAGTGGTTTAATAAAAAAGAGCCAAACAAAGAGAGAAATTAAACTTCTCGGTATGGGTAAACTAAGTAAAAAGTTAATAATTGAAATTAAAGCGTCAACAAGCGCAATCAAAAAAGTTAAAGCAGCTGACGGTGAATATAAATATTAAATCTTTTATCAAAGATATTTGGGAAAACAGAGCGCTTCGAAAAAAGCTTATCTTTACCTTAGCTGTCCTTGTTGTCTTCAGACTCTTTTCATACGTTACTATTCCAACAATCGATATAGAAAAATTAAGGAGCTTTTTCGCTTCGAACCAATTTTTAATATTATTGGATATTTTTAGTGGTGGTACCTTGTTAAATTTTTCTATTCTAGCTACTGGTCTAAATCCATATATTAATGCCTCTATTGCTATTCAACTGTTTACTATGATTTATCCCCCTCTTGAAGCTCTTTCTAAAGAAGGTGAGTACGGGCGGAATAAAATAAACCAGTATACGCGTATGCTAACCTTACCTATTGCTTTTTTTCAAGCGATTGGTATGTATTTCTTCTTAAAAAATCAAGCAATAATTGGAGCACTCAGCTTTATGGAATTAATTGTTTTTGCTGTTTCACTAACTGCAGGTACTTTTATATTGGTTTGGTTGGGTGAATTAATTTCGGAATTTGGTATTGGTAACGGAATTTCATTTATCATTCTTGCCGGTATTGTAGGAAGGATTCCTGTAGTTTTGGTACAGTCATTTAATTTACTCAGTGCCGAAAACGTAGTTCCGGCACTAACCTTAGTTGCCATATCGTTTGCCGTGATTATTTTGGTGGTAGTATTAAACGAAGCTAAACGAAAAATTCCCGTTTATTACGCTAAGCGTGTTAGAGGGGGCAAGATGTATGGTGGCGCAACAAACTATTTACCAATCAAACTAAGTCAAGCAGGGGTAATACCAATTATTTTTGCTGTTTCTTTTGTGCTTTTTCCACAATTAATTGGTAATTTTCTGGCAAGTTCTGCAAATTCAACTTTGGCCGGGATTGGTGAGTTATTTGTTACAGTTTTTAATGCCAATGGCATTATTTATAATTTAATTTACTTTTTATTGGTTATTGTGTTTACTTTTTTCTATTCATCTGTAATCTTTAATCCTCAAAAAATATCTGAAGAAGTTCAAAAGCATGGTGGTTTTATTCCAGGAATTAGACCGGGTCAAAAAACCAAGGAATTTTTACAAACAACACTTTACAGATTAACCTTTGTTGGTGCGGTATTTTTGGGCTTAATTGCGGTTTTGCCCAATATTCTTTCTGCCTTTACCGGGTTTAAATCACTTTTTTTTGGTGGCACCAGTATACTTATTGTAGTTTCGGTAATTCTCGAAACTTATAAAGTAATACAGGCACAGTTAGCGGTTCAAGGCTATGATAAGTTGCAAACCAGTTTATGAAAATAGTATTATTCGGAATTCCCGGCGCCGGAAAGTCTACTCAGGGTAATTTATTGTCTAAGCAATTCCATATTCCGTATTTGTCAACTGGGCATATTTTTAGAAACATTGCACAGGAAAAAACCAAATGGGCAAGATTTGTTAAAGAAACCATGGCGGCAGGCTTACTAATTCCTGACAAAGAAACAATTCAAATTGTTAATGAATACCTGTCTAGAAAAGAGTATCAAAAAGGATATATTTTAGATGGATTTCCCAGGAATATTTACCAGGCAAAAAAATTTACAAATAATATTGATAATGTCATTTACCTAAAAGTATCAGATAAAGAATCATTATGGCGGATTTCGGGTAGAGTAGATGAGGGGCGTGCCGACGACACAGTCCATGCTGTTAAGAAAAGGATCGATATTTTTCATAAACACACCGAACCTGTGTTAGATTATTACCGTAAAAAAGACTTACTTAAAGAAATTGACGGCACCAAAACAATTAAACAAGTTAACGAACTAATATTAAAATCAATCGGAAAAACGATTGGTAAAAACGGGGTTACTAGCTGGTTTAAGAGAAGAAAAACAATATTAGCGATAGTTGGTTTACCGGGTGCTGGTAAAAGTGCTGCTGCCAATTACTTTAAAGCCAAGGGCTTTCCTGTTATTAGATTGGGGCAGATTACCGACGACATTATCAAAGAAAAAGGGCTAAAATTCACAGTTGAGAATGAAAAAAAAGTCAGGGAAGGAATTAGGCAAAAGGAAGGAATGGCAGCTTACATGGTGGCGAATGTACCTAAAATCAAGAAAACACTGGAAAATAATAAAGTAGTCGTGATTGATGGACTGCGATCATATGAGGAATATTTATTTGCCAAAAAATCTTTTAAAAATGTATTTCTACTTGCAATTGTTGCCGACAAAAAATTAAGACACAAAAGAATTAAATCCAGACAAGTTAGAGCTAATGTAAGAGGAGAAAAGAGAGATGTTCAAGAGGTGCTAAATTTAAACATGGGCCCAACGATTGCCCTAGCCGATAAGATTGTAATTAACAACAGTACCATTTTCGAACTTGAAAGCAAACTAGAAGAGGCATACAGACAAGTTTACTATGGAACTCCTTATTAAATGATTCATACTCAAAATAATTCTATCTCTCAGAAAACTGCTATGATTCGAGGTGGCAAAATTATTAAAAGTGTAATGAATCAACTGGAAAAGCAGATTGCTCCCGGCATTACAACTCTAGAGCTAAACAATATTGCTACTAAATTGATTCATAACCACGGAACTGATACTAGCTTCGATAAAGTTCCCGGCTATTATTTTGCAACATGCATGTCGGTGAACGAAATTGTAGTTCATGGAGTACCAAATAAAACCAAACTAAAGAAAGCGGACGTGCTTAAAATAGATATCGGTGTTTATGAGGGTGGTTATCATGTTGATTACGGAAACACTTTTTTAGTCGGTATGGAGGAAAAGGGAAGTATAAAAGCATTTCTTGATAAAGGCAGACGAACACTTTTAAAAGCTATTCAAAAAACAGCTGCTGGCGTTCATATTGGAGTCATAAGTAAAATAATTCAAAACGAAATAGAGGGAAGCGGCTATAAAGTAATTTGGGATTTAACCGGTCATGGAGTTGGTAAAGAGCTTCATGAAGATCCCCTTATTCCCGGGTTCTTGAGTGGTAAAATAGAAAATACTCCAAAATTTAAGTCTGGCAGAGCTTATGCTATTGAAATTATCTATTCAATGGCAGACAATCAGGTTATTCTTGATTCATCAGATGGTTGGAGCTTAAGAACAGTAAAACGTAGTCAAAGCGCTTGTTTTGAGCATTCCGTGTTTGTAGACAATAACGAAGTTACGGTTCTTGTTAATTAGTCTTTTAATTTATAAGTTAAAGTGTTATAATAAATATTTTCGTATGCAAAGCAAAGAAGGAAACATTATAGTTGTTGGTGAGGTTTTGGAAAACTTGCCCAACACCATGTTCAAAGTTAAAATAGACGGGACCGACAGAGAGGTTTTATGTTATTTAAGCGGTAAGATGCGGAAGCACTATATTAAAATACTTCCCGGAGATAAAGTAAGAGTGGAAATTACGCCTTACGACAAAAATAGAGGTAGAATAGTTTATAGAATGTAAAATATGAAAGTACAAGCATCGGTAAAAAAAATATGTCCAAAATGCAAAATAGTAAAAAGACGTGGGAGGGTACAAGTTATATGCCAAAATCCTAAGCATAAACAAAGGCAAGGCTAAATATTATGGTTAGAATTGTAGGTACAAATTTACCAGACAACAAAAGGTTAGAGTATGCTCTAACATTAATATTTGGAATTGGGTTTACTCGATCAAGAACAATTCTTACCCAGGTTGGGATCGATGTGAATAAAAAAGTAAAAGACCTGGTAGACACTGATATTAAGAAAATTCAAGAATATATTGAAAAAAACTATCGGGTTGAAGGTGACTTAAGGTCGCAAATAAATGACAATATAAAAAGACTTAAAGAAATCAGTAGTTACAGAGGTTACAGGCATATAGTAGGGCTTCCGGTTCGTGGCCAAAGAACTCGTTCAAATGCCAGAACCAGAAAAGGAAAAAAGAGAACGGTAGGTTCGCTAACTAAAGAAGCCTGGGCGAAAATTGACCAATCTTCACAACAAAGAAAAGTTAAAAAATAAAAATGGCAAAGGCTAATAATCAAAAAAAGCAAACAAAAAAAAACCAAAAAACAGTAAAAAAAGAAGCTAGATACACTCCTAAAGGTAGAATTTACCTAACGGCTACTTTTAACAATACAATTATTACTATAACAGATGAAAAAGGAAATACGATATGCTGGAATAGTTCAGGAAAAACCGGATTTTCAGGAACCCGTAAATCAACACCATACGCAGCAACTCAAACCATTGAAAACGCAATAGGTGAAGCTAGAGAGCAACACGGATTAACCGAAGCTGCAGTCTATATAAAAGGCGCTGGTCCTGGTAGAGATTCACTAATCAGGGTTTTAAGAACCAACGAATTGGGTATTAGTAAATTAGTTGACTTAACTCCTATTCCGCACGACGGAATTAGGCCCAAAAAAAGACGGAGAGTATAAAAATATGGCAAAAACTAGAATTGCAAAAAACAAATTAGCTAGGAGAGAAGCGGTAGATTTATCGCTAAAAACCTTTGGTACAAAGGCACATGCTAGTTTATTGAGAAGAATAAACGTTGAACCGGGTGCTAAATCTACTCGCGGCAGACGAAGAAAGATATCGGATTTTGGTAGGCAGCTTCGGGAAAAACAGAAACTAAAAAGAATATATGGAGTTTCAGAAAGCGCAATGAAACGTTATTTTGAAAAAGCAATAAAAACAAAAGGCAATACGGCCGACGCACTGGTTAAATTATTGGAAAATAGATTAGACAACGTAGTGTATCGACTAAATTTTGCACCAACTCGCGCTTCAGCCAGACAGTTAGTAGCGCATGGGCACATTGCTGTTAACGGCAAAAAAGTAGACATTCCTTCTTATCAAGTTGAAAAAGCCGAAAAAATTTCTTTTCATAAAAAAGCTACTCCAGAAATCTCTTATATTAAAGCTGTTATTGAAGACAAGAATTATGAGCCACCAGCATGGTTAAAAAGAAAAGGTTTGCAAGCAGAAATTACCGGAGCCGTAGACTTTGAAAATTACCAAGAACCGGTAAGTTTACCATTAGTAATTGAATTTTATTCAAAATTATAAATTTCATTTTATTTTTCAATGCAAAAACCAAAATTTTATCTGGAAACTATTAAAGAAAACAGCTCTGAAGGTAATTTTGTTATTTCCCCGCTTAACCGGGGTTTTGGCAATACAATCGGCAATGTCTTAAGAAGAACTTTGCTTTCCTCACTTGATGGCGCGGCAGTAACATATGTTCGAATTAAAGGAATAAGCCATTCATTCGATACTATCAAAGGTTTGAAAGAAGATGTTTTAAGCCTAATTCTTAATCTTAAGTTATTACGTTTTAATTTTAGTGCTACAGACGAGCAAAAACTAATCTTAAAGAAAAAAGGTCCGGCTAAGGTTACAGCGGCTGATATACAAGACAGTCCTTTGTGTAAGGTTGTTAATAAAGACCTTTATATTGGAGAATTAGCACAAGGGGGCAGTTTAGAAATAGAAATATATGTAGATAAGGGTACAGGTTATATTTCATCTGAAGAAAAGGATCAACGTGATTTTGGTATTATGCCTGTTGATTCAACTTTTACTCCAGTTAACAATGTAATTGTGAATGTTACCAGTGCTCGTGTTGGTGAAAGAACTGATTTTGATAAGTTAACCCTAACTGTATTTACAGATGGAAGCGTAAAGCCATCCGAGGCATTAAATAAAGCTGTTAATGTAGTCATTGAACACTTTAGTTTGCTTTCCAAAGGTGGTGCTACAAAAGAAATAAAGCCCGAAAAAACAGCTTTGGAACTTGAAGAATCTACAGAAAGAGCTACAAGGGAAGATATGATGGTAGATGAACTTGATCTTCCAACAAGAGTTATTAACGCTCTTATAAAACACGGAATTGAAACGGTAGGTCAACTTAAAAATATGACCGATGATGAGCTGGCCGAAGTTAGGGGCCTTGGAAAAAAATCTGTTAAAGAATTAAATGACAAGCTCCTGGAAATATAAAAGAGATGAGAAAAAGAATTAATAAACCAGTTTTGGGCAAAGGAACAAAAGAAAAAAGTGATTTAATCAACCAGATTAAAACTATTTTTAGCTATGGAAAACTGGAAACATCACTTACCAATGCAAAGAAATTGGTAAGAATGGTAGATATGCTTTTGTCTCAGACTAAAAAAGGAGAACCGCTTCAGGTACAGAGACAGCTTGAAAGAAAAGTTGGTAACTTTAAGGTAGCGAAACAGATTTATCTGTATGGCACAAAAGAAACAACTAAAAAAAGCGGCTATACTCGAATTTCGAAATTGGGATTCAGAAGAGGTGACGGAACAGCGGTTGCCAAAGTTGAATTGATTGATTACAAAGAAAAAGTTAAAACAAAAAAAGTAAAAAAGACAACTAAAGCAACAGACAAAACGGTGAAGAAAGACGATACTAAAAAAAAGACAGCAGTTAAAGAAATGGTTAAAAAGAAAAATAAAAAATGATAAAACCAACAGTTTATACAAAAACCCCAAGCCAAGCCAGTGTTGAAAGAGGGGTTCATGTGATTGATGCTAAAGGTAAAATCTTGGGTCGGTTAGCATCCGAAATTGCTTTGCTTTTGCAAGGAAAGAACAAAAGGAATTTTACTTATAATATTGATACCGGCGACTATGTGGTTGTTATAAATGCTAAGCAAATGAAAGTTACCGGAAACAAATGGGAAGACAAAGAGTACAGTAGATATTCCGGTTATCAAGGAGGCTTAAAAAAGGAAAACCTGAATTCACTTTTCCAAAGAAGACCAACAGCGCCTTTGTTTAATGCTATTAAAGGCATGTTACCAGATAATAAACTTAAAAAAGAACGTCTGGGAAGGCTATATATATTTGCTGAATTAGATTACAATTTACCGAAAGAAATATTAAAAATTATGAATAAAGATAAATAATGGCTGCTACAGTTAAAAAACAGCGGAAAAAGAAAAGTTCAGACATCTATTATGGTGCGGTAGGTAGGCGTAAAGAATCAACTTGTAGAGTTAGGTTGTACTTAACACCAAAAGGTGAAGTAAAATTAGGTACGGTTGTAATTAAAAAAGGTGAAATTGTGGTTAACAAACTTCCAATTGAAAAGTATTTTATGTCTGAAATCTTCAAAGTAACTTACATGGAACCTTTAATTTTAACAGGTTCAGAAAACAGGTTTGCAATTGTTGCAAGGGCCGTTGGCGGTGGTAAAAAAGGGCAGCTTATTGCTTTTCGACTTGCTGTTTCCCGGGCTCTTGAGAAAGTAGACAAAGATTATAGAAGTATTCTAAAGCCAAAGGGCTTTTTAACCGTTGACGCACGGGTAAAAGAACGAAAGAAAGCCGGTTTGGTAAAGGCAAGAAAACAAAGACAATCACCCAAGCGTTAAATACTCGAAAGTTGTGAATTGATAATTTTCAATTATCTGCTACAATAGTGAAAAATGGCAGCTAAGAAGAAAAAACAAACAAGTCTAGATAAGGCAAAAAAAATAATCAATCAAAAACCTGCAGAATTTATACTAGGTGTTATTGTTTTAAGTACTGTATTTTTATCTGGCTCGTTTTTATCATTCAAAATAATCAACAGTAACAAAAGAATAATTACTAACACCAAAAATAAAGTAAAACAAAATATTAAAGGCGCAATAGATAACAAGAACAGTGAAGCAGGAATTAAGTATCGAGTACTTGAAGAGGGTGAAAGTATTTGGGATTTGGCAGAAGCTGAATATGGTAGCGGCTATTTTTTTCCTACAATTTTACACTTGAATAATTTTGAAAACCCAGACTTATTAGATTCGGGTACAAAAGTTAGAGTTAGGTAATCTAATCCTTTTTTTTCCCTACTAAATAAATCGCTTTCCAGGGTCTGAAATTTGAAATAAATTCTTTTTCTTGGAGTATTTGTTCATTTTTACTTACCTTATAAGAAAATTTGCTTGAAGCACCCCAATTGGCAAAATCTACTTGTTTAACCACACCATCGGGCAAACTAAAATCATCGATGTACTCGTCAGGGGGTGGCGGTGACACATTCCACACTGTTACCGGTGACAATTCAACAACTCTCTGGTCTTTTGTACCATATATAGAAAAAGTAAGTCTAGAGTTGGTTACGTCAACAATTGATTGAATTAATATTGAATTTTCATAATTATTTTTAAATTTAAGGTCTACAGAGGGCGAGTAAATAGTTGCGTCTAATCCTGGGTCTGAATCTTGTTCATAATAACCAACTCTATAGGCATGGGCGTGTCTCTCAATAATTTCTAGCCCAGAATTTAATGCTGCTCGAAAAAGTGTGGTTGACACTTGGCAAATTCCCCCACCATCACCCAGTACCGTTCTACCGTTTGTAATAACATAGGCCTGCATAAAACCACTTGAACGAGATATATCGCCAATTTTTTCAACAAAAGAAAAGGTTTCGCCTGGTTTTACAATTATACCGTTAAGTTTACTGGCTCCGGTAACAATGTTGTGTACCCTTTCTGCGGCGGAACCTGCAAAAAGAGAATTACCTTCGGCTATCTGTTCATTGATTCCCATATTATTAATCTCATTTAGTTTTAGCTCTGGGCGAGTAATTTTCTTTTCAAGACGCACATGAATGGTTTTTTTAAAGCTTTTTTTTATTTCGGTAATTTCTTTTTCAATCTGTAATAAAGCTTTACCGATATTTAATTCATATCCATTTTTATTTAGCTGAAATGCTTCAACTTTATTATTGGCTTCATTAAATTCAAAGCGAGCTTCTTGGGGTAATACCTTATATGAATCGTTTAAATTGGTAATATAGGTACTGATAAACCCTTGGTCGTATTCGGGTGAAAGTTCAAAATTATATCTTTCCCAACCAAAGTTTAAAGCTAAATTTTGGTAAAGCCGAGAAATAAAATTACTTCCTCTGCCAACCAAAAAGGCCTGATCAACAACATTTTCTATTGGTAACTTAAAACTAATATCACTGGCTGAAATAGTAGCCACTTGATTCTGTTCTAAAGTAAACAAAATATTGAAGTTTGTTTTTTTTTGATAAATTTTGTTTAGGAGTGAGTTTGCTGCCTTTGTGTTCATATTCCCAACATCTATATTGTCAATATAAATGTTTGGCAAAATTAGGGTGCTTTGGCTTGATCTATTAGAATAGTTTATTGCCCAAACCAAACAAATACCAATTAGTATGAATGGTAGTAAAAACATTAATATAATCTTTCTCACGGTTTTATTATAATAAAAAGTATGGATAACAGTAAAACAGATTCGGACTCTAAAAACAAAACAATATATGAGGAAAAAACAGAGCCGGTAAAAGGTACTGTTGAAGCTACAGAGCAAAATAAAACACCTTCTGTAGGAGCTATACCTGAGGAATATTTAACAGATGAAGACTTATATCCTTCGCAAGAAGATGCTTCCAATAGTTCGGTTTTTACAAATAAGAAAAAGCCGTTAATATTCCTGGTTGTTGGTGGTGGGGTACTAATTTTGTTTTTAGTGATCTTATTAATAAGGTTATTGGGAGCAGGTTCGGGCAAGTCAGCAGAAAGTGTAAAACTTCTATTTTGGGGTTTGTGGCAAGACGAGGTAGTTATGAACGAAATGATAAAAGAGTATCAAGCATTAAACCCAAACGTTGAAATAAAGTATGAACTAATGGATGCAAAAGATAATTATAAAGATAGGGTAGTTGAAAGAATCAGAAATGGAACCGGACCAGATATTTTTAGATTTCATAATACCTGGATACCAATGATAAAAGAAACGCTTTCAGTTGCACCCAATACTGTCTATACGGCTGACGACTTTAAGAATACCTTTTATCCTGTTGCCGAAAAAAACCTAATCATTAATGATCAAGTTGTGGGAATACCCCATTATATTGATGGATTAGTGATGCTCTACAATAAAGATATTATTAAAGCTGTTGGAGTAGAAGAACCGCCAACTACTTGGGAAGAGCTAATTGAAGTTGCCGAAAAAGCAACTGTTTACGACGAAAACAAAAATATTATTACTGCCGGCGTTGCATTGGGTACTGCCGAAAATATTAGTCATTTTTCAGATATTTTAGCGTTAATGTTTTTACAAAACGACGTAGATATTCATAACTTTGAAGATGATCCAAATGCAAAAGCTGTTTTTGATACCTATACTAATTTTGCTATTTCTGCTAATCCGGTATGGAGCGCTGCAATGGATAATTCAGTTGAAGCCTTTGCTAGTGAAAGACTAGCTATGGTTTTTGTTCCCATATATGAAATCAATGTTATTAGGCACATGAATCCCGACTTACAATTTGGTGTATCACAGGTGCCACAAATTCAGGGTGGTGAAAGTAAGAATATTGCCAATTATTGGGCAGACGGGGTGTCTAGAGGTAGTGAAAATCAGCAAGTAGCCTGGGATTTTTTAAAGTTCTTAAGCAGTAAGGAAAGTTTGGAAAAAATGTTTGAACTCGAAGTAAAGAATGGGCGTTCTTACGGCAACCCTTATTCCAGAAAAGATATGGCTCAACTCTTGAATCAACATGAATATTTAGGGGCAATTATTAGAGATGCGAGTAGCCTAGATTCACTGCCCTTAATTTCCAGAACCTACGATAATGGGTTAAACGATAAATTAATCAACTACATGAAAGATGCTATAAACAGTATTTTTCTTAGTACCGGTACAGACGAAGCGCTTCGTAACATGAGTCAAGGATTTGCTCAAGTATTTACTCAATACCCGGATTAATTATTTTTCGAAATTGCACCTAATTCCAGAATCAGTGATTTGCGTTGTGTTACTTTCCTTAAAACGGGCTTGTTGATTTTAAAAGGTGCATCGATACCTTCAATGTAGAAGTGATATCGAAGTATTTCCGATGTTTTTGGTTCTGCTTTAAGATTAATTTTTTCACTTACTTCTTTGTTGTTTATTAATCCTATAAATAAGTAGTCATTACTAATATCAAGCGTAGCCTGGTTCAATTCATAAAAAAGCCTTTTGGTTTCATCTTTGTTGAGTCCTATTGTACCGGCAATATTGTTGTTAAATTTTATTAACTCTGATTTTTTAATAACCCAACCGGTTCTTGGTTTACTAAAATTTACTGCTAAGTACTCGTAATAGATATAAGATCGTGTTAGGTCATTGATTAGCAGAGAATTGTTATTAGGCTTTACTACCCATTTATTATTTTGGTGGGGCGGATCAGAATAAGTAATGGGCCTACTTACTTTGACAGTTGTATTTTTTGCCGAATAAACAAATATTGTGGGCGAGGGGCCGGTTAACCGAATTGGGCAGCTACCATCCCATTTACTCCATTCTCGATCTAAAAAAACCCGCCTTCTAATACCCATCTCGCCATATGTTGCTGCCCCAATACTGCTTAGTAACGAACTTACCTCATTTGTTACCGAGTCAATATTAGGTAGAGTATTTGAATTTGGTATTAAGTAGTAGGCAGGGATGTCTGCAACAAAATTTTCAACTTCTCCAACCATTGGAATATTAATATGATTAATGTAGTAACCCAGACGACCAAAATTTTCCAAGTCATAGATTGGGCTAAGTTCATCTTCTGTTGGTTTACAAATACCCCCCTTATCTATGGCTGCAACAACTTCGGCCGCTATAGTTGGCTCTATTTCTGCACTTTCCGGAAATTCGGGGTCGAAATCGCCAAGTTTAATAACCGGTTCATTGGCGTCATTTTCACCCAGAACAGATATATTTTTTGACTTTGTAGCCGGAACAACTTCGGTAAACTTAGCCCTATAACCGGAAGATAATTCTGCATAACCTTTTATTAAGTAGTACGGTTCAAATGTACTTTGTGCTATATGGGGTGAGTTTTCCAAATAAGTTAAAACATAATCGGTAACAGTGGCATTTTTAGAATGTGCAATGTTATTGGGGAATATTTTACTTGAAATAACTGTGCCTTTACCACTTGGCATAATCAAAGAATTTTCTGCCTTATGAGTTGAAAAAACGGATAAAGCTTCTTGTGGTCCGATTAAATCATCCATATTAATATTTACAGTTCTTTTTATTTGCCTTAAATTAGAATCTATGGAAATAATTTGGTCATTTTGCACCACAACGGTTATAGTGTTAAAGTCGGTTGGTCTATCTTTACCGTTTGACATATCGGAAACATTGATAATATTGGGATTGGGTAAGCTTTGCGAGTCGGTTTGACCTTCACGAATGTTTTTTATATTAACATCTTCTGCCACGTTAAGTATTCCCTGAAAGTTAAGAATTGGCAGTCCGGCTATTTCCCAGTCACGATGGCACTCAACAAAGACCATTTTTTTGTATTTCTGGTTTTCATAAGTTATCGGACAGCTAATAGTGCTATCGGCTAGCCCTTTTTGTTGTAGGTAGTTTAAAACTTTTTCGTTTATGTTATTGCCCCCAAAATCGGTTAATTGATGCTTACCAAAAGAAACGAATGAATATGCCCCAGACTTTGTGTTATACACCAGTATTCCTTTGTTATTTTGGTTTTTCAACTCATAAACAAAAACAGTACTGCTTTTTGTTGTTTTGGTTTGGCTTAAATTAAAAATTGATCCCAGTTGGGTAGCGTCTGCCAAACTAAAATTGGTCTTTAAATAATACGTTTGGATTGATGTAGGTATGTTGGGGTAGGTAGTTTTTAAAGTATAGTTTTCGAAGATTGTTTTGGGAATTGGGCTGGAAGGAGTTATACTTGTATCTGTAGTATCTGGGTTGACTTGTTTAGGAACAAGCCCAAAATTACTGGATGTTTCTGGTTGATTGGCTTCAGTCTTTGATTGTTCTTGGTTATTTTCACTACTTTTGCTTTTAATAACTAAAACTGCAGTAATAAATACAATAAAAACAGCTACAACCAAGCCAATAACTATAAATTTATTTTTATTGTTTTTGTAATAATCAAAGTCATCCATTACTTAAAAAATTAATACCTAATACTAAAATATTAATCTTATTGGTTTCGATTGTCAAATTGGCAAAAATACTTTTAGCTATTTGAAAATTTAGTGTGCCTTTTGTTGATTTCCAATGAACTCGTGACCATGGATTCGTCTTGCTCAATTAAGTTAATAATTAAGTCGGCCACTTTGTTGGGATCCATCCAATCTTCAATCTCTTTTTGATTACCTGCCTTTTCAAAAAGGGGTGTTTTCATTCCACCGGGGTGAATTGCCGTAACTTTTACATTAGTTTTTGCTAAATCCATTTCTAAACACCTGGTAAAACTGGTAACTCCAGCTTTTGAAGCAGCATATACGCTTTGCCCGTTCCTGATTTTTAAACCAGAAGTAGACGATATATTAACAATATGCGCCTCAGTCTCTTTTAAAAGTGCCGGCAGCAGTGCCTTGGTTGTATAAATTGTGCCTTTAAGATTAGTATCTATGGTGTAGTTAATGGTGTTGTAGCTGTTATCTGTAAGTTCGCCTTCTAACCAAACACCGGCGTTATTAATTAAAATATTTACACTCAAACCGGATAAACTTTTTTCTACCTCTGTGTGATTACTAATATCAGCCAGAATTGCCGCTGTTTTGGTTTTGCTTATTGTTGTTACTGCCTCTTGCAGTTTTTTTTGGTCTCGCCCCAATATGTAAACAAATGCGCCTTTTTCAACCAATTTTTTAGCTAAAGCAAAGCCCAAACCCGAAGTTCCTCCCGTTACCAAAGCTTTTTTGTTTTGTATGTGCATTTTTTAATTTTAAACAATTGTTATATATTTGGCAATATTAGCTGTCAACAGGTTCCAGTAGCTCTTTATAATTATTACTAACTTTGTTTACTGCACTCGAAACCGGGTACATTTGCAGATCAGTATAGGCAGAATAAAGGCCCAGCAAATCTAAAAGGGTATTTGCAGAACTGGTTTGGTTTAGCCAGGCGTCTTCTTTGTCTTTGCCCAAAATTACCGGCATACGGTTGTGAATTAGTGAAACAGGTTTATTAGCTGCTTTGGTGATTATAGAGAAAGAGAGCTGTTTTTTACCCGTGTTATCTAGCGACTCAGAATATATACCGGCAAAAGAAATGATTGGTTCGTTTATTGAATGAATGTAATAAGGAATTTTTTGACCGTTTTCTTTTTTCCACTCAAAAAAACCGCCCGAGGGAATTAAGCAACGACTGTCTTTAAATGCTGCTCTGAATGTTGGTTTTTGATTAATGGTTTCAGCCCTGGTATTAATAAGTAGGCGGCTTTTTTCTTTTGCCCAAGGTGGAACAAGTCCCCAATGCATTTCCATTGCAGTTAATTCATTGTTCTTAACAATTGTTACTACTTTACTACCCGGGGCAATATTGTAACTTGGCTCAAAATTAACATTCCCCAAACTTACTTTGTATCTCGTTTCAATATTATCTTTGGTAAAAGGCGTTGCCCACCTACCACACATATATATGCAATTCTATCAAAACACCTCGGGGGTTCTAACCCCCGAGGTATTAAAGCAAAAATGGGTATAATAGCTTTTATGATCAAGATAATTCTGGCCTTAGCCCTTTTCCGTTTTTTGTGGAAATATATGCAAAGGCTTGTAATTAGAATAAAACAACCAAAAAAAGTATAATAACATTCTATGTATGCACATGCTCCAAATAACTACATTTGCCCCATATGTTTGGCAATTAAAGGAATAGAAAATAATCAAACAATGATAAAGCAAGCAGATTTGGTTTACAATAACAAGCTAGTTTCGGTTTACATAAACTCAAAATTTTATAAAAATAATAAGGGCCATTGTATTGTGGTGCCAAATAAACACTTTGAAAATATATATGTTATAGATTCAGAAGTGCTTGCCGAAGTTGCTAGGGTGGCAAAACTGGTAAGTATTGCAATGAAGAAGGCGTATAAATGTTTTGGTATTAACTTAATGCAAAACAATGAGCCAATGGCAGGTCAGCATGCCATGCATTTCCATTTGCATATAATTCCAAGGTACAAGAATGATAACTGGGCAAATAATATTCTCGAAACCTATATTTCCAAGCCCTCAGAAAGAATTGAGTATGTAAAAAAACTTAAAGAGTTTCTTTAATATGTATAAAATATGGCGAAGCAAAAAAATACAAAAATAACTTTGTTGAATATTTTACATGTTCTGAATGACGGCTTTTTAGTTAGTCTTCCATTGTTACTACCTTTTATTAGTAAAGGTTTAGGAATAAATTTGGCAGAAGTGGGTATTTTGGGAACTTTTTTAAATGTACTTGGTATATTTTTAGCTCTTCCCGCCGGGTATATTGCTCATAAAATCGGCGGCTTAAAAGTGCTTGTTATTGCGGTTCTTTTATATAGTATTGGTTTTTTTGGAACTGCACTTTCAACCTCGCTATATATGCTAGCTTTATTCTTTTTTATTGCCGGTATCGGTTTTGGTGTTTTTCACCCAATTTCGTTTGCTTTAGTTTCGCGGTGGTCTATAAAGGAAAATAGGGGTAGACTTATGGGTAATTTTACTGCAATTGGTGACATTGGCAGGATTGGGTTTTCTACTGTTATAACATTTTTAATTGCTTACATTGGTTGGCAATTAACTTCACTTTCTTTTGGTTTACTTGCTCTACTAATTTTTCTTCTTTTATATTGGTTTTTTGTAAAGGATAGACAGGTAAATAGTGAAGAACTTTCAAAACCAATATTAGTTACCAAATCTAGTATTATAGATCTTCTTAAAAACAAAAAATTTGTGTTGTGCTCAACTTCTTCAGCCATAGATTCATTAGCAAGCTCTGCGTTATTCATATTTTTACCTTTTTTACTTATTGAAAGGGGAGTAGAGCCGTCTTTATTTGGCTCTTTTACAGCTGCCTTCTTCATTGGCAATATGGCTGGCAAAACTGTGTTGGGGAGATTAGTAGACACGTTTGGAAATTTAAAAATATTTATTGTGGCAGAGTTGTTAATGGCTTTGTTTATTTTTCTCTTAGCCAATACTCCTTCACTAGTATTAATAGTACTGTTTTCTATAATTTTAGGAGCTTTCACAAAAGGTACCGCGCCCGTTGTGCAAACAATGATTGCAGAATCGGTTGAAGACTACGGTAATTTTGAAAAAGCCTTTGGTGTTAAAGAAACAATTTCTGGGTCAGCAACTGCTATAGCGCCATTATTATTGGGATTTGTAGCATACCAGTTTGGCATAGTTAATGCTTTTAATTTAAGCGCGGTTTTTGCATTATTGGCGATTATTCCAGCGTTATTGGCAACCAAGACAAAGATGGTTTAACGTTGTTAATTCAGCAGCATTACCAGTATTGGTAGAGTTATTATAGATAAGAGTATTGTGAAGGGTACCAGTTGCCCCAAAAGTTTGGTTGGTATTTTCTCTATTTCGGCAAAAATCAGAACTGTTAGGGGTACAGGGGCGGTACTTGCCATAATAAGAACCTCTGCGGTTTTGCCGCTAATTCCCATTAACTTTACAGTTAACAAACCTATTATTAAGCCGGCAACAATCTTAAAGGTGGCAACGGTTAAAACAGTTTTATACTCTTCTATCTTTTTCAAATTTATAGTTAGCCCCAGCAAAATACCGGCTAAAAAGGTAAACGAATTTGCAAAAAATGCCAATATGTTAACCGCAACTTTTGTGTTGATGTTAATAAGCGAAAGCAAAACGCCCAAAATAATCGAAATAACAATAGGGGAAAGAATTATCTTTTTTAACGTTTGGGCTAGATTCGGGTTTTTATTCTTACCCATGTAAACAATTGAGCCATAAGAAAAGGTCATTAAGAGTAAAAAGTTGGTTATGTCGGCAATAACTAGGTGCGAAAAAACTTTTGTTGAATAATTAAGCATTACCAGCGGATAAATAATTGGTCCGCAAGCTAATCCCATAAAGGCAATAAACACCTCTTTCCGAACTGTTTTGCTGTAAATTTTAGAAATAAAGTATCCGGTAACTAATAGTAGAGACCAAATAATTATGCCAACAAATATATATTTTACGTCGGGTAAACCAATACTGTTTTCTATAAGTAGTTTAATAATAAGGGCAGGGATTACTATGTTAAAGGCAATTCTGGTTATAGTGGCTTTATCTTCATTTTTCAACAAGCCTATTTCTTTGGCTAGGTACGTTACTACAATTGAAAGCAAAAAAGGTAGGTTATTCAAAAAAACAGCCATAGCCCAAATTATATCAGAGGCTACAATATAAAGAAAAAGGGTAGCGTTTTACCGCTACCCCCGCCCTCTCATTATCTCCGCCATGGAGACAATGTAGAGGGCTAAAATTAGCCCAACTATTAAGATGGCATGCATTTTGCCACCTCCTTTCATTAGGATAGGTGTATTATACCAAAAAACTATAGGTTATGATAATTATAAACTCCAGCTTTGGTTTCTAAATTTCGGATCGTTGAAGAGCTCCTCAATATATTTATGTACTAACTCTTTGTCTTTTTTGTTGAGTGGCATGAAGTTATCATAAAACCCAGATTCTTTGGCAGGTAAATATACAGCTTCGGGCCATATTTGTTTTTTTGCGTTTTTAGCTCTTCCAAATATATGCATATGCATCACTGGTCGCTCATTATTTTTAAACGCCCAAGTACCTAGATCTTCGTAATTAATCCATACCACAAGTATGCCTTGTTCGTTCATTGCTTTTAATAGGGCTTGGCCGGCTACTATACTTAGGCGCATATATTCAATTGCTTCTTTTGGGGTTAGTTCTGACCTGTTGCTTATTCTTTTGGCGTCTTTAGGAAACAGTCTTATGTGTCCGCCTTCTGTTCGACAGACTAGGGGGTGTGGCGCTGAGTTAACTATAAAGTTTTCTGTTTCAAAAAGTATGTCTTCCGGATTAATAGTTGCCATAACAAAATATATAAGCTTTTATAAAAGTAACAAAAACAAACCAACTATAACACCAAATACGCCAACAAATTTTTTAAAAGATAACTCGTCTTTAAATAAAATCCACGCAAATATTGTTACTGCCGAAATAGAAGCGGCGTTAATTGCATTTACATAACCCAAATTTGGTGCAATTTGAATAGACAAAAAGTTAAACAAATTAAACCCGGTAGACAATAGTCCAACGCCTAAAAAGGCAACTGGTTTGGCTTTTATTTGCCCAATATTTACTTTTTTAATAATAATTTCTGCAATTATGGCGCTAACTACAACAATGTATGCATAGCTTAAAAAAACATATAACTCAACACCTTGGTTAAACAAGTATTTTGAAGACAACGAAAGCATTCCCCAGCAAAAAAAGCTAACAATGGCTAGTGGTAACCAAAGCGGTTTTGTAGTTTTTTTGGTTTTTTTTTGGTCCAGCATAATTAAAGCCGAAAAAGCCACAATTAAAAAAATTGCTGCTGTATTTTGCCAGCTTAATGGCTGACTAAACCAAACAACGGCTACTAGTGTGGTAAACACAACGTAGCTTTTAGAAATAACTAAACTAAACCCCGGGTTTGGGGCGTATTCTATACTTAACAAAGACGCTACATTTCCAATATAGCTAAAAATAATAGACACAAAAAATATAATAACGTACTGAATTGGGGTTAATAGAAAGTTTTGTTTGTTTACTATTCCTAATATTAAGAATGCAAAAAGGGGAATACCAAACATTGCCAAGTTATTTATTTGCTGAGGTACTTTGTTAAGCGCAGCTTTCCTTATTAATAGGTATAAACCTACCGAAGAGGCAAACATCAGCAAACTTGTTATTATCCAGTTCATATAATTTAAATTATCTAAACAAAGAAAACTTTTTAGTAAATTCCCTTAACTCACTAGTCTTTCCAAATAAACAAACACCATAATATTCTAGCTCATTTTCGGTTGTTTTTGCTGTGGCGTTAACTTGGTCTTCCGAAGTGCCTACAGTCATTGTGCTTGTGAAATCTGTGAAAATTATTTGCCTTTTTATTGCCTCGTTTCGTACAGTACGTATTTGGTTAGAATTTTCGGCCTTTAGCACAATAAAAGGGAAGTGCGAAATGTTGGGGTGAATGTTGCCATCTTTGTCTGTGTATTCTAAAAAGCACATATCTGCTTTATTACTGTTTGCACAGGCTAACCCGGCTGTCATATGGCCCAAAGCATTCATTAGTAGCCCAGTCTCAATTTTTTTGTTTAATACTGCTATAAAACGATAACTGTTTTCGTTTGGAAGGGTTGAAAAATTAATCATGGTTTATTTAAATAACTTTTAACCAAAAATAAAGCCGAAATCATACGCGATTCGGTTAATTCACCTTTTTTTATTAATTCTTCAAACTTAGAAAACGGGTATTTAAAAACCTCGGCTATACTGTCTTCATCCCCTTCAAGGTGGCTTTCTACCAAATCTTCTGCTAAAAACACATGTGTTTTTTGAGTAAAATAGCCAGGCGACATGGTAAGGGTAGCAATATGCGTAAGTTTATTGGCTTTGTAACCAACTTCTTCTTGCAATTCCTTATTGGCTGTTTCCAGTTCATTAAGCCCCTTTTCAATTCTGCCCTTTGGTAAAGCAACTTGGTATTCATCTATAGCAGCAAAATATTCTTTTATAAAAATAACTTCTTTGTTTTTTGTTAACGGAACCAATAGGGCAGTATTGCCTTTTTCAAGAATAGAAAAGCTTTTTAAATTACCTTGCTGTTTTACTTGAATGTCTTTAACGCAAAATACATTGTTCTTAAAAACCGTCTTTTCGGAAAGTCTGTTTAACATTAGACTAAATTAAATGCTGTTTTAAGGTTACTTAATAGTTCATCATCAACCTCGATAAACCCCTTTTCTATATTTTTTTCCCTGGTTTTACCAGATTGTTCTCCTGGGTAAAATATTTCTTTTACTCCGGCTCTTTTTTTAGAACTTTTCAGCTCATTAATTGCAGTGTCTATGTCTTTCTTAAATTCCTTTAAAGGCCGGAATAGTGTTGGGTCAAAAAGTATAAAAAAGGTACCCCAACCACCCTTAACTGAGTGACCAACCCTAGAACCGGTTAAAGCGCCGGCAAGCATTTCACCTATAAACATTAGTCCAGACCCTTTATGTCCGGCAATTGGTAAAAGAGCGCCTTCTACCCAAGCTTTTTCAGCGTCAAGTATCATATTCCCCTCACTATCTATTGCCGAATCGGGGGGTAAAGGCTTGTTTTCTCTTTTTAAATTCATTACTTTTCCGGCAGTAATTTTAGATGTTGCCATGTCTAATATAATCGGAATATTATTTGTTGGTATTCCGATTGTTATTGGGTTAGTGCCGTATAGCCTTTGTGTTGAACCATGCGCCGTATTTTTACCATTAGAATTGTTCCAGCTTATAAAAATTAAGTTATTTTTTGTTGCTTCTCTTGCCCAATAGCCAACACACCCGGTTGATGGGGCAGTATTGTACAGGCCTGCAAGTACTACTTTAGATTTCTTTACTTTTTTTAATGCCAAGTCTAGCGCCTTTCTTATTACTAAGTGACCAGGCTTTTGATTCCCGTTTAAGTGTATAGAAACTGGTGTTTCCTTTGCTATTTTAACTGGGCCAGATTTAACTTTAACAACGTAGCCACTAGAACCTTCAACAGTTACGGCTCTTTTAAACCATAGTAAGTTACCTAAGCCATGCGACTTTTTGCCACTAATTTCGGCTTCGTACACATTTTCTCCAATAATCTTTGCTTCTTCTTTTGTAAAACCTAAAGTTTGTATGCAGTTATGTATAAGTTTTTTTGCATTATTTAACTCAACTTTCATAAAACAAATTATACACAAAGGTTGTTAGCTTTTGTATCAATAGTACGTTATAATACTAATTATGCAAGATGGTGAACGAAGAGATGGTTATAATCCTTTAACCGATTGGAATTTAGCGGCTAGGCTAGTAAGAAAAACTATTCCTAACAGTCCCCCAGAAGAAAGAGTTACGGAGTTACTTGAGCAACTTGGCAATAACGTAGGTCTTGTTATTTATCCAAAAAGACAGTTGCTTGTTCCAGAGTTAACTAGAGAAACTGTACCAGCAAGTTTTGGTGATGATTCTGTAAATGTATGGGGTCATATAGAAAGAATGTCAAAATATTTAGCTAGCTTTCCTGTTGGTGATCATTTTGGAAGTAACCATGAAGAAAGAAGAGTATCTAGAAATCAATTATTTATTAGACTCAGAGAAGAATCAACAGATATTGCTGAGTTTTATTTTAATCTAGTAAAAACTTATAATCAATTTGCTATGAATAATATTTCTAGTATTAGAATGTCTCTTTTATTGCTAGACCGTTTAGTTAATAAAGTAAGTGTTGGTAGCTTAGTTGGTCAGGCGGCAAAAGACGTTTCAGGGTTAATTAATGATTACAATGGAGTGGAATCACTAGATGAGAAACTTGTTGTTGTACATAAAACCGAAGATAATCTAGTTGATGTATTAAGCTTTCTAGGTTCTCTTTAAAGTTTATCCTTTTACATTTGACTATACCTAACTAACGTTTCTAAAAATATATTTATTACTAAATAGTAACAACTATAATTATTTTGATAAGGCGAATACAAAAACTACAATACAACCCCCGAGGTTACAACCTCGGGGGTTGATAAACAATTTTTTCTAGATGTAGGTTTTGAACTAAGTGGAAGTAGGAGTAAAAAGATTATTTAATTTGGCGGTTTAATTGAAAATGGAATGGTTCGATTAAGACCCAACGGGCGGCAATCATGGTACGACGTTGGAAATTATCTGAACGAGTTAAGATAAATATTGGGAAGGTTTCTTTAAGAGAGCAGAAGAAAAACTTTTTAATTTTTGTATCTTGTTTAACCCAAGAGCTGCTAAAACCACTATGTTGACTTGAAGGGAAGGAGCTTGTTATTCACAAGTCTTTACCCTTCACTGGCCTTTCGGCCAGCTCTCCATTATTATTTCCCATGGAGAAAGTCTTTTTTCTATTTACAGCGAGTCCAAGCGACGACGAATTCCGGCAGGTACTCTGCCGGCGAGTCGTCGTAGTCAGCGCAGTGGACGCAACACGCCTCGTCTGATGGGTCGTTGGGGTCCGGTGTGGACCAGGCGTCGCAATATTGTTCATCACTGCATCTTACACAGCATCCACTGGCCGTCGTCAAGAGAATGACGGCCAGCGTTACTAGTACAACAACAACTCTCACGACTTTCTTCTTGTTCACCATTTCCTCCCATGAAAAAAAACCAAACATGCCAGTTCTCGCTCCGCTGGTTCGGAGGGGCCTTACCCCGTTGTGGTTTATCACCTCCTTTGTGATAAATTTGGGCATTAAGCCCGCAATAAATAGAATAATATATTCCACTCACTGCGGGCTTACCCAAAAATATTTAGGGAAAGTGTTAATACAGCTCTTGGGTTGTTAATGAGCAACTATTGAATTAATTAAATACATTAAAGCAGCTTCTGCTTTAAATAGTTTAATAAACCAATAATAACCTATAATATAATACATTACCAAACCAAGAAGTTCAAAACCAAACAGAATATAATATATTGTTTATTGTGGGGCTCTATAGAATGCGGGATTGACGGGACTCGAACCCGCGACCTTCCGCGTGACAGGCGGACGCTCTAACCAACTGAGCTACAACCCCAATTTGTATAAGTACATTATTTTAGCATATTCTAGCCATTTTGAAAGTAAAAAAGAAGAGTACTGATTATTTTTACAAAGTATTATAAATTTAGTAGCTAAAGCTTAATACAACTATGGTCTATGTGGCTTGTTTAGAAAATTATTTTTACTCTATCTTTGAGTTTTTTAGGGGAAGCGTAAGGTTCTTGTAGTAAACAATAAAACGTCTTAGGTAGCATTGTTTTGGTGTATAATTTGACTGCTATTAATAATTATGTCAGACTACAATCTATTCTATGATAAAACTGTATGAATGATTAGTTTTAATTTGTAGATTGCATTCTGCACCATTGAACTTTTAATAATGGTTAGAAACATACCATCAAAGGCAAAAATAAAATATTTTCGTCACTTAGTTAACTCTTTATTTTTTAAAGCAAAAAAGAATGACCCGGCAGAATATATTTGTGCTATTAAATATTTTTTGGATATGAATAATCTACATTTAAAAACACCATCCAAGGAATTGGCAGATACTATTGATCAAGTTTTAAGTTCACTTCCTCACATTGTGGATGATAAGGAATTGTGTATCAAAATTTTGTCATATGTATATTGTCAAATATACGAATCAAATAACTGGTTGTCTCTTGTTTATAACTTACTTCTAATTAACGACTCTGAATGTGTCCAAATTAACCCTTTTAAGAAATCATTAGTAGAAAATAAAAGAGTATCTACATTAGAGAAAGTTAGAGAAATATTAGATGAATCAAAAAGCACAAGTATGGTGAAAGTGAAATTAATAAGTCATAGTATCAATCAAGTATCAAACCCAAACATAGGTATTCTTACAAAACTAAAAAAAATAAAAAATTTATCTGAAAGACTAAATATAAAGATTGGGTCATATATTTGGGATTTGTATAATAATGATTTCCGAAATGATTTCACTCACTCGCAATATGTGATTTATAAAAATGAATTAAATTTAGTTAAATCTGTTCGACATATAAATTTACTAAGTCTCATAGATCTAACTGTTACTGTAATGAATATCTATATTCATATCATGAATAGAGCTTTTACTGAAATTGAAAGAATTAAAAGTAAAGGATCAGTAAAATTCAAAGGAAAATGTGGTTATGTAAAAGTTTCTTTTGAAAATGATTACATAAAGCATGAATCAAAAATGAACTGTGCAAATTTTTAAGTTATGCAGAAATATCAGAATAAAATGTTTAATGCTGTATCATGATTGCCACATTTTTGCCTGCTTTAAAGTTCAAGTTTTCTAATAAACTTATTTAGTTTTAATAGAGACATTTCATAAATAAAAAGGTTATGGATTTGTTTATCGTTATCAATTGTTATTATTGTCTTTCTATCGAGTAATGTTAAATTAAAATCCTTATCACTAGTTATTAAGTATGACTTACCTATAAACTTATAAAGTGCGCAGTAAAGAAGAAAATCAGGATAGCTTGCATTTTTAGATGAAATTTGAACTACAGGCATTATTCGTTTAAAATCATTTAAATGTTTTTCAATCGGATATGTCCTGATATACTCATTATAAAATTTAAGTCTTTTTTGCTGATTCACCAAAGAATCTGTTCTTGAAAATTCAAATAGGACTGAGGGAATACAAGTTAGTTCAATGCCTAAAGGTTTTAACTTACTGACTACCTCAAAAAATAATGTTGTGTTTTCAATAAAAGTAATTAGGGCATTATTATCAATGAATAAGAAAGTATTTCTTCTAAATGCAAGAAAGTCTTCTTTTTGGTAATAAATCCTTTTCATTTCCGTTATTTGTTAACGTTTGTTTAACCATTTTTACATCTCTAATGAATTTAATTTTATTGATATCCTTAAGATTTGTTCTAGGTGATTTTTGCTCGAATGTAATTTCTTTTTCAATGTCTTTTAGTGTTACTTTTGTCATCTATTTCATTATATATTATTTAATAATTATTTAATATAAATTTGTTAATACTATAATATTACATTAGTGAATAAGAAATCTAGATTAAAAATAAGTAATACATTAGTAGCTACTGTATCCCTATCTTTCTGGCTCTTAACACTAGTGGTGTTTTATATTACACTGATGTATTCAAATAAAACCCATAAAGCAAGTATTTATTCAGATTCTGTTTCTAATCTTTTTTTGATTATTCTGATAGTAGGATTTATTGCTTATCTATTTCTTATGGTATCAGTAATAAGTATGTTAATAGGTAAAACAAAAAAGATTATATACAAAGCATTAATCTTTATTGGTACTTTTATTTTTTTTGTTTCTTTTCCAATACTTTTTGTTATTAGTATTGCTTATTTTTCAAGTACTTTGAAACCTGCTGTAGACAGGGAATTAGCATTTGTGATAACACCAACTATACAAGAAATAGAACCTTCATTAGTTAATAATATTAGTCCCTCAGCTATACCTATATCTGACAGTATACATGAAGCTGATAATGGTGAATGGGGAGTTGCGAAGCAGGTAGACGAAATTGGGTGGTCTATGAAAGTTGGAATGGATAATAGAATTGGTACACCTCAGGAAATATATGAGGCGTTAAACGCATATCGTCAAAAGCATGGTGTTGGTCAACTGTCTTGGGATAATAACTTATCTGCGTTTGCCCAAAGTAGAGCTGATTATTTTAATAATATTGGAACAACAGATAAGCATGAAGGTTTTAATAAATTTTCAAACAATCCGGACAACTTTACAAATATAGGTTTTAGAAGTCTTGGTGAAAATTCATCTTACGGATATAAACTGCTAGGTGTACATATAATTGAATGGGTATTTGCAGGCGATGAGCCACATAACACAAATCAATTAAATCCCAAATGGCAATATGTAGGCATTGGAGTTAATGGTTTGGGTATTGATATAATTTTTGGTGCCAAGTAAGTCTTTTAATAATCATATCTTAATTCGGTTACTGTATTATTTTTACTGGATTATTTGCAGACACCAAAGAGGACTTTGGTGTCTTTTTCTTTTCATGTTTCTTTTCTCCTTTTCTACTGCCGGCTCATCACCGGCACCGGTTCGTCGAGCAAGTGCAAGAGAACCCCCCATCCGTTTGGGGAGCTCTCGTTGGGGTAGATCTCGACGAAGCCGATGAAGGCATCATGCCCGCAGATTTTGCGGACCACAGCGCCCTCGTTCTCGACGAAACCGACTCCTCGGACGGATACTTCCATATCCGTGGAGTCGAAGGCGTCAAGTGCGAGAAAAAGGGTGTTTCGATTCCCCGTATCCTCGCAGACGCCGCCGTCCAGGTGGTACTGCCCATCCCAAGAGAGGATATAAGACGTGCCCCAATGGAGCTCGTCGATCCTCTCTGGCATCTCCAGTTCTCGCTCTTGCGAGAGTTCGACAAGGCTGATTCCCAGGACAAGGAGCGCAAGTAGTATACCTGCGCCTGTTATCAATCTCCATGGATATTTCATTTTACCCTCCGGATTTTGATGTTGGCACCTAACCTTCCTCTACTCAAGGAGCTGGCCGGTTTGGGCCAGTTCTTTGCCTTTTTAGGGGCAGAGAAACAGGAGAGTATTTTCTCTCCAGGCTCGAGGAGGCACCTATCTAGCCACTAGCTTTTATTGCTAACAAATAAATAGGTGCCTCCTCGATTATTAAAAAAAAGACACTAGTCCTCTTTGGTTTTAAAGAGCTAATTTACCTAACTTGTTTACCAGCAGCAAATGCTGGTAATTTTTAGGTAAATAATATCCTATATAATGCAATTTTTAACTAACTTTATATAATACTTAATATGGCCTCGCTTAAACAGCTTGAAAAAGAAATAAACACAATAAAAGAAAGGAATAAAGCAGTAGAACTTAATAAGGCATGGGAAACAAGTATTGCTCGCCGGGTTTTATTAATTATTTTCACCTATGTTTCTATTGCTTTCTATATGAATGCAATTGGGGTAGATAAGCTTTGGCTAAACGCAGTTATTCCCAGTTTAGGCTTCTTGCTTTCTACCCTAACCCTACCTTTTTTTAAGAAGATGTGGGTAAAAAGGGCTAAACAAAGATAAAAATTATTTAATTAATAAGTAACTAAAACCTTATGGCTTTTATATAATATTTAATAATTATGACAGGTAAACAACAAAGATGGCAAGGTAAAATAATAGTTTACTCAAAATATTCAGGTAAAGTTGCTAATTTAATCATTACTAATAACAACCTAGTAATTGATTTTGGAAAGAAGAAGCTAGCTATTGAAAAAAATAATATTAACAGCATTGATGTTGGTGTTATTAACTTTTCTCAAAGAATACTGAATTCTACATTTCCTCTAAAAATTGTCATAGACCTAAAGGATACAAATAAGAAGATAGAAATTGCAGCAGTAAAAGGCATTCTTGTTACAAGAGCAGCAACATTTGATCTATTTAATAATTTAGGTAAATTCGCAGGCAAAAAGTTACCAAACTTTGAAGCTAACTTAGTTGAAAATAGTAGCCAAACAATTAAAAGATTTACCCTTGCAGCGATTGCAATAGGCGTTGTACATTTTGTGTTAATTAAGAAAGTAACCTTAGTTGAAATTGGATTATTGCTGCTCTTAGTTACATATATTATAGGAGAACTAATTAACAAGTCTGCAAAATCATTACCTAACAAAAATCTATGAAAATTATCCTTATTGGTGCTAGTTCTTATGTTGGTTCCCGCATATTTTATGATTTAAAAGATAAATATCAAATAGTAGGAACATGCCACAAACTATGTTTGTCAAAAAAACAGATCAAGCTTAATATTACAAATCAAGCTAATGTTTTTTCAGTTATTGAAAAAGTAAAACCAGAAGTTATTATTCATGTTGCTAACTTTCCTAGCCCCAGCAGCATTTCTGGTAACGAGGATTTTTTTGAAAAAGTAAATAAACAAGCTACAGAATATATAGTTAATGCTGCAAACAAATTAGGGGCGAAGGTAATTTTTATTTCTTCTCAAGCTGCCAACAACCCATCTAATCTTTACGGAAAACTAAAGGCAGAATCTGAGGGGATAGTTAAGAAAACTAAAACGGGCTATGCTATTATTCGGCCTTCAATTATTTATGGTTTTAGCCCAAATACTTTTAACCCCAGGCCATTTAACCGAATATTAAGTTGTTTAGATAATAATATGGTAGGCGAGTTTGATACTTCATGGAAGTTGCAACCTACATATTTAGGCAATATTTCTCAGGTTATAGATAAGGTAATTAGTTTTAATTTATGGAACAAAACAATACCTTTGTTTATTAACGAATTAACGACACAATATAGTGTTGCTAAAGATATATTGAATCAGTTCGGTTTAAAAACTAAATCCATAGATAAAAAACTCAATATCCCTCAAAGCAAAGATAGTCTAGAGATATTTAACTCATTTAACTTAACGCCAAAAACATACAAGCAGTTTATTCAGGTATTAGTAGAAGAAATAAAAGAAAGAAGTAAATTTGTGTTTGAATAATAATTATTTACTGATTTGATTATCTAAATTTTCACATTTTATGAAGCAAACAGATCTAAGGGCGTTAACAATTGCCACCAGTCAGTTCCCGCAGTCTACAAATATTGAACAAAACTTTAAATATATGCTTAGGCATATAAGTATTGCGGTAAACAAAGGCGCCAATGTTATACATTTTCCCGAACTGTCACTTTCCGGTTACCAAACAAAAACTGAAAATATAGACTGGAATATTATTCAAAATAAAATTTTAAAGTTAAAACATGTCGCCAAACAGCAAAAAATTAATATTGTTTTTGGCGTGCATAAAAAGAACAAAAATTTACCTCCATTTAATTCAACAGTAGTAATTTTAAGTAACGGTACAATTGCCGGCGAATATATTAAATCTAAATTGTATAGCGCCGAAAAAAAGCGGTTCAGTTTTAAAGAAAATTTTTTTACCTGCAAAATAAACGGAATAATTTGCGGGTTTTTAATTTGCTACGACTCAAATTTTCCCCATTTATTTGAAAAGTACAAAAAGCTTGGGGTAAAACTTTTGTTTCTATCGTATTATAACGCAAATAGCACTAAACCAAAAAATAGCATGGATACATTAATGAAATCGCAGTTAATAACCAGGGCCACAGACAATTTATTCTATATTTCGGGTAGTAATTCGTCGTCTTATTATTCCAGAATGCCTTCTTCTTTTGTTTCGCCAGATGGGGCAATTACTGAGCTACCTAGGCACAAACCGGGAGTATTGATTAGTAAATACCCAAAAAACAACCTTGGCTGGACAATCAAAACTGAAAGCTAATTAGTTTCTTTTGTATAATCAAGTAAATGAGGCTTAAATATCTTTCTTTAGTAATCGCTATAACTATACTTCCTATTTTAACTTACTTTTTCTTTGTTAATCAAAATTCAGAATCAAAAGGAAAACAACAAGCTATAACTAAAGGCACACCTACAAAAGTAACCTTAAATAATAAAAAAGAATGCAGTGATGATTTAGATTGCAATACTAATAATGAATGGTGTTTATATAATTCTTGCCTAAAGATTCAAAAAATTAAAACAATAATTGAAAATGGTTTAAAAAATTATTCAAATGCAGAACCCAAATTTACGGTTAGTTTCCCACCTAATTTTGATATTGCAAAAATTAATAAAGGTAAAGAACATGAAAGCATTTCGCTCGCCGAAACAACTAACGGAGTAGTCATTAAAGGTAGCGAGGGGTTTGTAGAAATTTTGTGGGGTTCTGGATTTGGCGGTTATTGTGAAAACTGGGAAAAAATTAGTATTCAGGGTAGTGATTATCCAGTTTGCATAACAAAAGAGAAAGACGGATCTAAAAACTGGCGGGGTATTACTAAAAAATTTGATGGTTATAGCCTGGTAATAAATGGGCACGCCAACTCTGGTTTATCTAAAAATTATGGTACTATTCTTAAAATTATTACTAATATTAAATTCGAATATTAAATATCTATAGACTGGCTCTATACCAAATCAACTCGCCATTATCTTTAAACACCTTAAAGTTGTTTTTTTCAAACATTATACAGGCAGATTTAGCAAAGTGCGAAGTTATAAGCTCAATTTCCTTGTAATTATTATTTTTAGCAAAAGCTAAAGCAAAATTGAGTAGCCTTTGCCCTAAACCCTTTTTTCTGTATTTATTTTTCAAAAAAAGTCTTTTTAATAAACATGTTTGATTATTCTTATTAAGAATAGCTACAGTACCTATTACGTTATTATTGCTTAATAAAATCCAAAACCTACTTTTTCCTTTGTATATCTTTGCTATGTTGTTTAAATCTTTGTTTCTTTCTTCGGATTTAAGGGTATAACCCGGTCTTAATTCTTGCATTACTTCCAGGACCAGTTTTTTTACATCTTCTTGATATTTTTCTTCAAAAGGAATAATTGAGTATGTCATAAACCTATTATACGGCAATCTTTATAAGTAAGGATTTTTCACTTTCTAGTATAAATGACTTACAATTTAACGAACAAAGAAGCAGTCATTTTTAAATACTTTAAATTACTATAATAATACCTTTTAAAGTAATACATAAATTTGTCCAGTTTATTCTTGTTTTTACCATAACCAAAATTCTTTATTGGGCGCAGAAAATTATTGTGGCCAGCGTTATGAACAATCGGAATTAATTCATTATCAGCCGAATAAAATTTGCCATTCTTAATATTAAATTTACGAAGAGTATTATTAATCATAAAGTTATATTTGTAATTCAGGGTTATAGTTTTTTCTTGGTGCAGCATGTAGTTCAAAACTATTTGATCCGGCCCATATTTACCTTTATTTTTAATTAACTTATCCATAACTTTGCCAAGTTCTATAAATTTTTTACTTGGGGCCAAAATAAAACCGGCATTATAAACAGGCTTATCATTTACTACTTCATATATTTTTTTGGCAATCTTTTTATCAAAACTGCCCAGAATAAAAACCTCGTAAAATAAAACTTCCATTTCTAAAATACCGGCACGAAACATAGTCTTATCTTTTCCAAATAAATGAGATATGTCACTTTGAAAAATAATGTCGCCACTGTCAACAGAAAGTACCTGGTCATAGCTGTTTTTTTCAAGATAGTCTGCAGTATCAATAAAACGCATATTAACAACGTGTTTTTTAGTTGATTTGGTAATTAGCTTAATTGGTTGTTTTGCTAATTTTACAAGCTGTTCTTTGTTTAGTCCATAATCAAATAAAACAATATCTATATTTTTTAAATTTACTTCTTTTTTAAGTGAGGTTAACCAATCGTTAATAAAAAAATCACCATACCTTTCGTTACAGCAAGTGATTATTGCATGTTTTTTCATTGTTTTTTATTATACTGTACGTTCAATAACAAAACTATTTCTGCGTGAGGCAAAATTTTTGACATTACAACTACAAAAATCTATAATGTATTCAATATTAGTTTAAATAAAATATATGCAACCATTTTTTATTGTTTTAATTGTTGTTGGTCTTCTGGTTATTTTTGTTTGGGGAATGTACAACAAGCTAGTAATTCTTAAAAACAGAATAGACGAAGCTTGGAGCAGTATAGACGTTCAGTTAAAAAGAAGGGCAGACCTTATTCCCAATCTTCTAGAAACGGTTAAAGGTTACGCTAAACATGAAAAAGAAGTTTTCGAAAACGTTACAAAAGCTCGCTCTCAGTTAATGAATGCTAAGGGCGTAAGCGAAAAAGAGCAAGCCGACCAGCAATTAACCGGGGCATTAAAAAGCTTGTTTGCAGTAGCCGAAGCTTACCCCGAACTTAAAGCTAGTAACAATTTTCAAGAACTTCAAAGAGAACTTTCAGACACGGAAGATAAGGTTGCTTTCGCCAGGCAATTTTACAATACAACAGTACTCGAATATAACAATACAGTTGAGGTTTTCCCCAACAGCTTGTTTGCTTCTATGTTCGGGCACAAGGAAATGCCTTTTTTTGGAGCCGGAGAGTCTGAGCGCAAAAATGTAAAGGTAAGTTTTTAAGAAACTGTTAGGCAAAAATATGTATAAAGCTATAAGTCAAAACAAAGTTAAATCTTATTTAATTTTGGTTTTTTTCTTTATTTTTTTAAGTTTTGTTTTGTTTGTTTTGGGTAGGGCAATGGGCTATTCGGGGCCTTCACTTTTCCTTTTTGCTTTTTTAATTAGTTTATTTAGTAGTTTTTTCAGCTATTATTTTTCCGACAAAATTGTATTAGCTTTGCATAGCGCAAAGCCGGCAAATAGGGAAGAGCACTATAACTTTTATACCGTAGCTGAAAACTTGGCAATCGGTGCCGGTATGCCCAAACCCAGGCTGTATGTTATAAACGACCAGTCTCCCAACGCATTTGCAACGGGCAGAAACCCAAAGAACGCTATTATTGTGGCAACAACCGGTTTATTAAACTTATTGGATCGGCGAGAGCTTGAAGGCGTGGTAGCACACGAACTTTCGCATATTAAAAACTACGATATCTTATTAATGACCATTGCTTCGGTTTTGGTTGGTTTTGTGGTTTACTTAACCGACTTTTTTATGCGTTCTATTTGGTTTTCGCGCCGCGATAATGACCGAAAGGGCAGTGGGGTAACAATGATTATTGCAATCGCGGCGGCAGTTTTGTCGCCAATTGTGGCTACGCTATTGCAGTTGGCGCTTTCCAGAAAAAGAGAGTATTTGGCAGACGCCTCTGGTGCTTATTTAACCCGATACCCACAGGCACTGGCTTCGGCTTTAGAAAAAATTTCTAGTCAACCTACACCCCTAAAAAGCGCTTCAAATGCAACTGCTCATATGTTTATCGAAAACCCATTTAAAGCAGATGTAAAAAAGCAAGTTTCTTGGTACGCCAAATTATTCAGCACTCATCCCCCGGTTCAAGAACGAATCCAAAAACTTAGAGCAATGTGAGCCGAGACGGGGACTTGAACCCCGAACCTACTGTTTACGATACAGTTGCTCTACCAGTTGAGCTATCTCGGCGAATTATATATCAATTTTATCAGATATAAGGTGCTATTTATGCTAAATATAATTGCATATGATTGTTTATAAATAATTCTGCTATTAACTGGCTCAGGAAATTGCTAAAATAAGTTTTATAATGGCAAGAAGAAGTAGGCAAGATAACCAAAACCGAATAATTTTGTACTTGGTATTATTCCTTGCTTTACTGTTTTTGTTTTTCCGGTTTGGCTTGCAGATATTTATAGATACAGCATTTTATTTAACACAAGGCCGCCAAAGCGTGGCTATAAACAGTAAACAGGCAGAAAGTTCGAAAGTGGCAATTGTTACAGACCCAATTTTAGAAAGCTTACCAGACGCAACCAACGAAGCTACTTTGCAAGTGCGGGGCCGTGCAAACCCCGAAAATAAAGTTACACTTTACCAAAATAGCGCCTATATAGATTCGATTAATACAGACTACGACGGCAATTTTGAATTCGAAGTTACGCTAGAGGAAAATATCAATAAAATCTATATAGAAGCAACAGATACATACAGCAACAACAGTCGAAAATCTAAAGTTCAAGAAATTCTTTTTCTAAACAAAGAGCCAACTTTAGAAATATCGAACATAGAAGATAATAAAAAATATTACAATTCCCAGGTAAATATTGAGGGCAAAACCGATAAAGAGGTGTTTATAAGAGTAAATCAAATTCCGGTTGTGGTACGGGCAGATGGCGGCTTTAATTATTCATTAAATCTAAAACCTGGCGAAAACAAGCTAACAATCGAAGCCAAAGATCAGGCAGGTAATGCTATCGAGAAATCTTATACTTTAATTTTTGTTGAGTAGAACCGTAAAACAGAATAAAAAATATAAACACTCCGGGTGTAAACAAACCGTTAACAAACCAAGAGTGAATAAAAAAAGTAATCACTAATATCTGTTGATTAATATTAGCTTTATTAAATAAAATAAAAATTAAACCTAAATAAGCAATAAATCCGGCCATTCCTGTTGTTACCAATATAGTCAATACCGAATTATCTAGGCCATAGGCACTATTGTCTGTAAATTCAAATTGTTTACTTTTAACCCTAATTTTGGGAATGTTGTTAAAACCATAACCAAATAGCGGTTTTTGTATGACTAATTTTAATCCTTTTTTCCATGATTCTTGTTTGCCCAATATACTATTGGTTCTTAATAAATTGGTACCTTCACCAAAGTATTTGGGCAAAAATGGTACAAGAACTACTAACATAAGCAAAATTGCTAATAAAAAATACTTGTTTTTGTAATTTTTAAAAAATAAATAAATACTTGCTACAATTAGAGCCAAATAGCTGGTTCTTGAATAAGTTAACAGAATTGCTGTAAAAGTTATTAACAATAAACAGTATTTAATGTAATTATTTTTAATATTATTCATTAGCCAAAAAAAATACCATACAAAAACAATTCCAATTAAGTTTGGGTCTAAAAATAATCCAAATAACCTATGGGCATGAGGGTCGAAACCCAAGTACAGCAAGTTTCGTAAATCCGGGTATAGAAAATACTGTAAGCATCCGGTGGACAAGAGCATTAACAGGGAAATGTTAATAAGCTTTTTTGGGAATGATACAAAACTACTTTTTAAAACAAAGTCTAGCAACAAGAAATACATTACGGTTCTTAATAAATAAATTATTCCTAAATTATTGACTAAGTTAAAATTAATTAAATTACTGAATATTAAAAAGAAAATAAATATAAATACTGTCCGGTTTTTGAATAAGGTTTTGGTTTTGAAAATTGAATATGCCAAATAGGCAAAAACTACAATATCTACTACCCGAATATAAATATTTTGGAATGCTTCAAACCTGAGTACTTCAGAAAACGGAGCTAGTAAAATAATAGCAGTAAATAGCAATTTACCAATCATTTATTTTTTAGTAAATAAAGCTTACTCCGGCTTAAAAACGAATGAAAACTCATCATAAAAGAATATACAAAGCCAGCCGGCCCGTCTAGTAAACCTAATTTAAAAAAGTAGGTATAAACAAATTTAAAGAGAGGGGTAAAAAATATATCCATCGCATTCGTCTTTTTATTTGTTTTATAAAAATAATCGGCATTCATAGTTGAATAATAATTTATTTCTCTTAAAAAATTGGCGATATTTTTATGGGGGTAATGCTTTAATTCCCCATTGAGTTTAATAACTTTACCTCTTTTAGGTTCCCATTCTTCGTGTACTGCCCTTATAAAGCGGCCATTATTCTTATTAACTAATCTTGGAACAAAGCAGTTTAACACCTCGCCATGCCTTATTTCTTTATTCCAAAAAACATCTACCCGTTTGAATAAATAGGCCGACACGTTTTTGGTATTTTCAAGCTTATCAATTTCTTTAATAAGGTTGTCGTTGGGTAGTTCGTCAGCGTCTAGAAAAAGCACCCAGTCTGTTTTTACTTTTTGTAAAGCGTAGTTACGTTGAGTGGCAAAGTTATTACCAAGGTTTCTTTGTATTATGTTTGCTTTGTGTTGTTTGGCTACTTTTACCGTATTGTCTGTTGAGTAGTCATCAATAACAAGCTTGGGAACATTATTACTAAAAGTTTTTAGTAACTTACCAATATTTTCCTCTTCGTTTTTAGTTATTACAACTAAGGTATAGTTTTTCATAAAGCTTTAATACTTCTTTTGCACAATTAATATTATTATAATACTTTAAAGCTCGTTTTCTTGCTTTTTTTGCAAGTTCATTTTTTAAAACCTTATTTGACATAAGATTAGTTAAGGCCTGTGTTAATTCTGGCTCATTGTTTTCTTTTATAACTATACTGCTTTCACCAACTATTTCGGGGATTGCACCGGTATCTGTTGTTATAATTGGTAAACCCGAACTAAGAGCCTCAACCAGTACCATACCGTATTGCTCTTCCCAGGTTGGAGTATTTTGCGACGGCAAAACAAATATATCTGCCCATTTGTAGTGCTTATGTATCTGATTGTAGGGGGTGGTAGTTATTTCAGTACTGTTTTGTAAGTTGTTTTTATTAACTATAGTTTTAATTTGTTTTTTTAAAGGTCCATTACCAACTATTCTTAAATTACAATTCTTAAATTTTTGGTGTAATGCAATAAAAGAATTTAAAAGCACTAAAATTCCTTTTTCTTGGCTTAATCTACCAATAAAAAGTATATTGTTTGTAAGCCTATTATTAACTCGCTTTTTGGGGGAAAATCTATTCGTATCAATACCCAGTCTAATAAATGTAATTTTAGAAGAATTTATTCCTTCGCTCAATAAGGTGTTGTAAGACACCCGGGTGTGGCAAATATAATGATCAATTTGGCTTTTAGTAAAATCAATTAAACGGCGCTTGGCTAATGTTTTTCTGTTGTTGTTAACAATCGTATCCCAGAAGGTGCTTACAAGTATTGCTTGTGGGTATTTTTGTTTTAGTTTTGCCGCTTGATAACTATAGTAGTAATGGGGATCGGCGGTATGCCAAATATTATATTTGGGCAAATACTTTTCCAAGTTAAAAAGCAAATGCATGTCGCCAAGAGTACGGTTAGCCAATACTTTTATTGCTTTTTGTATAGAAGGGGAGAGTTGATGGGGAAAAAGATGAGTAATGTCTGTTGGAGAAAAAAGGCGAGTTGTTTCAATATTTATATTTTTGTCTAGTACAGATAGCGCAGATATCAATCTAGTTTCCACGTTTTTCACAAAAGGGGAGTAGTTTTGCAGTTCATAAGGGTTAGAATAAGCCCCCCTAATTAATGCAACTTTAAATTTTTTCATATAAATCGATTAACTTTTTGGTAAAGTTTTGCCAATTGAATATTTTGTGTAGTTTAACCAAATTAATTGGTTTTGGGTTTTTTATAGCTTTACTTATAGTTTTGGCAAAATCTTTAACACTGTTGGCGCTAATAAATACAAATCGTTCATATTCCGGTATTGTAGCGCTCTTTAGGGCTACAACCTGTGTTTGTTGCGACAGGGCTTCGATAATCGGAAAATTGAAGCTTTCGTAATGTGAAGCGCTCAACAGCACCTCGGCTTCATTATATAGTTTTACTAATTCTTGCCCCGAAACTCTATCTAGCACAATAATTTTATTTGTTATAGAAGTACTATTAAGCGTTTTAAAGTAGTTGTTATTTACTCCGGCCAAAACCAGTTTATAGCAACTATATTCCGGTACATCGGAAAACTGCTTGAAAGCATCAATAATAAATTGAATATTCTTTATTGGGTGACCCATACCAACATATAAACAAATTTTCTTTTTTTTGAACTTCTTTGATTTTTTAAGAAAAGGTTTTGGAATACCAAACGGCAATAATTTTATTTTATTAGCTACTTCCCTACTCGGTTTATAAATGTCGTTAAAGCCAATTTTAACTTTTTCAGAACTAACAACTATTAAATTTGCTTGCCTTAACATTTCTTTTGTTTGGTTTTTTAATACTTCCCTTTTATCCGGGTAAAATGCTGGAAAATACAGTGGAGCCAGGCCGTGCGAAAAAGCAATTATTTTGGCTTTGGTAAGGGTTGGTATAGCTTGGTTAAGGGCAAGGAATATGTCTTTTTTATTAATTAGTTCTTCAACTGAAACGCGCAACTTTAACCAACCCGCTTTAGGGGCTAGTTTTTTAAAAACAAAGTTATGAGCCAAGTTTATTTTCTGATTCCCTAAGGTATATATGGTGTATTTATTTACAGGGTCGTTTAAAGACAAGTTATTAAGCACTTCATTGGTAACCGTGAAATTTCCGTAACCGCTTTTATAATTGGTATTTAAAGCGCCCCCGTCTACACCTATCTTCATCTTTTGATAATGTTTTTGTAATAGTAGTAACCAAAAAACAAAGTACCTGTTAGTTCGGTAATAACGGTAAGGTAAGCCGAGGCATAATAACCAAAACTTGGTATTAACAAAATATTCAGCAATACGTTAAATAGAGCTAGGCATGCGAATATGAAGGCAACAGTTTTTGTTTGATTATTTGCGTAAAGCGAAATAATAAAAACACTACTTACCAACTGAAAGGGTAAAGCCATTATAAGAATATTTAAAAGTGGTATTGAATTAGTGTATTTATTAGAAAAGAAAGTGTTGATTAATAGTGGTCCTATTAGCCAAACAATGAAGACAATTGCCAAAGAAATAGCTAATAGAAAAATAATATCTTTTCTTACTTTACTTAAAATTTTTTTTCTTTCTTTTTTAAATAGTTCTTGGTAAATAGGCAAGCTGCTTAAGTTAAAATTTGCAACCAAGAGTAGTGGCACTTCGAAAAATTTAAATGCTGCCGAATACACGGCTAAGCTGTTGTTACCTATTATTTTGCTTAATATTATAAAGTCGGATTTAAAATAAATTGAAGCAAAAAATGAAATAACAGAAAATATTATTGACTTTTTAATAATATTTTTAATTTGAGTAAAGCTGAAAGTAAAGGTGATATCAAATAAATATTTTCTAATAAAAAAGAAAAGAATAATTCCGTATAAAGCGTAGCAAAGCGCTGTTATTTTTAGCACAATGTAAATGTCTTTAGTAATTAAAAGAGTAGAAATATTTGCGCCAGACACGAAAATATTAAATACCACAGATGTAATTGCGGGTATATGCAGTTCTTTTTTTAATGAAGAAATTATTAATAAAAAACCTGAAACAGTATTTGATAAATATAAACCAAAAAAGAGTGCGATTATTACGATTATTTCGGCTGGGTAATTAATAACAATAGATGCAACTAGAGTACTAATAAAAATAATAACAGACAAAATAAGCCGAAGACCAAAAATGTTGTTTAAAACCAACTTATTTTTTGTATTTCCCTGAAGCAGACCGTAGGAAGTAGTACCCAAGTCTTGCCAAGCTCCCAGTAATCCCAGGTGCGCCCACACCAAGCTGTAAATTCCGAATGATTCGGGCGAAAGTATTCGAACAAGTAGTATTACATAAACAAAGCTAATTGCCTTATTAACAACCGAAGACACGTTTAAAGAACTATAATTAATTAAGAATTTTTTCGATATCAGTTTCATATTTTTTACCTTTAAAAAAATCCAGATAAGCCGCTATTTTAAGCTTGTTAATATTGCTTTTGTGCCCCTTGTATTCTAATAAATTAAGCGGGGTTTTAAAAATGTTATATATGTATTGCTTTAAGCTACCGTATTCTTTAATAAAGTATAACCTGTTTCTGTTTAGGTAGTACTCTTTATTAATAGATTTTTTTGATTCTTCAAAATGGGTGTACTTAATAAAGGTGTTGATACCAACCTTAAAACCGGCAGATTTTGCTCTATGGCAATATTCAACGTCTTCATAATATAAAAAATATTCTTCTTTAAATAGGCCAATTTTTTCAACAACTTGTTTTTTAATAAACATTAAAGACCCAGAAACAAAATTGGTGTTAGTAATTTTGTTTTTTGGTTTTTTGGTTACTAACCCGCCGGCCATACTCAAGCGATCTATTGTACCGCCGTAATAGTTGGTGCCTGCTTGTTCCATTTCACCGCCAAATATGTCGAGTGTTTTTGCTGTTTTTTGTATATCTGTTAAATTTAGACTGTTTATTTTAATGTCTGGATTTAAGACAACGAATATATCGGGGTTACCTTTTAATGCTTTTTTTATTCCCTTGTTTATTGCAGCACCAAAACCAATGTTGTTGTTGGTATTATTAATCACAATTGGAGCAGCATTAATTCTGCTTTTTATTAGTTGTTTTTTTAGATTCTGAAGGCTTGACTCTTTTGTTTTATACGTAACGATTATTGGGGTGATTTCCATTTTTTTGTTATGTTTAAATAAGCGAGTGCCAAGTAGGTAACAAGTTCCATATAGGCAAAGCCAATGTCTAGTGGTAGGCGGAAAAGCCCGTCTTTGTAACCTTTATCTTTAACAAATCTGGCGTAAAACATGTGTGGAGGGTACATTAATACCTTTTTAAAACTAGGTTTTTCACCATTTACACATTTTATTCTAGCTTCGCGGAGTGCGTAATCGGTGAATTTAACAAACATCTGTGGAATTGAGCGATAAGAATAATGATAAATATAATTTTTTAAGTTACCTGTTAAACCACTTATTACCTCTACCTTTTCATGTACTAACAATGGAAGCATTCGGGCTTTATTTTTATTAAAGAGTATAATTTTTTGGTAATTTTCACCGCCATACTTAAGTTGTTTTCCTAAAAAGTGATTTTTAAAGGGAATAGAATAAGCGCTGTATTTGGAATCTGCACCCACATTATTTATTTCATTTGCAAGTTTGCCGGAAACTATTTCGTCTGAATCCAAAATTAGTACCCACCTGTTTTTTGTTTTACTTACCCCAAATGCTTTATTTTTACCTAGATTGTTGCTTTTGCTTTGAAAAATTTGTGCATTAAAGCTTTTGGCAATGTTAAGGGTATTGTCTGTAGAACCTGAATCTACAATAATAATTTCATTTGCAATCTTTTGGGTAGAAGCCAGGCATTTTCTTAACAGCAGAGATGAATTTTTTGTTAATGTAACAACCGATATTTTACCTTTCATTCATAGTATTATATATCTTTCTTTTTAGCGACCGTATAGATAAGCCCACCACGATTTGCTAACCATATAGGCCATCTAAATAAGTAATATGTGGGAAAGAATAATGAATAAAAAATAAATTTAGTAACTTTTCTCAACAAAGCATTATTAATAAACAAGAAGTTTCCATCTAGATTTTTTTTAAAATCATATATATCCTCGTAAGTATGCTGATGTAATATCATAAAACCATTATTATTTAATATATTTTTCATTGAGTGAGGCGAAAAGAAGTAACGGTGTTCATGTACAGACCACCAGGCCCATTTAAAGCAAATTTTTGCCATAAGACTTTTATAATTAGGTGTCTGAATTACTAGAATACCTGTTTCATCTAATAGTTTTCTAACTTTTATTAACATTTCGATTGGTTTTTCAAAATGCTCAATAACATCGATAAGTGAGATTAGGTTAAACTTAATACTAGTTTGAAAATTCTCAAACCTGCAGGAATAGTGCTTATGTGCTGTTCCATTAAGAAAGAAGGGAGTTACATTACTATCAAGTGTGTAGATTCTTACTTTAAGTTTTTTTAATGTTAACAAAGAAAATAAACCATGACCAGAACCTATATCTAAATGTTTATCGAGTGGTTTTATATCTACATGTTCAATTAATTTTACAAACCTCCTTTTAAAGTTGTTTTCATTTTTAATATATTGTTTAAGTGAATAATCGGTGTTGTTTGGATAATCCTTTATTTTTGAGAGAGCTGGGTTGTAAGCAATTTTACAGTTGACACATTCAAATAAATTAGATTTCTCGACTTTTTTATAAAATTTGGTTTTTGCGCCACAAATAATGCAAACAGTCATTTATTATTGAAAATTATTATAGAAGTTAAGCGACCTTTCGACGGCAATATTCCAGTTTTCTTGTGGTAATAAATTATGTTCAGCGCCAGGGTACGAATAATACTCTATTTCAACTTCTAAACTATCAAGCTTATTGTATAGTTCGTTAGACCAGTCAAGCGGTACCGCGTCATCTAACGTACCCTGATGTAGTTGTATGGGTGCCTTAATCCATTTGTAATAATTGGGGGGTGAAAAGTTTTCGATATTATAATTTACTTCAAATTCTGCAATTACCTTTCTAAGCGCTTTTCCATTATCTACAAATTCATCTGTGAAGTATAAAACCGAATATGGAAATGGTTTAGAAACAGGTGCCCACAAAACTGTTGGGTAATTTTTACCGGTTATAGCTAAAACAGAAAGGGCAATATGGCCGCCGTTACTATGCCCCCAAATAACTGTTTTTTCTGGGTTTACTCTTATTTCTTCTATGCCTTTTTCTGCCAGTGCCGCATTGATGTTTTTAACAGATGCTAGCATATCTAGTGCTGTTGTGTAAGTTTGGAACCGTTCTTCTAGCGAATCAGAAGATGGGTTATCGGAAGAACCATAACCTAGAAAGTCGGGCGCAACAGTTACAAAACCATTCTCAGCTAATGTTTTACCAACATTATTTGTTCCAATCCCGGTTGAATAAATAGATTTATCAACAAAGCCCCTGAATAGCACTGCTACAGGTAATAACTCACCTTGATTAGGAATATTGATCAAACCACTAACTTTCTTGCCCTGGGTTGTAAAATAGAAAATAAATGAAGTATGGGTTTCGTATTCACCAATAATTTCACCTATTTCAATTTTACTCCCGGTGTTGTTTCTATTACTTTCTTTTAAAGATTTAAACGAATACTTTTTTAATGGGTAACCAAAAATTTCTTTTTCAATAAACGGACTTATTTGATTTTGATTTGTTGTATATATTCTGCTTAGGAAAATGCCAGAAAACATACCTACGATAAGCGCAAATATTATTAGAAGTTTATTTATCATGTTAGCTTAAAATTTAATATAGGGCAATGCAGAAACATACAATGACTAAATTGTAGACTATAGTCCCTTGTAAAATATTTGTTAATGTTTATAAATTTACTATATGAGATCATTCTATCAAAACTCCATTATAGTTTTATTGATCTGTTTGACAATAGCATATTTATTTCCAAATTGGAGTAATGCATTAGGCAGCTATTCAAAAAGTGAAAGTAATCCATTAATAGTTCATTTTAATGAAGAATATTCTGAATTAATGCAGAGTCATATATTTAAGGGAAATGATAAGTACCGTGGCTTATTTTCTTTAAAAAGCACGACTAATAATAAATACAATATAGTGTTATGTGAGTCAAACGACGGAATTAACTGGGATATTATAAAAACAGTACTATCTTCCGATACTGATCTTTTTGCCCCGCGATTATTAGAACTTAATGATGGAATTAATAAAATATATTATACGAAACATGATTTTGATAAATACAGGATATACTCGGTTGACTGTGATTCAAATTATGATTGTGGTGAAAAAACACTGTTATTTGAACCTACTGACTCATATGAAAGCAACGGGTCTTTTAGTGCCTTTCCTTTTATAAATAATGATAAAAAAATAATATTTTATGGTGTGTGGGGTCTTAATGGTTTTTCAATAAGATTATTAATCGAAGATAGTAATGGTGAAATTCATAAGTGTAGTACCGAAATAGTTAGTTCTGCTGATTCACCTTTTATAGTGGAAGAAGACAATAAATTTGTTATGTATTATCACCAAAGTTCTGGTGGTGGAATTAATCATGTTTATACAGAGGATGAGGATATTAACTGTTTAACGAGTTGGAATTATGGTGGAAATGTTATTACCAAAGGTGAGGATTATGATTTCCATCATATAATTTCTCCCTCAGTCATAAATAGTTATGGTAAGAGTTACTTATATTATAGTGGACTGGGTAGTGCTGGTTGGTCCCTCAATTTGGCTATTCGTGAATTGGAAAAACCCAAAACAAAAACAGTCATTATTCCTGGAATGTTTGCGTCTTGGAACAAAGATGCAGTACTACACGAAACATTTGTAGACCTATTTAGCTGGGAATTAAACCCAATGGTTGATGAATACAATGGTATTGTAGAAAGCTTGGTAAACGCCGGTTATCAGCAGAATACCGATTTATTTGTATTTAATTATGACTGGCGAAATAGTATAGAAACTACAGCTGAAAACCTAAATGCATATGCAGAACAAAATATATTTACAAGTAATCCGAACGAAAAAATAGATCTTGTTGGCCATTCTTTAGGTGGCTTAATTGCACGGGTATATGCTCAGAAATACCCAAACAAAGTAAATAAAGTGGTAACTGTTGGTAGCCCTCACAAAGGGGCCGCCCCTGTATATAAAGCGCTTGCCGGCGGCGAGTTGGAAACCACTAATTCTATAGAATATTTAGCTCAAAAACTAATGCTGCAGTTATATAAAAACACCATTCAAACAGATAGAGAAGTTATTAATACCAAGCTGCCCGTTCTTAAAGATTTATTTCCTACATATAGTTTTTTGTTGAACGAAAATATGCAAACGATAGATATTTCAAATATGACTATAGAAAACATATTGTTTACATTATTAAACCAAGACTATACAAATATTTCAGACAAGCTAGTAACGCTAGCTGGCGCTAAAACACAAACAACACACGGTTATAAAACAAAACTACCTACAAAGTTAGACAAGTTACTTGGTAATTATGTAGACGGGCGCCCAATAGAAAACATATATGACCAGGGCGACAACGCTGTGCTTAAGAGTAGTGCCTTGTTTGGTACAAACAAGCAGGTTCTTGATTTACTGGATCATGGCGAAATAATATATAAAAAGGAAGGAATTAAAAAAATAATGGATAGCTTGGAAATTAGCTACAACGAAGCTGAAATTATTGAAGGTAGCAAAACCAATCTTTTCCCGTCACTTTTGTTTTTAGTCTTGTCTCCTGTTGAATTGCAGGTACAAACAAATGGTAATGTTTATACAGAAAATCAGGGTTTAATTTTTATTCCCAATCCCATATCGGGTGAATATTTAATTAAAGCTACAGGCAAAGAGCCGGGTAAATTTTCCATAATTATTTATTATTTGTCCAACGAAAAAGAAGTCTGGAAACGATTAGAAGGTGAAGTAGCTAGTAATAACCCAACAGAACAAGAATTTAACTACGTGTTTAATTTAAACACCAGCACTAATGAGCTAACTTTTAATAAAGAAGATTTGCTTTTAGAATTAATTACATACTTAAACATTCTAAATGAAACGGTAAATAACAAAAATATAGATAGTGCTGCTAAAGAACTTATTAAGCTACAAAAAAGCAAAAATCTTAATAAACAAAATTATATTAGAAGTATTCTAGATAAAACTCATACAAAATTATTTAATGCCAGAAAAGAAGTAAATAACACTACACTTCAAAACAGCCTACTAAACGCGGTACAAAAATTAGAAGATATTTACCCCTTATATGTTCAAAGTCAGTACTACAAGAAGTATGTTAAAACACTAGAGCAAAAACTAACTAAAGCTAACTTTCAGTTGCGTAAAGCAGAAAATTTTTTAACCGGTAAAAAGAATGTAAATAGAAATATAAAAGCAAATGCTGTTATTTTACAGCTTGCTTGGGAAAAATATTACTTAGCAAAGACTAGTTTAGAAAACAATAGTTTATCTGCTGCTTCAATATTGCTAAGAACTGTAAACCGTATAATCCCTCAACTAAATTAGATCTAACTAAACTGCAGCATTTTTTCGATTTTACTAAGGTTATGAAGCGTGTAATTTTTGTTTTTGTTTGAAAGCAAATTATTGTCTATTAATTTATATATTTCGCGGCTGGCGGTTTCGCGCGAAACACCGGCTAAAGCAGCAATTTCTTTATGAGTTATAGAAGATTTTATTTCGGCTTGGTTATCTGTTTTTTTACTGTTTACAATTACATAACTATAAAAGGCCATTAATACTTTGGTGGTTGACAGGCTTAGCATTTGGTTTTCCAGGCACTTTAGGTTATATAAAGACCGCTGAACCAATCTTTGCAAAACGGCTTCCAGTAAAAAATTATCTTTTTTTACTGCGTCGCAGAGTGTTTTTTCTGGTGTTTGCCAGGCTTCGGTATTTGAGCAGGCTTCGTAGTAATACTGACTGGTATGATTAAATAGATCGTATATGGGAAATACCTGGTTTTGCCCGAATAAGTTAAGTGTTTTTTCGTCGCCTTTGTGATCTAGCAAATATTGGCGCACAATTCCTTTTTTTATTAAATAACAGTATTTATTACCACTGCTTTCAATATCAATAATTGTCTCGCCCTTCTTAAATTTAACGAGCTCAAATGTTTTGAAAAACTTACTTATATAATGGGCTAAATTGTTATCCACTATACAAAGTATAATACAATTCCTATTTTTGTATGTGACGATTGTCACAATACAGGAATTATTATAGTCATAAAATATTTTGTAAAAGTATTTTTACTATATTACAGAAAAATATGAGCAAACAATGTAATAAGGGTTGAATTAGATACTTTTTATAAATACACAACATTTGTGTTTGACAAAATTTGACCAAGGTTATAGTATTGTATTTCAGGAAATTATTATAATAAACTATATGTTTCTAAAAAATAAAACCAGGGGCAGGTTGTTTAGCTTTTTATCACTTTTGTCTATTTTATTTCAGTTACTTACTCCTTATTTGCTTTTTTTACCACCTGGAGTTGCTTTAGCTAAAGAAACAATAGTAGCAAAAGTAGACTTTGATAACAACACCAACGAATTTTTAGTAGAAGTGAATAGCAAAGAAAACCTAGAGTATTTGTTGGTATACAGGCAAAACGAAAAAAACGAAGCAATCACAGGTAAAGTAGAAAATGCAGAAGCCGATTTTAACAAAAAATTATTTGCCGGAACTTGTTCTGCAAACGGGGCTTGTGTTAGCCATAAAGTAGAAAAAGGTATTTTAAAATTTATATTGAAAGCCAGAATTATTTTAATGCCAAAAGATTTATTATTGAAAATGGAAAGCTAAATATAGTTTATGAATCGGATGAGGGCGATATGGAACTAGCAAGCCAAGAAGAAGACTGGCTAAAAACTGATAACGAGATTACCCCCACACCAATTCCAGGACCAACACAAATTATACAACCTACAATTATTCCAACCCCAACCGGGGACATATTAAATGAAGGAATTAACATAGAAAGAAACCCAACCCCATATTCTGAAATAGGAACGGTTGAAACAGAGGTTGTGGAAACGTATCAATGTTTGCAGAATTCATTAAACGGTTGTGTTATTACAGATAAAGAAGATTACTCGCCGAATGAAGTGGTTTTAATTTCTGGACATGGGTTTATTCCTAACACTCCATATGTTTTGGTAATTGCGTCTGAAACGGGGCAACTAGCGGAACAATTTGGAATTTTAACCAATAAAGAAGGCAGTTTTGAATATAGTTATCAACTAGATGGTACATACCGACCAAACTATAGCGTGTTTGTTTATGATTCAAATAATAACTTAGTTACAGAAACAAGCTTTACGGATTCGCCACCGTCTGAATGTATCTCTGATACTGATTGGGCAGATGATGAACCTGGACAAAAAGACTTAACAGAAATGTGCACAGATTATTCCGAATGGTCAGCTTTTTTAGAGGTCTCTTGGAATTGGGATGATATAGCCTGGAGTGGTAATAACACCGGTGATGCATGTAGTCTTTTTGATAATGACAATGATGGATATGCTAACTATGCAGTTTGTGTTCAAGTAACTGATGAGCCTGCTGTTTTTGATTCACAATATTTGTACACCTGTAATGATACAAGTGCTGTTCGATGTTTTGATAGCACTCTAAAAACCCCAAGCGCTAACACAATATGTGTTGCATCAGTACAATCTGGTACCAACCCTTTCGATTTAGGAAGTGATACAGTTGCAGATTGTAAAATTAACACTTTAGATGTTGGTGGAAGTCCTACGATTCTATTAGATGTATGTTCATATCCATCAGCTCAACCAAATTCTGATCCTTCTGATTGTATTGTTGCTTCAACAGCAAATCAAACTGGATTTCTCGAAGTTAAGAAAGTAATAGATCCTTCAACCGATTCTGGTTTGTTCAATTTACAGATTGATGGTACAACATATAAATATGACGCAGGAAATAACGGGTCGACTGGAGAAAAAATCGTTGACGCCGGCAATCATATAATTAGAGAAACAGCCGGAACGGCAACCACTTTAACTGACTATACATCTTCAATTGAATGTAAAGATGCTAATGGTTCAGGATCGATTGTTGCCCAAATCACTGGTCCCGGACCCTTAACAGTTCCGGTTGAAAATAATGATGATATAGTTTGTACCATTACAAATACTTATCAAGGGGGCTCTGTTACAATAATTAAAGATAGGGTTCCAGACTATCCAGAATCTTTTCAATTTACCGGGGATTTGGGTAGTTTCGATTTATCTGGTGATAGTACAGCTGTTGACTACCAAAAAACATTTACTAATTTAACACCTCAAACCTATGTAGTCACCGAGCTTGAACCAAGCGAAACATATCTAGACTCAATTAGTTGTACAGGTGACACCGATAACGGGACGGTAGTTAATCTTGATAATAATAGTGTCAATATTGATTTAGACCAGAACGAAGATATTGTTTGTACATTTACAAACAAAGAAAGAGGTTCAATCTCCGGAACTAAATGGGAAGATATGAATGGTAATGGAATTAGAGATGCAGAGGATTTACCAATTTCCGGCTGGACGGTTAAACTTGATAAAGATGCAGATGGCGTAATAGACCAAACTACTACGACTGATGGTAACGGTGATTATACTTTTAACAATCTTCTCCCCGGAACATATAAAGTATTGGAAGAATCGCCTTACCCTTGGAATGTTTCCTACCCTTCGTCGGGTATAAATTATTATAACGGAATTGTTTTAACTACTGGTGATAGTCTAACTGGCTATAATTTTGGAAATTATAAAAATGGCGAAATCAAAGGCTATAAATGGGAGGATATTAATGGTGATGGCAATAAAGATAATGGTGAGGGAGCGCCAGATAATCAGTGGCAGATTAAATTATGGAAAGAAATAGATGGGATACCGGTAGATCAAGGTAGCTCAGTTTATTCTAATCCAACTACTGGAGCTTTTACTTTCGGTGTCACGCCAGGAACTTATTATTTAAGTGAGGTTATGCAGGAAGGTTGGCTGCAGACTTATCCGACCAACGCAGTTTTGGCCCCTGATGGAGTTACTAGGTTACTTGGACCAATAGTGATCACCTCGGGTTCAATTAGCGAAAATAACAATTTTGGTAATGTTCAACAAGGTTCTATTTCAGGATACAAATATGAAGATATGGATGGCGACTTGTCAACAACAGAAGATTTAAGTAGTATTTTTGGCTGGACAATAGATCTATATGAATGTATTGATGATTTTGATAATTGTCTTATTAAAGAAACTACTCAAACAGACAATGATGGCTATTATATTTTTGAAAACTTGTTGCCCGGTCTTTACAAAATTATAGAAGCATTACCGGGTGGCTGGACAAACATACTACCAATAACAATAAACGGGGAATTAACAGCAGGTGAAGTAAGCACTGAAAACAATTTCATCAACTTTGAAAACGTGTCTATAACCGCATGCAAAGTTGAAGATAACGACGGTCTTGTAAACACAACCGAAGACCAAACTTTTGTTAACGGCTGGGAAGTAACCTTAACAAAAAATGATATATCAGATACTCAACTAACAGAAACGGATGGTTGTTATACTTGGAGTAATTTAGAACCAGGAGATTATGCACTTTCAGAAGAAGCAAGAAATGGCTGGACAAACTTAAATAGCTCAACACATAGTTTTGGAATTGTTGAAAGTGGGCAGAGTTATAGTTATACATTTGTCAATAGCCGTCTTGGTGAAATTATTGTTGAAAAGCAGGTTTTGCCAGATGGTTACTATCAAACTTTTGCTTTTAATGGCGAAGTTTCGGGTATGATTGGCGATGGTCAGCAACTATCAAAAACTGTGTTACCAGGTACTTACACTGTTTCCGAATCTATGCCCTATACTTCAGGTTATCAACTAAAAAATATTGTTTGTGATGATGATAATTCAGTTTCTAATATTCAAGCAGGAACTGCTACATACATAGTAGAGCCGGGAGAAACTGTTAAGTGTACTTTTACAAATGAAATGTTTGGTTCAATAACTGCCAAAAAATTTCACGATTATAATCAAGATGAAACTCAGAATGCAGGTGAACCTAGTCTGCCAAATTGGCAAATGAGCTTTTATGACGGTTTTGGCTGTGAAGAAGAAAATAATACGTGGAGCAGTACAACGGGCACTGACGGGACTGTTACAATGTATTCATTACTCCCGGGTGAATATTCTGTGAAAGAGAGATTAGTAGAGGGGTGGATGAATACTACAGACTTATGCCAGAACATAATAGTTGCTCCTGGTGAAAACACGTCTGTAGATTTTGGAAATTTGCAACTAGGATCATTAATTGTTCACAAATTTGAAGATATAGATGGGGATGGTGTCAAACAAGCAAGCGAGCCCTATGTTGAAAATTGGAGAATGACTTTGCATAACGGAAACAGTTGTACAAATCAGAATCAAATAGACGAAGGATTTACCAACGAGAACGGTGAGTATGAATTTTCAAATTTAACGCCTGGAATTTACAGTGTATTTGAATGGCCACAGAACGGTTGGACTAATTCCACAGGTAATCCTTGTAAAACCGTAACTTTAACAGCAAACCAAAATACAACAGTAGAATTTGGGAATTATAAAACGGGCTTTATTGAAGGTAGAAAATTTGAAGATTTAAACAGTAGTGGCTCTTATAATACTGGTGAACCATTTTTACCCGGTTGGACTATAAGACTTTATAATGATAAAGATGGTTCCTGGCAAGATAATGATATTGAAAGCATTACAGATGGATCGGGTTGGTATCGTTTTAGTGATTTAAGTATGGGTCGGTATAAAATTTGTGAAGTAATGCAATCTGGTTGGACACAGACTGTACCAACAGGGACAGTAAATAATGAGGAGTCTAATGAAGCGCCGCGCTGTCGTGTAGTTACGGTTGACGAGTCTGGTGAAGTATTGAGGCGGAATTTTGGCAATGTTCAGTATGGTTCAGTTCGGGTTCATAAGTTTGAAGATTTAAACAACAATTCCATATTCAATGACGATGAGCCATTGCTTGATAATTGGGTTATTCAACTTGGTAATGAAACCAAAACAACCGTAAACGGAATAGCAGAATTTAATAACCTAATTCCAGGTAATTACGGTCTTACTGAACTTACTTATCTTACAGATTGGCAATTAACAAACATTTATTGTGATAATGTTGATTTTGCCATAGATTCTAGTAATCAATATAATGTTACTGTTGCATCGGGTGAGAATGTTAATTGCTATGTAGGAAACTACCAACTTGGTTTAATTCAGGGGCGAAAATATTATGACTATAACCAAAATGGCAGTAAAGATAGCGATGATACCTGGTTAAAAGGTTGGGTTATTAGATTGTATAAAGATGTAAGAGGAATTTGGCAAGACATTAGTGAAACCAGAACAACTAGTAATAATGGGCTGTTCAGATTTGAAAACCTTGAACCTGGTACTTACTACACATGTGAAGTACTTCAAGAAGGCTGGCAGCAAACCGGACCGGTTTTGGGTGGCCAACGAATAGTTAACCAATCACCAAATAGTAATATTGATGAAGCGCCTGTGTGTTGGCAGTCTGTTATTAATCAATCCGGAACAAGAAGAACAGGGCGCCGATTTGGTAATGTCCAATATGGAAATATATTAGTAACAAAATATAACGATTTGAATAATAACGGTCAAAGAGATCCAGAAGAACTGGTATTACCAGATTGGGAAATCACCTTGAAAAAAGTGCAAGACTCAGATTATGCTGAATCGTCTCTTACAGATATTGAAGGAAGTGTTCAATTTAATAACCTACTAGAAGCTGAATACTATTTGTCTGAAACCATGAAAGAGGGTTGGCAGCAAACAGATATTACTTGTTATTTAGAAGAACAAGAATCAGTTACCGAAGATGTTCAGGTAGATTTAGTAGATCCATATGACTCAGAAAACGGACAATATTTGCTAAACCTTAATCCAGGAGAAACTTACAACTGTGAGATTGGTAACCACTATGCACCACCAATCCTAACTATAGCCAAATCCAACAACGTATGGCCAACAACCACAACACCAGGCAACTCAGTAGAATACAAAATTGTACTAGATGTAGAAGATAATAATATTAAAAACGTAAAAGTAACCGACTTGCCCCCAGAAGGGTTTACCTATAGAGGGGGCAGTTACAAAGTGCTCTTAACTCGAGGAGGAACAACCACAGATATCACTAGCCAAGTGAATGAGCCGGTCTACCATTCACCAGGAGTATGGGGTCTTGGAGATCTGGAAAAAGATGACCAGGTTACCATGATTTACACTGCTGACATTCAAGGCAGTACAGATTTTGGTTTGTATAAAGACTTAGCCTTTGCTTATGGTTGCCCCATTGGCCAAGAACAATGTAGTGTAACCGATGAGGAGGCAGTAGTTGCGAGCTCAGTAGACTCAGGTACCGCCGATGACGGGGTAGTAAACGAAAATTTTGTCGGTACAAAAGTTAACATAAACCAAGAAACAACAGAAACAAACACCTTTAGTGTAGAAAAAGAAGAAGAGAAGAAAGAAGAGGGAAGTGTGCTAGGGGCCTCGACTGGTTTACCAGCTACCGGTTCAGTAACACTGATTACTCAAATTGCCCTGGTAAGCATGCTTGGCTCATTGTTACTATTAGCCATAAATTTACTCAGAAAGAAAAAGGCACATATTGTTTCTCTGCTAGTATTAACTGCTATCTTTTTTAACATTACTCAAGTAAACGCTGCTGAAATCACCAGTGTAAGATTAGAAGAGCCAAAGTCCCCAACAAACGAGAATAGTTTTAATTTAGAGTTTGTTGCTATGGATATGGCAAATAGCCAAATTCAGGTTGAATGCTATAAAAAGGGCCCAACAGACTCAACATATACAAAGTTTGATACTACAAAAAATTTAAAGGCAGGCGGGAACAGCGGTCAGTGTGTAGTAAACTCAAGTGTTATGCCTGAGAATGGCTCGTACGGGTTTTATGTTATAGCAACCGGTTCGATGCAGGTAAGCAGTGAGTATGTAATTGTTGATTACAACTCAAGCAGACCAAGTACTCCTGTAAGTTATAGCAAAGATAAAATAGACTCTTGTCACTATAAGATTAAATTCAAAACAGCCGACGACGGAGATAGGACTAATGGTGTAGAAATTTATAGGTCGGGAAACAATAGTTTTAATATCGACTCGAGTAATAAGATAGCCACAGTAAGCGTTGGTTCCAACGAAGAAAAAGAATATACAGACTCGGTTCCAGATTGCGGAAAGGATTACTACTATGCAATTCGGGCAGTTGACCAGTTTGGCAATGTTTCTTCTGTGATTGGCGACAAAAATATAAAATTTATAACTAGCTCAACAACAATCACAACTACAGTTACCGACACTACAGAAACGGAGGCAATTCCTGTAACAACTAATGAGTCTCAAGTTAGGCCAGATAATACAGATGAAACGGGTAGTTCACAAGAATCGGGTACAAAAAAAGACACTGAAGACAATACAGATATAGAAACAGAACAGGGTGAAGTACTGGGTGTTCAAGAACAAAAAAAATTATTGGATAAACTAAAGTCTTTTGTGGTTAAAAATAAAGGAATTGCTGGTTTAATTGTTTTGTTCGTAGTAGTATTGATTTATGTTCTTATTCAGAAAATCAAAAAAGCTAAGTAAAACTGCCAATTCTAATTCTTTCCAGTTAAAAAATCTACTAAAATTAATCTTATTATTATCATTGATAATACTGTTTCTTATTTATTTTCCGGTTGTAAAAGAAGAAATACTTTACTTTTTTAATAAGCCTGATTTTACCCGCAGCGTATCGTTAACCAAAAAAGCCAACAAGAATGTTATAAAACCGGTTAATAACCAATTTGCCATTGTTATACCAAAAATAAACGTTAATAGCTCTGTGGTTGAAAATGTTAGTCCATTCAATTCAGAAGAATACCAGACCGCCCTAACAAAAGGAGTAGCGCATTCAATCACTTCGGCAGTACCCGGAAAAGGTCAGAATGTTTTTATCTTTGCTCATTCCGCAGGTAATTTTTACTATGCAAATAGGTTTAATGCAATTTTTTATTTAATTCACAAACTAGATCTGAATGACAACATTTATATTATATATAAAGGCAAAAAACATCATTATCAAGTTAAGAAAAAAATAATTGTAGATTCAAAAAGAACAGATTATCTTTATCCACAGTTTAGTAATAACGAAAGCCTAACGCTTATGACTTGCTGGCCGCCGGGAACAACTTTAAAAAGGCTAATTGTAGTAGCCAATATTGTAGAGTAATTGCTAATCTATTGTTAATGCCAACAAAATTACAAAAAAAACTTACAGCTCTTACGTTGTTGGTATTAATATTGATACTCAACGAGCTATACCCAAATCTATCGGCTTATATTAATGACTTTTGGGAAGTTAATAATATTAAGCAAGAAAAGGTAGTTGTCAGTGACTTAAATAAAACTGTGGTAGTTGCGCGAGTTATTGATGGGGATACAGTTGAGTTAAGTACTGGTGAAAAAGTAAGGTATATTGGCATTGATACCCCCGAAGTTAATAACAATAGTTATAAGTCGCAGTGTTTTGCTACACAAGCAAAAGCGGCCAACAAAAGGCTGGTTTTAGGTAAACAAGTAATATTGGAAAAAGACGTGTCAAATACAGATAGGTATGACAGGTTATTAAGGTATGTGTACGTTGTTAACAAAACAGGTAAAAAAATATTTATAAATAAACAATTAGTTAAGGAAGGTTACGCAACAGTCTTTACTTACCCGCCAGATGTTAGATATGCAGAGGTATTTGTAAAGGCAGAAAAGCATGCTCGGAACAATAATAAAGGGCTATGGGCAATGTGTAGGTGATGTATAGTAAAAAATATGGTTGAAATACACAAAATTTGTGTTACAATTTACAATTATGAGTATTAAAAAACACAACCAACAAACCCTTTCTGTTAAAAAAACTAATTCTATTGTTCAGAAGCTTTCTACATTTTTCCTTGTTGTTATTTTTTCACTTTTCCTTTTAACTACAACTAATGTTTGGGCAGATGACACGGCAACAGGTTCGGCTCAAATAGAATCAGAGAATACACCTACTCCAACAGAAACCGAAAAGAAATGCCCTGAGGGTTCAGATTGGGTAAAGGTTGATAATAATAAAGCAGGTGACGATGATAATAGCGATGATGTCATTTCTTACACAGATCCAAGCGGAAATACTATTAGTGGGGTTTGTGTAAAGGGGGGTAAAGAAGGTACTAGCCCAAATGGATACCTGGAATACTTTTATGAAGATGGTCCTTATATGTATGATGGTGCTTTATGTTTTACAATTTCGGGTATAGGAACCGATAAAGTTACAATTACATATAGTGGAGATGGTGTTTGTGCAGAACTATCTCATGCTAGTTTTTATACAGGTGAGCCTACGCCCACTCCTACAGATGAAATAACTCCTACAGACGAGATTACACCAACAGATGAAATAACACCAACAGAAGAAATAACAGAAGCGCCTACCCCAACAACTGAGCCAACTTCTACCCCAACACCAACGGAACAGGAAGATAATAACGATGATGATGATAATGATGATAACAACGATGACAATAATGATGACAATAACGACTCTAATAATAATATTGGTGGCGCCGAATCTAACCCGGTGGTTTTAGCAGCTATCGAAACAACCAGGCCACAGGTACTTTCAGCTGTAGACAACTATAACCCGTTACTTGATTCCATTAAAAAAACAGGTAAAGTTTTGGGAATAAGTACAAAAAAGTTACCAAAAACCGGAGTTAAAGTAGCTAACTGGGCAATGCCTAAATACCCATCAAGTAATAAAGCTATGGAAAATTCCTACATAGTTATCAATAAGATAGGAATTAACGCCCCACTGTACCAAGCCAGCAATATAGGTGAAGACTTGTTAGTAGGCGACAGTGAAATACTAAATACCGGCAATATGTATTACGGCCACAATTCTCGCTCTGCTTTTGAAAGTCTATGGCAGTTAAGAAAAGGCGACAGCATAATTGTAACCAAAAACGGTAACACCCAAGTATATACGGTTAATAGCACAGCATATATAAACGAAACAGAAGTTGAAAAAACCAATACGGGTAGCAACGAAATCAGTTTGGTAACCTGTGTTTTGGGTAATTCAAATTTAAGACTAGTAGTTAAAGCAAGTAAATAACAAAATGGCAAAGTCAACAAAAAAAAGGGGAGTTAGGGTAGGCAAAATTAAACCGGTAAAACCAGGGCTAAGTATCAATCAAAAGAATTTAATCACCTTGTTTGCTATTGTGCTAGTTGCTTCCGCTATTTTTATTTTCTTTATAACAAAAAGAGTGGTAAATACTAGGTCTGAACAAAAAGCCGCTCAAATTAAAAAAGAACAGCAAGTAATGGCCAAGCAAACATTAATTAGCCAGCTTGGCTTGGGAAAAGCCTGGAAAATTACAGAAGAAAATTCGGGTAAAACAGTCATTAAATTGGAAAAAGATGTGCAAAACAGTGCAGTTAAACCTACTATTTTGTTAATTAAATCAAGTTACTCAAACACTAGCCCTGCAGACTACTCATAAAAAATAGTACAAGGGGCTTATTCTACACTTCCTTCATTGAGCTACTACAAAGATAATATTATTGAGGAAGATGAGCTTTATATAAGGGAATTGATGGGTAGTTATTACATTAATAAAGACACAAAAGTAAGCTTAATGCAAAACCTTTATTTAAAAGAAAGCACAATTTGGGTATTAACCGCCTCATACAGTAATAGCGAAATAGAAACAGAAATAAAAGGGGCCTTAAGCGAGATTCAAAAAAAGTACATCAAGTAATTTTCTACTCTTCTTTTTCTACACTAATAGTGCATTCTTTAACCAGGGCGGCTATGGCGCCAACAGCGGCAAGAACAGGCACCAGCATTGTGCCAACTACCCCAACAGTTAAAGGGAATTCCATTAAAGACTTACCTTCTTTATTTTTAATAATAATTTTTCGTACATTACCTTCTTTAACCACTTCTTTAATTTTTTTAACCAGGTTTTCACTATTTATAGTGTAGGAACTTACCTTTGTTTTGGTGGATTTCTTTTTTTCGGTAGTTTTTTTGCTCATTTCTTTTCTTAAGAAAGATTTATGTTTTTTTGATATTTGTAATAATAGATTTATTAACGAAACAAATCTAATAATTTTTTAAAATAAGTTGGGGATCGAAGTTTTTTCAAATACTGAGCCCATTCCTCTTCTGCTTTGTACTTCTTTTTTAATCTTTCGGTAGTTTTTTTCATTTCCTCTACTACTCTTTTTTCTTCATTATTGTCTAACCAATATCCGTGCATATTTTCACAGTAGTCAAGATGTAAATCATTAAGCCTATAATTGAAACCAACCATTTGCTTGTTACATTTTGGACATTTTAATCTAGATAATTTCTTATTCCACACTAAAGTTCCTTTTGATTCGTCATTACTGAGAACTGTGTCTTCTAATTGATCAAGCTCACTAAAGTCAAGCCATAAACCGCCACAGTTGGAACATTTGTCTACTATAATATCCTGATAAAGTTTACGGGTAAGACGCTCATGGTCACAATTTGGACATTTCATGAAATTAATTTTAGCAGAAAGCAATATAAAAAACTAGTGGGCAGCACTGGACTCGAACCAGTGACCTCACGGATGTGAACCGTGCGCTCTAACCAACTGAGCTAGCCGCCCAAACATAATTATCAATACCAAAAATTATAGCACAAAGAAGTGCAGACAGCCCATAAGTAATAATTTAACTGTCTTTAAGTAAATTATGTGATATTCCCAAGAATATAAACAAAGAAAGAATGGTAGATCCCCCTGCAGATATTAACGGCAACGGAACGCCAACAACCGGCAATACTCTTAAATTCATACCGATGTTAAAAATAAAAGGAACTAAAATATAAGTCAGTAGGCCAATAGTAAAATAAGTGTAAATTTTGTTGTCGGTGTTATTTCTAATACTGCTGATGATGTTAATGAACAAAATGGTAAAAATTGTAACAAATATTAATCCACCAACAAAGCCAAACGACTCAACCAGGGCAGCAAAAACAAAATCGGTATTCGCCTCTGGTAAAAAACTTAATTTAGATTGAGTTGCACTTATTATTCCCTTACCAAAAAAAGATCCAGAACCAATAGCAATTTCAGATTGTAGGGAATTGTAGTTTATTCCACTCAGGTCAAAATTAGGGTTTAAAAACGAAGTTAGTCGCTGAAGTTGATAAGGTTTTAAAACTTTAGGCAGATAAAGTAAAGCAGGTATAACAGGGATTAACAGAAAAACAAAAAATTTAAGGGAAGTTCCGGAATAATAAATTATAGAACCAAGTGAAGCAGCCAACACAATAGCAGTTCCTAAATCAGGCTGTTTAAAGATTAAGAAAAAAGGAATCAGTATTAGTAATAAATACTTTATTAGCTCAATAAATCTATTAATTGGCTTTTTCAAAAGCATGATGCTTAAGCTGAAAGTAAAAAAAGGGGCAAATAATACCGAAGGTTGAATTCCAAAACCAAAAATATAAAACCACCTTTTTGATCCTCTGGTAAAATCGGCAAAAAACAATAATACTAACAGTAAAAATACACCAAATACAGAAAACGCGTGGGCAAGTTTTATTAATGCGTGGCGATCAAGTTTGAGTATAAAATAGTAAACGCCTACCGATATTATTAAAAAAATAAAATGAACTATTGATTCGTTCATTCCAAATAACGACTGGGTTAAAACGCCTATACTGCCAAGGATTAGTGCTAATACTAGTATTTTATTCTGCACGGTTTACTTCAATAGAGTCTGTACTAATAAAATCGGCATCTTTGGCTAATACTTTTTGCATTAGTTCTTTTCGATATTTACTTGGAATATTTGGTACTTTTATATTAATCATGTCAGTTACCGAACAGCCAATTTTTTTTCGTTTACGTTGAATAACGCGAATCATGTCTCTAACCTTACCTTCCCACTTTAACTCTGGTGTTAAAATAGTGTCTAGTGAAACAGATGTTTTACTGCCTTTTTTTATAACAACTCTTTTTATATTAAGTTCACCGGCTAATAATTTCTCATATTCGGGTAAATTATCTATAAGTTTCGGGTATTTTTCAGCGTCAAGTGTAAATATGATTTCAGCTAAAGGTTGCCTTACTTTTATTTGCTCTTTCTTTCTTTCAGAATGACCCATTTCTGCTGCTTCTCTAATTTTTTCTATATCTTTGTTCAGGGCTTGATTTTGTTTTTTGGTGTTTAAATTCAGCGGCCAGCTATCTAGGTGTACAGAATCATATTTGGTTTCTAGAAAAGAATATATTTCTTCACTAAAAAAAGGTAAAAAAGGTGAAAGAATAACAATGATATTGTATAAACAATAATAAAGAGTATTGTAAAAATATGATTTATCTTCTTCAGAGCTACTATTATTCCAAACTCTGTTTCTTGATAACCTAATGTACCAAGTAGACAAGTCATCAACAAAACGCTCAATTTCGAGTGAAGCAAGATGTGGTTTAAAGGTTTTTAAGGCTTTTTTAACAGTTTCTTTTGTTTCAAAAAGTCTTGAAATAATCCACTCGTCAAGTAGGGGTAGATTATTGGGATTATCTAACTTCGATAGAGTATAATTTTCAACTTTCCATTTATCTAATTGCGAGTATGTTAGGAAAAATTTTAATATATTCCAGAGCGGTATATGAAAAGACCGCTTTATTTCTTCGGCTTTGTTATATCCAAAAAGCAGATTTCTTTTTGGATCTTGTTTAAGGTATAACCACCTCATAACATCAACGCCAATTTTATCGGCACCCTCGTTAAACTCAATCATGTTACCCGTTGACTTATGCATTGGGTTTCCTTTCTCATCAAGTAAAGTTGCAAAACCGAGTACGGTTTTAAATGGGTTTGTTTGTTCCAAAACAGTTGCCATGGCAATTAATGAGTAAAACCAATTCTTGAACTGACCGGGAAAACTTTCGGTGATAAAGTCTGCCGGAAACCATTTTTGCCAATGTTCTTTATTAGTTAAATAGCTTACTTTACCAGTTTTTGGGTCTTTGATAGTTGAGAAGGGAACAATTCCGGCATCGAGCCATGGGTTTCCTACATCACTAATTCGTTCAGCAGCGCCTTTGCAGTGGGGGCATTTGATTTTAACCAAATCAATCCAGGGTTTGTGGGGTGAGTGCCCCTCAAATTCCTTCCACCCTGCTACTGCGGCTTTTTCAAGCTCTTCTTTGCTTTCAATTACGGTAAAATTTTTGCACTGACTACATTCGTAAATAGGTAAGGCTAAACCCCAGTAACGATTTTTTTTACTGATTAACCAGTCGTGCATGTTGGTTAACCAATCAAGTTCTCTTTCTAAGCCAAACTTAGGAATCCAGTTAATCTCTTTGGTTGTGCTGATCATCATTTCTCTAAGTGTTTTGGTTCTTTTTTGGTTCTTGTTGCTTTTTGTGCCAAACTTGGTTTTAGATTTTTTGTCCATGGCAATGTACCACTCATCTGCTACCTTCCAAACCAGTTCTGTTTTACAACGCCAACAACCCGGGTACCGATGTTTATAAGGCTCAATCTTAAAAACCCAGTCAACCCCCGGCTTCTGATCTTCTTTAACTAAATAATCAAGTATAATTCTAGGATCATTTTTGGCGTTTTTACCGGTTAAAAAACCTAAACCATCAAGGTAGCTGGCGTTGTCGCTAATTACCGGAATCATTGGTAGTCCATGCAACTTCCCTAATTTAAAGTCTTCAACACCAGCGCTTACGGCTGTATGTATAAGTCCGGTCCCTTCTGCAGTGGAAACGGGAAGTATATTAGAGTCAGTTGCTATTACAATGTGAAATTTACTAGGATACAGTTGTGAAACGTCTTTTACTGCCGGTAAAAAATCAAATGGGGCAGAATATTTTAATCCAACAAGTTCATTACCCTTAATTGTTTGAATAATTTTTTTATACTCTTTGCCAAAGACTCTTGAAACTGCTTCGGTTGCAACCCAGTATTTTTTTCCGGTAGTTCCTTCTACCAAGGAATAAGACATATCTTTATCAACTGCAACGGCAATATTTGCAGGAATGGTCCAGGGGGTAGTGGTCCATACAAGTAACGATTCATCTTTCCTGTCTAATATGGGTAGCTCCAGGTATATTGATTCATGTGTTACTTCTTTATAATCTTCGGTTAGCATTTCGTGTTGTGAAATAGCTGTTTCACACCTTGGGCACCAAGGAACAGATTCTCTACCTTTATATATCCAACCTTCTTTGTAACAAGTGTGCAGAAAGTACCAAATCATATAATTATTATCATCCGACATAGTGTAGTAGGAATTATCCCAATCCATAAAGTAACCAAGGCGTTTACTCTGTTGAGTTTGAATTTTTGAAAATTTTTCAACGCGATCTTTACAGAGTTGAACGAATTTATCGATCGATGCAATTTTATTATTGGGCACCAAGTTTTCAATATCTTTTTTAGATTTTAGTTTAAGTTCTTTTTCCACCTCAACTTCCACCCATAAGCCTTGGCAGTCAAACCCATTTTGAAACCGTTGTTTAAACCCTTGCAAATTATGAAATTTTTGCCATAAGTCCTTGTAGCTTCTGCCCCAACCGTGATGAACTCCCATTGGGTTGTTTGCAGTAATTGGGCCATCAATAAAAGAAAAATTTTTTGTGCTGTTTTGATTTTTCTTTAAGTATTTGTTAACTATTTTGTTTTTTTCCCAATAATCAAGCCACTTTTTTTCCAATAATGGAAAATCGGGAACTGTTGGTAGTGACTTGTTCATAGGGAGTATTATACAATAACTAGCCACTTTTTTTGCGTAAGAAAGCTGGAATTTCAAGCTCGTCGAGTTGTTCTTCGTTCTTGAAAGTAACAACCTGTTCTTTAGCAGCTTCGATCTTTTTATTTTTTATATCGTTAAAACGGGTGGCTACTAACGTAACCTTTATTTCGTCGTGCATTTCCGGATCAATGGCAGCGCCAAATATTACCTGTGCATTTGGATCGGCATTTTGAGTTATAAGTTCGGCAATTTCATTAACTTCTTGCATTTCCAGGTTTTCTCCACCAACAATATTAAATAGAATACCTTTGGAACCATCTATCGAAAATTCAAGCAGTGGCGATATCATTGATTGTTTTACAGCCTGCATTGCTCGTCTTTCACCAGTCCCTACACCAATACCCATAATTGCAGTTCCGGCGCTTTGCATTATAGTTTTAACATCGGCAAAATCAACATTTATTAAGCCGGGTAAGGTAATAATTTCGGATAAGCCTTTTACTCCTTGAGTAAGTACGGTGTCAACTTCTCTGAAGGCATCCAGAAGTGTAAGTTTTTTTTCACCAATATCAAGTATTTTTTGATTAGGAATTGTAATTAAAGCGTCGACTTTTTCTTTAAGTGCTTTTATGCCGTCGTTTGCCACAAGCATGCGCTTACCGCCTTCAAAGTTAAATGGCTTTGTTATAACTGCAATAGTTAGGGCACCGGTTTGTTTGGCAACTTCGGCAACAATAGGAGCAGCACCGGTACCAGTACCACCACCCTCACCACAAGTAATAAATACAAGATCGGCTCCTTCAATATACTCACTTATTTTTTCTCTTGATTCTTCAGCCGCTTGTTTACCAACCTCAGGATCACCACCTGCTCCTAAACCCTTGGTTATCTTATCACCAATCTGTAGTTTTGAATTAGCTCTATTGGTAAGTAGTGCCTGTGCATCTGTGTTAATTGCTAAAAAATCAACTCCTTCAATTTTTTCCGAGTTGATCATAGCAGAAACTGCATTACAGCCACCACCGCCAACACCAACTAACTTAATTTTGGCCACTTTTTTAGCGTCGGGTTTAATTAACATAATTTACTTTGCTCCGGGAATAAAACTTTTAAAAAAGTCCATTGCTTTTTGCAGGCTTTCTTTTACTTCAATTTTTTTAAACATTTGTGATATATCGGGAATTGAATTAGCTCTGGTTGTGTGAACATAGTTATTTGAATATAAGAGTGCGCCAACAAGAGCAGCATAACTGGGTTCTTTAAGTTCGTCGGCTATTCCCTCAAGTTCTTTCGGATACCCAGTACGAATAGATAAGTTAAGGGACGAGCGTAAAGTTTTGGTTATATAGGGCGTTAGAGCGCCACCACCGGTAATAATAACACCGGAAGGTATTTGATCTTTTAAACCGGCATTATTTATTTCTTTTTCTATGTATTCGGCAATTTCTTCTAATCTTGGTCTGATTATTCCGTCAACTAATATTTTCTTGGAAACGCTACCGGTATCTTCGTTTAAGTGAAGTGAGCTAATATCTAACTCGTCATGGCTAAATTTTAATTCATCTGTTTTTTTGGTTACACGAACACTACTTCCTCCGACAACTTTGTCTTTATTACCTGCCGACAAGAATAACTTAATTTTATCAGCCGAAGGAAGCGAAACTCTAAGGCCGGCAGCAATATCTGAGGTAACATTTTTGGAGCCCAGTGGAATAACGGCAGAATGAACAACTGAATTATCAACAAAAAAACTAACATCACTTGTACCAGCCCCAATATCAACCAAAACACAACCAAGTTCTTTTTCTGTTTCGGTTAAAACCGACTCAGAAGAAGCCAAACCTGAAAAAACAAAGCTATCAACTTGAACCCCAAGTAAGTTACACACTTTTCTAATGTTATTAAGGTTAATTGCACTTGCCGAAATAATATGAGTATCTACTTCAAGCCTAATTCCCGCCATACCCACAGGATTTTTTATATTTGTTTGGCCATCAACTATAAACTGCTGCGGTAGAACGTGAATAATTTCCCTATTGCCACCCAGAGATATGGCTTTAGCTGATTCAATTACTCTTGCCACATCTTCTTCGGTAATATCTTGATTTTGGTAAGTAACGGCAACAATGCCGTGAGAGGTTTGAGCGGCAATGTTTGGTCCGCTGGTAATTAAGATTGCACTGTTAACTCTTGTACCTGCCATTCTCTCAGCTTGAGACAAGCATTCTTCTAAAGATTTTGTTGCTTCTTGAATATCAACCACTTGCGCTCTCTTTATTCCTCTTGATTTACTTGAGGCAAATCCCAGAATTCTAATTTTGGGTTGTGGGCTGTCGTCAAGAGTAGCTATAGCGCAGGCTACTTTGTCGGAACCAAGTTCAATTGCTGTTATTGTATTCATAAGGTAAAACTAGGTATATCAAATAATAAATTTATCTCGTTCGGCTTAATCCCTTTAATATCAAAAGACTTTAATATATTGTGCAAAATAATAGCATTTTTATCAATCTGTTTTCTAGTCGATAAAGTAATTCTAGGCAAATCTTCATTTTCAACTATTTGAAGCTGATTATTTTTGTTTATATTTATGGTGCTAAACTTAATAGGGAACTGTTTTTTTTTGGAAATTAGCTTTAGCGCGTAATTTATTTCTTGCTGCTTTAAATATACACCTGGTTTAGTTTCGTATTCGCGCAGTACTTGAAAATACTTAATTGTTGGTATAAACGGGGTTTCTTTTTGCCTTTGCTTAATAATTTTGCCATCCTTGCTTAACATAATATAGTTACCATTATTCAATAGTTGTGCTACAACTTTTTCTACTTCTATTGAAATATGTAGCCTATCTGGAAATACTTTTTTAATTTTAATAGATCTGTAATGAGGATAGTTGGCTAATATTGTTTGCTGTACTTCATTTAGGTTAAGCAATAAAATATTATTAAAGAGCAACTTTTCTTGTATTGAGTTTTTTAAGGGTAAATTACTTTCAATTTTTTTAACTCTGAAAACTACAGAAAAACCGATTCCCAAAAAAAAGCAGATTAAAGCAATAAATATAAAAATAATTATAAACTTAAGCGAATGTTTTTTCGACAAATTCTCTTGGTTGTTGAATAAGTTTTTCATACATTTGTAAATTGCTAAATCTTTTAGTTATCTGATTACGGTTCTTATAAATTTCGTCAACTAAAAGCGGTAGTTCATAAGCATTTCTACTCTGATCAAATATTTTAGCAACTTTGTGGTTTTCAAGAATTCTGGCTTGTAGTAATTGTTCGTTTTCTGCTGACCAGGGAAGTGGAATTAAAATACTGGGTTTTTTAAAATAAATCAGTTCAAAGAAAGTATTGGCGCCCGACCTGGAAATAACAACAGAGGCTTTATTAAGAAGATATGCTATTTCACCGGGGAATATAAATCGTACCGGCATATAGTTACTTATCTTTTCCTTTTGGGCCGTACTAAAGTCATTAAACTTATTGTCTCCGGTCTGATGTATTACGTGGTATTTGGTGGTAAGTTTTACTATATTCTTACTTATTATTTTGTTAATGCTGTGCGAACCACTGCTGCCACCAAGAACCAGTATTAGGGGTTTATTGCTATTAACATACCAAGTAGGTTTTATATCTTTTTGAAGTATATTTTTTCGTATTGGAATTCCCACAATTTTAGTATTATTTTTTGGGAATAATTTCTTTGACTCTGGAAATGTTACAAAAATTTTGTTGGCAAATTTGGCAATTAGCCGATTAGCTATGCCTGGATAGATAGTTTGTTCATGAAGATATATTGGTATTTTGAAAATTCGGGCTGCTGTGCAAACCGGAACTGAAACATAACCCCCAAATGAAAATATCAGGTCTGGTTTTTCAACAGTAATTATCCGAACCGATGAAATTATACTTATCACAACTTTAAATAATTCTAAAACTGCAGATAGTGAGAATTGGCGAATTAATCTACCCGTGTTTAATGTGTAAAATTTAATATTATTTTTTGCAGACATTACCCGATACTCCAAACTACTGTCTGCTTGTTCTTTGAAAGCACTTTTGCGACCAACAAATACAACATCTATATTTTGGTTAATAAGCTCGTCGGCTAAAGCTAAACTTGGTGAAAAGTGCCCACCGGTTACTAGTATTTTCTTATATTTCACTGCTTATTTTGTTTAAAAATGTTTAATAAAATTCCTGTCATCGCATAAAAACTTAGCAGTGACGAGCCACCATACGAAATGAAGGGTAGGGGAATGCCGGTAAGAGGTGTTAATCCAACTACAGCCGCCAGGTTGATAAAAGTTTGAACCAGCATAGTAAACAAAATACCAGCGGCTAGTAAAAAGCCCAAGGCATCTTTGGTTTTTTTAATATTTTTATAGATTTGAAAAAATAAAAATATATAGGCGGATATAACCAATATAGACCCGATAAAACCAAAGTTTTCACCAATAATGGCGAAAATAGAATCGGTGTGAGCTTCAGGTAAAAATTGATATTTTTGCCTGGAATTGCCATATCCGCTTCCCAGTAATCCACCCAAAGATAGAGCGATGTTAATTTGGTTTACATGATAACCAATTCCTTGCGGGTCGATAGACGAGTTTAAAAAGGTTAATACTCTTTTCATACGGTAACTTGAAGTTGCTATGAGCAAAGCCCCGCCAAAGAATCCGGTAACAGATAAAAATAACATATGAACCAATGGCGAACCCGAAACAAAATAGAGAAAAACAGAAAGCATACCAAGCATGGCTGCTGTTCCAAGGTCTGGTTGTAGCATGACTAGTGCAATTAAAAAGCTGGTTAACAAAATAAAGGCAAAAAAACGACCTCTTTCTTTAAATGAAAACCAAGAAGACAGGTATATTATTAGAGTAAGTTTTGTAAGTTCTGATGGTTGTAATGTAAAACTTCCGATTTTTAACCACCGTTTAGCGCCAAGGATTGTTGTAGACAAACCAGGTATAAATATGAGAATTAAAAGAATAATATTTACAACAAGTAAAAGCAAAGAGAAATAATATAAACGATGGTAATCTAAGAGATAAAAAAAAATAAATACCAATATTGAAATAATAAACCATTGTAGCTGATGCTTAACAAAGAAAAACGAGTCGTTATAAATTCTATCCGAAGTAATTGAAGAGGCCTCATATATCATAAATATTCCAAAAATGGTCAAAAAAAAGGGAATAAGAAAAACAAAGTTATTAAACCCTAACTTTATTTTCTTTGGTTGTCTTTTAATCATTTAGTTTATTGAAATAATAGTTGAATTGCTCTGCTCGGTCAAATTCATTAAGAAATGAAGCAAACGATGTAGCGGAAGGTGAAAAAAGAACTACAGAATTAGAATCTACAAACTTTTTTAAAGCAATAAATAAATTTTTCAGATTTTTATACTCGCCATAGTTTTTAACCTGTCTTGCAACTCTATTCTTAATAAGATCAGTAAAACTACCAGGCAAATAATAAATACCATAAGCATATTTATTCAAGTTAACAACCAAATCACCTATAGGTAGATTTTTACTATTACCTCCTAAAATTAAGTGTAATTTTTTATTCGGGTATATTTTTGCTATTGCCTTAATTGCTTTCTCGCAAGCTATTGGGGTTGTACTGGTGGAGTCGTTATAGAAAGGAGTAGAGTTATAATTACCGATGTATTGTAATCTGTAGGGTAGACCAGGAAAATTACAAACTGCTTTTTCTATAATTTCTGGGCTAATATTGAGTAGTTTGGCTATCTTAGAAGCTAGGGCAATGTTTTCAAGATTATGGTCACCTATTAATTGTTTTTTTGTTAGCTTACCTTTATAGTCTTTTGATGTAAACGTGTTTAACTTACCCTTTCTAAGACTATTGATAATTGGAAACTCGGAAAGTGTTGATTTATTTACAAACAGTTGATCGGTACTGGATTGATATTTAAATATTTCAAATTTATCTTGAACATACTGATCCATATTTTTATAGAAATTAAGATGATCCGGGTAAATATTTGTTAAAGCGGCTATGTTTGTGCTTATTTTAAGATCACCGAAGTTATTCAATTGCCAAGAAGACAATTCAAGCAAAACAATATCGCCTTCTTTTACTTTGCCAAACAATCTTAATGCTGATTTACCGGGAATATTTCCAGCTAGATAAACTTTTCTTTTAAGGTTGGCAGATTTTAGGATTGAGTAAAGCAGATGGGTTGTTGTGCTTTTACCCCTGGTTCCGGTTATTCCTATTGAATAACAGGTTGAATTTTTTAAAAAAAAGGCGGTAGGCATAAGAATGGTTTTGTTTTCTTTTTTGGCGTAGTTGATAAACACATTATCGGGCCTAATTGCAGGATTTTTAATTATTAGATCTGCCTTATCGATACTTTTATAGTTGTGCTCACCAAGAATATATTTGATTGAATATTTAGATAATTTTTGGATTGCCGGAGTTAGCTCTTTTTTCGTTTTTAAGTCGGTGACAACTACGTTTGCACCCAGTTTTGAAAAAAAACTAGCTGCCTCTATACCTCCACCAAGCAACCCAAGACCGAAAATCAGAACGTTTTTGTTTTTAAACTGATGCTTTATTTTAAAAAGGCTATCCATAAACCAAATAGTGAAGCAATTAAGGCACTAAGCCAGAGCCGAAAAACAATTTTAGGCTCAGACCAACCTCTTAATTGTAAATATAAATGAAATGGGGCTACAGGAAAAAATTTACGTTTTAAGTATTTTTTTGATAACAGTTGAACTAATGAAGAGCCAATTTCTACAATAAAAACAAAACCAATAATAGGTAGTAGGAAAGCTTTACCTAGTAATAAACCGATAATAGCATAAGTTGCACCAAAAGCTAGTGCCCCGGTATCTCCCAAAATAATTCTAGCTGGATGAACATTGAAATATAAGAAAGTTATTAATCCGCCAATCCACACAGCTAAGAAAATTGATAGCACAGTATCAAGTAGAGAAGATGAAATAACCCAAAAAATTAATAGATTAATTAGTAGTACCCCAGACGACAAGCCGTCGAGCCCATCAGTAATGTTAAAGGCATTAGCAAAGGCAACAATAATAAAAAGAGCAAAGAGTATATAAAGTGGTCCAAGTGTTAAGGTGCCAAAAAAGGGAATATGAATAAAATTAATACCTAACCAGTAATAAAGCCAAACACTAACAACTAAGGCCAAAACCAGCTCTATGATTAGTTTATGCCTTAATCTTAAGCCAAAAAAGTTCTTTGCACCCCAAGCAAATATTTTTTGAGAATCGTCATATAAACCAAGTGACGCAAAAGAGAACAAGGTAAAGAAAATAATTACCGCTTCTTTGCTTACGTTCTTGAAAACAGAAATAATTGGAACATCAAATAAATAAAACAAAAATAGAAAGAAAAAAGAAAGGAGTAAAGTTGTTGTTACAATAAGTAGACCACCACCAACCGGAACCCCAGCTTTCTTTTTATGAAAAAAATCGAATATTGGTGCTAATTTATTAAATGGATCTTTTGTTTTTTGGATTTGCCTTTGAAATTTAATTTTATAGAGTAGATTAATGAATGGAATCATTAAAAATGAATTGAATACAAAGGAAAACAAAAGTATTCCCAAATAAAGACTTGCCATATTTTTAAATTATAAATTTAGGTTGTTTAGTATTTTCGGACCAAAAATTAGTAACCCAACTAGTACTGCATAGATAGAGTAAATTAGAACTGCAGCTGCCGACGTGTCTTTTGCTTTTTTAATGATAGGATTAAAATCCTGTGTTACCGCGTCTGTTGTTTGTTCAATGCTTGTATTTAATAATTCCAGTGCTAGTACCGTAAAAATTACAGTTATAACAACCAGCCATTCAAGATAACTAATAGAAAAAAAAAGGGAAATAACCAAAACCAAAATAACAGCGAATATGTGGATTTTAAAGTTAATCTGGCTTTTAAAAGCCCAATTAAGCCCAGCAAAGGCATTGGCAAAACCCTGCGCAATACTTCTTTTTTTTACAAATTTTTGCATCGCATATATTAATTTAATTTTATTATAGTTTATTTTGTTGCTCGGTTGGCAATTATATAATTCCAAATATAACTGGCAAGTTTATTGCTGTCGTGCCTCAGTAAGCTTCTTGATAGTTTGTCTCCGGCGGTTTGTTTATTGATAACATTACTAATAAAATCGGCTCTGTGAATTTTGTATTCGGTATTTTTTTTGAGATTATCGATAATTTTAATTTCACCTTTTGATTCATACCTTTCCTCAATACTCTGGTCAATTATTGAGTTATTAACTAATACATGATCAAATGCATCAGAGCCAAGTATTTTAGTATATATTTTAATAAAATCACTTGCAGAAAAATTATCTGTTTGACCCATTTTATTCATTAGGTTTAAGATAAATATTTTTGTAGCCTTGCTTTCTTTATATGCGTCAACAATATCACTGAAAATAAAATTTGGGATAATGCTGGTGTACAGATCACCCGGGCCAATAATTATATAATCTGCTTCACGAATACAGCTGACCGCTTTCTGGTTTACAGCAACTTGCTTGTCTAGAAACAGTTTTTCAATTGCAGATCTTTTTTCTTTTTTGTCAATTAATGCCTCTGTCTTAATTAGATGGCCATTTTTTAGTTTAGCTACAATGTTAGTTTTTTCTAATGTAACAGGAATAACAGTTCCTTTTGTTTGTAAGATATACTCGGCAAGTTCGATTCCTTTTTCAAAGTCGCCGGTTATTTTTTCAAGTACTGTTAAGAAAATGTTGCCAAAGTTATGACCGCTAAAATCACCATTGTGAAAGCGATATAAAAAAAGTTCTCGCCAAATTTGAGGTGATTTGGACATGGCAATTAGTGCTTGTCTAACGTCGCCAGGAGGAAGTACACCATATTGGTCCCTTAGCCTGCCAGTACTACCACCACTATCCATCATAGTAACTACTGCTGTTAAGTCAGCTGTATATTTTTTTAAACCCGACAAAACCACAAAGCTACCGGTTCCTCCACCAACAACTATAATTTTCTTATGTTTTTCCATTTTTTTCATTTGGGAATAATATACTTCCTGGCATGATAAGACTTTCTTTGCCTATCTTTGTGCCCGGCATTAGATTAACACCAACCCCAATTTTGCTATTAGCTCCAATGATTGCTCCCAGTTTAACACGATTTGTGTTAACGCGTATTTCTTCTGAATAGGAATAGATTGGTTGCTGATCGAACCTCCAGTTTGCCGTAACTGTGTTGGCACCTAAACTGCAACCGGTGTCTATTACACTATCGCCAACATAGTTGCGATGTAGCATTACATTATTTGCCAAGTAACTCCTGGCAACTTCGCTATGAGCGCCTATAATACAATCTTTGCCAATATGAGAATCTCTTATTAATACGTGATCTCCAATAATTGTGTTTTTACCAATAAAAACAGGACCGGAAATTTTTACAAAAGATCCAATTTTAACGTTTTCCTCAATATATACATTTCCGATAATATTTGCTGTTGGATCGGTTTCTGTCGAATTAATTGTTCTGCTGTTGATATTTTTTAAGAATAATGACATTGCATCTAAAATATGCCAAGGATATTTAAGTGTAGCAAAGTCATCTGTGCTTATGACATAAGCAGATTTTTCTGTTTGCAGCAGAGAATTTATAGCGTCTTCGTAGGTTATGGAAAGATTTTTTTTAATCAGAACTTTTTTTAATACAGACGAATTCCGAAAATAATCAAAAACGAAACGAAAAAGGTTAAGGTTTGATGGTACTTCGTCTTCTGGTGGCTTTTCCCAAATTTGTTCAACCTGTTTTGTTTTTTTATCTACTTTTAAATACCCACCGGGCACATATGATTTAACAGGAGTTGCAGACAAAACTATTGCGTTATCTTTAGTACTGTTTTGTAAATCAACAATAGTCTTTTCCGAAAAAATATCATTACTGTTTACAACCAAAGTTGGATTAGTATTACTGATTTTCTCTAAAGCAGCGATTATGGCGCCGGATTGATCTGGCAGTTTTTGAATAATCGTTGATACCCTTTTGAGCTTATGGGTTTTAATAAGATTACTGATTTGTAAATAATTTGCTTCATTAGTAATTACGAAAAATCGTACCTCAACTCCTTTTTTTCTAAAAAAATGAGTATATCTACGAATTTGGTAAATTACTAAAGGAATACCAAAAAAGGTAATCAAATTTTTCTCCTCAAGTGGCCAAAATCTCTTGCTAAGACCACCTGCCAACAGAATAATGTTAAGCTTCATAAGTAGCAATAATTATACTCTAATTATATAGGTGTTGCAAAGCACAACCGGTTTTCAATTTATACAAGCTTTATAATTTGTATTTCTTGTATAAATAGTATAAAATATTCTACTTATGGATGACTTTGCCGTTATTAAAACTGGTGGAAAACAATATATTGCCAAAAAAGGCGAAACCCTAGTTGTTGATAAACTTAATGCAGAAGAAAACAAAAACATTGAGTTTGACAAGGTTTTACTTGTGGTTAATGAAAAGGGTTTTCAAATTGGTAAACCATATTTAAAAGGGGCAAAGGTTGTGGCTAAAGTTGTTAAACAGGACAAAGGTGAAAAAATTAGAGTTGCCAGATTCAGAGCCAAATCAAGGTATTGCAAGGTTACAGGATTCAGACGAATGTTAACAGAAATTAAAATAGTTGATATAAAGTAATTTAAATGGCACATACAAAAGCAAAAGGTTCGGCGAGAATTAACAAAGACTCCATATCCAAAAGACTTGGGGTTAAAAAGTTTGGTGGTGAGGTAGTTAATACCGGAATGATTATTGTTAGGCAACGAGGTACCAAATTTAAAGCAGGGGACGGAGTAAGGATGGGAAAGGATCACACACTTTTTTCTATTAAACAAGGGAAAGTTGAATTTTATAATAAGTTGGGTAAGCCCCATATAAGAGTTGTCTAATCAAAATTCCATCAATCAAGTAATTAAAATTATCAAAGATTCAGGCACTAACCCCTTACGAAAGGCGTATTTGATTGCAAAAATTATCAAAGAGAAAGATCTCTCAAAGAAAGAGTTGGCTTATTTAATTGATAAAAGTCCAAGCTATGTATCAAATTATTTAAGACTTGTTGAATTACCCGAAGCTATAAAAGATGCTCTGTTATCGGGTGTAATATCGGAAGGCCACGGCAGAGCCCTTTCATTTCTTGAAGACAGTGCCGATGCTACTAAAATCTATGAAGCAATTTTAAGATACGGGTATTCGGTTCGAGAAGTTGAAAAAGAAGTAAATAAACACCGAAAAAATAAAAGAAGATACGGAAAGGTTTCAGATGAATTGAAAGAAATGGAAGCTAAAGTACAAATAAAAACAGGGGCTAAAACAAACGTTAGAAGAAGCCGGAAAGAACTGGTTTTTACAATGCAGTTACCCTTAGGAATAGTTGGAATTAGAAAGTTAAAACATATTCTTGACTTGATAATTACAAAAGGTTAAATTTTTAAAAACTATATTCAACGGCGGTAATCTTACCCATTCTAGCTACCGGGTAATATCTGAAGAATACTCTACCAACAATATTATTCATAGGCACAAAACCAAACTCTCTTGAGTCCGATGATCCCGGTCTATTATCTCCCATTACGAAAAATGAATCTGCAGGTACTATAACTTCTGTATTGTCCTGCATAAAGCCAGCTGGAAAAACAGGAGTTTCAACATCGATATAAGTTTCTGTTAATACTTGATCATTTATGAAAACTTTGCCGTCTGTTATTTTAACCTTTTCATTAGGTAATCCAATAACTCTTTTGATAAAGTCAATATCGGGGTTTTCCGGAGATTTAAGAATAACAACATCACCTCTTTTGGGTGATGTAAATTTGTAGCTGATTTTGTCAGTTAATACATATTCTTTATCTTCGTACGTTGGGAACATCGAATTTCCTTTTATTTGATGAGGTTGCATTAAAAATAAATAGATTACAATAAAAAAAGCCCCACCAAGCGCAATACTTTGAAGAAAGTCAAATATTAAGTCCACAAATCGTGCAAACACACCCTTTTTTTCTAAATTACTATTATTACTGTCATACTGACTGCCGCTTATCCATCCTGAGTTGGCTGAATCATTTTCCATAGTGATAAATTCTATATTTTTTTTTGCTAGAATACAACAATGGACTTAATTATTGTTGAATCACCAACAAAAGCGAAAACATTTAACAAATATATAAACAGTAAGAAATATTTGGTTGTTTCGAGTATGGGGCATATTCGTGACTTACCCAAAAAAAAGTTAGGAATAGATTTGGAAAATAACTTTGATTTGGAATACGAAATAATTCCAGGGAAAAATAAAATCATTGATCCATTAATAAAGGAAGCAAAGAAAGCAAAAAAGATTATCCTTGCCACAGACCCGGACCGAGAAGGTGAAGCAATAGCTTATCACATTAAGCAGGTTTTGATAAAAAAAGTTAAAAAGGATACGCAGTTTGATCGTATTGTTTTTCACGAAATTACCGAAGATGCTTTAAAAGAAGCGTTGGCAGAATCCAAAGAAATAAATAAAAAACTCTTTGATGCGCAGCAAGCAAGAAGAGTACTGGATAGAATTGTTGGTTATAAGGTATCTCCATATTTATGGAAACGTTTTTCAAAGAGCTGGCTTTCAGCAGGAAGAGTTCAATCTGTAGCACTACGCTTTATAGTTGAAAGAGAAAAAGAGCGAAGTGCCTTTAAATCTAACTATTATTACGTTATTAAGGCAAATTTTCTATCTCAAAAAATTAATCTTGAAGCCAAGTTAATTGAACTTAAAGGTAAACCTTTTTACACATCGGATAAAATAGATTTATTTGATGGTAGCTATGAGTTTCAAAAAACACTTTTAAAAACTGATAGTCAGGTAAAACCAGAGGTAGAAAGATTAGAAAAAGAAAAATACATAGTTGGTGAAATAAAGGAAAGCAATAGCCTAAGAAAACCACCGGCCCCGTTTACTACTTCAACTCTACAACAAAAGGCAGTTAACCTTTTTGGGTACAGTGCCAAAAGAACTATGAGAATCGCACAATCTTTATATGAGCATGGTTTTATAACATATCATCGAACCGATTCATATAACCTGTCTGACAAATTTATTAATGATTGTCGAAGTAGAATTGTTAAAAAATATGGAAAAGAATACCTTTCTTCAACAAAGCGTATATTTAAGCAGAAGTCAAAATTGGCACAAGAAGCTCATGAGGCGATTAGGCCAACAGATATAACTAAAGACTCAGGCAGTAATAGTATTACCAAGCTTAGGAGTGATGAGCAAAAAATATATGCCTTAATTTACAACCGTGCTCTAGCTACTCAAATGAAAGAGGCTCATCTTATTAATCAAAAAATTATTATCAAATCTGGTTCAAACGATAAATTTAGTACAGACTTTCAAGAAATAAAATTTTATGGTTATTTAATACTAGAAAAAGAGCACTTAAACAAAGATAAGAGTTTGGTTAAGAACTTAAAAGAAGATACTGATATGCAAATGAAAAATTTAAATGTTGAAAACAAAGAAACGCTACCACCCCCAAGGTATAGCGAAGCTTCTTTAATCAAAACATTAGAAAAACAAGGAATTGGTAGACCGTCAACATATGCACCAATCATATCCTTGATTCAGGAGCGATATTATGTGAGCAAGGAAGGTAGAGAACTAATTCCAACTGATTTAGGAAGCACAGTATCTGATTTATTGGTGGCGAATTTTAAACAGATATTCGACATCAACTTTACCGCACAGATGGAAAATGACCTTGATGGAATTGCTATCGGTAAAAGAGAGTGGAAAAAAATTGTTAAAGATTTTTACAAACCCTTTAAAAAGAATCTTGACGAGGCATACAAAGAAACAGAAAAAATAAAAGTCGAAGAAAAAACAGATAAGAAATGCCCCAAATGTAAAAGTGACTTGGTAATCAAGCTTTCTAGGTTTGGTAAATTTTATGCTTGTTCGGCATTTCCTAACTGTCGGTATACCGAAAATTATTTGGAAAAAATAGGGACTACTTGCCCTAAGTGTGGTAAGGGAAACGTTATAGTCAGGTTTTCCAGAAAAAAGAGAAAGTTTTATGCTTGTGATACTTATCCCAAGTGTGATTATACTTCGCTGTGGCCGCCAAAAGATAAATAAAAGCGTTTAAATAATTAATCCGGCAATTACCAGACCCAAACTTAAGAATAAAAGAATCACCGTTTTTGTTGTTATTCCTGTTTTGGGAATAGAGTCGGTTTCTGTAATCTCAGTAACCTGAGTTGGTTCGTTTTTTTCGTCTGGTGCTTTCGCCAGTGTTTGCGGTGTGGGGGTACTGGTGCTTACAACTTTAGCAAGATATCTGGTTGGGCTGGGAATAGGGGTAGAAGTGGTTTTGGAAGTTGGGATAACTGTTATCTGTGGTGTTGTGGTTGGTGCAATGGTTGTGGTTGGCACTGAAATAGTTGCAGTAGCTTCTGGGATATCTTCTGGGATATCTTCTGGGATATCCTCTTCATCACTTGAAGTGGGGGTTACAGACTGCAAATTTTTTTGTGTATCTGGTTCTATTGACGGACTTATATTGGAAATGGTTTCGGTAGTAAAAGGGGTATAAATGGATGTAGGTTCAAGGTTTGCTCGAGGAATATAGGTAGTTTTATTATTATTCAAGAAATAAGTAACAATAAACATATTGATCACAATTAATAAAACAACACTTATAGTTATAATTGGTTTAAGATTTCTTTTCGTTTGTTTATGATCTAATTTTTTAGCATTTTCAATTTTTTGGATATATTCTTTTGAATTCTCTTTTAAAGCATTTTGTTTCAAAGGAGCAACGTTTGGTTGTTTATTTTTCTTTTTTTCATCTATAAAATTTTTGGCTTGAAAAATAAAAATAGACAAAACAACTATAAAAGCTATTACCGGTATAATTGGATAAGTAATTATAAAATTCATAATATGATTATTCTAATAAATAACAAGCAATAAACCAAATAAGCTAATACCGGAAGCTAGAATAATAAGTAGGCTGTTGTTAAAACCGGTTGTTGGAATTAACTTCTTTGAAATTGTGGGGTTAATTGGAGTTGGAACATTTGTAATAACAACTGCTGTAGTTGGTGTTGGGGAAGAGATGGTGGGTTCGCTAATAACAGTTGGAGTAGCAACCACTTTAGTTGGAGTGGGGCTGGTAGACGCAGAAGGAGTTGCTTCTCCAAGAACTGCCTCACCGCTTTTAATAACATAAAATGTTATGTTTTCTTGACGGTTTGAACTTTTTTCTTTTGCGTAAAGACTGTAAACTCCCGGTTTAAAGGCTTCTTTAGCCATGTATTGCCAGTTTCCTTTTTCGTCTATCATAACTATGGTACTAAATACATAGGGGTTGGTTTGTAGTTCAATAAAGGTATTTGGTTTTCCAACACCTCTAAATACCGGATAAAGACTGTTTACAATTCCTTGAGAACCGGGGTAGGTAATTAATTCATTATTTTGGTTAGTTTTTTTAATTCCAAGAACAGAGTTTTCGGGATCCAAATAATCATAATCCTTGCCCAAAACTACTGTTTTTAGCGGTTGGCTGTTGGAATACTTGGACTTTATCTTACTTTTTTTTCTGTTATTGCCAATAATTGATAAATATAAAGTTTGGGAGTCGGTAAGTTTAATGCTTTTATTGTCATTATCTATCACAATTGGTAATGAAATAATCCACTCTCCGGTACTTTTACTAAGAGCCGTGAAGTTATTCTTGTTATTTTCAAAGTTAAGTTTGATAAGTGCACCAGACGCTGGTTTCAAGCTGTCATCGAGCACCTTACCAAAGATGGGAGGATGACTATAAGTTGGCAGTTTTTTGTTTAGGGTTCTAAATCTATATTCCTCATTAATAAATTTTTTACCCTCAATAACAATATGAAAGCTATATACAGTATTTTGTTGAAGATTAGAAATAGTAAAGTAGTGTATAAATCGGGAAGTTTGTTTATTAGTGTCTCGGTCATCAAACTTAACCATGTTGGTGTTAATTCCCGTTCCATACTTAATTAAGGCGTTGTTTTCGCTGGTGGTAATAAAACTAATAGTTGCAGAGGTATCGGTAAGGTTGCTCAACCTTACCTCGGTCGGCGTACTTGCTTTACCGGCTCTTGAAACAATATTTCCCTTTTGATTGTTATTTAAAAACAGAGCTAATCCTACAGTAACAACTATGATTATTCCATAAGCCAATAAGCTTGGTATTCTTTTTTTTTCATGAAGAAAATAATAGGTCATTTTTTTTGTTCTAGTGTTTCTAAGAAATCCACATCTGGTAGAGGTTTTATATCTACTTTTAAACTTGTTTCATATTCAACAGTTAATTTACTGTTCTTTTCAATATGATATATCTCAACCATGATCCATGCAAATATTGTTAATAAAAAGATTAATGACAAATAAAAAAATTCGCGTCGGTATGTAAACTTAATTTTTTTCATATAAACCTATCACTATCTTACATAGTAGTAGGTTTCTATATTAGTAGTCAAGTCCAAAAGAGCGCTACTTGTACTAATGTCATGTTTTTGAATTGTCATGTTTTTATAAACAAAAACACGCCGTGAGTTAGCTATCGTGTTCAGTAGCTCTGTGGTATCTGTGTATGTACCACTTCCACCTATGTTTATATCAATACTATTTAAACCAAGGTTTTTTGGAGGAACAATGCTAAAATCTTTTAAACTAAAAGTATCGAGGTTAATGTTTTGATTTAATATTTTTGCAGTGTCTTCGATTTTCGGTTCATCTGGCATCGCTTCGTCTATTAATGCTTTTTTGTTTAATATAACCATGTATTTTGATTGCGCTTGAATAATTTGTTGTATTTTTTCTTCTAAAACGCGATTTACTTCTTCATATTCCTTTTTCTCCTTGTTTAATGTAAGAATCATACCAAGCGATGGTCTAACTGCAAATATGGCAAAGAAAGCAATAGTAATAATTATGAAAGAAATTACTTTATAGTCTTTGTTAACCTTTTGTTCTTTTTTATGCTTCATTATTAACTTTAATTTCAAAGTAGTAAATATTTTGTTCTTTGGTTATTTTTTCAACTGTAACTTTCTTATTCAAAACGGTTTCTAATCTTAGTTGCATTCTTTTAATGTCTATGGCCTCATATGTTTTACCAAATACAACCACTAAGTTATCATGAAGCTCTACTTTAGACAAATTAACAGATTCGGGTATGTTGCTTAAGGTTTCTGTAAGCACAAGGTACTGAGCTTGAGAAGTATTGTAAACATTAACTAAGTTTTGTGTCTTTTCGGCCAGTAGGTTGTTGTGTTGAATCATTTCTTCAGAAACCAAAATAATTTGGTTTTTCTCATCGATTGCTTCTTTTAAATCTATGACTTGCTGATCTAAAATAATTTTTACAAAGAAAACTACTAGCACAAGTAATTGAGTTAGCACAATAATATATTTAGCATAAGAATTCAGAAAAGAAGTTGCCTCGGACAATAAACTAACTGTCTTCTTTTCGAGAAGATTAAATTTAAAGTTTTTAGCCATTGATCTTTATTTTTTTACTTTACTTAGTCTAGCTTTAAGTCTAGATGCTTTATTTTTGTGTATGACTCCCTTTTTGGCAGCTCTGTCTACTAAAGACACTGTTTCTTTCAGCTGTTCTTTGGTTGGTTTTGAAACATACTTTTTCACTGCTTTTTTGTACCTACTCTTGTAGGCACTGTTCACTTCTTGTCTCTTTTTGTCTTGCCGCATTTTCTTTTTTGCTGATTTTATGTTAGGCATTATATTTAGACTATTATAACTTTTAATAATATAATATAGATGGTACTAATTATACAACAAAGATATTATTGATGTGGCACCAACTAAAAAATTTATATAAAAGTAAGCAAAGCACACTCTATGCTTCAACTATAGTGGTTGCACTAACACTATTTGTTGCCAGAATTTTAGGTCTGGTTAAATTAAGGGTATTAACCGGGTATTTTGACAAGAGCCAACTAGATCTTTTTTTTGCCGCATTTCGGCTACCAGATTTTATTTTTGAGGTTTTTGTTGCCGGTTCAATTTCATCTTGCTTTATCCCAATAATTTCGGAAATAGTAGATAAAAAGAAAAACGGTAAAGACGAAATAATGATATTTTCGCAATCACTATCATTGATCTTCTTATTTTCTTGGATAATTATTTTTTTGGTAATGAAAATATTTGCAAAAAATATAGTTGAAATACTGGTGCCCGGCTATACTGCGGCACAAGTAAATATGGTTTCTTCAATGTCCCTAACCATTCTTTTTTATCAGGTTCCGTTCTTACTTTTGGGTAATGTATTATCTGCAATTCTACAGACAGAAAAACAATTTTTAATACCCGGCATAGCTCCTGCTTTTTATAATTTGGGAATTATTGCCGGTGTTATCTTGTTTGCGCAAAAACATGGTCTATATGGCGCCTTATATGGCGTAGGTATTGGTTCTGTTTTGTACTTTATTACTTTGTTTTTAGGTGTATATATTCTTGGTTATCCAATAAAGATTAAAATATATTTGTTTGATAAAAAAATTAAACGTTTTTTCAATCTATTTTGGCCCAGGTTCTTTAATTCGTTAACTGCACAAGTTGATGCCACGGTAGATTTGGCTTTGTCAACCCTAAGAGGAGTAGGAAGTTATTCATCTTTTTACTTAGCTAGAAACCTACAAATTTTACCGGTCAGTTTTTTTGGTATTGCCGTGTCTCAAACTGCTTTACCTTTTTTTTCCAGGCTATATCATCAGAATAAAAAGGAAGAATTAATGCAACTCTTGGTTAAGTTTGTTTTACAAATAACTTTTATTATGATGCCGTTTGTTATTTTTTTTACAGCGCTCAGAGTACCAATTGTCCGTCTATTTTTTGGAGGCGACAAGTTTGACTTATTAGCTACACAAAGAACTGCAAATGTATTGTCAATATTTGCTTTGTCGTTGCCTTTTCATACTGTATATTACCTTATCACGAGAGCCTATTTTGCTATACAAGACACAAAAACCCCTTTTGTTACCGGAGTTATTTTTACTCTATCAAATACGCTTTTAAGTATCATATTTATCAAAGTTTTAAATTTACCTGTTTATTTTTTAGCATTATCATTTACAACATCAATTACTTTAAACACTGCTGTTTTATTTTATCTCCTAGTTAAAAAACTGGATTCGGTAAAAATTGTTCCTGTTTTGGGCAAGTTTTTATTAATGGGTTTGAATACAATTGCTACTACTTTTGTAGTTTGGGTTAGTCTAAAGTTACTGGATGGACTAGTTTTTGATACGGGAAGAACAATAAATCTTTTTATATTAACAATGATATGTGTCTTTATTGGTAGTATGGTTTATTTATATTTATCATGGATATTTGTTCCTGCCGAACTAAAAAGTGTTCTCAGCTTAGTTTATAGATTTAGTTTCTTTAAGAAAACCATTTCTAAATATAAAGAAATTTTTTATACTGGTAAGACCGATATTCCTTTAGAAGATAAGCAAGAGCAAAAATTATGAGTCAACTAAAAATAACCGCCATAAATGCTATAAGAAATAAACTGCTGGGTAAAACAATTAATTACACCGATGCCTATGCAATAATGAGCTGTTTTAGTACCGGTGAACTGGGGGAGATATTTGTAGCTTATTTTACTGCTTCTTCTTTTAAAGATGGGTTTACCGATGAAGAACTGTATTATTTGGTAAAAGCAATGGTTGAAACTGGCGAGCGTTTTAATTTTGACGGAGTTGTAACAGACAAGCATTCGATTGGTGGGCTCCCTGGTACCAGAACAACATTAATCGTTGTTCCAATAATTGCCGCTGCTGGTTTTATAATTCCGAAAACATCATCTCGAGCGATTACTACCCCAGCGGGTACGGCAGATTGTATGGAAATATTGGCTCCGGTAAACTTGTCATATCAAAAAATAGAAAATGTTGTTAATAAAACCGGGGGCTGTATTGTTTGGGGAGGACATCTAAAGATTGCCCCCGCAGATGACATTATTATTAATGTAGAAAAACCTTTATCGTTTGAATCGTATGACAAAATAATGATTTCTGTTCTAGCTAAGAAAATTGCTATGTCGTCAAAATATGTTGTTATTGATATTCCTGTTGGTCCAACAATGAAAATCAAATATGTTAAAGACGCACTGAAATTTTCTGAAAAAATGAAAAAACTTGCCGGCCGATTTTCAATTAATCTGGTTACAGATATTAATTACCAATTACAACCTGCGGGCAATGGTATTGGTCCTGTATTTGAAACAAGCGACGCTTTGAAGGTTTTGTTTCAAACCCCTAACAGACCACTTGCTCTTGAATATAAAGCAATTCAGCTTGCTAGTCAGCTATTAGACTTGTGTTATGAGCAAAAAAAGATAAAAAAAGATGGACAAATAGTAGCTGAGGAGATATTAAGATCCGGAAAAGCTCTTCATAAATTCAAGGAGATAATCGAAGCTCAGGGGGGCAATCCAGATATAGATATAAATAACCTCAAAGGAGCAAAAAATACTAAAGAAATCAAATCAAATGTATCAGGAAAAATCAGATTTGTTAATAACTTTAATATATGTGAAATTGCTAAAGTACTGGGAGCCCCAGAACAGAAGACGGCAGGAATGATATTGAACAAACGATTTGATGAAGAAGTTAAAAGTAATGATATACTAATAACAATGTATTCAGAAGAGAAGGAAAAGTTAGATAACGCAACAAACTTGATTAGTAAATTACCAGTTTATCAATTAAAATAACCATATGTTTACTAGATTTAAAAAAATAATAGAACCAATGCAATTATGGCTTTTAGGGACCGGCAGGTGTGTTGGTTGCGGGAAAGAGCTGAGCAAAATTAAGAATATTAAAAGTTTAAGTAAGGAAAACAAATTAATCAGTTGTGCCTGTAGTCGGCAATATGTATATAACATTGCCAAGAAGACTTATAGAAGAGCACTTCTAAGCGAAGCTAAATGAAAAGACTGTTTTTTCCCTTGTTTATTCTGGTAATAATCTTCTTTTCTGCTTATCTTTGGTTTAGGGAAGGATTACTACCAGTTAACAGCGCAAGTCGTGAATCCGAAGTTTTTGTAATTCACTCTGGCGAAAGCGTTGATACGGTTGTTAGGAAACTGGAAAACCAAAGACTTATCAGGAACAAACTCGTTTTTAGAATTCTTATATCCTTAAAGGGTATTGAAAAATCTATACAAGCAGGTAACCATGTTTTAAGTCAATCAATGACTACCGATGAAATTGCAGAATCCTTAACTCATGGCACTTTGGACAAATGGGTAACAATCATTGAAGGTCTAAGAGTTGAAGAGGTTGGAGACATTCTGGCTACATCTCATGGAATTTCTGCATCAGAATTCACAGAAAAGGCAAAACAATTTGAAGGCTATTTATTTCCAGATACTTATTTAATTCCAACAGATACAGATGTTGATTCTATCATCAAAATGATGACAGATAACTTTGAAAACAAAGTTGGCAAAATTCTTACTACACAAAACACTGCTCACGGTTTAAGTAATCGAGAAGTTATTATTTTAGCCTCTTTGATTGAGAGGGAGGCACAAACGTACCAAGACAAAAGAATTGTTGCCGGAATATTATTTAATCGAATTGCTGACGGAATGCCACTACAAATAGACGCCACCGTTCAGTTTGCCCTTGGCTATTCAATAGATGAAAAGAACTGGTGGCGAAAAGGACTAACGTATTCCGATTTGAAAGTTGATTCTCTTTACAACACTTATACTAATACAGGCTTACCCCCAAGCCCAATTGCTAGTCCAGGGCTAGACTCAATTATGGCAGTCATAAATGCTAAAGAAACTAATTATTACTACTATATATCCGATAAGCAGGAAAATATGCACTATTCAACCACATTAGAAGAACACGAAGCTAAGGTATCTAGGTATCTTCGTTAATAATTTATACAAAACCCTAATTTAACTGTTCTTTAGTAGTGTTATCTTTAATTGGTGTTGGGCTTAGGGGTTTACCGTCGCTTACTCTTTTTATTGCCATTTTAATATCGGTCCAATTATTGATGCCATTTTTAGGTATAAGTATAAATTGACCATCAGGTGAAAAACTACTGTCTAGATAGTTATCATCCGACAAAATTATTTTAACCAACTCATAATCCTTTGCTGTTGGTACCTTTTTTAGAAATAATTTTATATCATCGTAAATCATGTCGGTTTTAATATCTGTTGAAAGTTCGTCTAGTAGATTTGGTATTTTGGTAATCACAAATGGTGATAGAACCTTATTCTTTATAGCCTCTATTACTTTTTGTTGCCTTTTAGCTCTGGCAAAGTCTCCTCCGTCTTCTGGTGAGTGGCGGCTTCTGGAGTATTTAAGAGCCTGTAAACCATTCAGGTGAGTTTCACCCAAAACGAAACTCACTGTTTCGTATCGACAGGGAAAAGCGATTTGTGGTGATTCGGTTGCCAAATTTAAATGTTCTTCAAGTTCATCACCTTCAAAGTTACATGAGTCGTTTTCTTTTCCTTCAACTGGGTATTTAGTATCAGTGAAAGACCGGTCAATGGAAACGTCAATACCGTCAATGGCATCAATTACTTTCACAAATGCATCGAAATCGATAGATATAACAGAATCGGTTTTCAATCCGGTAATTTGATTAATAACATGACTCAGTAAACCGTTTTCGCTTTCCTGATTATACTTCTTTACATTAACATCGGGAAAGGTATTGGGAAATAGCTGCAGTTGGTATACTGTGTTGATTTTTGCAGCAAATTTATCACCTGACTTGGTTGGGAGAGAAACCCAAACATCTCTTGGAATTGAAATCAATAAGGCTCGCTTAGTTTCAAAATTAACATGCGCAATCATAATTGTATCTGTTAAGTAGGTTCCCTCGTGTGCACCACCACCATAACCTAGTATTACTGTTGTGTATGTTGTTTTTGCTTTGCTAGCAATAGCGCTATTATTGCTACTTTGATGCTTAACCCCAATGGTCTTCAAAAAGTTAAGAGTTTTATACGTAAAAAAAATCATCAAGAGTAATAACAAGGAAAAAAAGAAGATAGTTAATTTTCTGATTCTTATCTTTGTTCGCCGGTGCATAAAATATAGTATATCCAAAATCAGCAACAGAAGTTTAAGTTTTTGATATATTATATGAAGTTTTACAAACATGAAAATTCATAGGAATATAGCTTTAATTATTGTAGATCTGCAGTGGGATTATTGTGCCGCCCAGGGTTTTGCAGGAAAGCTAGGCAGGGATTTGTCTTTAATTCAGAAAATAATACCCACCTTAAAACTTTTCTATCGAGAGTTTAAAAAAATGGAGTTACCGGTTATATTTACCAAATATATCGCTCGCAAAGACATTTCACCAAAGAATGTAAGAATTAATAAGGATAGAGAAGAACGTGCCAGGTTATGCTTACTTAATAGTAAAGGATCGGATTTTTATGGTCTTAAACCAAAGACCGATGACATTATAATTACAAAATTTTATTATGATTCATTTGCTAAAACCAGCCTTTTGTCTCAGTTAAAATCTATGAAGGTTAAAACTTTAATAATTTGTGGGGTTAGAACAGAACTGGGGGTTGATTCTACTGCAAAGAGAGCGGTTAGTGAGGGATTTACGGTTATTGTTTTAAAAGATTTAATTGCTACTTATAAAGAAAACAATAGGCAAAATAATCTATTTTTGCAGGTCTTCAATAGGTATTACGGCTACGCTCTTACCAGTAGTAATTTTTTAGATATGCTTTTAAACTAGGGCATTGTATAGCTAACTCAATACGACCCAGAATAGGACCAAATGAAAAAAAATTGTTAGAAAATTACTGATGAGAGTTTGTTTTTATTTTGTACATAAATAGAGAAAGTGCCCCTAAGCTTAAAGCAATAACGACTGTTAGAATTACGAAAACACTGGAACTGGAGTTTGTGTTTTGGTTATTGTCTTGTATTTCTTCCGATGATGGTAGGTTTTGGCTATAAGAAGGTTTTTGTGCAGCTAAGCTTTGTCTGAATTTTTGATCAGTTTCTATTTTATTGGCTGTTGCCGTGTCATAAAGATTTATTCTGTTTTTGTTTAAATAACTGTTATTTTGGCTAATAAATTGATTTGTATCGGTTTCAGTAATAAAATTCCCCTGTGCGTCGCTAACTTTCAGTTTATAATTCGTTGGTGGCGTTACTGAGGAAGGAATAAATATATGACCGTAACTATCCGATTTCAAGGTTGTAAAAGCTTTATTATTCATCTGAGGGACTACTATTTCAATCTGGGCGTTTGGAATAACACGTCCATTTTTATCATATATATGACCAACTAAAAATGCCGGGACTGGCTTTATCGATCTTTGGGTGCTGCTAGTTTCTGAATTAGATGAAGTTGTGGTTTTATCAAGATTAACTTTCTTAGCCTGGATATCTATTTCCTGATCTTGATTGATGGCACTATTATCTATATATAAATTAAATTTACCATTCTTATCAGCTTCAGTGTAACCAATAGCTCTAACACCGGAATATGCGTAAATAAGGCTTTTTGGGTGAGATACGGTTCCATAAACCATTTGATATGTTCTGCCGTCTTCTTTAAAAGAAGTAATTTCCATACTCATAATTTTAACCGGATTAACTGTGGGTTTATTGGGGTCATTGGGTACCAGAGGAATGTCGCGGTGCTCAATTTTACCTTTCTGAATAATCGGTTCACCGCTATAGAGATCGGTGTATACATCTTGTCTATTTTTTAAAGAATTAATGACTGTAGAACTTGCCGGGAACTGAAAACTTAACGCATCTGGTTTTAGGAAGTAAGTACCGTCCTCTACAAAAAAACTAAAAGCGCCGTCTTCGGCAACAATGAATGGATTTTTTATACCCGGCTGAGAAGGAATAGCGGATTTGTCTTTATCCAAAAGTGTTACAGCAAGATTGGGTATGGGTTCTAGACTAACTGCGTCAAATACTCTACCATAAGGGTCCCATTTAATAGTGTTGCAATTTTCTGGATTTCCTTGAGCAACAGGCTGTTCAGGAACAAAAGTAGCCAGTTTTAAGGCAACGGTTGTTGCTTCGGTTGCTTCGCTATTCTCGTTAGCCGTATCATCCCCGAATTGAACAGCATAAAAAAGATGATCCTGACTACTTGGAGTAAAACTTTTTACCCTTAAACTTATGTTACCACCTGCGTCAGCAACAACCTGATCATTTGATAAGTCAAGTAACTTAAAATCTTCTCCAACGGTTAAACTAGCGTCTCCACAAGAAGATTGACCATTAATATCTGTGGCACATTGAAAACCGGCTTCAACTTTTCTCCAAATTTGGGCTTTTTTGTTCGCAAACAATCCGGTTCCGGTTAGTTGTGCAATATGTTCCTGATCGTCAATTTCGTCACCATGTAGGCAAAACATATTTATATTTGATGAATCTTCTTGTGCCAATAAAGTACCGGGCTTAACAAATAGTGATACGTAAAATAAAAATACAATGAACAAAAAGAATATTATTTTTCTCATCTAAAAATAACTATATAATATTCAAATAGAATGTCAATATATCTTTAGTTTTGTGTCTTTTTTAGTTCTTCAAGAAGTTGCCTTTCTTTTCTTGATAAACTAGTGGGGAAATTGATTTTAACAATTACATAAAGATCGCCATGGCGGTTGGAATTAGGATAGGGTAGTCCAAAGCCTTTTAGTCTAATTACAGTATTTGGCTGTGTTCCCGGTTTTATTTTCATTTTTATTTCTTTGTTTAATGCCGGTACTTTCATTTCCGAGCCCAGAATTGCATCTAAATAATTAATCTGTTTTTCGTAATACAGATCTTGCCCTTCCCGCTGGTATGTATTGCTTTTTCCTACTTCAATTACAATATCAAAGTTGGTAAAACGGATCCGGTTTCCTGTATCAACCCCCGATGGAATTTTAATTTTTTTGGATTCTCCTCGAATAACAATCTGTTTTTCAACTCCACTGGCTGCCTCATCAAAACTAATTCTAAGTCGATAAATAGGCTTTTGAACTCTTTCACCCCGTGGGCTTCTAACACCAAATATACTTTCAAAAATGTCGAATGGATCTGAATAGCCGCCACCTCCACCAAAACCAAAAGATTCAAAAATATCATTAATATTACCAGCCTGAGTACTGTATCTAAAAGGACCCTGCTGAGACCCTGGCGGATAACCACCAGAGGCACCCCGAACTCCGGCATGACCAAATTGGTCGTAAGCCTTTCTTTTTTGAGCGTCTGAAAGAACTTCGAATGCTTGGGTAATTTCTTTAAACTTTTCGTTTGCCTCGGGTGACTTGTTACGATCAGGATGCCACTCCATCGCAAGCTTTCGGTAAGCCTTTTTTATATCACCAAGTGTGGCATCCTTTCCAATGCCAAGTACTTCATAAAAATCTCTTTTGCTTGCCATATTCTCTTAGTTTATTCAACTACTTCTCCTTCTTCTACATTTTCATCTGCTTTCTTGTCTTCTTTTTTTGTTGAGTCTTCCTTGCCTGGCTTTGTCTTTTTCTGTTCATCTTCTTTTTTAGTATCTTTGTACATGTGTTCACCTAACTTTGAAAGATTTTCGTTTAAAGAGGTTACAGCAGATTGTATATCTTCTTTACTGTCTTTTTCTTTAACCTTCTTTAGTTCTGCAAGCTTATCTTCGATATCTTTAACAATATCTTTGGGTGCCTTGTCTTTTGCGTCTTTCAGTGATTTTTCGGTTGTATAGATAAGCGTATCAGCTTGATTTCTTATCTCAATTAATTCCTTTGTTTTTTTATCTTCTTCTTTGTGCTGCTCTGCTGCTTTTTTCATCTTATCAATTTCTTCGTCAGTTAAACCGGTTGATCCGGTAATTTTAATACTTTGTTCTTTGCCAGACGCCTTGTCTTGAGCAGTAACAGTTAAAATACCACTGGCATCAATATCAAATTTTACTTCTACCTGTGGTACACCTCTCGGTGCTGGCGGAATACCTTCTAAAATGAATCTACCTAAAGACTTGTTGTCTTTAGCCATTGGTCTTTCACCTTGTAAAATATGAACCTCAACAGAAGTTTGATTATCTGCGGCTGTACTAAATACTTCTTGTTTTGAAGTAGGAATGGTTGTATTTCTTTCTATTAAAGGTGTCATTACGCCACCCAGCGTTTCAACTCCCAAGGTGAGTGGAGTAACGTCAAGCAAAACAACATCTTTAACATCTCCTGAAATAATTGCTGCTTGAATAGCGGCACCTATTGCCACAACTTCATCAGGATTAACTGTACGGTTAGGTTCTTTACCAAAAAACTCTTTAACTTTTTCAATTACTTTTGGCATTCGAGTCATGCCGCCAACTAAAATTACTTCATTAATGTCGGTTGTTTTTAGTTTAGAGTCTTTTAACGCTTCTTCTACAGGCTTAAATGTTTTGTCGATTAATTCCATTACCAAGGATTCCAGTTTCGATCTTGTTAGTTTAGTAACAAAATGAATTGGTTGACCATCTTTAACGGTAATGAACGGTAGATTGATTTCAGTTTCTTCTGTTGTTGACAGTTCTATTTTTGCTTTTTCTGCGGCTTCTTTTAGTCTTTGTAAAGCTTGAGGGTCTTTTCTTAGATCAATCCCATTTTCCTTTTTAAATTCGTTAGCCAGATAATCTTGTACCTCTTTATCAAAGTCATCACCACCAAGGTGTGTGTCTCCGTTGGTTGATTTTACCTGAAATACACCATCACCAAGTTCAAGAATAGTAATGTCAAAAGTGCCACCGCCAAGGTCATACACGGCAATATTATGGGCATTCTTTTTGTCTAGGCCGTAAGCTAGAGCAGCAGCGGTAGGTTCATTAATTATTCTAATTACTTCAAGTCCGGCAATTTCACCTGCTTGTTTTGTAGCTTGGCGTTGTGAATCGTCAAAATAAGCCGGTACGGTAATCACGGCTTTGTCTACGGTATCCCCTAAATATGCTTCTGCATCTTTTTTCATTTTAGTTAAGATCATGGCAGAAATTTCTTGTGGAGTGTAAGTTTTGTTATTAACTTCGACAACCGCCATGTCGTCTCGGCCACTTTTTATTGTATACGGTAGCCAGTCTTTACTTTTTTTTACAACATTGCTTGAGTATTTTCGACCCATTAATCTTTTAATGGAAAAAATTGTATTTTCAGGTTTAATTATCATCTGTCGTTTTGCTACTTCCCCAACAACTCGTTTAACAGGATCAACAACAGAGGGGGTTGTATTCCTACCTTCTGCAGAAGGAACAACTTTTGTTTTACCACCTTCCATGATTGCAACTATCGAGTTGGTTGTGCCCAGATCAATTCCGATTGTTTTTGCCATATTTTTTTATATTTAACTATTAATGAATTTTTATTTACCAACTGTAACTATTGCCGGTTTTATTAGCATATCTTGCAACATATAACCTTTCTGATGGACTTCAATTACCGTGTCTTTTTTGCCATTTTCCTCAGCAGTATCTGTACTAACACATTCCATTATTTCCGGATCAAATTTTTGGCCAAGTGGGTTTATACAAGTAACACCAAGGTTTTCTAAAACAGTGTTAAATTTTTGCTGAATTAAAAGTAAACCCTTGTCTTCAGAAAACTTCAGAGCTTTGTCTACATCTTCCTTAACTGGTATAAACTTTTCGATAATATCTGTTTTTACCATTCTTACGTTGTTTGCAACATCTGAGTTTATTCTTTTCTGTAAGTTTTGATAGTCGGCTAGAGCCCGTAAATACAAGTTATTTTGTTTTTCCAGTTCTTTTTTTACCTCTTCAAGCTCTCTACTAATATTTTGAAGCGAATCTTTTTGCGTATCTGTTGCTTTTGGTTTTATCTGTTTGTTCATTTCTGTTGTTTGTTTAATACTTCTTTAATAATAGTAGTTGTATGAGCAATAAGTGGTAAGTTACTTGAGTATTCAAGTCGACAGGGCCCCACGATTCCGATTGCCCCTCGAAAATCCGGACCTTCAAATTGTGAAAAAATTCCACCCATATTGCGCATTGATTGATAAATATAGTCTTCACCAATTAATACCTGAAGTTCAATATTATCTTCGGATATGATGTCGTTGAGAACCTTTGCCCAATAATTATAATCTTCAAGATATTCAAAAATATCTTGTGTTTCTTCACCAAGAGCAAACTCTTTAAGCAATAAGAGATTACTGAGTCCGGTGAAATATCTGAAACCGGTGTTTAGATACACTATTGATAGCAACTTACTTTTTTTGGCTAATGCAGTTGTTGTTTCTTCTAAAAAACGAAATATATCATCCTGATAATCCCAAATTTCGTTTTTTATTGATACTTCCTCGGCGGTTGATAGCTGTTTTTTAGGAAGTAATGAATTTATATAAAGACGGAATGCTTTTGGGGTAGGAATTCTACCTGAGGATATATGGGGTTTATGAATAAATCCAAGCTTACCTAAGGTAACCATTTCGTTTCTTATTGTTGCTGGAGAAAAGCCAAGCTTAAATTTTTTCTCTAGGAACTCAGAACCAATACTGGTTCCGGACTGTATGTACTCATCAATAATTGCCTTGAGTATCTTGATTTGTCTTTCGCTTAATTCGCTTATTGTTTCTACCATTAGCAGTATTGTAGTATGTCTGCTAAATTTTGTCAAGAAAAAAATTATAAAAAGAATTACCTAAACAGTCTTGGTCGTCCTAATACATAGTTAAGTTTTTCTATTTTCCTAATGCCTATTTTGGTTGCAGGAACTCCACCAAAAATAGTTAGTTCCGGTACGTCTTTTGTTACAACAGCACCGGCAGCAATAATAGCTCCGCGCTTTATAGTAACTCCGGGTAAAATGATCGTTCTGGGTCCAATAAAAACATAGTCTTCGATAACTACTTTTTCAACTACAGGTTCAAATTTACTACTGCCAATGTCATGTTTTGATGTGTAAATCATGACTTCGGAAGCAATGTCTACATGATTGCCTATTTCAATTTTGCCCCTTGAGTCAAGCGTTACTCCTTCGCCCACAATTGTATCCCTGCCTATTTCAATTTTGCCCAATGTGTAAAGTTTCACATCTGAGTGAACTGTAGAACCTTTTCCCAACTTTATACCTATCAGAGATAAAACCAGTCTGCGTATAAGATGAGATGGAAAAAGGGAAATTATATGAACAATATAAATTAAAAGTTCTTCAAAAACTGAATAGATTCGGACAACTGTTTTGTCTATGATTTGTTTTTTACTTAATGGCTTTCCGTATTTGTCTTTAAGCATAATAGTTTATTACTTAAGTGATATTTTAATTTAATTGACTATCGAAAGCAAAAGAAACTTATTTATGTAGCGGTTATTCGTGAAGGTAAGGATGAGCTTGGAAGAAAATGACAAACAAAATTTGCTAAAATTGAACGACAAAATGAAATTTAATCTTAAAGCCAGTTTTAAGTTGATGGGGGACCAGGGTAAGGCGGTCGATAAGCTGATATTGGCGATTAATGATGGAGTTAAACAACAAACACTTCTTGGTGTTACCGGGTCTGGTAAAACTTTCACCATTGCAAATGTAATCGAGCGTTTAAATATTCCCACGCTTGTAATTTCTCATAACAAAACTCTTGCCGGCCAGCTATATCAGGAATTCAGAGATTTTTTTCCGGAAAACGCTGTGTCTTATTTTGTTTCGTATTATGACTTTTATCAACCCGAAGCCTATGTTCCTTCTTCAAACACGTATATTGAAAAAGAAGCCCAAATAAACGAATTAATCGACAAATTACGACTTCAGTCAACAAGTAACATTTTGTCTCGGAAAGATACATTGGTAATTTCTTCGGTTTCTTGTATTTATAACATTGGGCACCCGGAGAAATATAAAGAAAATACAGTAACGGTTAAATTAGGAATAAAAATTATCAGAAAAGAATTATTTAAAGAACTGGCTTTACTCCAGTATAGTCAAAGCCAATTTGATTTTAAACGATCTACTTTTCGTGACCGAGGTGAAAACATAGACATCTATTTGTCGTATGCCGACTTGGCATTAAGGATTAACCTTTTTGCGAATAAAATTACAGGTTTATCTTTAATAGACCCTCTGACTGGAGAGGTAAAAAACAGTTTAAAAGAATTTACAATCTATGCTGCCAAGCATTATGTTTTGGGTAAAGACAATATTGATCAAATATTTGCAAAAATAGAAGGGGATTTAAAAAGTGAAGTTGCTGCCTTTAAAAAAGAAAAGAAGTTAGTCGAAGCAGACAGACTACAAAAAAGAGTCACGCGTGATTTGGAAATGATTAAAGAGGTTGGATATGTTTCAGGTATTGAAAATTATTCGCGTTATTTTGACGGTCGTCAATTAGGAGAGGCGCCATATACATTAATTGACTATTTTAACTACAGTTACGGAAATAACTGGTTGTTGGTTGTTGACGAGTCACATATGACGATTCCACAAATAAGAGGAATGTATCGAGGTGATCAAAGTCGCAAGGCTAATTTGGTAAATTATGGGTTTAGGTTAAAAGCCGCATTTGACAATAGACCACTCCAGTTTAATGAATACAGTGAAAAAGTTAAACAAACTATTTATGTGTCAGCAACACCAGCAGAGTGGGAAGTAAAGATTTCCGGTCAAGTGGTTGAGCAATTAATTAGACCAACCGGAATTCCTGACCCAAAAATTTTTATTAGACCTGTCGAAAATCAGTTACCTGATTTAATAGCAGAAATAGAAAAAAGAGCCGCCAAAAAACAACGTGTTCTTGTTACAACGCTTACAAAAAGAATTGCAGAAGATTTAACTGTATATCTGAAAGAAAAGGGCATTAAGGCTAGTTATTTACACAGCGATATAAAAACCTTGGAAAGATCAGATATTCTTGATTCTTTAAGAAAGGGCAGTTTTTCTGTTTTAATTGGTATAAATTTATTAAGAGAGGGTTTAGATTTACCCGAAGTAACATTGGTAGCTATATTAGATGCTGATAAAGAAGGCTTCTTACGTAGTAAAACTGCATTAATCCAAACAATGGGTAGAGCTGCTAGAAATGTTGAAGGAGAGGTGATAATCTATACAGATAAGATAACCAAATCAATACAAGGAGCAATTAAAGAAGTAAGCAGAAGAAGAGCCAGGCAAATAGAATATAACAAAGCCAATAACATCGTTCCTAAAACGATAATCAAACCAATCAGAGAAAAGGTAATAATTTCGGATCAAGAAGATCTTAAAAACTATTTTTCCGTAAAAACACGTAATTACCGATCAGTTGAAATTGATGATATACTACCCTCTTCTTTAACAAAGTACGATAAAGCTAAAATTATAAAACAACTTAGACGCCAGATGAAAAAAGAAGCAGAAAATTTGAATTTTGAATTTGCTGCAATTATTCGAGATAAAATTAAGCAGTTAGACAAAGATTCTATTTAATAATTTAATATAATGACTATACAAATAATCAGTTGAAACATGGATAGATTAAAAAATTGGTTTAAAAACCTACCAGACAAAAAAAAGTATCTTGAATTAATAACAGCTACCTTAACAATTCCGGTATTACTAACAGTGGTATTTAATAATATTAGTGCAATTCGTGAAAAAAAAGAAAATAAAGAAACTGAACCAAAAAATAATTTTGAAAAAACTTTACCGACACCAACAACTGAACCACTACCTTCACAAAAGCCGGAAGAATCATGTATTGATGAAATTGGTCCTGTGAAAATTAAATACCCACTTGAGAACAGTACCGTTACACAAAACCCCCTAGATATAGACATTAGTTATGAAAAAGACAAGTATTGCACACTTCTTTGGTCTTACCGAATAAATTCAGGTAACTGGTCGGATTATACTGATAAATCAATCTCAATTTATAATTTAAATTCGGGTAATATACTACTTGAAGTAAAAGTAAAAAGCATTGTTTCCAATGACGAGATAATTTTACAGCGAAATTTTGTTTATCAAAATAATCAGAATGTACCAACGCCAACAGCTATTATACCAACCCCAACAGAGTCGTCAAATTCAGCAGTGCTTAGCCAGTAAAAAACATTTCTTTCACTTTCGGCAATTTATTACGTTCTTTTAATTGGAGTAATTTTAAGGTTAGTTCTTTGTCTCTGAAATTATTACTAATAACAATTTCAAAAAAATCTTCAAAATTCACCTTGAGAATCTCTATTTTCTCTCCGGAGTCAGGAGTGGTTGGCTGGACTACCGAACAATGTTTAGCAATAAACCAGTAAACGCTCCATTCAATAACTCCGGTTGGTTGCTCACTGTACCAGAATTTTAATTTCTTAGATTTCATACCTGTTTCTTCTAATAATTCTCTTTTAGCAGTTTCCTCTATACGCTCATTGTCATCTACAACACCACCAACACAACTATAAAACGGCTTAGTTCCCGGTTGTGACTGTTTTGTTAAAATTATTTTGCTTTTGTCGACTATTGGCAGTAAACTCACTGAACTTCTTCTTTTGGCTTTTTCAAAAGTTGAATATGAACCATCAAATAATTGCTGTTCCCATTGATAAATACTAAATCTTATACCGGAAAAAACACACTTGCCATTTTTTGGTATTGGTTGACTTGAAGTAGGCTCTTTGATTTTCACTAGTGAAAAGTATATCAATAAACCGGGATATTAAAGAATAAACAACAAGAAAGTTAGTATAATACATAATATGAATACCAAAAAAATAATAGAAAAACTAAAGCAAGACTACCCATCAAAAAAAATAATTATTAATACCGAAGACAAGCCAGAAGAAATAATTTGTGAAATAGAACCTTCAATTGATCATCCAGACTATAGTACGGCAATTGCGGTTATTGATAAGTCAGCACTTCATTTTCATAAAGAGACGGCAGTAATATATTACGTTCTAGAAGGTACGTTAAACCTGTTTATTGAAAACAACAAGCAAGTGTTAAAAAAAGATGAATATGCAATAATCCAGCCGGGTGAAAAACATTATTCCAAAGGTAATGAAACATGGGTTTTAGTTTATTCAGAACCGGGTTGGACAAAAGATGACCACATATTTGAGGAAAAGGAAGAGGCAGAAATTGACTTCAGAGGTAGTCAACAAAAGATTTTAGTTAATAACTACAAAGAGTCTTTTAATTTTTATAGAAATACACTAGGTTTAATCGTTAGGTATGGAGATGAAAAAAGTAATTTTGCCGAATTTGAAGTTGGCGGTGACTCTTTTTCAATATATTCGTATAGTAGTTTTTCCAAGTTGCATAAATTGAAAGAACTAAAAGATACAGACAAACCTAATCAAAAAAGTTTACTAACTCTTACCGTTGCAGATATTAATGCTGCATATAAGAGCTTGATGAGCAAAAAAGTAAAAGCGATAACTGAGCCAATCAAGAATGATCAACTGGGGTTGAAGGTTTTCTATATTTATGATCCCGAAAATAATTTAATCGAGCTAAATCAGATATTAGACTAATATTATTTTCATATTTACCTAAGATTTTGTTAGCCGTATTTTGATATAATTTTCCTTTCTATGGATACAATAAATATTAAGGGGGCAAAGGTTCATAATCTAAATAATATCTCTCTCAGTTTTCCTAAAAATAAATTGGTTGTTTTTACTGGAGTTTCGGGTTCAGGTAAAAGTTCACTGGCCTTTGACACAATTTACGCTGAAGGACAAAGAAGGTATGTTGAGTCTCTTTCCTCATATGCCAGGCAATTTTTGGGAATAATGGAGAAACCAGATGTAGAAATAATCGAAGGCTTATCTCCGGCTATTTCCATTGATCAAAAAACATCATCTCATAATCCCAGATCAACCGTGGGTACCGTAACCGAAATCTATGATTATTTAAGATTACTTTATGCCAGGGTCGGTCATCCTCATTGTCCGGATTGTGGTAGAGAAGTAAAAAAAATGTCACCTCAAGAGATAGCCGACAGAATTATTAGTCATGTCAATGAACTCCTTGATAAAAATAAAAATGAACCGGTTCGCTTTATGATCTTGTCGCCACTTGTTAAGCAAAGAAAGGGAGAATTTAAGGACCTGTTTGATAATCTAAGATTTAAAGGTTACACAAGGGTTAGAATTGATGGCTATTTTTATAATTTGAATGAGGATCTATATTTATTAAAAAACAATAAACACGATATTGATCTTGTGGTTGACAGGTTTAGTATTAACCATAAATACTTAAAGGAAGAACTGAATAAGAAGGAATTTAATACAAGAATATATAAGTCTGTAGAACAATCTACAACGCTTTCCGACGGACTGGTGGTTTTTTTGCTTGTAAAAGATTCAAATTTTAATATTAGTGACAGTCCAACAAAAACTACCGAAGAGCTATATTCCGAAAATTTTTCTTGCCCGTTTTGTCACGTATCTTTTACCGAAATTGAACCAAGGTTGTTTTCTTTTAATTCGCCCGTTGGCGCCTGTAATAAATGTAAAGGGCTTGGGGTTGTTATGGCTGTTGACCAACAGAAAGTAATGAATCAATCCCTATCAATTGCGGAAGGTGCACTATTTCCTTTCCAGAAGATTTTCTTTCTAGACACCTGGTTTGCTAGGCTGTTTAGAGTTTTTTTGAAGAAAAACCAAATAGACGAAAATACTCCTCTAGTTAATTTAAGCAAAGACCAAGTCAATAAGCTGCTTTATGGCACAAATGAGGTTTACAGTGTTAGGGGAAAGAACAGAGATAATGAGCTAACAACAATATACGAAAAGTGGCACGGTTTAGTAAGCGAGGTAGAGAAAAAATATTATGAAAGTAATTCTGATTACTCCAGAGGTGATTTGCAAAAATATATGAACGAGGAAACTTGCCCTGAATGTTCGGGTGATAAATTGAATTCAAAAGCTCTGGGTGTTGTTATTAGCGGTCTTAATATTGCCAACTTTACCAAGAAATCTATAAAAGAGGAAATTATCTTTATTAAGGATCTACCCAAAAGCTTAACAGATAGGGAAAACGAAATTGCTCGTACAATTTTGAAAGAAATTAGCACTAGATTGGAGTTCTTGGATAAGGTTGGTTTGGGTTATTTGTCACTTGAAAGGCGGGCTAATACTCTTTCTGGTGGAGAAGCACAAAGAATCAGACTCGCGTCTCAAATCGGTACCGGATTAACGGGTATTACATATGTATTGGATGAACCATCTATTGGCTTACATTCTAAAGATGTTAATCGACTTATATCGGCGCTTGATAGAATGAGGGATTTGCAAAATACAGTTATTGTTGTAGAGCATGACTACGAAACTATAAGATCGGCAGATTGGTTGGTTGACTTTGGTAAATATGCCGGAAAAAACGGTGGCAACATAATTTATAACGGTGAATATAGAGGAATATTGAACTGTAAGGAATCACTTACGGGTGCATTTTTAAAGAAAAATAAAAAAGTTATTACAAAAAGAAACAACGAACTTCCTGCTAACTATATTGAATTTAACAATTGTAACAAACATAATTTAAAGAATATTAATGTAAAAATTCCTTATAATCGAATATCAGCAATTACAGGAGTTTCGGGGAGTGGTAAGTCAACGTTACTTCTTGAAACTATTTATCCATCCCTAAAGGCGTTAACAGAAAACAAAGTAGGGTATTACAAAAAACAGTCGCAGAATGTTGCCGGTGGAGCAATGATTCAACGAACAGTTCTAATAGATCAGTCACCAATTGGCAGAACACCACGTTCAAATCCGGCCACGTATACTGGTGTTTTTACAGACATTCGTGATGTTTACGCTTCAACGGTAGACGCCAAAGCACAGGGTTTTAATGCCGGAAGATTTTCGTTTAATGTAAAAGGGGGAAGATGCGAAAATTGTAAAGGTGCGGGGGTTATTAAAGTAGAGATGCAATTTTTAGCTGATGTTTATGTTAAGTGTGATGTATGTGTTGGGAAAAGATATAACTTGGAAACATTGAGTATAAAATATAAAAACAAAACTATTAATGAGGTTCTTGATATGACCGTTGACGAAGCGGCTGAATTTTTTGTAAATCATTGGAAAATAACTCGTACCCTGAGAATTTTACAAAGCGTTGGTTTGGGTTATATTGAGCTCGGCCAGTCGGCCCCAACGCTTTCGGGTGGTGAAGCACAGCGGGTAAAGTTAGCCAAAGAACTTTATACCAACATTAATTCACACACTATTTATTTACTTGACGAACCCACAACAGGATTACATATGTACGACGTAAATAAACTTGTTAAGGTATTGCGAAATTTGGTTGAGCAGGGGAATACTGTTGTTGTTATTGAACACAACCTCGATATTATTAAAAATTCGGACTACATAATAGATCTTGGAAAAGAAGGAGGCGAAAAAGGGGGAGAAGTAATTTATCAGGGTAATATTGAGGGGTTATTAAATGAAACAGATTCAGATACTGCGCATTATTTAAAGGAATATCTCGATGAAGGTTACTAAGCTTGTCTGTTTTTTTGTTTCGTTACTGTTTTTTTTAGTTATTCCGAGAGTGGTTATTGCAGAAAATGTTGAGATTAATTCGAACGAGATAGTTGAGAGCCGTTATTATGACGTTTATACCCTTGATGAATCTAAGGATGTTAATATTGAGCGAATAATCGAAATGAAGAATACAACGGCTAGGCTTTATGTAAGTCAGTATTCAATAATGTTTCAGAATATTGATCAGATTAAAGAATTAGAAATCTATGAAGATAATAACTTAGCGGATTATTCTAAAACAAAGAATCAAGATAAATTAATAATTCAAATTAAGCTGAGTCAACCGGCTATTGGTAATAATACTGTTAAAAAAATCAGAATTAAGTACAGAATTGAAAATTTCATTAATCAGTCGGGTGACTTTCGTGAACTAATGATACCCGTAAGTAAAAGTTCAAATTCAGAAAAGCTAATTAGCTATGAGGCGATTGTGAAAACACCCACTAACTATCCACCACTTGGCATATCAAAACCACCGGTTACACAAGTTAGTGAAGGTGTATATAGTTGGGGAGATTTGTCTGGGCTGCAAAATCAATCACTTTATATATCTTTTTCCGAAGTAGCAAAGTACAAGGTAAAGTTAAAATACTCGCTTAAAAATGATGCGCCGTACTCTAGGCGCTTGATGATACCGTTTGTTCCCGATGGTGCTTACCAGAAGCCTTATATTTCCAGTATAAGACCACAGCCCGAGCAAACTAAAATTGATGAAGATGGTAATTATCTTGGAATATATAAGGTACCACCAAATACTGTGATGGAAGTAAATTACGAAGGAATAGTTGAACTTTACAGTAAAGTAAGACCAGAACTTCAACAGTATTTTAGTAATTTACTTAAACCGAGATTAAAATCCAGATATTTAACACAGGAAAAATTTTGGCAGTTTTCAACTGCTTCCTTGGAAAAACTGGATAAAGAAAACTTGGACACAGCGAGAGATATATATCAGTACGTAGTCAAGACACTTGAATACGATACAGGGAGAATAAATGTTGATTTAAAGCGGATGGGGGCAGAGTGGATTATTAATAATCCGAAAAATGGGGTTTGTATGGAATTTACAGACCTTTTTATTGCAATTGCTAGAGAAAGGGGTATTGCTGCCCGGGAAGTTGTAGGGTATGCTGTTAATAATAATAGCGACTTAACCCCGGCTTCTTTTTTAGGTGATGTTTTGCATTCATGGCCGGAATACCTGGAAGTAACACAAGAGGTGTGGAAGCCTATTGATCCAACCTGGGGAAATACTACTGGTTTGGATTATTTCAACAATCTTGATTTGGCTCATATTGCCTTTGTTTATCATGGTAGAGACACAACTTATCCGTTGCCTCCGGGTGTTTACAAAGAAAAGCCTAAAACAAAAGATGTATTTGTTGAAGCCTCAGAAGATTTACCTATCGAGAATACTAAAATAAGTGCATATATCGCAGAAGATTTTAACTGGATTAGTGGGCAAAAAAATTATTTAACACTAAATCTTGATTCAAACAGCAATGTATTTTTATACGATCTGCATTTAGTGGTTTCAGACCAAGAAACTCAAAAGGTAATGGGTAAAGCTAAGCTTGAAGTTTTAGCACCATTTGAGAAAAAAGAACTAACTCTTAAAATGAATTTACCAAAGGTTAATTTAGAAAACAAAGGAATATTAAGTTTAAATGTAAATAACGGCAAGTCACTAATTTTAAAAAGTAACTATACTTTAAGGTCTCCTTTTTGGCATTACTACTCCCTTTATAAAGGAGTTATTATAGGAATTATAGTTGGCTTAATCATTCTAGTAGTAATTAAGCTTAAAAAATGAAACTGAGTATTAGTACGGTAGGTTTTATGGATAAAATCCCTAAAATAACCGGTGTTTATTATTTTCTAGACAAGCAAGATAAACCCATATATATTGGCAAGGCATTGAATATAAAATTAAGAATTGGGCAGCACTTTTACAACGCCAAAAATGAAGCCAAAGAAAAGGCTATTATTGATAGTTCACTTTATCTGAAATTTTCAGAAGTGAACTCGGAATTTGAAGCGCTTATTCTTGAAGCAAATTTGGTAAATAAATATCAGCCAAAATATAACGCTTCGCTAAAGGATGATAAAAGTCCAATCTACATTGTTATAACAAAAGAGAAGTATGGCAAGCTGTATTTAAAAAGAAAAAGAGATTTAACTGGTAATCGGTATAGTTATATTTTTGGCCCGCTTAACACTACAAGAGAAGCGAGAATAATACTAAGGAAAATCAGAAGAATCATTCCCTTTTGTACTGACAAGCGCTTGGGAAAAAAACCGTGCTTTTATAGTCAGATGCAGTTATGCAATCCGTGCCCAAACTATATTGAAAATTTAGCGGTTGTTAGCTTGAAAAAAGAACTGCAAAACAAATATCAAAGAAACATAGGCGACATAAAGAAACTTTTGTCGGGGTCGGGAGAAAGAATACTTAAAAAATTAAGAATTGATATGAAAACACTCGCGAATAATAATGAATTTGAAAGGGCTGCCGAAACAAGAAACAGAATTTATTATTTAGAACGACTATTTCAAGATTCTTTAATATTGGATGACAGATTAGAAGAGGCAAATTTTATTGCTGACCTAAGACAAAAAGAAAACTTATGTTTACAAGAGTTGTTTAATTTTAAGGTTTTGAAAAGAGTGGAATGTTTTGATATAAGCAACACGAGCGGAAAGAACGCGACAGCTTCTATGGTAGTTTTTAAAGAAGGAGTACCGGTAACAGATGAGTATAGAAGGTTTCGGATAAATACAAAAAGCAAGTCTGACCCGGAAATGCTTAGTGAAGCAATTAAAAGAAGATTAGCTCATTTTGATTGGGAAAGGCCGGATTTAATTGTTGTTGACGGGGGCAAGCCTCAGTTATTGGCAATTAAGACAGCGTTAAAGGGTTTAGGTGATAGAGTTCCAAAAATTATAGGTTTGGCAAAAAAACCCGATAGGGTAGTGTTAGTGGAAGGAGTTAAAACAGTTAAGCTTGCTTATAATTCTTTGGCGCTACATTATTTACAACGGTTGCGAGACGAGGCGCACCGGTTTGCAAAAAAATACCATTTGCTTTTAAGAAAAAAGAGCTTTTTTAAAAATAACTGATTTCTTTATAATATGATTGTTTAAAGTTATTCTGTAGTAATTTATAATATATAAATATGAAAGGGTTAATTCGTAGCTTGGTGTTTTACACAGTCTCAATCTATCTTATTAGCTTATTGGTTCCCGGTTTTAAACTTAACTTAAACTTGTATGGTTTGTTAATTTGTGGCGCAGTTTTAGCTTTTCTTTTTATTTTTATTAATCCATTTTTTAAATTTTTATTATTGCCTATAAATATATTAACGATGGGTTTATTTTCCTTTTTTTCTCAAGTATTAACCTTCTTTGTTTTTCTCAAATTATTCCCTAAGCAAATAATTATTGAGAGTTGGAATTTATCTAGTTGGAGCTACTCACCGCTTGGATTAAATATAGACTCGTTAATTGTAAGTCCTTTTGTTACAATACTAATTGCAACAGTTCTTATTAGTTTAATTGTATCAATTTTGTCAATTTTATTATGAAAAATCTTTTCTTAATAGTCTATGCGTTAGTGGCGGTGTCTGTTATTGTTCTGGTATTGCTACAAGGTAGGGGTGGGGGGTTAGGCAGCGCGTGGGGAGGCGGTGGAGGAGAGTCATTTTCAACCAGAAGAGGGGTAGAGAGATTTTCGTTCATTTTAACGATAGCTTTAGTAGGTTTATTTTTATTGCTGTCAATTGCCTACTTGTTTATATGAGGGTAATTTTTAAAAGTACTCGCTATTATTACTGGTTAATTTCTGGTTTTTTTCGAAAGTATTCAAAAATTACAGTAATTGTGTTTGTGATTGCTTTTTTTGCGATTCTTTTTTCCCGATCGGTAGTTGACTCGCTTACGTATGTTTTTACTTTAAAGAAAATAAAAATCGGATTGCTAGAACAACGAACCAGAGAAAGAATTCCACCCTCTGTTTTAACAAAAATATCTATGCCCATTGTGGATTTGGATAAAAAAAATAATTTTAAACCAGGGTTGGCAAAAAAATGGATAGTATCAGATGGTGGTAAAAAATACCGGTTTATTTTCCCAGATAAACTGGCATGGAGAGACGGGATGCCTTTCAAGGTTCAAGACATTGATCTGGCACAATTTGATTTTACCAATATAAAGGTTGAGTATATAAACGACAAAGAAATATTGTTTTTGCTTGAACAGCCATTGTCAAACTTTCCTGGACTGCTAACAGTTCCGGTAATAAGAAGTGATTTGGTTGGAATAAATGGGCAGTACAAAATTTCTAGAATAAAGCGAGAGTATGGAGAAATAAGAAGCATTACCCTGCTTCCCAACGAATCAGGCTTACCGGTACTTGTATACAAACTTAATAATACTCAAGATGATTTAATTCTCGCTTACAAAATGGGCGAGGTTGACTTTATTGTTACAAATAACCAAGTAATGTCGGATACTTTTAAAAAGTGGCGTAATACAAAAATTGAAGAAAGTATAGATTATCAGAAAATAGTAACCATTTTTATTAACACACAAAAAACTCCATTTGATAACAGAAACCTAAGAAGTGCTATTGCACTGGGTATTGATTATTCGAAATTAGAAATGTTTGGCCCTAGGGCTTTTTCTCCGATAAGTCCTATATCTTGGGCGTATAATCCTTCTGTTAGAGAACTAAACTTTGAACCGGAAATTAGTGCCAGTTTAGTTGAAAAAAATAACAGTACAGATAAGTTGGTAAAACTTTATTCACCCTACGAACTTAATAAAGTTGCCGAAATAATTAGAAAAGACTTGAACAATACCGGTTTAAATGTGGAAGTGAAATACTCTAATTATTTACCAAGTGACTATGACTTATTTTTAACAATTTGGGAACTACCCCAGGATCCGGATCAATATATATTTTGGCACCAAACGCAAAAGCTAGGAAATTTTAGTAAGCTTAAAAATTTGAAGATAGACAAAGCTTTGGAAGATGGGCGGAGTGTAATTTCTAAAAATACCAGACGAGAAATATATTATAAATTTCAAGATACGATAATTGAAGAAGTGCCAGCAGTATTTTTGTTTTTCCCTAAACAATATTCAATTATTCGAAAATAAATCATGTCAACTTTATTTGTTGTTGGTTTGCCAATTGGTAACATCGGTGACATTACTCAAAGAGCTTTAGTAAAGCTTAGCGAATTAAGGTATTTAATTGTAGAAGATTCGCGTTCCGCCGGAAAAATTATTCGGATATTGGCACAGCAGAACCCAGAAATTAAGTTTAAAGACAAAGAATACATTACTTCTTATAAAGGAAGTTCCAGTAATAAATTGGATCAGATTAAAAGTATTCTAGATAATGGCAATGATATTGGTTTAATTTCAGACGCCGGTATGCCTGCAATTTCAGACCCTGGGAGCAAAATTGTAGATTACATTAGGCGTACAAATCACCAAATTTCTGTACTACCCGGCCCAAGCGCAATGGTTTCAGCTTTAAGCTTATGTGGTTTTGCAAGCTACAATAGTATTTTTATTGGTTTTTTGCCAAAGAAAAAAAGTGAGATTAAAAAAGTATTTGAAAAATTTATCGGTTTAAAGGTTAAGGGTGGCCAAAATATTGTTTTTTTTGAAAGCCCCAAAAGAATTCAAAGTACTATTTTATTATTAAAAGAAATGGTTCCTGACGAGAAAATATTTATTGGTAGAGAGTTAACTAAAATTTACGAAGAACTGATTTGGAAACAATTAAGCCAAATAAATACCAGTAATTTAGTAACAAAAGGGGAATACGTTGCGGTGCTAAACATTAGAAAGTGATATAATATGCACATGATACAAGACAAAATAAAACAAGACTTAATTGCGGCACAAAAAGGTAGAAGAACGGTTGAGGTATCTGTTTTGCGTGGAATAATTTCTCAGATTCAGAATAAAGAAATAGATAAAAAAGAAAAATTAACAGATGAGGAAGTAGTACAGATATTGAGAAAAGAGACTAAAACCTTAGAAGAAGCCAATAAAGTATTTAGTGAAGGTGGACGAGCTGACCTGGTTGAAAAAAATATGGTTGAAATTGGTTTATTAAAACCTTATTTACCAAAGGAAATTTCAGATACAGAATTAAAACAAAAAATTGAAGAGATTATAAAAAGAAATAGTGAAGAACAAAATATTGGCAAGATTATTGGATTGGCAATTTCTGAATTAAAGAATGTTGCCGATTCGGGGAGAATTGCAGCTATTGTTAGAGAAATAATGGTAACTAGGTAAATTAAAATAATTGCCGACTGTGGCGAAATCAAGAACTGTTTTTACAGTTCGTAGTCCCGTACTGTGCTTGTCACTAGTTCGGGAGAATGATAGGGTATAGATAGAATAGAAAGAGTAATATTAAAATGATTGCCGACTGTGGCGGTAATGCTCAACTGGGTGTTCACGAGCGTTTAAGCGAGTGATTACAGCCAGTTAGTCCCGACTTTGTCGGGAGTAGACGCACTTTGTTAGCGCAAATAGAAAGAAGAAGATTAAAATGATTGCTGACTGTGGCGGTAATGCTCAACTGGGTGTTCACGAGCGTTTAAGCGAGTGATTAC
>CAYPVH010000002.1:124160-145107 GCA_964414145.1 uncultured Gammaproteobacteria bacterium
GGGAGTAGACGCACTTTGTTAGCGCAAATAGAAAGAAGAAGATTAAAATGATTGCCGGGGTGGCGAAATGGTAGACGCGCAGTCTTGAGGAGGCTGTGTCTTTTTAGGCGTGGAGGTTCAAGTCCTCTCCCCGGCACCAATGACAGCAGAATCACAGAGATCAAAGGCTGACGAGTTAAGTAAAATGGATTTAGTTAAAATATTTATTGGCAGTACGGCCTGGTCAATTATTGGCATGTTGCCAATTTTAAATAACATTGTCAAAAGATATCATAGATCGTTTAACGAAAAACAAGAACCTAAAATCTAAATACTCTATTTATTTTCCACTCTATACTGCAATGCTTCGGCAATATGTTTAGAATGTATAAACTTATCTTGGCAAAGGTCAGCAATAGTTTGGCTGATTTTAATAAGTTTAATATAAGACCGAATTGATAAACCATACCGGTCAATAGCGGTAAGCAAAAGTTCTTTGGCTTGCTTACTCATTTTGCAAAACTTTCGTACCTCTCCTACTGTTAATTCTGCATTTGTTTTGTGTTTAATGGATTTATATCTGTCTAATTGAACCTGTCTTACATTTATAATTCTTTTTCTAACCAGTTTGCTTGCTTCCGGTTTAGTGTTGTTGAAGTCGGCTTTTTCTTTACTGATATGGGGAACAATAATGTTTATATCAATTCTGTCTATTATTGGTCCAGAAATTTTCTTCTTGTATTTCAAAATTTGATTCTGACTACAAATGCAAGCTTTTTTACGATTACCATAATTGCCACAGGGGCATGGATTAGTAGAAGCTATTAAAATAAATCGGGTAGGGAATCTTGCCTTACCTTGGGCTCTTGTGATTGTTACAAACCCGTCTTCAATCGGTTGCCTGAGTGCTTCAAGAACAGAACGGGGAAATTCGGCAAATTCATCTAAAAACAACACACCCCTATGAGCTAAAGATATTTCACCCGGCATTGGCTTGCTTCCTCCACCAATCAAGCCGATTCTTGATACCGTGTGGTGTGGATTTCGAAATGGTGGGTTTAAGATTAATGGAAACTTATCGTTAAGCATGCCCGCAATTGAATATATTCTGGTCGTTTCAATAATTTCCGCTTCATTCAATGGCGGTAGAACTGATGGAAGGCACCGTGCCAATAGTGTTTTGCCAGTACCGGGTGGGCCACTGAGTAAAATATTATGGAACCCCGAAGCTGCAATTTCCAATGCGCGTTTCGCCTGTTCCTGACCTAATACTTCGCTAAAATCAAACTGTTCGTTTGAAGAATCAGTTGATAGTTTATTGTTTGCATCTATACCCTCAATAATTACTTGTGGAATGTTCTCCAGTTGGTTTAGGTGTAGAATTAAACTTTTTAAATCTTTTACCGGATAAGCACAAATTCCTTTTACAATTTTCAGTTCTTTCTGGTTAATAAAGGGAATAAAAATATTCTCTAGTTGTTTTCTTTTTGCAAGTAATGCTAAAGGTAGCGCTCCTCTTGCATGTTTTAATTCACCATTTAATGAAAGTTCACCCATAAAAAGACTGTTTTGTACAGAATTAATAGGAACAATATCTGTCGCTGCCAAAATTCCAATAGCGATTGGTAAGTCGTAAATAGTACCTTCCTTTGGAATATCTGCCGGTGATAAATTTACGACTATTTTATGTTCGGGTATCTGAACATCACTGTTTGAAAAGGCAGACAAAATTCGTTCCCTTGCCTCTACAATAGCTTTGTCTGCTAAACCAACAATTGTTACACTTGGTAAACCCCGACTGGCTACATCTACTTCAACTTCAATAAGTGTGGTTTCGAGCCCTAATATAGCTCCGGAATAAATTTTGGCAATCATTAATTTATTCTAAAATTTTGTTTAAGGAAGAGCTATAGATTATAGTCTACAATTTATAGTAATAATGGCTTTATAAGGCTAATAATTGAGTTTTAAGCAAAATACTATAGAGTCTTATTTTGTCGGTACAAAAATACTTCTTTAACGATAATAATTAGCGTTGCGGTTATCGGAACAGCAAGCACTATTCCCCATACACCAGCAACTCTCTGACCGATAAATAAAGCAATCAAAACAGCTAAGGGCGGTATGCCAACAGCTTTTTTCATTACATAAGGCACGATTAAATTATTTTCCAACTGCTGAATAATTATATAGAGTCCAATAACCAGTAGGCTAAGAACCCAAGAAGAAGAAGCAGCAACAAAAAAGGCGGGAAAAACAGAGATAATTGGGCCAACAATTGGAAAAATTTCGAATAAACCGGCAATTACAGCAAGTGGTAAGGCATACTTTACCCCTAGGGCAACCAGTCCAAAATAAGATAAAATTCCAATAACAAACATTAATAAAATTTCTGCTCTCATCCAAGCTCCTAATTGTTTTTCTACATTTTTTAGCGTTTCAGAAAAAAAGGTTTGTTGGTTTTTGTTTAAAAATTTAGTGGCAAAAACTTCCAACTTTTCTATCCCCATTAAAAAATAGAGTGTAAAGAAAAAAATGGAAAGAATATTAAGAATATTACCGAAAAAACCTAAAACAATATTAGAAACTAGAGTAGTAATGTTTGGAATTTGCTGAGTTAGGGTATTAACATTTATAAAATCTGCCGGATTTATATTTGTATCAATCTGACTGAAAGTCGTAACTAATTGTTTTGAAAAAAAAGAAATAAATTCTACAGTTTGACTTACTAACGGAGGTATGGCAAAAGCAAAAAGAGTAGTTATTAAAGTCAAACTTAATAATATTACTAGTATTGAAGCAAGTGAGCGTGGAATTCTGTTCTTATCTAAAAAATCTACTATCGGCCGAAGTGCAGACATTAAAATAAAGGCAATGAATAAGTTAACGAATAACCCGCCCAAGGTATTTAAGAAAAATAACGATATTACAACAGCTATTGTAAAAAGAATTGTTTTGCTTGTGATTTCTACCTTAACAACGTTATTTGATTTGTTCATAAGAATTAACTCTATTTAAGCAGTTATTAATTGAATTGTCAATTTATACGAATATTTATGCGCCGTTGTATTTAAAGATTAATTTTATTATCATTTAGCGATGAGTGATTTTGTACATCTTCATGTTCATTCTGAGTACTCGTTACTTGATGGCGCGGTAAAATTGAAAGAGCTTATATCAAGAGTTAAAGAATTGAATATGACAGCCGTTGCCCTAACAGATCATGGTGCCATGTATGGATCTTTTAAGTTTTTTTTAGAGGCCAAAAAACAAGGCATTAAGCCAATTGTTGGCTGTGAGGTTTACATGGCAGAGCAGTCCAGGTTTGATAAACAAAAAAGAATGGGAAGTGATCAGTACCATTTGGTTTTGTTAGCCAAAAATTTGCAGGGGTATAAAAACCTAATGAAGATTGTTAGCTTAGCCCATTTGGAGGGTTATCATTACAAACCAAGGGTTGACGTAGAAATATTAAAAAAGTATAGCGATGGCTTAATCGCACTTTCAGGGTGTATGAAAGGCTTAGTGAGTAATCATTTGTTAAATAAAGAAACAAAACAAGCAGAAGAATGGTTAAAAAAATTTATAGATATATTTGGTGAGAAAAATTTCTATTTGGAAATTCAACGGCACAGTCAAATTGAAGAGCTCAAAGAGCTTAATAAAAATTTGATTCTGCTTTCCAGAAAATATGCGGTACCCATTGTAGCTACAAACGATGTTCACTATTTGAAAAAAGAAGATGCTTACGCTCAAGAAATTTTACTTTGTATTCAAACAAGAACAAGTATTCAAGAAAAGAATCGACTTTCAATGTTAGATGTACCTGACTACTACTTAAAAAGTACTGAGGAAATGGAAGAAGAGTTTATTGATCTTCCCGAAGCCATCAGTAATACTGCAGAAATTGCCAAGAGATGTAATGTAGAAATACCTTATGGAGAATGGGTATTGCCAAACTATGAAGTACCTGAAAATATGACTGCTAAAGAGTATCTAAGAGAATTAACGGCAGAAAGAACGGCAACAAGGTACAAAACAGTTACAGATGAAATAAAGAAAAGAATTAGCTACGAATTAGATGTAATTACACAGAAGGGTTATTCAACCTACTTTTTAATAGTGCAAGATTTTGTTAATTGGGCAAAACAACAAAAAATTGTAGTTGGTCCAGGTAGAGGTTCTGCTGCAGGATCTATTGTTGCCTATATTTTGCATATTACAGATTTAGATCCAATACAGCACAATTTACCCTTTGAAAGATTTTTAAACCCAGAAAGACCGACTCCACCCGACATCGATATAGACTTTGCTGATATCAGACGAGATGAAGTGGTTAAATATGTAATGCAAAAATACGGAGAAGACAGGGTAGCACAAATAATTACTTTTGGCACAATGGAAGCGCGAATGGTTGTAAGAGATGTGGCTCGAGCATTGGGCTGGTCGTATTCACAAGGCGACAGAATTGCTAAGATGATTCCTCAAGGAAAACAAGGATTTTCTTTAAGCTTAGAAGAAGCGCTAAAAGAGTCAACAGATCTAGCAAACCTTAACAAAACAGATGAAAAAGTAAGGCAAATGCTAGAAGTCTCACAAAAACTGGAAGGTTTGGTACGACACTCATCGGTTCATGCTGCTGGCGTAGTTGTAGCTGACAAAGATATGCCCGAATATACGCCGGTGCAAAAAGAACAGCGAGCAGGGAAAACAATAACTCAGTATGATATGTACTGCCTAGATTTAAATGCGGTACAAGAAAACGAAGCCATAGGGTTATTAAAATTTGATTTTTTGGGACTTCGTAACTTAACAATTTTAGAAAATGCGTTAAAGTATGTTAATAAAACTCAAAACATAAGTCTGGATTTGGGGGAAATTGAATTTAGCGATAAAAAAGCTTATCATCTAATTGCTTCTGGTAACACTACCGGTATATTTCAACTAGAGTCAAGAGGTATGCAGCGCCTAGCAAAAGACTTAAAGCCGACTCAATTTTCTGACATCTCCGCTATGGTCGCATTGTTCAGGCCTGGACCAATGTCTCTGATACCACAATTTATTGAAGGTAAAAAAAATCCAGGAAAAATAAAATATTTGCATTCAGATTTAAAGTCAATACTTGCTGAAACATACGGAATTTTGGTTTATCAAGAGCAAGTAACTGAAATTGCACATCATATGGCAGGCTTTTCTATGAGTGAAGCAGATTTGCTTAGAATGGCAATTGGAAAAAAGAAGAAAGCATTAATGAGAAAAGGTAAAGAAAAGTTTATTAAGGGAATGGTAAACAAGGGTTACACAAAAATTCTTGCAGAAAGATTGTTTGAATTTATCGAAAAGTTTGCGGCTTACGGATTTAATAAAGCCCATTCTGCCAGTTATGCCACAATTTCTTATTGGACAGCTTATGTAAAAGCCCATTATCCGGTAGAGTTTATGACTGCTTTGCTTACAGCTGAAATTCAGCATGCAACGGGCTCGATGAGAGAACAGAAGATAGTTCAAATTTTAGAAGAATGTAAAAGAATGAATATAAAAGTACTGCCACCCAATATTAATAAATCAAATGATGACTTTAATATCGAAGGAGAATCAATTCGTTTTGGATTAAACGCGGTTAAAAATGTAGGTAGTGCGGCAATTTTGTCAATCATCCAAACAAGAGAAAAAGAAAAGTTTGGCTCATTTAAAGATTTTTTGGTAAGAGTTGACTTAAGAAAAGTTAACAAAAGAACTGTGGAAAGCTTAATTTATTCCGGGGCCTTTGATGAGTTTGGTAATAGAGCTCAACTTACTGCTTATTACACAGATACAATTAAGGATTTACAAAAACAAAAACAAAAAAGAGCCGAGGGGCAATTTGGTTTGTTTTCTCAGTCAGAATTTTCCAGTAAATCTACTAAAGACAAACTTCCCGATATTCCTGAATTTATAAAAGAAGAATTAATTAATAATGAAAGAGAGTCAATTGGATTTTATTTGTCAGGTAATCCTCTCGAAAAGTTTATGTCAATACTAAAGATGAAAAAAGCCGTACCGATTCAAGATTTGGAAAAAGGAAAGACAAAAGAACTGATTATTGGTGGCTTAGTAAAATCTGTAAAAATTATAACTACCAGAAAAAATGGGGACGAAATGGCCTTTGTTACTTTAACAGATTATACAGGCGACGTTGAAATGGTAGTTTTTCCCAAGGTTTACGAACGATATAAAAAACTGTGGAAACAGAACAAAACTTTAATGGTAAAGGGCAAACTCCAAACGCGAGATAATGAGCTGGCAATGCTGGTTGAAAAAGCAGTAGATCTAGTAGTTTACGAAAACTATGGAAAATAATAAAAAAGGGGTTTACTTTAAAGAAGAATCAAAACCACAAAAAAAGAAAAAGTTAACTAGTAATTTTTTTTACTTATATTATTCCAGTATAGGTATTTCAATTGTTGTACCTATTTTTATTGGATTGACAATGGGAATTGTTCTTGATACTATTTTCGTTACAAGACCAACTTTGACCTTGGTCTTTTTATTTTTCGGAGTCATTGGCAGTTTTTATAATCTATATAAAATTGTTAGAAATGGTATTAGAATCGATTGATACACAAGTAATTGTTAAACAGCAGGTGGTCCAAGCTCAGCAATATTTGGCTGAGGCCGTAAACACGCACGCAACTACAGAAGCAGTATCGCACGGACCCCACATTAGTATAAAAGGCGAAAAACTTTTTGAATTCTTGGGGCTAGGCATAACAAATTCGTTATTAACAAGTTGGATCGTCCTTTTACTTTTGATTGCTGTTGCTCTAATATATACAAAAAAAGGAAAACTTTACCACTTAATTAATCTTTTACTACGTGCCTTATATGGTTTATTTGAACCAATTTTTGGCGTAAGAACATCAACTTTTTTCCCCTTAGCGGCAACCTTTTTTATTTTTATTTTATCTTTAAACTGGTTTGGTTTAATTCCAGGAGTGGGTACAATACTGTTTGACGGTGGTTTTGGCAAAGTACCTTTATTTCGTGCCGGTACAGCAGATTTAAATACTACTATTGCTTTGGGTGTTTTTTCTGTTTTTTTGATTCAAGTTTTTGCTATAAAATATTTGGGTATTAAAAAGTATGTAAAAAAGTTTATTAATATAACTAATCCTATTTATTTTTTTGTAGGTATACTGGAAATTATATCCGAGATTTCTAAAGCGATCTCTTTTTCCTTTCGTTTATTTGGTAATATATTTGCAGGTGAAGTGTTGTTAACTGTTATAGCTTTTTTGGTTCCTGTTTTTATACCGGCAACGTTTCCTTTCTTGATTTTCGAGTTTTTTGTAGGTTTTATACAAGCACTAGTTTTTTCAATGTTATCAGCAATAATGCTGTCAGTTTCAATAAAAGATCATAGTCATTAAAAATTTATAGTTTTCGAGGGGAGATGAAAATGCATGAATGAAGAAGCAGTTAAAGCTTTAGCAACCGCACTAGCAATTAGTCTTGGAGCAATAGGACCAGGTTTAGGAATTGGTATGATTGGTTCAAAAGCAGTTGAGGCGTTAGGTAGGAATCCAGAAGCAGAATCCTCAATAACTACTAACATGATTTTAGCAATTGCCTTTGCAGAGGCTGTTGCTATTTATGCATTAGTAGTGGCCCTGATTATTAAATTTACATAAAGGTAACAATGGAAAACCTAGGATTAGATATAAAGATATTTGTGGCACAGATAATAAATTTTGTTTTGCTCTTTTTTATTTTTAGAAAGTTGGTTTATAAACCTTTTCTTAATACACTTAAAACTGAAGAAGATAGAGAAAAAAAGGCACTAGGCAAAATAGAAGAGTACGAAAAAAAGGAAAAGGAATTATATAAAACAAAGTTAGCTTTGGAAGACGAATATGAAGAAAAGTTAAAGAGAATTTACGCAAAAATGAAAAAGGAGACAAATGAGGCAAAAAGACAAATTCTAAAAGAAGCTCAAATCGAAGCAGAAGAGCTAAGAAAACATAATTTGGAGCTGATTGAGTCAGACAAGCAGAAGATGCTTGCCGACGTTAAAAAAGAGGCAACAGAGATAGCTTTAGTTATTGCTGAGAAGGCGCTTTCAGAAACATTAACACCAGCCTTGCAAAAACAAATAACTAAAGATATTGCCAACAAGTTACCTAAAGCCTCATAATTATGCAAAGCATAGATATTAATAAAAGCGCAGCTCAAATGGATCCAAAACTAAAAGAGGCAATACTTAAGTTGGCAGGATCAGGTAGAAAGCCGGTTGTAGTAACAACAGCTTATAGCTTAACAGAAGCAGAAAAAGATATGTTACTCGAAAAACTTAACCTTTCAAATGAAGAGTACCAAATTGATAATGTTGTAGATAAGAAAATTTTAGGTGGCATGATTGTGCAGTATGGAAGTTTATATTTAGACTACTCAATAGAAGGAAGGTTAAAAGAAATTAGAGAAAGTTTACTTAGATAATATGAATAACATTAATCAGATAAAAAAAGATATTATTGCCGACATTAACAAAACGCAAATTAGTAGTAGATCTCAACAAAGTGGTGCCATTATTCAAATATACGATGGTATTGTAGTTATTGAAGGACTGGAAAACGCCAGGTATGGTGAAGTTGTTATCCTTGGAACGGGGCAAAAAGGAATGGTAACCGACCTTGAAGAAAAACAGGTATCGGCATTAGTTTTTGGTGAATACCAAAAACTAAGGGTAGGCGATAGGGCTGTTTTAAGTGGTGAAATACTTGAAATACCGGTATCGGGAAAGCTTTTGGGTCGAGTAGTCAATCCGCTTGGTGAACCGATAGATGGCCTTGGCACCATAGTTCCCGAGAAATATGAAGAAGTGGAGAAAATTGCACCTGGTATTATATATAGAAAATCTGTAAATGAACCGCTCCAAACAGGTATTAAAGCAATAGATAGCTTAATTCCAATCGGTAGAGGTCAAAGAGAGTTAATTATTGGTGACAGATCTACCGGAAAATCTACTATTGCGCTCGATACAATTATTAACCAAGTTGGTCAAGATGTAATTTGTGTATATGTAGCAATCGGGCAAAAAGAGGCTAAAGTGGCGCAAGTTCTTAACTTACTAACAGAAAAGGGGGCGATGGAATACACTGTGATGGTTTCTGCCTCTGCAAATTCTCCTTCATCAATGCAATATATTGCTCCTTATTCAGGAACCTCTATTGCAGAATACTTTATGGATATGGGAAAAGATGTGCTAATTGTTTATGACGACTTGTCAAAACATGCTTGGGCTTACCGACAAATATCTCTTATTTTAAAAAGACCAGCCGGAAGAGAAGCGTACCCTGGAGATGTATTTTACCTTCACTCCCGCTTACTTGAGCGTGCGGCTAAACTAGATAAAAAGTATGGTGGTGGTTCAATAACGGCTTTACCAATAATCGAAACACAAGAGGGTGATATATCTGCCTATATTCCCACTAACGTAATTTCGATTACTGATGGACAGATCTATCTTGAAAAAGAACTGTTTAATGCAGGCATGAGACCAGCCATTAATGTTGGCGCTTCTGTTTCTCGCGTTGGTTCGTCGGCTCAAATAAAGGCAATGAAACAAGTAGCGGGAGCTTTAAAATTAGAATTGGCACAGTACCGCGAATTAGCGGCCTTTTCACAGTTTGCTTCTGAGCTGGACGAAGAAACCAAAAAAACACTTAATCGAGGCGCTAGAATGTATGAACTGTTAAAACAAAATAAACATGAGCCAATGAGGGTAGAAAGGGAAGTGGTTGCTATCTGGCTTGGTGTTAACGGTTATACCGAAACCGTCCCTGTTTCCGAAATTAAGCGATTTGAAGAAGAATTTCTGATATTGCTTGAAGCGGAAAAGCAGGACCTACTTAAAGCTATAAAAACAGAGAAGCTAATTAGTAAGGAAGTAGAAAAAGAACTTCAGCAATTTGCACAAAGATTTTTAACAATATTTTCCAAAGAAACAAATGAATCTAAGACAGCTGAAGAGTAAAATAAAATCGATCCAAAATGTTGGTCAAATAACCAAAGCAATGCAATTGGTTTCTGCTGTTAAAATGAAGAAGGCTCAGCAAAAAGCTATTTCAGGCAAGCCATACAGAGAAGCGCTAGAGGAAACAATTGTTAATTTACTAAAATCAACAGTTATTTCCGAAAGTTCGCTAACCAGTGCAAGCAACGAAAAAAGCAAGAAACTAGCGATTGTAATTTCTTCAAACAAAGGCCTGTGTGGTGTGTTTAATTTTAACTTATTTCGATATATTAATAAAAAAATAGAAAAAATTGATGATTATGAATTTATAGTCTTGGGTAACAAAGCGGTACAATTTTTATATCACATTGGGGGAAGTATAATTGCCGACTTTTCTCAAAACTCGTTTGAAGAAAGCGTAAGCGCTGTGTATAAGCTAGCCAGCGAGAGGTTTTTAAACGGAACAAATTCTAGTGTTTCTCTGTTTTATAACAGGTTTGTTAGTAGCTTAGTTTCCAAGTCAACAGAAAAATTGCTTTTACCACTCGACAAAGAGATATTTGAAGAAAGCATAAAAAAAGAAGGCCAAAGTGATGACCGTGGTAATGAATATGTTGTTGAGCCAAGCGCCAACAAAGTAATTAATGGTTTGTTTAACTTTTATTTAGAGAGCGAAATTAGGGGTGCGATTCAAGAAAGTCAAGCCGCAGAGCATTCGGCAAGAATGGTGGCAATGAAAAGTGCAACCGACAATTCTAACGATTTGGTTGAACAACTTACGTTAATGAGAAACAGTATTAGGCAAGAAAAGATAACGAATGAACTATTAGACATGAATACAGCAAGATTAGCAGTTTCTTAAAAAATATAAGAAAAATGGATAATACAGGAATAATTAAAGAAATTAGAAGCGTTGTTATTGATATTGAATTTGAAAAAAACCTGCCTAAAGTTTATGACGCACTTATAGTAAAGAGCGGTGATAAAGAAATTGTACTTGAAGTAGAGGCAATTCTATCGTCAAAACGGGTTAGAGCAGTGGCTTTAGACAGTACTACGGGAATGAAACGAGGTATGACAGTGATTAATACCGGAGCCCCAATTAAAGTACCCGTTGGTCAAAAGTCTTTAGGCCGAATATTTAATGTTTTGGGTCAACCGGTTGATAAATTAGGACCGGTGAATACCGATAAGCATTACTCGATTCATAGAGCTGCTCCATCTTTAACAGAACAAAGCCCTACCCCACAAATATTTGAAACAGGTATAAAAGTACTCGACTTGCTAACTCCTTTTATTAAGGGTGGTAAAATTGCAGTTTTTGGAGGTGCTGGGGTTGGTAAAACAGTTTTAATTCAGGAACTGATTAGAAATGTAGCTGAAGAACACGGTGGTGTTTCGGTGTTTGCCGGTGTTGGTGAGCGAACCAGAGAAGGAAATGACCTTTGGAACGAAATGAAAGAAACCGGAGTACTGGAAAAAACAGCTCTTGTGTTTGGTCAGATGAATGAACCACCCGGAAACCGTTTAAGGGTAGCGCTAACCGGAGTTACCATGGCAGAATATTTCAGAGATGAAGAAGGCCAAGACGTATTACTGTTTATAGACAATATTTTCCGCTTTGCTCAAGCCGGATCGGAAGTGTCGGCACTTTTGGGAAGAATACCGTCAGCTGTTGGTTATCAACCAACGCTTTACGAAGAAATGTCGGCTTTACAAGAAAGAATAACTTCAACTAAAAGAGGATCAATTACATCAATGCAAGCAGTTTACGTACCGGCGGATGATTATTCAGACCCGGCCCCCGTTGCTACCTTTGCTCATTTGGATGCGTCGATTACGTTAGAGAGATCCTTGGCTGAACAAGCACTTTACCCGGCGGTAGATCCGCTAGCTTCCTCATCAAGTGCTCTTGACCCGTCAACAGTGGGCGAAGAACATTATAACGTTGCCAAAGAAGTACTTAAAGTGCTTCAGAGATACAAGGATTTACAAGATATTATTGCGATTTTAGGAATGGAAGAGTTGTCTGAGGAAGATAAGTTGGTTGTAAGCCGAGCCAGAAAGGTTCAGCGCTTTCTAACGCAACCAATGTTTGTTGCCGAAGTTTTTACCGGAAAGCCGGGAAAATACGTAAAACGTGAAGAAACTATCAAGGGCTTTAAAGAAATACTTGACGGTAAGCACGACGATAAGAGTGAAGCTGCTTTTTACATGATTGGTACAATAGAAGAAGCAAAGGTAAAATAGATGTTATTATTAAAAATAATTACACCAGAAAAAAGAGTATATAGTAATGAAGTAAAGAGCATTACTTGCCAAACAACCATGGGCGAAATTACCGTCTTACCCAAGCATACCCCTTTGTTGACACTTTTAAATTCGGGTGTTATAACTGTTGTAGATAAAGAAGACAAAGAGCAATATTTTTCAGCAGGAAGCGGTTATATAGAAACAGACGGAAAAGAAGCAAGGGTTTTAATAACAAGAGCAATTGGTCAAGATGAAATTGATGAGGGAAGAGTACTGGAAGTTAAGAATAAAGCCGAGCAATTACTGAAAGAACAAGTAGGGGACGCTGAGAGAAAAGAAGCTTTTGCTATGTTAAATCGAGCAATGGTTGACTTAAAAGTAATTAAGAAATTAAAATATAAAAGATGAAACAAGTTAAAGATTTTATGAAAAAGAAGCTTATCTCTGTGTACCCCGAAGAACCGTTAACTACTGTTTGGAGACTTATTTTTAGCAAAGGAATTCATAGCTTACCTGTTGTTGATAAGAGTGGAAAAATAAAAGGAATAATAGCTGAGGAAGATTTACTGGCAAGAGTATATCCGCAGTACTCGGAAATAATTAGTGACTTGGATAGTTTTAAAATTAAATCTTTAGAAAAAGATGTTAAAAATATTAAAAAGCTTAAAGCTAAAGATGTGATGAATAAGATTGTGTTTTCGACCAGTCCCGAATCTAGTATTTTTAAAGCACTTTCAAGAATGTTAATGCTACAGGTACGGCAACTGCCTGTAATTGATGATAAGAATAAAATTGTAGGATTAATTTCTAAAGGTGATATTTTTGACCATATATTTAGAGACTATCTTTTAAATAACCACTAATGAAATATTACCTCTTTGTTGTTGGTGGTGTAATTTCTGGCCTGGGAAAAGGAATAACAACTGCTTCAATTGCTTTACTTCTTCAGCAATCAGGCTATAAGGTAACTGTGTTAAAAGCAGATCCATATTTAAACCTAGATGCAGGTACTATGAATCCGATAGTTCATGGTGAAACATTTGTTACAGAAGACGGGTTGGAAACAGATCAAGACATAGGCCATTATGAGCGATATTTAACAAGAAACTTAAAAAAGCATAACTACATGACAGCCGGGCAGGTATTTATGTCGGTAATAAAAAATGAAAGAGAACTTAAATATAATGGTGAGTGTGTTGAATTTGTTAGGCATGTTCCCGAAGAGATTATTAGAAGGCTGGAATTTTTAGGTTCTGAAACTAACGCCGAGATAGTTATTGTTGAAATTGGTGGTACTGTTGGGGATATTCAAAATATGTTATTTTTGGAAGCCATTCGACAACTAAAACTTAAAGATAAGAACAAAGTGATGGTCGCTCATGTGGTTTATTTACCTTTACCTAAAAATATTGGTGAATTAAAAACCAAACCGGCTCAACAATCTGTTTCGCTATTGCTTTCAAGCGGAGTTCAACCCGATATAATTGTAACCAGGTCGGAAAAAGAGGTAGACGAATTACGAAAAGAAAAAATTTCGATATTTTGTAACGTTACCAAAGAAAATATCTTCTCGAATCCAGATTTAGATAGTGTTTATAAAGTACCAGATTATCTTAAACAGCAGAAAATTGTTGAAAGAATTAAGTCTTATTTTAAACTTGAAAACAGAGCTGAAGCAATTAAACTAAAAGACGACTGGTCACTGTTTTTAAAGAAAGACAGTGAAGTAACAAGCAGTAAGGCAAGAATTGGGATTGTGGCCAAATACATCGACAGCGGCGAATTTTCTTTAGAAGATTCGTACTTGTGTGTGGTGGAATCTTTTAAACATGCTTTTGCTTATCTTGGAAAAGCAGCAGAAATAGTTTGGATCAGTACAGAAGAAATAAAAAGCAAGGGCGAGGAAGCTTTTAAAAATATTAACGGTTTAGTTGTACCCCAGGGGTGGGGAAGTCGGGGAGTAGAAGAGAAAATAAGAGCGGTTAAGTACGCCAGAGAAAACAAAATACCGTACCTGGGTTTATGTTTTGGCATGCAAATGGCAGTGATTGAATTTGCCAGAAACGTACTCGGGTTAAAAGGGGCAAATTCTACAGAGGTTGACAGCAAAACCCCATATCCTGTGATTGATGTAATGGAAAACCAAAAGCAGAAAATTGAAAAAAAGCAGTTTGGCGGTACAATACGACTGGGTGCCTGGCCGGCAGTTATAACTAAAAATAGCCTGCTTTGGCAACTATATGAAAAGTATCAAAACACAAATTACCAACTACCTACTGTTCAGGAAAGACATCGGCACCGGTACGAGTTTAACCATCAGTATTTGGCAGAATTTGAAAAAAATGGCATGGTTGTTTCTGCCAAGTCGCCAAATGGTGAATTAGTTGAGGCTATAGAATTAACCAATCACCCTTTTTTTGTTGGGGTACAGTATCATCCCGAATTAAAGTCGCGACCGCTTACTCCTCATCCAATCTTCCTGGGTTTTGTAGAGGCGGTTATTAATAAAGATTAATGTAATTAATAACAATATTGATTTCTGCAGTTTTTAATCATATAATATACGTTCTATGGCATTATTTACAAAAATAAAAGAACAAGATGTTCATATAGGTGACGAGGTAGAACTAACTACAACCTATACAGATAACGACAAAGAAAAAAAGCAAAAATTTGCCGGTATTGTTATTGCCATTAAAAACAAAGGTGTAAACAAATCTTTTACTGTTCGTAAAATAGGCAGTCTTGGAATTGGTCTTGAACGTATTTTTCCGGTTGAATGGCCACTACTAGACAGTATTAAGGTAATTAAGAAAAACAAGGTTAGACGAGCAAAACTGTATTACATGAGGGAAAAAATTGGAAAACGAGCCGTACAAACATAACCTATTCAAATTAGCTACAATTATTGTGTGAACAAAATCAGCAAGGGAAAGTTAGGTGAATTGATTGCAATAAAATTCCTTAAGAAAAAAGGCTACAAAATTATCAAAACTAATTACAAAACAAAACAGGGTGAAATAGATATTATTGCCGAACATGGTAATTTTATAATTTTCATAGAAGTAAAATATAGAACCAGTAACTATTTTGGTATGCCACACGAGGCGGTAAACAAGCAAAAACAAGCTAAAATAACAAAACTAATTGATTACTATTATTTAGTAAAAAAACCAAAATTATCACCTAAATTTGAAGTTGTAACAGTTCTGGGCGAGAAGGGGAGTGAAGAGGTGAGGCATTATACAGATATTATCTTATAGTGTAGTTGACAATACTATACAACGGTAATATAATCAGTTGTTAGATGCTTGATAGGGAAACGATAAGAGTAGTTGGGCCACAAACATTTGATTATTATGCCGCTTTTATCCATGCTTTTGGAGATATTATTGGAGGAGAACGATTTCATGTTGATACCGGGCATTTTAAAGACCAAAGTCCTTGGCTCCAGGTTTGTCTAGACCCAGGTATGAATAGAGAAAGGGTATTTGATACCGTACTGCCTTTTTGGTCTATTCCTGGTGACCCAGAACTTATTTATCATATAATGCAACTTGGCAACGCTTTGTCTCATAGTGAAAGAGATAGGGAAGCAATAGCTAGAAGACGAATTGGTGTTTGCCCACATGCTGTTGTTAGACAAGACAGGGACCCGATGAATAGTGGTGATACGCAGATAGGAACAGCTATTGACGCAGAAATCTTGGCTGATACTTTGGCACATGTAGTAAAATTAACTGATTTCATTTCACTGGACTTCCATAGTTTTGAAGCTGGGGATTATTTTAGAAAATGTAAATTACCACACCTAAATATTACTGCAATGACAGAGGTGGAAAAATGGCTAAAGGGTATGGTAAAAACAATAGGAATTAGCCTTGAAGATATTGCTTTAGTTGCACTAGACAAAGGTGCATTACAAAGAATTCTTCATTTAGCAAACTTGTTAGGTTTGGATATATCGAACCAAATAGTAGTTTTAAACAAAGAAAGAACAGGTCACAATGTTTTAGGAGAATCAAATATTTTATATGGTAATCCAAAAGGCAGAGTGTTATTCATAATCGATGATATTATCGACACGTTAAGTTCAATTGAAAAAACAAGTTCAGCATTAGCAGATGCTGACGCATTGGCAGTCTATGTAGCTGCAGTACACGGTGTTTTATCTCACCCTGCAAGGCTGAATATTTGTGAAAGCCTAGATAGTGGTGTTTTATCGGGTTTGGCGGTAAGTGATTCTCTACCTACGGGTGCGTATAAACTTCAGAGAGTAGGGGGTGTTAGTACTTTTTCGGTGGTAGAAACAATGGCTGAAGCAACTAAGCTTGTACTCAATCACCCAATTCCAGAGATTTTATACGGTGATGAAGAAGATTTTACGCAAAGCGAGCTTGAATTTATTAGAAGAAACGTTATGGTTTTACAACCAAAAGAAGTTGTTTGGAGACAATTTGCAGCTAATGTTGGAGTGCAGATGGCTAAAGCTGCTTAGCGAAGGATGTTAAAAATGCCTATAGTAGGTTGATATAATATCTTATGTCTACTCCAGAGTTATCATTGCTCGATTTTACTAGTAAGCTACATAGCCATCATGAATTGATAGATCCAGATAGAGGAATTTGGGCAGCTGTTATGGGAAATAATTTGGTTAAATACACATCTGCTTATCCGTGGAGTACCAATCCAGTAGTTGTAAGTGACATGCAAAGTTTTTCCTATCCAGAAACAAGGTTGGTTTGTGAAAGAGGAAAGTCTAAAAATGCTTATAGCATAGATTCACCAGTACACCCCATATTTATCAATAGAAAAGCAAAAAGGCCACCTCTTCTATTTACATCTACTCATGTTGAATTAGCCTACAGACTGTGGCAAACAGGGATGAGAGATTTACTAGTGTGTAACCTTGATTGCCGAGAGCACAATGATTTCCAGATGACGTGGTCAGAGTATATACATGATGGAAATTGGGGGAATTTCTTAGTAGAGCAGAGTATTTGCAGGCGGTATATTCATGTTTATCCTGGGCAAGTTTTTGGTTCTTACAAAGTATATCCTTCAGATATATATCCAGATCTTTACAGTGTTAGAGGCAGTCAGGTGCCGCATGACGCAGGATTGGATAATTTTATTGCAATGTTTCCTGAGTCTTTTATCGTTTATACAATTTGTGCAGACTTTGCTATGACAGCAACAAGATATACATTAATGAATTATCTTTTGCAAAAAATTGTTACAACTGGAAAATGCGCATTAATACACTTTAATCCAAGTCCCGGCTATATGCCTATAGAGTTAGCTAAAATGGTTTGGGAAGAATTTAAAAAATATTTAATTGAATTAGAGTTACAATAAACGTAGCTTATGCTAAAAATCAGTACTTTTGCAAAACAGGTAGGTGACAGGTATAGTTCTTACGCCAATGAATTTAATCAACTATTTGGTAATGACTATACAGATAAGATATTTATTGAACAGTTCCTGAAAAGCGTGAAAAATAAGGGTACTGTTTTAGACATTGGTTGTGGTACGGGCAAGGATCTTAAATTAATAAGTGACGCCGGTTATAAAACGATTGGTATTGATACGTCGAAAGAGATGTTAAAAATTGCCAAAATAAAAAGCCCGAATACAAAGTTTTATTTAAGAGAAGCGGCAAATACGGGCTTTGAAAATGAATCGTTTGACGGGGTAATGTCTTTGTATACTTTCGACCACATGAAGCAGGCCTATATGAATAAAGCACTAAATGAGGTGAAACGAATTTTAAAGTTAGGGGCTCCTTTTTTACTAATTCAGCACCACGGTAATTTTGAAGGGCAAAAAACAGACTTAATGGCACCTAACAAAAAACTATTTAGGAATTTTAAGAAAAAAGTGTGGCTATCTGACTGGTTAACTCAAAACGGCTTTAGAATAATATTTTCTAAGGTTCGCAAGTTTCCAGACATTGGTGTTGAGGAATCGGCAAGTAATCAGGTGATAGTAATTGCTAAAAAGATTTAGTTTATTGGTACCGAAGATTTAAAATCAGATAGTTATATTATTATAAGAATACTATGGCTATGGTAGAAAGCGGACCGTCGGGTGCTGGCCTGGAAAAAAATAAAGAGCCTAGAATTATTCTTGTTTTGGAAGGTTATGGTACAAGATTCTTTTATAACATATCTGAACAGATGCTGCGTAATTTAATAGAAGTATTTGAAAATTATCCTGACCGGGAAGTGGTTTTACATACAGATAAAGCCGGCTATACAGTTGTAACTATTCAAACAAAAGTAGGGGAATAGTTAACTAAAATTAGGAGTCGAAATAAAGATATTTTATTATAATGTATATTACATGACTGTAACCATACACACAGCTAAAAAAGAAGATTGGCAGACTATTCAAAAACTTAATAACCAGGTATTTATTAATGACCAAAAAAGTGACCCAGATTTGAATATGGATTGGCCTTTTAGCAAGAAGGGAATAGAGTACTACAAAAAATTAGCCAGTGGGGAACATGGAAGGTGTTTTATTGCATATTTAAATAATGAAGCGGTTGGATATGTGGCGCTTTCCAAAAAGGATTTTGGCTATAGGAAAAGTAAGTATGTTGAAATTGAAAATATTGGCGTTTCTCCGGAATATCGTTCAAAAGGAGTTGGAAAAATGCTATTACAGAAGGCTACAGAATGGGCAAAAAAGCAGAAAGCCACCAAGCTTTATGTTTCGGCTTGCATCGGGCGGTATGCTTTCTGATGGCTTGGCCTGGGGAGGAAGTTTGCTGGGGTTCAGATTTATCCCTTTTTTCTTTGGCTATATTGTTTCCCACTTGATTACGACCTTACCGGTTTTCTTTATACTGTCGTTATCTTCTCAGGTAAAATCATGGATTATTTTTATCCCGCTTGTGATTATTGCCTGGCTTTTGATAATCAAATTCAAAGGAAGGTATTTTGAATAATATGAGGGTTTATATTTACGGAGTACCGGGCGTAGGCAAAACATATATTTCACGACTGGTTGGAAAGAAGTTGGGATATCCTGTCTTTGAAGCAGATAATATCAAGAAAAAAGCAAGGAAGGGAAAATCAAAAATAGGTAATCCGTTTTTGTATCTTTCAACCTGTTTTGCTTTCAGACACTTCGGAAAGCAGACAAACAACAATGTCATAAAAGGATTAGTCGGAGTAAGGGAAGCTTATAAAGGTTTTGTTGCTGAGGAAACCAAGGATAAAAATAATGTGGTTATTGAAGGTGCCTTTTTAGACCCAGCTAGTTTAGAAAAAAAGGCCTTAAAAATACTGTTGGTTTGCAGAAATGAAAGAAAACACAAAAGCCAGTTTTTAAAACACAGGGAAAAACTTCTGGATATTAAAGGGGTTGAATTTAGATCTGCCAGAATAATTCAGGATTTCCTGATAGAAGAATCTAAAAAACTATCTATAAAAATAGTTGAAAGTAATGAAGATTCCATCGGTGAAATTATTTCTGCTCTCCAAAAAAACGATGAGGTTGGACGTTAGTTGGCGTAATGTTTATATTTCTAAAAAAGCATGTACTTGTTTTTCTTCAATAGGATTTGGATGAATCCTAAAACCGGCAGATTCGATCGCTTCTTTTAACGCCGAAAAGCACAAAGACCTATATGGATCATTCATGTAGCGCTGAATCGTGCTTCTTCTCGAAAAAGCATTTAAGGGTGGCAAAAAGCTCAGCTGAAACTTGTTTCTCTCAGAATCATATATTCCTAAATCAACGCCTGTTCCGCGGTGATGACCACCGCCTTCATTTGGAAATATTTCGCCGGCTTCACCGGCTCTCTGAGGATATAAAACAGAAAAACCAATAATTCCTAACTTCTCTTTAAGTTTTACCTGAAAATTTCGAGGAAAAAAACCTCTTTTTAAAACTAAAACAAGTCCAGGATGATGAATAGTTAAGTGATCCTGAGCCCGACGAAGGGGGTTAAATACTTTTTGGTGAATAACTACTCCGTTTGGAATGCCGGTTTGAAGGCCGTTTGATGGCAAAACTATAAAAGGAACTTCTTCGTTTACTTTTTCCGGAGAAACAGGAGGTAAAAATATCAGATCCGGAACATTTTCATACTCATAAGGCCTAAATTCTGCTTTTTCAATCATTTTTGTAATATAAATATCCTTTTCTTCATTATATCAAGTCAAATACTTGGCACATCTGTCTTCGCTCGTCAAGGGTTTCCGTTGCACTTCAATAAACTGCTCCTTCGGCTTCGCTCAGGATTGCCCTTGACTTCGCTTCGTCAGCTGTGCGGATAAACAGGTAATGAAGGCAGCAGCCTTCACAAAAAAAATAAAAAGAAAATGAGAAAACAAATACAAACCGCCATGCTGAATATACCGGAGTTTGAATATAAGCCCCAGGCTAACTACAAGCCGAGGGTTTCAGCCGATCATCTCTGTTTGCTTTGGGCTGTCAAAAGAAATACCGGCAAGCCGATTACTAAGCTTGTAGCTGAAGCAATTGACCTCTACCTGAAAACTATTAATTTTCAAAAAGAAGGGAGGTGAGAATATGCAGCTTTTAACCAAGGCTTTATTAAAAAAATTTGCCAAAGTCGGCCGGCAGGAAGATAAAAAGGATCCGCTGGTGATTGCCAAGTTTTTTAATCCAGCCGGAGCCGGGACCTGGTACGCGACCCCAGCGGGATTCGAACCCGCGATCTCCACCTTGAAAGGGTGGCGTCCTAGG
>CAYPVH010000003.1:0-20190 GCA_964414145.1 uncultured Gammaproteobacteria bacterium
TTCATGGTTAGTACTATATCATACATCTGTCAATGAATATCGTGACAGATACAATTCTGAGTGAAACGAAGAATCTCTTTTAGTGTATTTCTATTTGTTTTTTAAGCTTTGAATTTTGTTTGATTTGCAGATGTATAATTGTGTAGGTTTGAATTTCTTTTGCTAATCTCTAATTTCTACTTTCTTTACCATTTTCCTGCTTTCTAGTAACTATTTTCTATTATTAATTTGTTTTTCAACAATGAGGCAATGTAACAATGAAACAATTTAATTGCAATTTTTAACTTTTGATTTTTAATTTTTAATTATTTCGTTCTCTGTTATACTAACTATATGTCTGTAGAACAGCCACCAATACCAAACGTGGAACATGAAGGACTTAACTATTCGCCCTTGGTTGGCTTACAGGGCAGGTTGGTAACCGAGCAGTTTGATCCGGCTTTAGACGTGGGGCAAATGACAGCCGCTACAGTTAAAGCTTTACCCGAAAGAGACACAAGTATATACAAACGCGCATCTTTAGCTGAACGGGCAGGAAATGAGCAGACAGTAAACGCATGGGCAACAAGTACAGCCGAAAAAATAAAACCATTCTTTGCTTCTGAAGCAGGTAGAAATTACCAAAGAATACTACAAAAAGCTGGTATAAGCCTAACTCAATGCACAGGAGACGAGTTGACAGTTGTTTACAACAAGTATTTTGGCTTAACAGGCAAAGAATCTAATGTTGCCGGATTTGTGCAAGATATTCTAACCCCTTATATACGGCAAGACAGAATAGATTACGAGACTTTAAAAAAAGATTTAAAAGTATTCAGGTGGTTTGCCCAAATATTTGGGGCTAATTCCAGTGAAATTATTGCTCAGCTTGCAGACGCGGAAGCACAGTTGATTCTCAATAAAGCAGAGTTTGTAAACAAGGTAAACGAACAGCAAAACGGTAAAAGTAGGGTGGACCGACTGAATGAAGAAGAAAAACGGTTATTAACTTTTTTAAATCAATTCAGTGAAAGGAAGGACGCTGTCACAACAGGAAGAACTGACCCAACTGACCCGCCAATAACAGAGGAAGATGATACGACAGAAGACGATGATGAAACTGGAGAACAACTACCACTTCCTGACACGGAACAGGAGTATAGATTAGAAGAGTTGTTTGGCCAAGTAGTTGGACCTGTAAATAAGAACACAGATTATTTTGTTGGAAATCCACCAGCAACGTTAACATTAACGGCAGAAGACTTAAAAAAATATCAATCAAATAAAGCTTTTTTTAGTACTTACGACCCAATTACAGGTATATTTAACCCAAATCCTGAAGTTGTACCTTATACTTTTGATCTAGGTGAAGATGTTCGGTTTCAAAATGCGGAAGCATTAACAGATGGCGACTCAGGGCTGTTAGCTGTTAGTGCTGTTGCTAGTGGTAAAGGAAGAGACGCGGAAAGTGCTAAAAAACAAGCAATTGTTTTTAAACATTTAGTTAATGCAATATTAAGTATTCATAGAGTAGACAAAGATTTACTAAGTGAATGGATTAACACACAAAGAACTATTGCAGGTGGAGATAGATCATCTTTGTCTTTTTTTACAATGTTTGATCGTGACCGAAATACTGGTGAGTTGAAACCGGAAAGCCAAAGACTTTTCCATTATGACACTGCAGGAAGGGCAACAATATTTTCTGATTTAAGGTTTTTTGATGAAATGTGGCAAGCAAGAATGACAGAGCTGGAAACAGCATTAAGAATGAACAAGCTGAAAAAGCACCACCTAAGATGGCTAGAATTTTTAAGCCACAGTACAGATGTAAAGGGCTTGTTGGATTTGATGAAAGAAAAGGCTGAAACTAAAAAAAAAAGTGAAAAAAAAGAACCAATAAGAGTAACTCCAAAAGAAAATTTAGCTGCAGCTAACTTGTTTTGTGCAAGAGTAAGAGAGCAAATAAAAGAAGGCGTGGCTAGTAAATATGAAGTAGAAACAAGGTATACAGATGTTAAATCCGGTCTTTCTTTATCAATAGAAAATAGCCGCACTCCAGAAGCTTTGAGTAACGCATGGTTTGAAGATGGGGTACTTATAAATTATGCTAATAGGATTGGGTTGCCTCTTGTTCTTTGGAATTCATCTAGTAGTACGTCGGGCAATCATATATCTTTATTATTAAAAGGACCGACTTTATATGCTGATGATCAATATAGGGTACTAGTGTATAATCCACAAAAAGATTCAGCCCATTTAGAAATTGTAGATATTCAACAAAGCTTTAGTGATTTTTATAGAGCTAAAAAACAAGAGCTTGAACCCTACTTAAATAGAGATAAAAACAGATACGAATGGGGTGAATCGAGGGGTGATGATTTTGATTTTGAAGGAAGTTATGTTGAGGCTGATAAATTAGACGAATTTCTGTATAAACAGTGGTTAAAACCAGTGCAGGGAAGATCTGTTAGTTATAGTACTGCAGGCTTAAGAACATTGGTTGACGGGCAATATGATTTGTCTATTGAAGATGATTCAGAATTGCCTGTGGAATTAAAGATGGGCAAAACACAGGCCTTTCAAGCAGATGGCCATAACTGTGGCCCTTTAAGTTTATATGCCGGTATGGTAAGGTATTTGGCCATGCCTGGCAATGAAGCGCATAAAAAACAAATTGCCCAAACACTTAGAGCAGACTTTAATTTGTGGTTGCTTACCAGAGATGAACTACTTGGGGTAGGTACAAGCGAGTCTACAGATTCATTAATAGAAAGAATGGCTGTTGTTAATAATTCTAAAAGATTTATAGAAGTGCTCAGAGACCCAGAGAATATGAGTAGAAATAAACTTGCAAGAAACAAAAGAGTTACAGTAGGTGGTTTGCAAGTAGATGATGATGGCTGGTTTAAAGTTAATACTGGCTTAGAAGGCGTTCAAGATAAGTTGGCAAAAAGGAGTGCTTTTATTAACCACCTTGCCGCAGTGCGGTATTCTATGCCAGTAGCTATTAGGGGTGCAGACATGACTGCACATGCCAGACTAGTAATTAAGGGGCCATATAGAAGTAGCTCTGGGTGGCTAATAGATGAATGGGATCCAAAAGAAGGGGTGGCACGGGCTGTTAAAGTATCGGGCGATTTTACTCCAACTAACGATAAAAGCATTCTGTTAACAAATTTCACTAAGGCTGGTATTCAAACTAACAATGTCTTTCTTGATCAATATATTGCAGGCGGTGGAGATGTTGGTATTGATATTGCCACAGATACCGAGCTTAATTTGCTGTTATCAGGTAGGGCTAGCGATGTATTTTTGAGACCATTACAAACAGAGAAAGACGCTGTTAATTGTTTACCTCTAACTCTTTACACAGCAGCAGTGCTTAATGCTCTTAGAGCGGGCGACTCGGAGTTCAAACAAAAAGGGTTAGGGCAATTTGAAAAAGATTTTGGTATTACATTAAGAACAAGAGAATCCCTTCTGGGTGGCAAGTCAGATGAAGTTTTAGATTTAACTAATTTAGATGATTACCTTGATGAGGCAATTGATCAAAGTCACATAACTATTACAAAAGAAGATTTAAGAAGAGCTGAAAACGTGGAGATGTTTTTGTCTTATGGGCAAAATAGTGCTGCATTTAAAGAATGGATAGCAAATCTTAGGGCAAAGCTTACGCAGGACGGGAGTAATAAAACCTATACTTTACCTGCTGAAAGCGGATTTAGAGAAACAGTAGTTAGAGCCGGTGAGCATGGCTGGTTTGATATTAGTAGTATGGTAGACTTATCTATCAGATATGGCGCTCCGCTTGCTTTTTATCATGATTCTAGTGCCGCTCATGCTTTATTGGTATTGAAAGTACTAGACAAAAAAATTGAAGGTGGGAAAATAAAGGCCAAGGTGCTTGTATATGAACCCTGGACGGGAGAACAAAATAGAGACTTGAGTGGCAAGCACAAAATTGGGTATAGAGATGTTGACCGCGAAACGTTAAAAGAAATAAGCATTGAAGGCGATGTAGAAAATGATTTTAGTGATGATAACTGGGATGACTACAACCAATGGGTTCCACTTGGTATATTTGCGTCAAATAGCGCTTTAGCTTTGCTTGGTAAAGATCAGTACGATTTAAGCCTTAACGCAGATCCATTACTAATAGCAAATAATGAATTTCTGCGTGCTAAAACCGGAGCCTATCAACCAGAAACAGATGCACAAAATTGTACCCTTTATTCTTATTTAACCGGTATGATGCGGGCAGCTTTTAAATATAACTCCACAGACCCAAGTATACCACCAGAATACAAGTTTTTTTATGACCAGGGTTTGGCGCAGTTTTCAAAAGACTGGCAAATTGCTAATCTTGATGATAGAGGTAACTTACTAGAGATGCCATTTAGCTTTAAAACAAGGTAAACTATGGTCGAACGAGCAACTAATCCAAATTTTTTACCCGTTAGTGAGCAAGAGCCTTTATATACCAAAGGTTTAGTAGGCTTACAAGCCCGGTTACTTTTGGGAGGTGAAGCGCTCAACCCCCAAAACACCTCTATTCAACAAGTTACCGAAACTCAGCTTGAAAGCAGAGATTTAAGGGAACAAACTACCTATAAATTGTTGGAAAAAGCTTCTAAGGGTGAAAGGCAGGGTTACTGGCAAGGCCGTGAAGAAAACAACTTTGAAGAGCAAAAGAAAGCTTGGGTTAGGAGTACCGCAGAGCTTATTGGTGGAAACAGTGATTATTTTCACAATTCCAATAAGGGTAAGGATTGGTCAGCTTTTTTTAGCAAGCTGGGAATAAATACAAATGGTTTTAACCAGGGCTCGGCAGAAGCCTTGTATAACAAATATTTTACTGGGGTAGGTAAAGGTGAGCCGGTTAGATATTATGTTGCCGAGGTGGTGGGGCAGTTTGTAAGTAATGAGGGGCAAGTTGACTACCAGGGCTTGGAACAGAATTTAGAGGCAATTACCTGGCTGGCTAATATTTTTGGCGCTACTTCAAGCGAGGTTATAAGCCAGTTAATAGATGCCGAAATTAAAGCACTGAATGGGGCAAAAAAAACAGAGCTGGTTAGTGAAGTAAATAAAGATGTGGGTAGTGCTGGGGTTTTAAGAATTAACAAACTGGAAAGAAAAGAAGAAGAGCTGCTGGAATTTTTGTGGAGCAAGGGTAGAAGTGCAACAGCGGAAAAAAGCGAGTGGCAAGAGTGGGATTACGAGCCACCTAAGTCTGATACTAGTCACACTTACAAGTGGAATTACGAACATCCACAGGAACCACGCGAATTCCCAGTTCAACTTTATTATAATACCGTAGCTAAATGGTTAATCGAAAAAACAGATTCACCATATAAAACTTGGTCTGTTGACTCATTAGCACATGAAATGCAAAAAGAACGAAGTCAGCTTATAAGTTATCTTGATTCAATTGGGATTGGACCAAAAGAACTGGATAGTCTTACTCTTGGTTATATGCAGTCTGAGGTACTTAGTCATTACAAAAATTTTGTTCAGGAAAAATATGGGGTAAGATTACCTGAGCTTGGGGAAGTGCACATTGTACCTATATCAGGCAAAATCAGCGAACTATTTAACCCTAAAAAAACGGGATTAGCTTTTGTAATTCCAGAATGCCCTTATGTATTTTTAGATTTTGATGTAATAGAAAGGCACGCCGCTCATATGAGCAAATCGCAAAATGGCTACATGGGCTTCACCCGCGAACAGTTGGTTGAAAATATTCGTCGTATTCTTAGAGAAATTAAACCACACGAATACACTCACTTAATGGGAGAAATTGGCTACTGGCATTTAAAAGATGAAGATATAGAAAAGCAAAATAGGGAAAACCCTAATGCTCCGCAAGTGCCTAATCCGGCAGTTGCAACTATTACCGGAAGAGTTGGGGTTGAGGTAATTAAACCAAAAGATACTCTAATATTGCCAAGTGGAGAGGCTAACTATAAATTACAGCAAAGGGGTGGTCAGTTAATGGAAGCGGTAACAGTACAGTTAACCAAAGAGTGGGCAGAGGCTATGAATAGCACACTAGATGTGGACGCTTATAAATTTGAGCGGCAAGTACTCGATATAATGGTAAATCAATTATCGAGACTTGAGGATATTTCGAAAGACGAGGCTTTTAAAATGTTTGTAAAAGCCTATTTTACCCGTGACGGCTTGCGCGACTTAGCTTTTGCTTACGCTGGGCGAAGAACAAATAACGGGCAAGTTGAGTATTTACGCAAAGATTACTTTTCTCATTTGCCAATAGTTTACGCATTAATGAATTATGAAGCGGAAAATGAGAATGTAACAACCTATGATTTAACTAAAAAGTATTTAACCGGCAGGTTAACAGCGGATGAAAAACAAGAGCTCTTAAGGGGAATAGACAATATGAGTATGGGGCCAAAAGATAAGGAAAGGCTGAGAAATAAGTTAAATGGCTAAATTGTTAAATTGCTGAAATCAATATCTAATAGACATTATTTAGTATGCATTATGGATGACAGGATCAAATTCCAATAACCAATTAATCAAATAAGAACAAATCACCAAATTACCAAAACAGGGATTTATTTTTTTAATCTCCAAAAATTAATTTCTTACTGCTGAATATTATTCAATAATTACTATCTTCTACCTAATGTATTTTGTATATTGAATACTGGATAATGTATATTGACTACTGGATGCTGACTATTGTATATTCGATTTTGTTTTCTATCTAATGTATTCTGAATACTGAATAATGCATGTCGATATTTCTTTTGTATATTGAATCTTATATTGTCTCATAGATAATGAATACTGGATAATGTATATTGACTACTGTTTCTTGGCTATTGTCTACTGCATATTGTCTATTGTCTAATTATTATGCGGCGCTGCATCTAGGTTTGGTGGTGTATTTGTGCTATCTGTCTCAACCGGGGCGGGGGTGGGTGGCGGGGGAGCAGCTACCTTTTCTTCTTCTTTATTAGTTTGTGGGTACAAGTAGCCAGATCTAAAATCTAAAAGAACAGCAGCAATTTCAGTTTCAAGATTAGGAATCTTTTTTTCGAAAAACTCGGTAATAAAATCGTTATGAGCATTTGAGTCAAGCAATTTTTCTAGCTCTTCCTGATCTTTTTCGGTTAATAAATTAACCAGGTGAGTGTTAATAGCTTCGTTAACGCGGGTAAGCAAATATTCCCTAACTTTAGGCAGGGCTTTTTCGGTAATATGCGGGTCTTGGCGCTCTTCTATAAGCTTGTCAACGTACGAAAGCAGGGCAATTTGGTCTTTGATTACTTGTTTATTGGGCTTATCCATTACTATTAAGGTTATAAACTATTAATTAATATGTCAATTAACTATTTCCATACTGAGCGAATATTTCTATTAAAGTCTATTTGTGTAATATCAGAGTTTTTATCCAATATTGCGTATGTTGGATTTTTGACTCTTCTATCATAGTGGCTGTCAGGACTGCCATCTCCAGTTGTGTGAAGTGTCGCTAATTTCCCATTTCCAAAAGTGTCAACTGGAACATCTGCTTGATGACCTCTAAGCATAACTTTTCCTCCAACCGCTTTCAGAAAATCCTCTAGCGCTAGCTCAGAATACATAACGTGACCTCCTGCTATGGCTGCCATTATTGTTCCTTCAGCGGTTCTTTCTAAGTTAAACCATACTCCTTCAGGAATATTTGCAACTCTACCTTTTACTTTTCTGAGGACATCCAAAGACCACATATATCCTCCATAATCAGCAGTATTGTCTGGAGATTTTTCTGCCTCTGAAATAAGTCTATCAATGTTTGCTTGAATATCTGATACTTCCGTTTCTTGAGCTTTCTTGTTTAATTCTATCTCAGACTGTTTTACTGCATCAGCCCAGGTAATTTCTTCATCTAAGATTACATGCTTTCTTAACACGTCAAGATTTCCGGGATTAACACTTGTTCCACCATGTACAAGCACAGCACCATTACCACACACAACCATTCTGGGTAAATTACTAAATAATTTTGCATATTCTACATGAACTGGAGTTTGCTTAACAGCAGATTCCCATATTTGAGCCGCTAAATTTTGCATTGCGTCTTTAGCTTCTTGGGTTAAGTTATGGCTAGTGGCAAATTGATTAATATTTAATTTAAAACTTCTAATAAAACTTCCACCGTCATTAGTAAGTAGTTTATGTATAAAATCCTGAATATCTGTAGGTGGTAGGGAACTGAGTTCGGTAGGAATCATTCTTGCTGTTGCTGAAACGTGAGCGCTAACTACGTTATCAGGGAGCGATAGATTATAATACTGCTGTGCAACTTTTTTTGGAAAATCATGATGGGATACACCATCGTACACTTCGTGATCTGCCCGCATTATTAATACATTATCTGGGTAACGGCTCTTTAGCTCTAATAGCGCTTCCATAAGTTCAACGTCGTGTTTTCCTCTGTCTACCAAGTCACCCATAAGTACTAAAGTAGCTGACCGATCACCATCTTCCATATTTTCCAAAAACTTACTTTTTTCTACAACTTGTTTAAAAGCAGCGTAATCGCCGTGTAGATCACCTAAAACTACTAAATCACCACTGGATTTTGGAATATATGCGATACCTCTGTCATGAATAACTTCTTGAATATTGTCGGCTACCATTTCATCAATGGTGGCTTTTATTCTCCCTCTGCCTTTATCATATTCCTGTTTTAATATATCAGACACTTTATTTATCTGGGCCAGTACTTCTTGCTCTGTTCGTTTTCCAGCCCTTTCAAAAACTGCTTCTTGGGCAGCTTTTAGTTTATCTGTTTTTTTAGGAGGTTCAATAGTTGAGTCTAATTCTGTTAACTTTGCCACAACTGCGGTAATGTTATCAAGGCCACCGTTTTCGTTGGCCTTATTTATTAGTTCTTCAACCACTTCTTGGCGGGTTTTGTTTTTCTCAGTCATTATTCTGACAATATCGGAGTCTTCTATCATGCCGCTTAAGCCATCGGAACAAAGAAGAAGTTGTTGTCCGGGTTTTAGTTTACCGTCGTACGTATCAACTTCTACTGTTGGTTTAGTGCCAATTGCTCTGGTAACTACATTTCTTTGAGGATGCTGTTTTGCTTCTTCAGGAGTTAATAGTCCATCCTTTACTTGTTCGGCTACCCAACTGTTATCTTCTGTTATTTGATGAATACCCTGATCGTCTTGGACGTATGCCCTAGAATCACCAACGTTGGCAACAAAATAAGTCCCATCCTTTTTAAGAATTGCAAAAACAAGAGTAGTTCCCATACCGGCTTTACCTGGGTCAGCCTGAGCCTGGGTGTGAACTGTATTGTTTGCAGCTTTTACAGCTTCTTCTAAAGCCTCTACTTCTGTTTTGCCATCCTCTCGTGATTGTTTATACACTCTTTTTGCAGTAGCAACAGCAAGTTTGCTGGCAATGTCTCCGGCAGCGTGACCCCCCATTCCATCACCAAGTGTAAGTAATACTTCTTTTGTTTCTGTAGCGTCATTAAGTTTAATAGTTATTTCTTCCGCTTCGCAATAATCCTGTTGATATGGCCTCATTTTACCTTGATCTACACCTTTGGCAACCGTATAGCGACCCATGTTTGGTTTCTCTACAATTTCAAACTCCTCTTCTAACCATTCTGCAAAGTTGGCACATGTTTCAACCAATTCATCTTGGTAAGTCTGGGTTTTGGTTTTGGCGATGTCTACTTTTTCTTGAGCTTGTGCGTATGTTCCCCAGTCTTTTTCGGGTATGTCATGGTTAACCAGTTCTTTCAGTTTAGTATTGTAAAGTCTATCTAATTCTTGCCTGGTTAAAGTTTTACCTGCTGCAAGTTGTTGTTTTCTGTAAACTTCGGTTGCCCGTCTTGCTTCTGCAATTTTCGGTGTATAAAACATATAGACATTTAATTCTTCATTGCTGAGCCCGGCTGATTTTGTTACCAATCTCGTTTTTTCTGCTTCGGTCATTAAAGCGAATGACCTTTCTCGGGCTTGATACCTTAGTGCTTCCAGCTGAAGCTGTATATAGCTTTTTCTTTCTTTCTTATCTTTCTTTAGTTTTTCTGCGGCTTCTTTTGTTATGTTGAATCTAGCGGCAATTTCTTCTGCAGAGCTTTTGGTAAAGAATGTATCTAATATCTTTACCAGTTCTTTTTCCGCCTTAGCTGATTCTTTTTCACTAACTTCTTCTTTTTTGGATAAAGATGATTCTAAACTGTCTCTTACTTCTGTTGCTGATTTGCCACCTAATAAGCCTTCATTCCTTGTAAGAACTTCGAGCAAAGCAGTTCGGGCTGCCAAATAAGCATCCGTATCTTTACTTTTATTTTTGGCAGCGGCAATAAAAGCGGTTATTGCCGGCTCTATTTCTGCTGAATATTTGGCAAATTCAGATTGGTTAAGTTTTTTAACTTTTTGGCCAGTAGCTTCTTCGAACCTTTTTTGTGACTTTGGAGTAAATAATTTTCTAAATGTTTGCCTACTTCTTGGTTTTTTAGTAACCAAAACACCGGTAGCTAGGGGAGTGCCGGCTTCAAGAGTCTCGGGAGCATAACTCTTCTCAAGTCTTGGTCTAACAGCGGCAGGAATAACAAGCCAATCAGGCCAACCAACCGGAGGGCTGGAAAGGGTAATGTTGAATGTGGTAGTGGCAATCTTCTCTGTTATTGCATCACTAATGGAAATAACTGGGGTAAAAGCAGTTGTAGTTGTTTCTATGGTTTCCATTGACCCCGAACCCCTAATTGTGGCAAACGACTGAATGTGGATCGGTTCGCCTGGTGCAGTATCATCTACTATTCGTACTGCCTCAATGGTACCCATTTTACCGTCTTCATTACCTAGATTAAATACATTTTGCCAACCTCTGTATTCTGTAGCTAGCCAGCCATCAGTTAGCTGGTGACTATCTAAAGCCTTTTTGTTGATAATCATCTTAGAAAACTCACCCAGAGTCATGGTATGACCGTCGGGGAAAGTAATGGAGTGAGTATGGTCATTGGGATCCAAAAATAACTTGCCGTTCTGAAGACCGTCGGCTATGTCTCTGATTACTACGGTACCATGGCCAGGAACAGTAAAAGCAAATCCGGCTTCGCCATTATCTATTACATCTTGTACATTGATAGGTTCTCCATTATTAACACCTTTTTGAAAAGCTTCACCCATTTTTGACATATTTAAAACAACGCCGTCTCCTCGTCGGGCATTATAGAGCTGAAGTTCATTGTTTTGTGAACCTTTTTCGTTATATGAGTACCATTCTCTTTCAACTTGGCCGGCGTGCTGGTCCCATTCGCCATTTTCGCCAAGCATATCCACTTTTACTATATTGCTTGATTCAACACTACCTAGGGCTATATTTTGGTGTAGTGTTGCTCCGGTGGTATTTATGCTCCCATCCGAGTTGAATTTAGCGTCGTCAATAAGGGTTATAGTACTGCCATCATTAGCTTTTGTTATAAGGTCATAAGAATCACCATCTTTTACCCAAGACGATCCGGCAGGGACTTTGGTTGTTAATCCTGTACCTGGAACGGTTGCATCGGTTGTTCCAGCTTGAGTGGAGAGAATTTCGGTTTCGGTGACTACAGTTTGTGGCTGAACATTATGAATTATTTTATGATCTGCTAAAAATTTGGCTGATACCGGATCTAATTGACCAAATTGATCAATTTCCAGCTTTATATTACTCATATCTAGTGCAACTTCACCTGTTCTAACGTCTACCAAACAGTCGTGCCCAGCGCCGTCATCGAAGTAGCGCAAACTAGGGGGGAGAGTAACATCTACGCCATCAATCGTTTCTACGTGGCCAAAGCCTGCGGGGGGCTCTATGATGCTTCTACCCAAAAGTACACCTCTTTGAAAAACAGAGAGGTCGGCGTTTAGTGTACCCGTTGCCGGGTCGAATTCAACTACCGGCTCACCGTTTAACACTTGTTCCCATTCATCGCGGTACTCTGCTAAGCCTGAATGTTTAATATCACCATACAGATTAGCACCTTCAGAAATAACAGCCGAACCGACAGCAGCGCCGCCGGTATAAGCAAGTGAAGTAATTCCCGATGTTATGGCCACTCTAGCGCCGCTCTTATAACGTGCATAACTAGCAATTCTTCTTTTTTGGGCCAGTGAGGCTTGGTTACGGTCTAGTTTAACATTTGGTAAATATTTGGATAACCATTCATTAGTTTCGGTTTCGCTTAATTTAAGGGTTTTGCCAAGCCAGTTTTCAATTTCTTTTTTCTGTTCCGGTGAAAATCTTAACTGGGCTTCGGCAAGGGCAGAATATTTTTCGAAAATACCCAGTTCGCCCTGGTCTTTTCTGTAGGCAAGTAGGTTGCCGGTATAAATTTCTTCTCCGGAATAGAAATCGCTATGTTCTGCCTGGTGTGAAATAAGCCGGACCATAGCGTTTTCAACAGCACCTTTTAGTTGAGTGTATTGCTCATTTTCCTTTCCACTGGTAAATTCAATATAGTTTTGAACCTTAAAGTGTAAGTCGCGACTACCTGACAGGTCTGTAAGTCGCATTCTGGCGTCTGTTTGGGCAAGGAGCATTAAAAGTTCTTTTGCGCTTTCATTGGTTAGTGACTCTCTATTTAAAAAGCCATTAATTGAATCGGTTAAGTCTTTGGCACTACGGCGTTCAACCAGTAAGCCCAACATCTCGGCTCGTTTACGGGCCTCAAGTGGAGTTACCCTGCCTTGCGCCGCTTCGCGAGAAACCTGTTCCAGTTCGGTTTGAAAACGGCCTTTAATGCCTTTTAAATTGATTAAACTAAGGTCTAGCCCTGTTTCTCTTAAGCCAGAAACTGCGGCAATACCTAAAGCGCCACCACCAGTTATAGCAGTGCTTGCTGCGATACCCAGCTTTGATGGCAGTTTTAAAGCAATCGATGTGGCGGCTCCGGCACCATAACCAAGCGTTAGAATGCTGGCGTCTTGAACAAACGATGTGAAATGTTTCCATGCGCTCTTTGTTACAAATTCACCCTGGCTTTCACTTAAATAGCTTCTTTCGCAAAGTTTTTTAACTAATCTATTACTTATACCTGATTTTTCCACTTTACCCCTGGCGCCACCCCATTCACCCTGGCCAAACAGTACTGTTATGTGAACATCATCCCACTTATCTTTGTAACCATTCTGGGTACCCCATTTACCTTTAACCTTGTTTGCTAAACTAACAATATTGGTGGCAACTTCGGGGGCTTTAAATTCTTCCCTGTATGCTTCTCCCAATTTATCGGTAAAGCTTCCCTGTAAAAACCTATTTACTTTGGTTACCAATTCCAGTTCTGATGTGATTGTGCCTTCGGCGTATTCTTTTATTAATTTTTTGATATGTGCGTTTGCAGCTGCTTGCGCTTCTATGTTAGCTTCGTGTCTGGTTTCGCCAGCGTGTTCTGCTAAGACTAAGCGGTTAGACTGCTCGATTGTAAGTTGTTTATTCCATTTTGCAAAGCGCTCACCTTCAACATTTTGTTCAGCGATTGTTCTTTTTCTTAAACCTTTAACATAATCTGTATCTTGTTCAAACTGCTGCCTTAGCCAGTCTTTTGCCAGTTTTTGATCTGATGTTTGAGACCAGCCGGTTAAGCCTTTAATAAAATCTGAACCACCCCAAATGGCTCTTTTAAATAGACTTAATTTTTTCTTGGCTTCTCGGGCATGTTTGAGCGCTATGTTCATATCTTCGTTTGTAAGTTCGACAGGCATACTGCCGTCGGCTCCTTTAGCTTTGGCAATTATTTCCAAGTCAGTGGCGAAGCGCTGGTGTTGTCGTTCAAAAACATCTTTCCAGAATCCTTGTTGCCAGACTACTTCAATGGGGTGGGCAAGGGCTTTAAAAATACCGCCAATTATTGGGCGATGGTATGTGCTACCGACTACTTTATCTTTAAAACGGTACCATCTGCTTTTATGATCTTTATTTAAACTTTCTGCCATGGAGTGCTGAGTTAAGCGATGAATATTTTGCACCAGCCGGCTTTGTAAACCTTTAGCGCCTACCGTTAATTCGGTTTCCAGTTCCTCTGTAACCCCAGGTGCCGTGTCAACATCTGGTTGGTCTGTTGGTTCTGGTTCTTTTGGCGCAGGCCTTGGTGGTTCCGGCGATGCCGGTGCTACTTCTGGGGCAGCATCTACTTTTGGAGGGGCTTCTATTTCAGAATCAATAACTCCACCTGGTGGAACCGGTTCTGGAGCGCCTGGTGGTTTTCTTGTTGAATCATCTGATCTACTAGGTGTAGGCTTAGTGGTAGGGTGTTTAGGTGGCGTAAATTTACCTCGAACACCTTGCTGGGCAATTTTATCTGGAATAAACATAGTGCTTTCAACTTCGGGTAGCCGAACGGGCAACTTAGCCATACGAACAAAATAGTCGGCGCCCTTTAAAGCGTACATATAAAAATGTACATGATTATTCCTTTGCAGTAATACACTTTCCAGTTTCGTTTTCCACTTTCTGGTGTCTGGGTCGTTACTACTGCCAATTTTGTCTATGGCTTCACGAAGCTGAGTGGGTGACATTAAATTTATATCTTTTAGCTGATAAAGCATACTGTTTACTACAGAATTTGTTCCTTCCAAGCTGAAGGGGCGGTCGTTGTTAAAGTCGTAGTCGTGATAAAAACTAACAGCTTCTTCGATGTTTTTATAGTATGTTTTTCGTAGTTTTGCATAAATTTCTTTATACATAAAGCGCTCATCTGCAGAACTGGCTTTGCTCATTCTTCTTTTAACCTCTTTGGCAAAATTTCTGTAGCTAACACTGCCGTCTTCTTTTTTAATGCTGCTGGTAATTTCTGAAAGCCTTCTATTATACTCGGTGGCGTTTTCTTGGTGTTGATTTCTTTTTAATGAACTGGCAATTGGTTCGATATCTGTGTCGGCTAGTAGTTCTGACATCAGCCGAAAAGCGCAAATATCTGCGTCTGCTTCGGGGGTTCTGGCTTGGTTTTCGTAAACAGGCATAAAAGCGCCGGTGGCTTCTTTTTTGCCGTCGTGTTGTTTAACCTGGGTTAAGATGTCGTTTCCATGCCGACTGATAGTTGCTTTTAGTTCTTCAATTTGAGTTTCTCTAAGTTGCTCTGTTAATTTGTTTTGGCGAACTCTTCTTTCGGCTTCTACGGTTGCTAATAAGTCTGAAGGGGGAGAAGTCATATTCCCTTGAGTATAAAGATAGGTGTAGAGCATATCGTTACTCATTTCGGTATCTGAGGTTTCCCGAATTTCTTTTTCAAGCTGCATCAGTACTTTAAGTTGATAGTCTGTGTCTGTATCTGTGTCGTCTCTGGGGACTAGCGCCAAAACATTAGGACTATAACTTTTTCCGTCTGGCATTAGAGCTTTGTTTAAAACATCAAACCTTTTCTTGTGTAGAGAGTTGTTTACATATTTGGTAGCGTCAATTGGGGCAGAATTTGGGTCGTCGTAAATAACCACTTGTTCTATACCTTGTCGACCAGACAGCGTTGGGCGTTGGGTTTCGGAATCAATGCCTGTGCCGGTTACAGGTTCTGTACCGGTAGGCGCAGCACTAAGGTCGGGTTTTTTTATTGCTATAGGTGTTTCGGTTTGTGCAAGCGAAGCGGCACTTGTTGAAAGACCCGGCTTTTCCCACTCAACTTTTTTACTAAGAGGGTATTGATAGCCGGTATTTTGAGTACCAGGAGGACCAAAATATTTATGATCACGTTTATTTTGGTCTTTAATTATGACAGTAACTTTATCAGGGGAATCTGGTGGTACAAGTAGTTTAATGATAATTTCTTCTCCGGTTTTATAAGCACCTGTATCAAAGAATACAAATCGGGGAGGGGAATTAACTCCAAGTCTACCAGTTGGGAAAGATTGCGGTTTATCAAAAGCTGTATGACCTACCGCAACTAATTCTACTGCACTACCGCGAGCTTTGGCTTGTTCATTTAGCTTATCTCTTAAAATTCTTGCCGAAGCTTCGGTTTTTACGGCATTTTGGTATTCGTCTCTCGTCCAGAAGGGATTGTCGCGGTTTAGTGCGTTGGTGCCACCATGGTTTCCTAGCCAATGAATAACTTCAGCGTTGCCATTACGGATTTCCTTTTGAATTGCGTCTAGTGCATCTAGCCCTGCGCCAAAATCTCTTCCTCCGATACTGATATTCATGGGGGAACCGTCGGGATTAACAGGAATTCCGGCATGTGTAACCAATACGTTGTTGGCGATTGTGTAGGTTTTGCCCTGTTCTATTAAAAATCTGTTAAGTGTGCTTAATTTGACGTTGGTTCTTAGCTGTTGTAGTACTTGTTCACCTAGTCCACCTGTATTATTTTTAAGTTGGGATAATACAGACACAAGTGCTGCTTTGTCTGAATTAAGTCTTGTTGCTTCGGAACTTAATAAATTTCTAATATTACTTATATCTACACCGGCTTGTTCTGCCATTTCCATACCTCCATTTAAAAACCAGGTAGACAGGGCTTCGTGACTTTGCTTGCTATTGTCCTCGTTACCGACCATTGCCGCCATAAAAATAAGTTCGTGGTTACCTAAGTTCCAAACAGCTTCACCTTTTTGTACCATGCCCATCATTTGTTCTGCCGCAGTCCAGGAATGAGCACCCCTGTCAAATATATCACCGGCCGAAACAACCAATTCGCCTTCTTGCAAATCTTTTAAAAAACCTTCTAACGGGGTGGCGGGGGGTAGATCATCTTTGTCTGCGTCTGTTCTAACTGTTTCAACACCGCCATGTACATCGGGAATTAAACGAATTGCTTTTCGAAATACAATGTTTTCTTGAATTGGTTCTTGTGGGTATTGTTCTACGCTTTTAGTAGCTAAGGTTTGACCAACTTCTGTTAAACTTTGTTGTTGTAAATTTGTTTGTTGCCTAAGTTTTGCTTCAGCGCCACTTTGAGCCACAACGAGTTTAGTACCAGAAACTGTTTTTTCATAAGAAAAATTATCTGTGTTTACAGTAAAACCATTTGTGCCTAATTTACCCGGCGTTTCTGCTGATTTAATACTGTGAACATGGCCGTTCTCATGTATTAATAATATTTCTTCGTCCGGTCCGGAATAAGAGGTTACTAAACCGGTTTTCTCATCAATTAAGGCAACAGAGAAGGACACTTCTCCTTTATAATGTAGGTTACTTATTACTTTGTTTGCAAAATTTGCTCCCTGGGTAATTATTTGTTCCGGAGTAAGATTGCTTGAAACATCTAGACTGTTTAAATAGGTAAGAAAAGCAATATTGGCAACAGAACTTTGATATTCTGTTCCTGAACCTGCTGTTGAGTTAATTGTTAGGCCGGATAGTCCTAGTTCTGTAAGTTTTTGCTGTACAGATTGAGTGAGTCCATCAACCTTAATTTTTCCAAATGCTTCTAAAAGATTTTTATCATTCCCGGAAAAAATAGGGTTATCTTGCGAATCCTTAAGTTTTAAAGACTGTTTGGCAATTTCACTACAAGCTGTTTCAAGCGTGCTTTTATTTTTATCTTGCCTTTCTGTTTCGCTGCCGGTTTGGTCCGGGTTGTTTATTAAATCACTTAAAGCTATTGAAGTAGCGGTTTGAGATATTGAACAAACAGAGCTTTTGCGTTTAGATTTTGATACTTGTTCTCCTTGGGTAGCAACAACTTCGGTAACTTTAGTTACTTTTTCTGGTGTTATGGCGAGTTCTGGTGTACCTGTTTGTGTTTGTTCACTCATTAACTATACAAATAAATACATATATAACAGAAACAACTTCATTTATTCATTGTTATATAAATGACATTTATTGTCAATAATTAATGTATGTATATACATTAATAAATATAGAACAAATTATTTCACTTGCATTATTTTACGTTTTTGTTTTTAATGTATTTCAGGGCATATTTTTATTAATTTAATAAATTTATTTAAATGCAAGAAACAACTACGCCACAAGAAGGTCAACTAACAAAAGAACAAAGAGCAAAAACAATTCGTGGCAAAGTTGAAGCAGCACTCACTAAAGCAACAATTCAACTAGACGGCCCCAGCAGCATGGGTGGTTTTAGGTTGGTTAAAAATGGTGAACAAAAATTAACGCCAGACCAAGTAAAAGAACAGACAAAACTACAAACCCCAAGTGGCGAAACAAATCTACCCGATTTAATAAAACAAAATCTTGCAAGAGTAGCTAAAGTGCTACCGGTAGATGTAGCAAGTCAGTACTTAAATGATGAAGGTGAAGTAAAAAAAGGAACGGAATTGGATTTATTAACTACTCTTTTAGATTACTCTGGAAGCGGAGAATTACAAAGCGCTGTTGTTGAGCTGGGTGTTACAGGACTAGACAAAATAGATAATCCACAATACGCTTCGGCAATTCAGGTTGCAATTATTGAGCAAGCACAACATGATTTGAAGAGTGTAACGAGCGAAGTAAGAGTTAAAACTAAAACAACAGACACAAGAAGACGCCAATTGTATACCAAAATGAAGAGCGATTCAGAAAAAGGCACACTTACACTAGACGGTGACGATATGAGTGTGGTTGAAACACTCATGCCAATCGCCGGCCTGGGTGAAGTGCCCATGTCTTATATTGAAGATGTAGTTATTGCAGGTACAGAAGACGGGGCTTCGGAACAATCAAGAAAAGAAGCTTTAGAAATTGTAAAGCTAATTCAAAGTCAATACGGCGATAAATTAACAAAAAGATCAAAATTTACACGAGCCCTAGACGCGTTAGAAAAGAAAACAGGCAGTGTTCCTGTGGGTTTAAGAGACGATATACTTGAATCACTAGGCGAGATTAAAAAGAGTAGAAAACTAGAGGACGGTAGTGGCGTTAGGCAGGAAACAGCCAGAACCGTAAAGCTGGATTTAATGGCAGCTCAAGCTTTACGTAATTCTATGTTACCGCCAGAACATTTATTAGAATTAAATCGACTTGACACGCTTATTGCTAATGCAGCTGATGACGAACTGGGAAATCTTCTTGAAGCAAAAAGAAAAAAGAAACAAACTTTGTACAGGGCATTATTAAGTGCATATAATGTAGATGTTGCCAAAGATGAAGACAAACTGGATTTTACAGACGAAGAGAAAGCACTTGGCGAAGAAATCCGAAAGCGAGCCGAAGAGGTTGTAACATACGAAAGTTTTGATGGTCAGCAAAAAACAGGCGAAAGAACAGCAATGAACGCGGTAGACGCCAATCGTTTAGCAACCACAGAGTTACTTGAGTTAATGGGGCTTGAAGGGGATTCGTTAGATAAGTTAAAGCAGAATGATGTATGGAACGAACTTAAAAAAGCAAAGCAAGAAGAAAAACCCACTTCTGAGCTGTTAGGTATATTAGGTATTGATGAATCTGATCCAAGTGCTAAAAATTATGCCGATTTACTAACCGATCGCTTAAGTACAGAAAATAGGCTTAATAAAAAAGCCGGAGAAACCCAGACAAGATTTGAGGCAGCTACCGGAAGTAGTGCCGAAAGCCTGAGCATTGCCAGATACAGGCAGATGGGTTTAAAAGGAGTTGAATTTTTGCTAAGAAGAAGTAAAGGCGGACCCGTAGAGATAATCCCTTCAGAAAATGAAGTACTTCCTGATGACTTGCAAAAAGTACCCGTATACGAACAAGAACAAAGTAATCCTACCATGGGTAATATTCAAGCTAGGTTAGCCGCTAGAATAGCAGAAAATGAGGCAGAGGCAGAAGAAAAAAGACAAAGGATACTAAAGAAAATTCCATTATTAGGCAAGAAAGCGGCAGAAAGTGTTACAGACACAGAAGAATTAGGTGATGATTCTGAAGAAGAAGAGGATGCAGAAGAAGGAAATCGCTTTTTTCGAAAAATGAGAGACAGGGCAAGTAAATTAGCAAAAAGAGCAAAAGAGGCGAAAGATAAATTGAAGAGAGGCGGAGAGCCTCCTACTGAACCTGAAGAAGAACCCGAGGCTGAAACTGTGCCTCCTGTTGTTGAGGAAGAGGAACCTGCACCTTTTACTCCTGCTGAAGAACCTCCTGTTGTTGAGGAAGAGGAGCCTGCTCCTTTTACGCCTGCTGAAGAAGAACCCGAGGCTGAAACTGTGCCTCCTGTTGTTGAGGAAGAGGAACCTGCACCTTTTACTCCTGCTGAAGAACCTCCTGTTGTTGAGGAAGAGGAGCCTGCTCCTTTTACGCCTGCTGAAGAAGAACCCGAGGCTGAAACTGTGCCTCCTGTTG
>CAYPVH010000003.1:20290-101938 GCA_964414145.1 uncultured Gammaproteobacteria bacterium
TGCTGAAGAACCTGCTGCTGAAGAACCTGCTGCTGAAGAACCTGCTGCTGAAGAAGAACCTCTAGAAGAAAAGACTATTACTGTAGATCCTCAGCAAAGATTGATAGAAATAGATAGAGAGTTAAAAGAAGTGAGAAAACAAGCTGGTCGGTTAGAAAAGTATACAGACGAAGAGATAGATAAACTTCCACAGGACGAAAAGGAAGAAATGAGAGTTGAAATTGCAAGAGTAAAACAAAGGCGTCATGATCTGCAAGTAGAAAAAAAAGACATTCTAGATAAAGTTGGCTATGAAATTCCCGGAAGTGATGAAAGAAAAACGATTCCTGAACTTGAAGAGGAAATTGAAGCTGTAGTAGCATCACCAACCACACCAGATTCAGGTACTCCTGTTGATGGTGCTAATTCTGAAGAAAAAGATAAAGAAGGTAACTCTTCTTTAAGTGAGATTTACGATAGACGAGATAAAATTACCAACAGGATAACCCAGATATACGAAGAATTAAAGCGCGAAACAGACATAGATTCAGAAAATGCCAGAGAACTAACTGAAGAAAGAGATAGATTAGTTTATGAGCTAGAAGAACTTGAACAGCAAGAAGAACAAATTAAAGGAGTTCCAGCAGATTTTAAACCTGAGGATGTTATTGATAGGGAAGCTGTAGTTGTAGCACCAACCATGCCAACTCCAGTCGCTCCTGTAATCCCTCCTGCTGTTGAGGAAGAGGAAACTACTCCTGTTGTTGAGGAAAAGAAACCTGCAGATTTAGACACTCAGCATGCTCAAATAGTTGGCCGACTTAGAGAGTTAGCAAAACCAGACAGAACGGCAGAAGAAAATGCAGAAAGAGAAGCATTACTTGAAGAACTGTCAGAAGTTCAGGCAGCAATAGTGGATCATGAAAAGGCAACTCCAGAATATCAAGGCAAAATTGCAAAAGACGTTGAGGAATTAAAGGCTCATACAATTATTGATTTAGAAGCAAGAGCTGACCAAATAGAACAAGAACTGGATAATACAGAAGATGCTGATGAAAAACATGAACTGGCTGAAGAGCTCGTAAGGCTGAGAACCGAGCTTAATAGAAGAGAAAGGGAAAAGGTAGACCTACCTCGACCAGCTAGAATTGTAGAAATTAGAGAACCGGATCCGAACGAACCTATACCGGACTTTATAAGAAGACCAGCAACTTCAGAACAAATAAAGGCACAACTAGAGGAAGATGAAGCAAGTAAAGTTCAAGTTGAAGCAGAATTAGCAGTTGCTATAAATGCAAATAAGAAAGAAGACCAAGAGAGGCTGGAACAAGAACTTAAGGATTTGACAGAAGCAATGGCTGAGAGCAGAAAAAAGCTTGAAGAACTAGAGAGTGATAGGGAAATACCAGAGGAACCTCTTGTGAAAGTAATTCCCGTTAGTGATACACCCCATTTAGATGCCTTAAAAGAGGCTGCTAGGCAAGCGGGTGAAATAGATGCGATTAGAACGGTTACAAATGAAGAAGTACCACCATTTTTAAAAGAAAGAAAAGAACAAATGGAGCAAGAATTAACAAATATGTCCTTACCAGACTTGGTTTTGCGCCAGGAACAGGTTAATAGGGAAATGGATGAGTTGAATAGTGAAAAAAATAATCAAAAAACAGACTCTGAGTTTGCAGACTTAGCCAAAGAATCGGCCAGGTTGCAAAGAGAGATAGATAAAAGAGGCGGCGTGAAAGAAAGAAAGAATGAAACGCCTGCTGTTGAAGAAGTGCAAGAAACTACTGATGAACCAAAAGAAGAAAAGAAAAAAAGAGGTGGTTTGTTAGGTTGGGTTAGAAACAAACTAGGTAGAAAATCAAAAATAAAAGAACCAGTACTGGAGGTGAAATTACCGGCAGAAACAGTTGATGAAAATGCGTCAACAGAAACACCAAAAGAAAGGTTTATAAGAATAAAAGAGGGTCCATCAATAGTAGACTCAGAACTAATAAGGAGTGAAATGAGTGAGCTTAGATCGGACGAAGAACGTTTGAGACAACAAGCAGCTAGAGCAAGTAGCGAAGGGGAAAGGCAACGGTTAATTGATGAGGCAGATGCCTTGGAGAAAGAAAGAGTTGGATTAAGTGATGTATTAAATAAAAAAGTTGAAGAAGAAATTCCAATAGACAATAGACCATCAGAAGAAATAAGACAGGAAATGTTTACAATAGGTAAAAAAGAACAAGAGTTAAGAGATCAAGCAGCTAATGCCACTAGTCCTGGCGAAACGCAAAGATTAATGACAGAAGTAGCTGTTCTTGAAGCGGCAAGAACAAGATTGGGAGCTGTTTTAGAACAAAGAGAACAACAAAGGGAATATGTTCCTGGTGCAAATAGAGGTTCGGAAATGTTAAATAGAAGAAGAGTGGGACCTGTAAGGACAACACAGGTTGTACCAAGAGCTGATGAACCTTCCAATAGAGAAAATTATGAAGTAGAAGCTAACCAAGATACAACTTCAGCAGAAACTGGTGATGAACAATTTAGTGAATTACCAGGAATGCCAAATGTATATAGATTTGTGCTTGATGGAAAACCACAGACAACCACACCTCAGAATTTTAGAATAATGGACGGAAGAGTGCTTTCATTGGCAGATCAGACTGAAACCACAGACAGGCTTACAGTAATGCTTCAGGAGGCTTTAGATACAGGAACAACGCCAAATGGAGACATTCTAAAATTCCTTAATAGTATACGTCGAAATAGGCCGGTTTCAGGTGATATAAAACAACAAGTGGCTGCTAGAGAAACTGAAGGAACTAGTGTTGTTACTGAAAGATCAGATGAACTACCAGTATCTGAGTTGCCAGTTCTTGATGAGCAAAAAGATACAGTCGTAAGTACTCAAGCAGAAATACAACAACTTGAGGCTAGATTAGAAAGAGCAAAGGAAGAGGGTAATAAACTAGAAGTCGTTACAGTTGAGAACCTGTTAGATCTTGCACGTGGTAGACTAGACCTGTTGCAGGAAGTGGAAGCAACAGAAAAGCAAAGAAACAAGACTCTAAACACTAAAGATAAAAAACCAGGATTATTAAGGCGTTTTCTTGGAAGATAATAAAGCAAAGATAAATTCACACTAATATTTGTAAACAGGTCTATTAATATAATCACATTTTTTATTCCTCCCAAACATAGTAGAAGTGAAAATAGGTTTGGTAAATGCTTCTATTAAAAATATTATTTAAATAAGGCGGTTACAAAACCTATAGTTTAATGATATAATAACCTATAATAATAGTTTTGGAATTGTATGATAGAAATAGAAGGTGGTCTAGTTGTTCAAGAAAAGCTGGGGATAGTAAGATCAATGGCTAGATTGTATGGACAATTAATGTTAGCTATAGCAGAGCAAGAAATTGAAGACTTGACAATCGCTATAGAAGCGCTTGGTCAAAAACTAGACGGAGTTAAGAAATAACAATTTTTTGCCCTGGTGCAGCCTTAGTAAATTCAAGCAAGGCGCTTTTTAAGGGCATATGCTGCCAAATAGCTAGTTCTAGGTAGGGGTCGTCTTTTGCACCACTTGAACCCGGGTAAATCACCAGCTTGCCCGGTTCTTTACCAAACAGGTTTTCAACATAATAGGCTTCTTTTTTTTGGCCGCCTACTTCAACCTTAATTATTTCACCATACTCATGCTTGCCTTTCATATAAGAATGAGGAATAACGGTTTTAATGTTGCCGTAGTTATCAATGTGCCCAACATGAAAATCTTCCAAGTCCGGAATTATATTATTCCTAACTTCTTCAAATTCCATCTCGTCTTGCTTTTCTTCGATTAAATGGGCGCAAACTCTCATATATAGATCACGGGAACGGAATTGACTACCTTTATCAAAGTTTGGGTAAAGATAAAGTTTAAAAATATCCTTGATAATCAAGGAAAAAGAATTGCCGGCGTTGGGGCCACAAACCCATGCGCCATTTTTCATTCGAGCAATAATAAATTCGGCCCCTTTAGCCTTTTCGACGCCTTTAGTGGTTTGAAGGCGTGGATCAGTATTTACAAAAATTACTAAATTATTAGGGTCACCCAAGTTACTTTCAACTTGCAAAACTTGTTTTAGAAGGAAGGCGGTGTGAATAGTGTTGGGGGTAGAGTTAACAAAGCTAGGGTTAGCTTTTATTGAACCGGTGATAAAGCCGTTTAGCGCACTTCTCAGCTCTTGCTGAGTTAATGTGTCGAGGCAATAATCGGCAATAACAACAAAATTTTTCATGCTTAACAGTTTTATTTTACAGATAATTTGTAGTTTTGCAAACTTGAATTGCAAAAAAATAAAAATATCTTCATAATATTGGTAAATGGTAAAAAAACTGTTCTTGGTTTTATTTAGTCTATGTGCTTTTTCTTTAGTCTTTCTAAACCAATCGGCTTATGCCTTAATATTTACCATTGAAGCTCCGGGTGGTACCTATGTTAGGGGTGAGGAATATGACTTTACCGTAACCATTAACACATTGGGTGAAGCAATTAGCACAACTTCGTCTACCGTTACCTATGACACGCAGTACTTAGAACTGGTTTCGGTAACTAATGGCAATTTTTTTGATAGCATAACCCATACTACACCAACAACCGGAACAGTTAAGCTTACGGGTACTAGTGCTACAGCCAAGAGCGGCTCGGGGAACTTTGCTATTGTACGGTTTAAATTAATTGCCGGTACTGCCGGATCTACAGAGCTGTGTACTGTTGCCCCCGACACAACGCCAACAACCGCCCCTTTACTTCAGTGTGGTTCAACCTGTACGGCCAGTTCGGAATGTACATCGGGTATGTCTTGTATTGAAAACTTGTGTCTAAACCCTTCTTGCCCTTCAGAGCCAGACTGTATTTGTGCCCAACCCACTTCGGCACCGGTACCAACCGCTTTACCCAAGACGGGTATGGTTAAAGGTTGGCAAATAGGTTCGGTGGTAGCTTTTGCCTTTGTTGGTTTGGGAATTCTGGGAATTATTCTGCTTTAAGTTTGTATAAAATACTGACTTGCAGACTTTTGTTTAATGGCTTCTGAATTAAACACTTTAAAAGTAAAGCAATTGTTGATAAAATTGTATCTATTCTAATTTTACATCGGGCTCGTAGCTCAGTTGGTTAGAGCGCCAAACTGATAATTTGGAGGTCCCTGGTTCGAGTCCAGGCGAGCCCACCAGTTCTGAAGACATTATCCAGTAGACAATATTTAACATAAATTCGAATATCGAAATCCGAATTTCGAAACCCCACTTCGCCAAGGCTTCGAGGGGCAAGCAATATCAAATATTCAATGTTCAATATCTAAAACAAACCCCATAAAACACATATCTGAAGTCAATATCCAATATACATTAGTCAAGAGTTATTATTCAGTATTCAATATCCAAATTCATTAGGTAGAAAACAAAATCCAATATGCAATAGTCAGCATCCAGTAGTCAATATACAAATACAGAAGACAATAGAGAATAGTCAGAATCCATCATGCAAAGTGTAAAGGTTTTAAAGTGTTATGGTGTTATTGTTAATTTGATATTTGATAATTCGGGGTTAATTGGTTATTGGGATTTAATCCTGTCATCCATAATGTATATTGAATACTGTCTATTAGATATTGATTTCAGCAATTTAATAATGTAGCAATTTAACCTAGTGTTTCCGCCCGCTGTTTGGCTTTGTTGCCCGCAGTTTGGAATAGAACAATATACGAAACAATAAAGATAGGAATAATACTTAAAAAATGGGTGGTAAGAGCGGTAAATTTATAATAAACAATTGAAGAAAGAGCCAGGTAGATAAACAAAAAAAGCTGATTATACGGATTGTATTTTTTACTGTAAAGTTCGAAAAGTAAAATAAACACTAGTAAAAATAAACCCGTTTGTCCTAAAGGGTAAACCCAGAACATATCAATAACAAAGCCAACAATAATAGCAGTAAGCAGTGCTGTATTTTTGTTGATTAAATACAAGTGAAGTATAAAAAATAGGGGAATAACAAAAAAAGATTGTACAAAAAAAGAAATTAATAAACCAAGACTAAGCAGAATCATAACACAAGAAATGCCTCTTTTAATATTACTCCGTCAACAGCCGATGTTACTACTGCTGTTTTTACCGGTAACCGCTTGTTTTCAACCAAATTTTTTACTTTACCAACCAAAAAAATCCAGCCATTGTCGGGATCAATATAATAAATGCTACTGTTTTTGGTTAATTCATTTTTTACATCTGTTTCATAAATAATTTGTTCGTTAAACTGACCCTTAAGTTTGCCAACAACCTCGCTTTCTGTTTTTGCAATAGCCGTGAACAATGAATGATTTGGTTTTTTAACAACAACTGTATTGCCTTGCGCTTTGCTAACCGTACCTAAAAAAATATTCTTGTAAACAAGTGGATTATTGTTAAGTTTTTTGATATTTGGATAATTGAAGGCAAGGTAGTACTCGGTGTTTGTTTGCCAGATAATTCTTACCGGGTAAAGGTGTGATTTTGAAGGAATACTGCCCAGTTGACTTCGGAGCAATTCGTTTTCTTCTTTTAGTTTATTTACTTCTTCTTCAAGGCTAGCAATTTTAATTGTTTTAGAGTTTTCTGGGGTTTTAAACCCAAGAATATTTCGGGCAGGGATAGTCAAGTTTGTTTCGATGAACACCCTGGGTTCTTCAAATATAGCTTTGCCAGATAAGAAAAAAACAACCAACACCAATGATATCCCAAATAAAATTTTATTAAACATGTTCAGTGTGGACTCGATCGGACTTGAACCGACAGCCTCTCCGATGCGACCGGAGCGCTCTACCAATTGAGCTACGAGCCCGCAGTAGAATAATATTGTACTCTATTTGCCTGCCTCATAACAGATTAATTTATTGTTTATTGATTATTTTTGTCTATACTAAAGTTATGCATAATGTTTTCTTAATTTTGGGTACTACGGTTGGTGCCGGCGTATACTCTTTACCATCTGTGGTTGTAAAAGTGGGTGTTTGGCCATTTATTGGCTTGGCAGTTATTTTAGCTATTTTGCTTGCAAGAATAAATATTTTTTACCGGAAGGTTGTAGAAAAGTTTAGCGAAAAGCATCAGTTACCCGGGTATGTGAACTTGGTGATGGGCACAAACCTTTCTCGAGTTGCCACCTTTCTTTTGTTGTTTTCAACTTATGGCGCAATTGTTGCTTATTTGGTTATAAGCGGAAATTTTATTGCTAAACTTGTTCCGGTTTCGGCAGGTGTGGGAAGTACATTTTTTTATGTGGTAATGTTTGTTTTACTTTATTTCTCGGGTAAGTTAATTGAAAGAATTGATTATTCTTTTGTATTTTTAAAAATGGTCTTTTTATTGTTGGTATTGGTTTTTGCTGCTCTTTTATTTCCGGTAAAGTTAACTACTCTTATGGTTAAAGATATTCCCCAGATTAATGTTGTTTTGGGTTATGGTGCTATCTTATTTGCTTTAACCGGCTTTTCTATTGTGCCCGAGTTGAAAAAACAAAAAAATATTGCCAAATATATTGTTGGAACACAGATGGTTATTTTATTTGTATATATCGCTTTTGCTGTTTTAAATTCCCCATACGTTACAACTGGTGAATTTATTATTACTAACCCAATACTAAGCTTTGTTTTTAATGTTGCCGGACTATTGTGCGTTACCACACCATACTTAATGCTTTCTTGGGTAGTTTACGATATTCATAACAAAGATTTAAAGTTTAGAAAAAGAGACTCAATGCTTTTAACACTGATTGTGCCTTTATTTGCTTTAATTTTAGGAATAAACGACTTTATGAGAATAATGTCTGTAACCGGGGGTGTGTTTCTGGGGGCAATTGCGGTGCTGATTGTTGTTCTTTACCAAAAACTGTTTCCAGGAAAAAATAGGCTAGAGGTTTTAGTTATTAAAACTGTTTTTGTACTGGGGATTGTGGCTGAAGTAGTTGGGGTGTTTAATCACTGAATCTTCTTTAGTCGTCTATAATTTTACTTTCTGTTACCCCACTTTGCCCCATATACTTACCAACATAAGGTTGCGCGGCGGGACTGGTTAATTTTTCGAAGGAAATGGAACAAATACGCATATTGGGGTACAGCGCGACTGGCATACGGGAATGGTTGCCCAGTTCAAGTACAATGTTACCCTTCATACCAGGATGAATCAGGGCGGCGGTTGAGTGAACCACAATTCCTAACCTGCCTAAGCTAGACCTGCCTTCCAACCTGCCGGCAATGTTGGCTGGTAGTTCTAGCCATTCTAAAGTTGAAGCCAGGGCAAATTCACCAGGCTGCATCATAAAAGGTTCGTCATTATTAAGAATTATTCTTTTGGTATATGTTTCTTTAGAAGGGTTTTTAGTGTCGAAATAAGCAAGGCGCGAATACTCAAAAATTTCGAATTGTTTGGCTAACCTTAAATCTAGGGCACAGGCTGAAAGTGCTTCGTTAAAATTGGGCTTGGGTTTAATAACGATTTGTTTAGCTTCAATTGCTTTTTTAATATCGGTATCGGAAAGCAGCATAAATGTATTATATTACATAATCGGGTAATTTTGGGGGAGTTGTCATTTCTGAAGCAATTTGGGGGATTACATTCTGAAGGTCAGTAACTTGGTCTAAATCGGGATTTTGGTATAGTAATCTAAAATATTGTGCTCTTCCCAATAATTTTTTTGCTACAGAAGCGATAATACCACCAATACTGTATTGGTAAACATTTTGAACTTCATGACGATAAGTATCGCTTTCTCGTTTCCATCGTTTTCGTACTCCCAAATATTGGAAAATATCTTGCCAGACTCCTTTACTAGCACAGGATTGTGTTCTAAGAAAAGTGTAGGCCGCCTCTTCGGCTGTTCCCTCTGAAAATAAATTGGCATCGGTTGAAGCAGTTTTAAAAGTACCGGGAGCCAAGCCTAGGTTGGCGATTTCTAAAGAACGAACCATATGATCGATCTCGTGTACTATAGCAGCTAAACCAGAAGGAAGGGGGAACATATCTTCAATCCCAAAAACGACATAGCCAAAGTCGGTTTCAAGAAAAGAGGTTGAATTTGGTTCTCTATTATCTGGGTCATGAATATACATTGCCGAATGTGGATTTAATTCTCCTGTAATTTTATGAAGAGCAAATAAATAAAAACGTTTTTTTGTTTTACCCCGGCGGACTTCGATATAAGGAATCTCGTGGTTATCGGCAACTTGTGGGAAATTGTTTTCCACAATCGGGCAGTCATCAACATATCCATTGTTGGCTTGTTTGTATTCGATAATTTGTTCAAGAGCGTCGAATCCCATTGTGCTTAAAGTAATGTCTTGTAAAAATTTAGTCTTTCTATCTTGGGCACTTTCTGATCTTTGGTAAGGTAAGTGAGCCCGACCGTAAGAAAAAGACATACCCATTTCAGCATATTCTTTGTTTAAATAATCAACCAGCGAACAGCTCCCATCCGTGTTAGCAAGATACTTAAATTCAGGATCAAACAGGGTTTGCACAAATTCATCATAAAAGTAACGCCTAAATTCATCGGGTAAGGGTAAGTCTGGATGGTGATCGCGGCTAAAATTAGGGTTTTTGGCAAAAGCGGTTAAGCAGCGGCTTTGTTCACCTTCTTGCTGCATATATTTATGACGCAACAAATCAATATATTGCCGATGAATTATATCTTTTAAACTCAAACCCTTAGTTTGTCTAGAAGCTTCTTCTGTTTTATGTTTGGTCCAGCCAGCTTCGTGTAATTTATTCCACAGCCGTCGATTTAAAACAGTATACTCACGTCCTAAAGCCCTTCCTATAAGACCAGTACCCTGAGCCTCTTTAACTAAATTTGATGCGGGTATTTGTTTTACTCTATCTGGAGAGATGGGAAAATCTGTATACTCCTGCATATACTAGATTTTACTACTTCTTGTTGGTTTTGTAATTTTAAAGTATATTATGAGTAATGCTTACTATTATTGGTAAAGGCTTAAAAAATATTGTAAACATCTTTATTTTTTTGCCTTATTACTTTAATGTTGAACAGCACATAAGGCATTTATTCTCACCTTGGAAACAGATTGTAGCGGTCAACCGGGAAAAGGGTTTTGATTTTAATAAATCAATGGAAAGATTGTCTTGGAATTTGGTTTCTCGGGGAATGGGGATATTGATTCGTTCTTCGGTTATAATTACTTATTTGATTGTTTTGTCGCTGTTTACACTAATTGGGGCGCCAATCTTGTTGATATTAACTATATTAATTTCACCCTTTCAATTTTTGAAACAATTTATTCAAACCGACGCAGAGGTAAAGAGAAATAAGCAGGAAAGGTTTATTAAAACCCACATGCTGGCAAGCAGTAACAAGGAAAAGGTAGAGGAATGGTTTGAAAGCTACTACAGTGCCTTTCTTTTAAAGAAGGATACGTTTAACTTAACTAATCTTTTTGTTGTTCCCCCCATTGGTCGAGATTGGGCTTATGGCTATACACCGGAATTAGATAAGTATGCAACCGACTTAACATCGCCGCTTTCATACAAGAATCACTTAATTGGTAGGGGCAGTGAAATAAAAGAGATTGAACAGGGGTTGGTAAAGTCGTATGAAGCTAATGTTATTTTGGTTGGCGAAGAGGGAGTAGGGAAGCACACAATCATAGACGGGCTGGCACAAAATATATATTCGGGCAAAACCAATACGGTTTTACAAAATATGAGAATTTTAGAACTGAATATGGAAAAGGTGCTTTCGGAAGGTAAAAGTTTAGAAGAAAAAACCACAATACTTGAAAACCTTTTTGAAGAGGCAGTGAGTGCAAAAAATATAATTCTGGTAATTTCAGACTTTCATAAATACGTTAGTTCTCAGTTTTTGGGCGACTATACGTCTACATTCGAAAAATATGGCAAAAGACCACGAATAAAGCTTTTGGCAATTACCACGCCATTTTATTATGAGCAAATAATATTCCATAACGACAAACTTCAGCACCTGTTTAATAAAGTGCAAATTAGTGAAATTCAGCCAAAAAGAGCGTTAACGATTTTGCAGGAAAAAGCCTTGTATTTCGAAGGAGTATATAACCTAATAATTCCTTTTGAATCACTTGAAAGGGTGGTGCAAAGAAGCGAATTTTATATAACTCACATTCCTTTTCCGGAGAAGGCTGTTGTGCTTCTTGACGAAACCTGTATTGAAGCTAAAGAAAGGGCTATAAAAATAGTATTACCTGAATTGGTAGATAAGGTATTAAGCCGAAAAATGCATGTTCCGGTAGGCGAAATGTCGGCAGATTTTAAACAGCAACTTTTGCGCCTTGAGCAGGTATTAAGCCAAAAAATTATTGGTCAGGATTTTGCCATTAAACAAATTGGGTTAGCAGTTAGGCGAGCATTTATAGAAGAAAACAAAAAAAAGCCCAGAGTGAGCTTATTGTTTTTAGGGCCAACTGGGGTAGGTAAAACCCAAACTGCCAAAGAATTGGCAAGAATCTTTTTTGGTAAGGCAGATAAATTAATTCGGTTTGATATGTCTTTTTATAGGGAGCAAAGTTCTTTGAAAGATTTAGTTGGGTCGTTTGAATCGAAAAACGCCGGTTTAATGGCTAACGCAATACGTGAAAACCCTTACAGCGTGTTGTTAATTGACGAAATAGAGAAAGCCAATAAAGACATATTAAATATATTTTTAACGCTTCTGGATGAGGGTTATTTGGTAGACGGCTTTGGAGAAAAAGTAGATTGTAAAAACTTAATTTTTATTGCCACCAGTAATGCGGCGGCGGTTGAAATACAAGAACTGATAAAAAATGGAGTGAGCAGCCAGGTTTTGGAGGAAAAAGTAAGAGAAACGGTTGTTAGCAAAGCTGTTTTTACCCCTGAATTTTTAAATAGATTCGATAAGGTACTTGTTTTTAACCCGTTAAATTTAGAAGTAGCGAAAGTTATTGCTAACGCCGTTGTGAAAAATGTGGTTCGCGAATATGAAGTGCAGAAAAAGATTGTTTTGAATGTTGATTCGCAAAAAATATTTGACATGGTTGAAGGGTCTTTTAGCCCAAGTAATGGCGCCAGAGAAATTGAAAGAGTGGTTCGAGAATATGTTAGTGACTTGGCGGCAAAAGAAGTTCTTACCCAGGTTTAAATCTTGAAATAAATCATACAATCTACTAGAATGAGTTTCTATGATTTTAGGCCCACAAAAATTACTCGAACTGGTAAAAAAAGAAAAATTGGTTGAAAATCTGTCACAACGCGAATTAACCAACCCAGAAGGCGCCGGATTTGACTTAAGGCTAGGGGAGGTTCACCAAATTGTTAGCGGTAGTGAAGCATTCTTGGGTGAAACTGAGCGGCAAACCCCGGAAATAGAAACATTGGTTAGTTATGAGAAAGGTAGAAAAAATGTTTTTATTTTTGAACCAAGAAAATATTATTTAGTGTCTACCATTGAATCGGTTAATACCCCTACAGACATAACTATTAACTTTAAGCCTCGTACTACAACTTTCAGAAGCGGTTTAGTTATGAGAACGGGCAATGTTTCGCCTGGGTATTGTGGTAAGTTAACGTTTGGGCTGATTAATTTGGGGCCGGTGCCGGTGAAAATTGAAATGGGGGCTAGAATTGTTCATGCTCAGTTTTACTGGGTGGATGGAGGAGGGAATAAGTATAGAGGTCAGTGGCAAGGAGGAAGAGTAACGACGGGGAAAAAGAGGGAAGTACAAGTTTAAATTAGGATTTAGGATTTAAGAGTTAGGAGATAAGATAAACTCAAATTCACAAATAACAAATGACAAACAAAGCTCAAAATTCAAATAGGGAAACAAAATCACAAGAACATCCAGAGAATCAATATCTGAGTCTTATTAATGAGATATTGCAGAATGGTGACAGAAAGGTTGATAGGGGAACGGGTGACGCTTCGTATAGCTTGTTTGGCAAGCAGATGCGTTTTGATTTATCTGCCGGGTTCCCGTTATTAACAACGAAAAAAGTATACTGGAAAGGTGTACTGTACGAATTGTTTTGGTTTCTGCACGGCCACACCAATATTAAGTATTTGGTAGACAATAAGGTGCATATTTGGGACGACTATCCGTATAAAATATACCTGGAAAAATTTCGAAGCTCGAAATCCGAAATCCGAAGTAAATCCAAATATACAAATTCAAATAACACAAACAAACTCAGCAAGGAAGAGTTTATAGAGAAAATAGCGACTGACACAGAATTTGCCAAAAAGTGGGGAGAGTTACCCAAAATTTATGGGCAAATGTGGCGTGCATGGCCTACCAAAGAATCGGGGCGAACAGTTGACCAGGTGAAGTGGGTGATTGATGAACTAAAAGCCGACCCTAATGCTCATAACTTAATTGTTAATTCTTGGAACCCGGAGTATTTATATACAATGGCTAAGCTGAAAGAAGCCAGTCGGTTCCCAATCTGCCATAATATGTATCAGATTAACTTATTAGATGGCAAGCTTTATTTACAGCTTTACCAGCGAAGTGCAGACTTGTTTTTGGGGGTACCCTTTAACATAGCCAGTTACGCGCTTTTAACCCATATTTTGGCTCATGTAACAGGGTATGAAGTGGGTGAATTTGTGCATACTTTTGGTGACGTGCATATCTATGAGATGCATCTTGGTCAGGTAAAGGAACAGCTAAGGCGGAAACCACTTAAATTTCCAAAAATAAAAATTAACAGCAAGTCAAAAAATATAGACAAGTTGCAGCCCAAAGACATTGAACTTATTGATTATAAATTTCACCCGCCAATTAAAGCTCCGCTTTCGGTGTCTGGGGGATACTATAATAAGAGTTAAGATTTAGGATTAATTATATTGCTAAATTGTTACATTGTTAAATTGTTAATAAATTAAAAGATACAAAAAACGATTTTTAATCCCTCCTGGTTGGGGAGCAAGAAAAATTCAAATTCACAAATGATAACGCATAATTTGAAATTAAATAACAAAGTTCAAATAAGAAAAGTGATACAAACAGCAGGGGTAATTGTGATAGCTAATAATAAAGTGTTACTTATTAAACACAAAGAGCAGAAAGGGCAAGTGGGGCATAAGGCCGGTACATACGGTATACCTGCAGGAGGATTAGATAATAGTGAAACACCCAAAGAAGCAGCTGTGCGGGAGTTATTTGAAGAAACAGGTATAGAGCTAAAAGAGATTGACCTTACTTCATTTACTAATAACCAATATACTGCAGAAATAGAAAGAAGCGACGGAACAAAAAGAATGTTTTCTGCAATTTATTTTTTGAGCACAGTGTTTAGCATTAAGATTAGAGAAACATCGGAAGGAAGGCCTTTTTGGTGTAGCATTGACAAACTTAACGATTACGATTTACTGCCTAACAATAAAGAAGCAATAAGGAATGCAGTTGAGTTTTTAAATAACCCAAGGATTTCAATAATTGCAGCAATTGGAAAAAACAGAGAACTGGGGTATAAAAACCAACTGTTGTGGCACATACCAGAAGACTTAAAGCGTTTTCGAAAGTTAACAGAAGGGCATGTAGTGGTGATGGGCAGAAAAACATATGAGTCAATTGGCAAGCCACTACCAAACAGAACCAATATTATTATTTCACGGAGTTTGGAAAATATGGGTAGTAAAGATGTTGTTGTGGTTTCTAGTTTAGAAGAAGCGTTAAGTCGGGCAAAAGCATTGGAGAAGCGGGGAGAGGTGTTTATTATTGGAGGCGGTCAAGTATACAGCCAGGCGCTAAGGTATGCCGACTGGCTTTATTTAACAAAAGTGAATAAAGAAGCAAAGGCCGATACCTATTTTCCGGAGTATGAACATATTTTTATTAAGATTGTTAATAAAGAAAGAGGTGAATTTAACGGTAATTTATTTGAATATCTGACTCTTGAAAAGGCTAGATGAACAAATCTAATAAAAATAATTCTTCTATCGGTATTTTTGACTCAGGTTATGGCGGGTTGGAAATAATGCGGGCGGTTGTAGAAGAGGTGCCGCAATACGACTATATATATTTTGGTGATAACAAAAGAGCACCTTATGGCGAACGGTCGGAAGATGAAATTCTCAAATTTACCCTAGAAGCAGTTGAAAACTTATTCAAACAAAATTGCCCGCTTATTATTATTGCCTGTAATACTGCCTCAAGCAGTGCTCTTAGGAGAATTCAGCAGGTGTATTTGCCCAAAAACTACCCTGATAGGCGAGTATTAGGGGTTTTGATACCGGCAGCAGAAGAAGCAGTTTATATAACTAAGAACAAAAGAGTTGGAGTTTTAGCTACTAAGGCTACTGTACAATCGCAAGCGTTTAAACGAGAGCTATTAAAGCTTGACCAGAGTTTAGAAGTGTTTCAACAGGCCGCTCCAAAATTAGTACCCTTAGTTGAGCAGGGGAGGCAAGAGACAGGCGAGTTCTACATTGCTCTTCAAGAGTACTTAAAGCCACTACTTAAGGAAGATATAGATACCTTAATTTTAGGCTGTACCCATTATGGGTTAGTTGAAAAAAAAGTTAGGGAAATAGTTGGTAGTGGCGTGAAGGTTGTTGTTGAGGGAAAAGTAGTTGCAAAAAAACTAAAGAATTATTTAAAAAAGCACAAGAACATTGAAAACAATTTAATAAAGACACGTAAAAGAATGTTTTTAACTACCGGAGACAGAAATGTGTTTGAAAAATTTGGAGGTGTTTTTTTTGGAAGAAAAATTACTTCCTACAATATTAAATTAGGGTGTGCCTGAGTGGATTCGAACCACCAACCTTTGGTTCCGCAAACCAATGCTCTATCCGGTTGAGCTACAGGCACGCTCCGAGCTATGAGGTCCGTCCTAAAAGAGGACGGACCTCAAAGTCAATTGTTAAATATTATACTAAAGAATGCTGGTGGGATTTATATTTTTACAAAATATAAAAATAGGTTATAATGCTAGCATATGATAGATATAAACAGTTTTAAACAAACCCTTCAGAAAACCGTTACCAATACCAGTGAGAACTTGGCAACAATTAGAACTGGGCGAGCTACCTCTGCACTGATAGAAAACATTCAGGTAAAAACCTATGGCGGCCAGGCTACGCTTAAAATCATTGAGTTGGCCACCATTAGTAATAGCGGACCTCAAGAATTACTGGTTGCCCCTTTTGACCCATCAACCCTGCAAGACATTGAAGCTGCAGTTCGCGCCTCAAGCATGGGTTTTATAGTTGCCGTTACCGGTAACCAAATTAGGGTTAAGGCCCCGCCCCTGAGCGAGGAACAAAGGCAAAAATATACCAAGTTGGTTTCTCAATTCAGCGAAGAAGGTAGGGAAGCTATAAGAAGGCATAGAGACGCGATTCGAAAAGAGTTAAAAGATCAATCAGACAGTAAAGAAATTTCGGATGACCAAAAGTACCGTTTGGAACAAGAAATAGATAAAGTCAGCAAAGAATACACCGAAAAAATAGACACATTACGAAAAAGCAAAGAAGAAGAGGTGCTAACAATTTAATTCAAATTTAATAAATGCTAACCGGATTAACCATATTTATAGTTCTATCTATCCTTATCGTTATACACGAAGTTGGGCATTTCTATGTTGCCAAAAAATCGGGTATGAAAGTAGAGGAATTTGGCTTTGGATTGCCACCCAGACTTTTTGGAAAAAAGATTGGTGAAACAATATATTCAATTAATTTACTACCTATTGGTGGCTTTGTAAAAATACTCGGAGAAAACCCTGAAGACTTGAAGAAGGTTTCGGCAGCAGACCGAAAGCGTTCTTTTTCTAGCCAACCGTGGTACAAAAGAGCAGCAGTAATAGTTGCCGGACCACTAATGAATTTTATTCTGGCGGTATTGGTTATTGCCTACAGTTTTACCAGGGGAGTTTATGTGCCAACAGAACAGGTAAAGGTGGTGGAAGTTACCAAACAATCACCGGCGTATAGCGCTGGTGTTAGAAAGGGCGCTGAAATATTAAGTTTTGCCGGAAAAAAAATAGATTCGTCACAGCAAATTATAGACTTGGCCAATAAGTATGCCGGTAAAGAAGTAATTATAAAGTTTCAAACAAATAAAGAAGCAGTTACAAAGAAAATCATACCTCGAAAAAACCCGCCTAAGGGGCAAGGTTCTTTGGGAATTGTTATTTCCGATATTGAATTTAAAAAGTATCCATGGTATCAGGCACCAGTTGTAGGTTTAACCGAATCGGTGCGAATAAGTACCGAATTCTATAAACAAATTGGTACAGCGTTGGTAAAGCTGGTTCAATTTAAGTCACCAGAACTCGACGTGACCGGACCGGTCGGAATTGCCAAAGTAACAGACCAAGCGGTTAAAATGGGACTGGATTCGGTGATTAAGCTTTTGGGCCTACTATCGCTAAACTTGGCACTTATTAATATTATTCCTTTCCCGGCGCTAGACGGTGGGCAATTGGTATTTGTTTTAACTGAAGCAGTTACCCGAAAGAAACTAAATGAAAACATTAAGGCAAAAATTAATGCTGTTGGTTTTGCTGTATTAATACTATTAATTATTGCCATTACCTTTAAGGATATCTTTAACCCGATTTTTTAATAAGCCCAATAGTAAATAATATATTGGTATAGTTGCTGCGCAAACTAATAGAACAAATTGATAATAACGCACTGTATTAATAAAGTAATCATAAATGCATAGCTAGATTAGTAGTCAATAAAGTATGGTTAACTTAATTATGATATATTAAACCTAATGGTAAATAAGAAACTCTTGGTATTCGATTTGGATGGAACTTTAATAAACAGTTACCCAGCAATATTTAAAGTTATTAATGTAATGGCAAAAAAACATGGTTACGAGCCACTTACCACTAAAGAATACAAAAGCTCGAAAAATATGACATATAGGCAAATGCTTAAAATTAGAAAAATTCCTTTTTATAAAGTGCCATTTATTTTAAATGAAGGCAGAGCATTATTTTCTAACTATACGAATGAAATAAAGTTGTTTAAAGGCATAAAGGAATCTTTAACCATACTTAAAAATAAAGGCTACACAATTGGTATACTCACGTCTAATTCTAAAGAATCGGCAGAAAACATACTAAGATTAAACAGTATTCTGGATAAGTTTAAATTTGTTCATTCGGAATTTAACATATTTGGTAAGAAAAGAGCACTTTTAAAAATACTTAAAGAACAGAAGCTAAAAGCCGCTGAAACATTGTATTTTGGTGACGAAATTAGAGATATTAAAGCCTGTAAGGCTGCCAATATTGATATTGTTGCTGTTACGTGGGGGCACCATAGTGAAGAAATATTAAAAAAAGAAAGTCCTGAATACATTATTAAAACACCAAAGGAAATTACTGCTCTTTTTTAAGAATATAAATTTTATTTTTGCCATTAACTACATTTAGTTTAAATCCGGGCAATGGATTAGTCGGAAATGGGTACATGTAAGATACAACACGCCTTAATTTCTTTGGAGTATTAGTTTTTAATTGGTTAATTACCCGATTCATAACAAAGGGACCAATATACAAATAAACTACAGTTGCGTCTTTAATATTGGTTTTAAATATACTTTGCCAGCGAATTTCAATATTGGCGCCTTTGGCAAAAAGCCATTTTTTTACATGAGTAACAAATACCAATAGAGGATGGATTTCAATTCCGACAACTTTGGCATTACTCTTTTGGGCGGCTCTTAATAGTATTTTACCGTCACCAGAGCCAAGATCATATAAAGTATCTGTTTTTGACAAATCAAGACTTTTAATAATTAAAGCCATATCGTCTTCTTGGGTTGGAAAATAGGGAATCGGAGATATTTTTGTACTCAGGGCAATATATAGATTAATTACTACAAATAAAACAGCCAGTAAAATTAGATAGATCATTTACTAATGATACTATAGCCACAACATATTTTGTTATAATTTTACTCTTAATGAAAAAAACTATCGTAACGCATCAACACCCCGATTTTGATGCCTGTGCCTCTGTTTGGTTAGTCAGTAAGTATATACCTGGGTTTAGTACTGCCGACATTGAATTTGTTCCTGCCGGAAAAACCTTACCGGGCGAAATTGCCGATTACAACAACAATGTTATTCATGTTGACACTGGTTTTGGTAAGTTTGACCACCATCATCTTGAAGAAAAAACCAGTGCCGCAGAAAGAATATACAACTATTTAATTGAAAATAAATTAATCAAGAATAAAGATAAAGAAGCCCTAAGTCGTTTAGTTGACCTAGTGACTTTCATAGATAATTTTCAGGAAATTCACCTTGAAAACCCAGACGCCGATTACCATGATATGTGCTTGTACGAACTAATAGAGGGTTTGAATTTAATAGAACCCAATGATCACAAAGTGCTTGAATTTGCCCTTCTTGGAATCGACGCATTTTTTACAGTGCTAAAACAAAAAGTTAAAGCGGAGGCAGAAATGAAGTTGGGTAAAGAAATAAAAATTAATGGATACAAAACACTTGTTATAGAAACGTCGGTTGAACAGGCGGTCCGCATAGCGCAAAAGCAAGGCTTTGAACTGGTGGTAAGAAAAGACAAGAAGAGCGGTAGAATTAGAATTAAAGCAAGGCCAGATTCTAGTATTAATCTTAAGAAAGCGTATGAGAAGGTAGTTAGTTGTGATCCGGAAGGGTCCAAAAACTGGTTTTTTCACAAAAGCGGTAAAATGCTTTTAAACGGATCCAGTAAAAACCCAACTATAAAACCAACAACACTATCTTTGGAAAGTGTGGTTAATTTACTGAAAGAAAGCCTAAAAAAAACATCTAATTGAGCGTTGCCTTCGCAGCTGATTTGTTTTATACTATGTATGCAAAATCGGTTATGGATATTTAATAATTTGTGTTCTGATAATAATTAGAATTGGAGGTGTAAATTAAACACGTATGGTTTCAGTAACTAAAACAAAAGACCAAAATAAAGATTCATTGCTTCGCCGTTTCACTCGGCTGGTTTCTGATGAAGGAATAGTTGAAGAAGTTAGGGAACGAATGTTTCATAAAACTCCTTCATTAATTAAAAAAGAAAAACGGAAAGAGCTTGAAAAAAGTAAAAAACGTAGATATCGTTCCTAGATATGCTAAAAATATATTTCAGTAGTGATGCCAGGTATGGGGTAGACCGAAAATTTGTAAAAACATATCTGGAAAAAATTTGGCAAGAAAAAGAATTGGGAAGTGGTGTTTTGAGTGTAGTTTTTGTGGGAAGCCGAAAGGCTAAGAAACTTGCCAAACTATATCTTAAAGATAACCAGGAACACCCGGTAATTACTTTTCCGTTAGTCACAAAAGAAAGGCAGTTTGAGCATGGCAGTAATAACGACAAGCTTTTGGGTGAAATAATCATTTGCTACCCACAGGTAACTTTATACGCGGCAGACCAAGATAAAGAGATTAACAGAATTGTTGGTCAATTTTTGGATCACGCGGTTACAATTCTTGGGAACGAACTTAGAAAGATTGAAAAGGCGGTATAATTTATTGTTAAAAACCTGCGCTTTTGGTAACGTATAGGGTATGTACTATTTAAAATATCGACCACAAACATTAACCGATATTGATAACAATACTCGCCAAATATTGCTACAGAATGTGTTGAGTAACCCCAAAGAAGTGCCTCGTACTTTTTTACTAACCGGTCCAAAGGGTACCGGTAAAACGTCTACTGCCAGAATCATAGCTAAAATATTAAACTGCGAGAAGAATATATTTGCGGGGAAGTCGCAAACAGTTGATCCATGCAACCAGTGTGACAACTGCATTGCTATTAATCGGAATAATTTTTTAGATGTTAACGAAACCGACGGCGCCAGTAATCGTGGTATAGACGATATTCGCAGTTTACGTGATCAAGTATATTACGCTCCAAATAAGGGCAGGTATAAAGTTTATATTATAGATGAGGTACATATGTTAACCAGAGAAGCTTTTAATGCACTTCTTAAAACACTTGAAGAGCCACCCAGCTTTGTTGTATTTATATTAGCCACAACCGAAGCTCATAAATTACCCGAAACCATAAGTTCTAGGTGCTTAAATATTAGCTTTAATAAAGCCACAACCGAAGAAATAGTGCACTCACTGCAACGGATTGTATCTGCCGAAAAACTGGTCGTTGAGCCGCAGGTTTTGGAGTATATTGCAGGCAAGGCCGGTGGTTCATTCAGAGATGCGGCTAAATACCTGGAACTTGTGGTTAAGTCAACAGACTTGTCGCTAACCCAGGTTGAAATGCAATTATCGGTTAATCTCATATTAAACCCAGATGACTTAGTAAGTTTAATTATGGAAGGCAAACAACAAGAAATTCTAAAATATTTAGAAGAATTTTCCCAAAAAGGTGGTAGCGCTGCCCACTTAATTGAAGAATTGTTACTGCGACTACAAAAAATGTTAATAGATGAGAAAATAGGTAATGGTAAGAAAGCAGATATTGCTATTCCTAAAATAAGTCACCTGATAAAAAAATTACTAACAGCCTATCAGCAAACTCGATTTAGCCCGGTAGACATATTACCGCTACAAATTGCATTCGTAGATAATGACTGATTTTTATAATCTAAAACAATCTCAGGTTTTGGAACTCTTAAACTCTACAGAAAATGGAATTAGTAGTGAAGAAGCCAAAAAAAGACTGGAAAAATTTGGCAGCAATACATTGCCGTCAAAAAAGGGGACACCTCTAATAATAAAACTACTTTCTCAATTTAAAGATTTTTTGATTTTATTACTAATGTTCGCTGCCGGACTGTCTTTATTGCTTGGCGAAGTGGTAGACGCTCTGGCAATAATTGTTATTGTTTTACTTAATGCTGTAATTGGGTTTGTGCAAGAGTATAAGGCTGAGCAAGCACTTGAGGCGTTAAAAAGCAAAGAAGAAGATACAGCTAAGGTTTTTAGAGACAATAATCTAAGAGTGGTTGATATCAAAAACATTGTTCCGGGTGATGTAATACTAGTTGAAGCCGGCGACAGTATTCCCGTTGACTGCAGAATACTTAAAGCCTATTCCTTAAAGGTTAATGAATCGATTTTAACCGGTGAATCCTTACCTGTTGACAAAACAGACAATTTAGTTGAAGAAAAAGCGGTTTTGGCCGAGCAGAAGAATATGCTTTTTAGAGGAACAACGGTGCTTCAGGGAAAGGCTAAGGCTGTAGTTTCGGAAACCGGAGAAGAAACCGAAATGGGAAAAATTGCCTTACTTTTACAAGAATCAGAAAAAGAAGATACACCCCTTCAGAAAGAACTCAATTCAATGGGAAAGCGGTTAACTTTTGTGATTTTGGGAATTTCGGTTTTGGTATTTGCCATATTAATCTTTAAGCAACAAGCTTTTGTAGAATCTTTTTTAACGGCTGTGGCCTTGTCTGTTGCCGCCATTCCTGAAGGTTTACCGGCAATTGTAGCCGTGGTTTTATCTATGGGAGTATTAACATTGGCAAAAAAGAAAACAGTGGTAAGAACTTTGAAGGCGGTTGAAACTTTGGGGGCGGTAAGATATTTACTGACAGACAAGACCGGTACCTTAACTTGGAACAAGATTAACGTAGTAAAGTTACTAAGTAATAAAAAGCAGGAATACAATGTTAAAGGAGAAGGATATAAAAAGGTTGGCGAAATTTTAAAGTTGTCGGGAGCAAAAATAAATAAAGAAGAGATAGGGGAACTTGAAATGCTGGTTAATTGTTTAGTCGTAGCAAATAATTCGGAGCTTGAAACAAATGCCGAGACTCATGTTATTGGAGATACCACTGAAGGGGCACTTTTGGTGCTGGCGGAAAGATTAGGGCAATCTTATCAGAATATTCGCGCACAATACGAGTTGATAGATGAGGAACCCTTTTCATCTGACACAAAAAGAATGGTTGTTTTGGTTAAAAATAAAAAAAGTTCAAAATATTACCTGTTTGTAAAAGGGGCCCCAGAGATTGTTTTAAAAATGTCTAGGCATGTTGATGAGGAGTTTTATTTAAAAAAAGTTGCCAGCTTTGCCAAAAATGGTTTAAGGAACTTGGCGGCTGCTTATCGTGAAATTCCAGACAAAGATATTAATCAATATAAAAATTATTTACATAAATTAACCTTCTTGGGAATGGTTGGTCAGGAAGACGCGGTTAGAACTGAAGCCATAGAGGCTGTTGCAACAGCCAAAACTGCGGGTATTGATACAATTATGATAACTGGCGATCACAAATTGGCAGCTTTTTCTATTGGCCAGCAGATAGGCATAGTTGAAAACGAAGAACAGGTAATTGATGGTAGTTTGCTGGACGATATTGGTGACAAAGCCCTGCTTCAAAAAATTTTAGGTAAAACCAACCCGGTAAGAGTTTTTTCAAGAGTTTCACCAGAGCAAAAACTACGAATAACGAAGTTAATCAAATCAGGAACAAACAGTGTTGTGGCTGTAACCGGTGATGGTGTTAATGATGCGCCGTCGATTAAGGCGGCTAATGTGGGTGTAGCAATGGGAAAAACCGGATCGGATGTTACCAAAGAAGTAGCCGATGTGGTTTTGGCTGACGACAATTATGCCACTCTGGTTACAGGTATTTTTCAGGGACGCGTGATTTTTGATAACTTAATTAAGTTTATTAGGTATCTGTTATCATGCAATATTGGCGAAATTGTTGTGGTTTTGGTGGGAACGCTTCTTGGGTTTTTACATATTTTACTGCCAATACAAATTCTTTTTATTAATTTAGTTACAGATAGTTTACCGGCCTTGGCGCTGGGGTTTGAAAAAGGTACAAAGAACATAATGAAACGTGCGCCAAGGGACCCTAAAGACCAAATTTTAAACTGGAAACGATGGAAGGGAATAGCAATTGAAGGCATTATGATTGGCTTTATAACGCTTTTGGCTTTTTATTATTTTCTGCCCCATGGCTTTAATTATGCCCGCACCGTTGCTTTTATGGTGCTAATTGTAACCCAGCTATTTCAGTCGCTAAACAACAGAAGTGAAGAAGAAACGATATTTCAAATTGGGTTCTTTAGCAATCAATTGCTTCTATGGGCAATTTTATTATCTTTTTCACTAACAGTTTTGGTAACTCAAGTTGGGTTACTAGAGGTAATATTTAAAACAGAGGCAATTGTTTCTACACTTCATTGGTTGATTATATTTGCCATTTCCAGTTTAATTCTTGTGTTTTCGGGAGTTAGGAAAATACTAAAGTTTTGGTAATAGAATATTAAGAGCTACTTTTTAATTAGTGAATAATAAGCTGCGGCGCTCTTACCCGATGGTGAGTTTTGATTAAAAATTTTTGCTAGCTCTTTGTTACTGCCATAATTTTTAACATAAAGAGAACTAAACGTGTTCCAAGAGCCAAATAATATTTTAGAAATCAAATATGGCAGAGATAAAAAGTGATAAAGTTCGATTAACTGGGCTTGTTTTTGGTTAATATAACCGGCTTTGTGTGTAATGGTAAACCCGGTTTTATTGAATATATCATTCCAAGTGGTAATTGAATATAGATTGTTGTGCGATTGCATTTTTTTCCAGAATAGTTTTGGTAGAAAAAGGAAATCTTCCCATTTATTGGTCATTACAGTAACGTATAAGTAACCACCTGGTTTTAACACCCGATAAATTTCTTCTAGGTTTTTAGAAAGGAAGGGTAAGTGTTCTAGAACACAGTTAGAATAAACAGTATTGAAACTACAATCTTTAAACGGAAGGTAGGTACCTTTGTAATGAACAAGCTGTTGGTAAATTTTTTGTTTGGCTGCCATTAAATCTGTGGCGCTTTCTAAAGCTTTGGTACTTATATCTACACCGGTTAGGTTAACTTCTTTGAAAAGTTTTGGGTAATTAATTTTTAAGGCTTGAGTGAAAAAACCGTCGCCGCAACCAAAGTCTAGTGTTTTACCCTTAAAGGTGGCGTGCTTGCCAAATAACTCAGCTTCTTTAGTACGAAAAAGCGACATAAAAAGTGGCCGTTGTTTTAGGTAATATTTAAAAAAGACTTTATTCATTTAATAATTTACTAAAAGCTTGATAGGTTTTATTTTGATTATGTATATTTTGTTTTAACTTAAACTTTTCTGGACTATTCGCTATTTCCAGTATTTTTTGTGACAAACTACTTGCGTTTCCGGGTTCAAACAATAATCCATTGTTGTATTTATTAATTACTTCCGACACACCGGGTAGGTCTGCAGCAATTAATGGCGTGCCCTGACTTGTTGCTTCCAATTGTATAATACCAAATGATTCGGTACGGTTACTGGATGGCAAAATAAGCATATCGATATATTTATAAAAAGAAAATAGCTGAGATCTGCTAAGTGTTTTAAGATGTTTAACAGGCAGGGAACGGTTTTTTATAATAGACATTATTTTGGAGTAGTATTTCGATTCGCCAATAGTTAAGTTTTGTTCTGGGCCGGCAATATATAGTTGAACCCTTTTCTTGCTAGAAACTATTTGTAATGCCTTAAGTAGAATTTCTAAGCCCTTTTCTTGAGAAATCCTACCTACATAGCCTAATTTTAAGTGCGTGGTTGTATTCTGACGAGACAATTTTTTAGAAAAGTCATGACTAGGCTTTGCTATTTCAAAAGGTGGTGGAGTGGGAACAACTTTGTGTAAGAATGGGCGCAAAATACTACTGGTTTTGGAATAAGACAGGCTGTTGGTATAAATCTTATTGCTTAAAGCTAAACAAAGAAAGCTAATAGCATTTAATAAAAGTGAAACCAGACGATAAACAATGTTTTGCTTAAAACTTAAATCACAGTGGTATATGCTATATAGTTTTTTGTTAAGTATTTTGGTAATAATTGCCCCGAAAATCGCTTCGGCAGAGGGCAGGTTAAGTATTACAATATGGGACTGACTAATTTCCTTCCAGGCGTATACCGGGTATAAGAAATTAATATAGCCTTTTAAGAATAATAGATGGGGCTTTATTCGTAAAATTTTTACCTTATTTATTATTTCTTTATATGGTAATTTATTGTCGTGATTGAAAGTTAATATTTTTACCTTATGATTGGCTTTAGCAAAATATTTGGCAATTAAAAATGGGTAAAGAGATAGGCCGGAAATATAGGGGTAAAAATAAGAAGTGATAAATAATATATTTTTCATTGCTGTTGAGGGGAGTAATCTATTATTTATTATATAATATAGAGAGACTTAATTACTAAGTTACCTAATTCGGGGATTAGCTCAGATGGCTAGAGTGCTACGTTCGGAACGTAGAGGTCGCCAGTTCAAGTCTGGCATCCCCGACATAGATATGTCTTGGCGATCCTGAGAAGTTCGATTAATTCATTGTAAACTTATCGAAGGAGAGCTTAGAGATATCAATGCCCGCCAATAAATGAGAGAATGAGCCGTGTACGTATAGTACCAATAAGGCGAATTCACGAATATGGTGGGCAGATAACAATAGATAGTATTCAATAGACAAAATCAATTGTAAACCAGAAACCACGGGCTCAAAATCCGAAATAATCTCAAATTATTTAATAATCAAATTCAAAAACAAAGTAAACACCAGTTTCCCGATAGATTTTATTCTTGATTTAGACCCAGATATTGAATACTATTTTAATAACATAATTAGATATCAAAAAATAGATAAACTACACGCTAAATACAATCATAATATTTAAAAACAACCTATAGTATGATATAATCTGTGGATGGGCAAAGAACTACCAAGCGGTGAAGTCGTTGTTGAAACTACTTTAGCCGATAATCTGTATAGACCTGAACTTGAAATGGAATGGACCGAATTTGTTGCAAGGCTGGAGTATTATAGAACAGGCGAAATAAAAGAATTGCTTGGAATGAAGGGGAGTTCATTTGCTGAATTTACCAAAAAATATCGTGCTCACTTTGGTGGCGCTGGTACTATTAGAAAAGGTAAACAAAGGTATTATTCCAGAGAAGCGTTATTTAATTTACTTAAGCTTAAGTTAACCGAACTGGAGACTGCTTTAGTTTCTATTGAAGAAATAGCAGTAGTTTTTGACATGCAAAAAGAGGAACTAGAGACGTTGCTAAAAGAAATTTTACCTGAGGCTCTGGTATTTGTTGACAGTATGAATTTTACGATAAAGGCTGAGTATCTAGATTCTGTTAGAAGAGCTCTTGTTGATTCTGGACATATACCTAAAAGCGGAGCTGTTCGTTTAGATACAGTAAAAAAGTACTGTGGCATTGATGTTGGTGATGCTTTGGTTGATCTAGAAATACCAGTTGATGATGTTTTTTTAACAAAATACGCAAGTGATGCAAAAAGTGCAATTGGAAGCGTGTTATTAAGAAGTTTCAGACCGACTGTGGTTAAAATAATAGAAGAAACTGAAGAGCATCCAGATTTAAAATTAGTATATAAAAGTATTCAAAGACGGGAAATTTACTTAGGGAGGTTGGCCGTATGTTCTGGCGGTTGTCCAGTAGAAGTTACTAAAGGAAACATTGAAGCATATTATAAGATTTATGATCTTGGAAAAAGAGTTTATAGATATCTTTACTACTGTTCAGAAGTGGATACTGATGAAGATTTCATAGAAAAATTGGTAAAAATAGCTGAAAATGGTTGTTGGGCCTATAGGCTTATAGTAGAAAGTGTTTATCCGTTAATAATAAGCGAAGTTACCAAACGAATAGACTCGTTTAATCCTGAATATCAAGACATTGTTCAAGATTTGGCATTAAGAGTTGACTATTGGCTTAAAAAATATGACCCAACTAAGGGTGCCTTTTCAACTTATGTTGTTGCATCGATTCATAACTACTTAGTTAATAACTGGATACGTAGTTCAGGAAAAAAACGGATGTGGGAGACGTGTTTTGCAGACTTAAAATTAGAAGATCCTGATGCTGACGCTGAAGACTATCAAGTTTATTCAAGGTCTAAAAGTGCATTAAGAAATAGCGGAGGGGATGTTCCTAGTGTTGTAGCCACAAGGATGGCAGCAGACACAGTAAGAGACAGACTTGAGGTAGTTTCTGGAAATGGAGTTTCTGTGACAGATGTAAATTATACAAAGCTTAGATTTGGACTACTAAGAGGAAGAGGTGAATACAGCCCTACAGTTATAGCACGCTTAGTTGGTAGAACGGATAAGCACGTTATGCATAGGATTGCAAAAGTAAGAGAAACTCTTGCAAGAGATGAAACTACCCGTCGTCTAGCAAGAGAATTTAGTATAGGTATTGATGATGGTAAGCGGTGAACTTACAATAAACTGACATAGTTGATTTATTATATTAACATGAGCAGTTGGAAAGATAGAAATAATAAACTTCAAAAAGAGTATGAATTTACCGGTTTTAAACAGGCAATCGAATTTGTTAATAAAGTAGCAGAGGTGGCGGAAGCGCAGAATCATCACCCCGAAATTTGCATTAACTACAACAAGGTGCTAATCAAGCTACAAACACACGAAACAGGAGGGGTTACAGATAAGGATTTTAAATTAGCTCGTGCTATAGATAAGCTTGAATAAGAAAAAGTAAATTTTGGAAAAACTCTAAACGTCCCGCATATTTATTATATGCAAAAAAAATAATGTTTGTCTAATGGAAAATTAAGCTAGGAGTTAGGATATAGGAGTTATGAGATACGATGGGATAAATTCGAAACTCGAAATCCGAATAAAAACAGGAATATACGAATTTAAGAATTTGGGAATTTAGGAATAAGGGAATAAATTCCAATAACCAAATTCCAAGCGTCCAAACAAATCACAAACACCAAAAAACAAACATACATAAACAATAAAATCCAATTTTAAAATTTTGAATTATGTCTGCCAAATCGGCGGATTGAATAAATTTAGAAGCTTGAAATAAGAAATAAAAATAGAAATCAATTTCCTAATTTCCAGAAACAAATTTCTATTTATGAACTATAAACTCTAAACTCTAAACTACAGTCATGGGATTTTTAGCCGTTATTAGATTCGGAGGACTCTATTTTTTTAACTATCTTTTCTACCTCGCTGTTATTTATTTTATGATACCGCCCCTTGTGCGAAAGCAAGGCGCCCGAAAAAGTTTTGGGTATATGCATCAGTTCATGAATTAAGGTTTTTAATTGTTCTCTTTTGGGTAATTTGTCAAAGTATTTGCTATTTACTTCTATAATGTAATGTGGCTCTATGTTAGCCACTTCTTTGAATAATTTAGACATACCCCAAATTCGGGCAATTGCCCTAGTTTTAGCTGTATAACTGCGAATACAGTGCACCCGGCTGGTATTGATATGACTAAAACCGCATAGCTTAACCAAAGCTTCTATTTCTGCTTTAATTTGTGGGGCCTTGTCGTATTTCATTTGTAAATAATAACATCTTTTTACCAAGAATTTATTAATGAATTAAAGTATAAGATCAGATCTAGATAAGGTATTAATTTGGTAGAATTAATCATCATGAGAAACCTACTAGCGGTGCTGTTTATAGCCTTAATGATTATTATTTTGCCAGGTATTGTTGTTGCCAATAATGAATTAAATAATAATATTTTTGGAATTCATCTGGCTGTGCCAACAGATGAAGATTTAGAAGCTGCAGCCGATATGGTTAATTCATCAGGTGGCGACTGGGGTTATATAACTTTGGTAATTCAGGAAAACGATAGAGATGTAAACAAATGGCAGGGAATTTTCAATAAAATGCGCAGAGAGCATTTAATTCCCATTGTACGGCTTGCTACGGTACCAGACGGAAATAGTTGGAAGCGGGCAAGTGAAGAAAATATTAATGACTGGCTAAACTTTTTAAATTCGCTTAACTGGGTAGTTAAAAGACGTTATGTAATTCTTTTTAATGAACCGAATCATGCATTGGAGTGGGGTGGGGCAGTTGATCCGATTGATTACGGTAAGGTTGCCTATAAGCTGGCGAGTGGTTTAAAAAGCAGTAATAGTGATTATTTTATAATGTTGGCAGGTCTTGACCAATCGGCACCGCAACAGCCACCCAACTACATGGATGAAGCGGTTTTTCTAAGTTCTGTACTACGGGAATCTGGGCAAACCGTAGAAGAATGGGAAATGGTTGTTGATGGCTTAAGTTCACATTCATACCCAAACCCGGCTTTTTCCGGAAACCCATATTCTACCGGTCGCGGCACCATTTTAGGATATGAGTGGGAACTAAACTATTTAAAAAGTTTAGGATTTGAAAAGGAATTACCTGTTTTTATTACTGAAACCGGCTGGAAACGGGGGGGGTTGTCTGAATCGGCTGTTTCTGATTATATAGCTAGTGCTTTCAATGACATCTGGAAAAATGACAGTAGAGTTAAAGCCGTTACCCCTTTTATTCTTAATTACCAGTCAGCGCCATTTTTGGAATTCTCGTACCGCAAAGAAAATAGCAGTGAGTATTACAGCCAATTTTATACAACAAGGGACATTAATAAAGTTAATGGAGATCCGGAAATTATTTCTAAATTTAATTTATTAAATGGGCTACCGAAAGAGTTGGTTCAAAGTTCTAAATTTAATTTTATTATTGATGTAATAAATAAAGGTCAGAGTATTTGGGATTCGCTTGATGGTTACGACTTTTCAGTAGTTAGTGATGCCAACTTTAAATACAGGTTTTCGCCTCTTAATGGTATTATTCCCGGAGCTTTTGAAAAAGTATCGTTATACATACAAACACCTGAGAAGGTAGGAAAACACCTACTTCAGATTGGCTTGTTTAAAAATGGAAAGCTTGTATCTAATTTGAAAGAATGGCATATAAAAGTGATTCCTTATGTTGATGTAAATTTAGAATATAGTTTGTTATTTAGCCTTAAAGATAACGTTAATGGTTTTCAGGCCGAAGTGTATGACTCAGTAGAGAGGTTGGTTTATAAAAGAAGCAATCTTGAAGGCATAAGTGGACAGATTCAATTAAAAAGGGTAAAGAACGTTGCTATTGGTGAAACTTATAGGGTAGTTTTATTGAAGAAGGGTTATTTACCTAGGCAACAATATTTAACAGTTAGTAAAACAGGTAATTTGGTTAAGTTTGAGCGCCATTTACCGGTAGACTGGAATGGCGATGGTAAGTTAAGTTTAGCGGATTTAGTTTGGTTTTTAAAGTAAATACTATTTTCTAGCCGAAATAATATAGCGATAGGCAAAAAGTTTAAGGATAGGTAAGTTACCGGCAAGTAGGTTTATGGCAGACAGAGTTCTTGACCAGTTGAATAGAGGTAAGGGGAATAACCCAAGACCAGTAATTTGTATCTGACTAAAACCAGCTGATCTTAGTTTGTTTTTGATATTAAAATATGAGCATTGGAATATTCCAGCTTCTATTTTCCAATTTGAAAATAAGCTAATAACAAAAACCCAGGCAGGGTTAAGGCAGTTAGGTTCGGAAAAAATAATTGACCCATTTTGTGTAAGGTTGGCAAAAAAAAACCGAAAATAATCTTCAAGATTAATATGATGCAAGATATCGGTTCCACAAATAATAGAATGTTTGTTTTTACCTAAGCTATAATATGTTTTAATAAATTTACTTTTACCAATAATTTTTGCATTGACTTTCAGCTGATCAAGCGAACTTTTACTAATATCTATAGCTAAAACATTATAGTTGGCTTTTAGAAGTGATATAGATAACCTTCCAGTTCCTGCCCCAAAGTCTACGATTAATTCATTACGATGATTTTTATTAATATAATCAAGAATATATTGTAACTCAAGATTATTATGTAGCGGGGGGTTAGTTACAAGTCTTGTTGAATACTGATGATCCTTATTTCTGAAGTAAATTTCTTGTTTATTTATTTGCATATAATAAATCTAAAAATTTGTTTTTGCTAAAATTTGAATCCTTTTTTAAAATAATTACTTCGGGGTGGTCGTAAACTGTGAAGGCTTCTTCAGCGGCAGTATCTGGTATTCTGATGCTGAAATTACCAAAGCGAATTCCCGGAAACGAAGTGTATCTTGCCATAATATTAAACCCAAGTTTTTCGTTTAGCAAAAGTGAATAATAACGACTGGTAATAGGGAACAATTGCGGGAACTGGGGTATTACTGCCCATAAACGGTTGCTGGATAAGACAATATAATCGGTTTTTAATAGTGTATTAGCTATTTTAGTCCATTTTTCTTTATTATCTTTTTGGTAAAAATCTACTGTAATCAGTTCAAATTGTTTTTGATTGTTAATTGTTAGGGGTAAAGGGTCATCCCAATATTCAACGATAAATTTTGAATGATTAGTGGCGTTATTGTATAACCACCTTGATGCTTGGACTCTGGTGTGGGGTTTTAGATAAATATTCATAAACATTAAAGTCCAAAAAATGCCCAGAAAATAGAGTGAAACTTTTAGCCATTTAAACTTAATGGTACTTAGTGCAAAACCGGCAAATAAGGCAAAGAGTGGGTAGAGCATATAAAAATAGCGCATTGTTTTTGCTATCTGCGAGCTTTGATATATTGAAAAAAATAATAACCAGCCAATAGTTACAATAATTAACATATGGCGTTTTTGTTTAAAAACCTTTTTAAGATTAACTATCGAGACTAAATAAATGGCACCATATAAAGCTAGAAGGAAAAAGGCTGGTCCAAGACCAAAGAAAAAGATATTCTTTAACGGAAAAAAGAAACCCTTATTTAACCACTGTAGGTTAGGGGGGAAAAAGGTAGAGCTGTTACTTAAAGTTTGTAGCGTTTTTAAACTAGTAATAAATTTTGTACTGAGTGTTAGGTTAAAAAAGTTGGCATATTCAAAAATATAAGGGTCAAATAGCCTTAAGAAGCTGTAAGACAGCAGTGTTAATATAGCTAGTCTAAGAAATATAACATTGATTTTTTTGTTCTTGGCGTTTAACACAAAGAGCAATATTATTAGTGGAAGAGCAAAAATAATACTTATTTTTGTAGCCAGTGCCAGAGAAAGAAAAAGAGCGGTAAAAAAAACGTTGTTTTTAAGAGCAAAATATAATGACCAGGTAAACATAGCCACTAAAAATGTATCTGTAGTAAAAAAGTGAGATTGTTGAATTGGTAGAACAAATAAGCTATATAAAAGGGCAGCATAAAAGGCTATAGAATTATTTTGTTTGTGATGATTCAGTAAGGTTTTTGCTAAAAAGTAAACTGCAATAATGGTACTGGTGTCGAAAAGGGCAGATAAGGTTCTGCCAAGAATATACAGTTTTTCATAGTTGTTAAAATCAAAAATAACAGCAAGTATTTTTGTTAATGTTAGAGGAAAGTGACCATAAACAAAAAAATCAAAGCCATTATTGTATGGGTTAAGAGTAGAGGTTGCTGGATTAAAATAGTTAAGTAAATTAGAGGGTAGTTTTAATGCAATGGTTACCATTGCCAGAAAGCGTTCGTCTGGATGCAGATAGAAACCCGAATCCCAATTTAGCCCAGTTAATCTGAGTGTTAGTCCAATAAAAACTAAAAATGTTAGTAATATAATATTTTTTAACAAAGGATTAATTTTTGTTATACTAAACGCAGGTTTAGTTTTCATTGTGTTTAATAGTTTATCAGTTTTATAAATATTTATGATCAATCCATTTAAAGCAATTGGAGATATGCGAAACTTTCAGAAGAAAGCTCAGGCAATGCAGCAAGCTTTGGCTCAGGAGGAGGTAGTAGTTGAAAAGAATGGTGTAAAAATAGTGATGAGTGGTGACCAAAAAGTAAAGGTAATTGAAGTAGATGGTGTTTTAGAAAACCGAATTGGTGACGCCTTTGCCGAAGCTGTAAAAAAAACCCAAGAAATTGCCGCTCGAAAACTATTGGAAATGCAAGAGTAAGAATTGGTTGTTTGTTATTTGGGTAGCTTATTTTTAATTTGTTTTATTGCGTGAGATAGGTTGTTGGCTCTGGGTTTGTATTTAATGAATAGTCTGTCTAGAATATTACTCATCCAGATTACTTTGGTGTTGGTTTTCTTAATAAGGTGGTCAACAATATCCCAGTTATCTTCTATATAATAATCTAATTTCAGTTCTTTAAGTATGGTTTCTTTATATATATGGGGTTGAATGTCTTTAGTATTTTGAATTATTTTTTTGACATTTTTTAAGTTATATTTACTTAATAAAGTTTCTATATTTCCTTTCATAAAGCTTAGTCTGGCGGTAATGATGTAAACCTCGTATTGTGGGTTGTTTACAAGATCTAGAAAACTGTTAAAGCCAAAGTTTGGCATAATACTGCTTTTGTGTAGAAAGGTAATAACACACTTTAATTTACCGTTTTTAGGAATATAGAATTTTGTTTGTTCTATTTTAAATATGTACCTTTTCACGAAATAAATAAGTGGGCGTAAGACTTTAACGGGATTGTAGTACAAAACGCCGTCGAAATCGAAACCGACTCTAATTTTTCGATGAACATTTTTAATTGCCATTATTTGCCAATTTTACTAAAATTCTATTCATGAAACCAATTCTGTTTAAAGGGACTGCGAGCGAAGTAATTGCTAAAAAAATTGCATCATTAAATAATTTAGATATGGGGGCTTTGGAAGTGGTTCAGTTTAAAAATTCTGAACTTAAGGTTACATTAAAAAGTAAGGTGGCGGGAAGGGAAGTAGTATTGGTACAGTCTACTTCTAACCCGACCAATGAAAATCTAATTGAATTATTGTTTACTCTAGACGCACTGAAACGGGAAGGAGCTTACGGTGCAACTGTAATTATTCCATATTTTGGTTATGCCAGACAAGATATGCAGCACAGGAAGGGTGAGTGCGTTTCTGCCCACGTTGTTGTAAGGATAATTGAAAGTCTTGGGGCCGGCAAAGTAATAACTGTTGATATTCATGACGAATCAATTGGGGGTATATTTTCTATACCTTTTAGAAATGTTTCGGTACTACGTTTAATGGCTAAGGCAATTTACAAAGATTTAAAGATAACTAAAGAACAAGAAGCGGGTTATTTAGTTGGATCACCCGACCAGGGAGGAATAGAAAGAGCAAGAAAATTTGCTGAAAGTTTTTATATTGAGGGAGGCGTTAGAGAAACTGTGGTTGTTGAAAAGAAACGAAACCTAGACGAGCTTCACCAGTCAAAATCTGTTGAACTGTATGGTGATGTAGCTAATAAGACTGTAATATTGGTTGATGACATAGCAACATCGGCCAAGACGATTATTAATGCCGCCAATATGTGTTTAGATAACGGGGCAGTGGGGGTTTATGCAGCTGTGGTGCACCCCGATTTTGCACAAGGAGTGATGGCAAACATTGAGCGGTCTTCTATAAAAAAGTTTTACACCACAAACACAATAGAAAAAACGGTTGATAAAATATCTGACTATTCTAAATTTGTTATAGTAGACGTGACCGAAATATTTGAACTATAACAATTATATTTATATGAAATTACCACAACCCTTACAAGAGCTGATTGATCAGTTTCAAGCTTTACCGGGAATAGGCAAAAAAACGGCCGGTAAGTTGGCATTTTATTTGCTTAATGTACCACAGGAACAGTTACTTCGTTTTTCCGGAGCCTTAAAAGACCTAAAATTAAAAACAAAAAAGTGCCAAACCTGTTTTAATTTAACTGAAGAAGAGGAGTGCCAAATTTGCGCTGACCTTCGCCGGGATAAACGAAAAATTTGTGTTGTTGAAGAGGTGCTGGATTTATTGGTGGTTGAGCAAACACAGAAGTTTGATGGTGTTTATCATGTTTTATATGGAAGAATAGACCCTTTGAATAACTTGGGTCCGGATGACATTTACATACCCCAATTACTTAAGAGAATAAAAAGCAGTGAGCAGGGTATTGAAGAAGTGATTTTAGCCACTAACCCAAACATGGAAGGCGAAACTACCGCTATGTATTTAAGAAATAAACTAAAAGAACTAATGAACGAAAAGGGTATTACCTTTAAGGTTACCCGTCTTGCATACGGTTTACCGATGGGTGCAAGCATAGAATATGCTGATTACGGTACTTTAGGCACTGCCTTTGAAAATCGAAGCAATTTTTAAGAAAGAGGTCCGTCCTTTTTAAGGACGGACCTCAAATACTAGACTACTCTAGTAGGTAATTCTTTATATTGTTTATATTTTTGTCTTTTTTATCTTTCTGATTATACTTAATAAAATTACTTCTTCCTTTTGCTAATTTTAAAACAAACTTTGTTGTTAACCATACAGGAGGCGTTGATCCACTTACATAATGGTGGTAACTGGAGTATGGATAATCTTGCCAACAAGTCCATGCTTTATAATTTGGAAAATTAATCGATTTTAGTTTTGATGGGTTATGATTAATATACTTGATAAGTTGAAGAAGATATTGATCATTGGCTATAAGCGTTCCTTTGTAGCGACTTTGGAACAAGGGGCCAATTCTTGTATATCGTTTATTAAAATATTTTGTATATTTAGTAAAAATAGTTCGCATAAAGGAAGGGAGATCTCTGGAGTCTTCTTGTTTTAATATAAAATGAAAATGATTGGGCATAAGTAAATAATAATGCAACTGAATCTTCTCATAGAAACTGTTTGACTGGGCATAGTTTATTATTTGCAGCCTTATATAATCCATCTCTTTTACTTTCTCAAGTGAATATTGTTTCAGAAAAGATGGTGGTGAAAGATATATTTTGAAGCAATACAACAATACCCTAAAATCTAAATCATCTATGAATATACTACGTTTTTCAACACCACGGTTGTATACATGGTAGAAAGATTTGTCTTTATATTGTTTTAGTATGTTTCTGCTTGGCATAGTAGGCTAGTTCTTGAGGTCCGTCCTCTTTAAGGACGGACCTCATGCAAATAAGTAAAAATGTAGCATATAAATTAAGGGTTGTCTGCAGACTAAAGTCTACATTTTGATTATTGGGGAAAGTTGGGGAAATAAAAATGAAGTTTTAAGCAAACTAAGTAAACAAAAGGGTGCAGAAAAATTGAGGGCTGATATAATAAATAAATATGAAAAAAACTTTTTTTTCGGGTATTCAACCAACAGCTCAGGCGCCACACATTGGAAATTATATTGGAATTTTTAAACAGTGGGTAGAAATGCAGAACGAATATAACCCGTATTATTGTATTGTAGATTTGCATGCCTTAACCGTTTTGCAAGACCCAGTAAAGTTAAAAGAGGCAATATATGCCTCATACGCCATGCTGCTAGCGGTGGGAATAGACCCGAAGTTGACAACATTGTTTGTACAATCCGGGAACCCGCATCACGCCGAACTGGCTTGGATTTTAAACTGCCTAACTACGCAAGGCGAGCTTTCACGAATGACTCAGTATAAGGAAAAGTCAGCAAAACAAAAAGACTTTGTAAGTGTTGGCTTGTATGATTACCCGGTATTGATGGCGGCTGACATATTACTTTACGACAGCGAGGTAGTACCGGTTGGGGAAGACCAGGTTCAGCACATTGAATTAACAAGGACTATTGCCAAACGCTTTAACAATAAATATGGTTTTACTTTTGTTTTACCAAAACCAAAACTGGTTAAGGAGGGGGCAAGAATTATGAGTCTGCAAGACCCGGACAGCAAAATGAGCAAATCGGATGAAAACACTAAAGCGACTCTATTTTTACTGGACCAGCCAGATGTTATAAGCAACAAAGTTAAAAGTGCGGTTACCGACTCGGAAAGTACTATTGAATTTAACCCAAACAGGAAAGGTTTATTTAACCTGTTAAGTATTTACAAAGCCCTAAGTGGCAAAAGTATGGAAGTGATTGAAGACGAATTTAGTGGTAAGGGTTACAGGGAATTTAAAGAAGCGTTAACTGAATTAGTTATAAACGAATTTACGCCGATTCAGAAAAAATATAGCCAATATATAAATGACAAGGCAGAATTGGAAGCCCTAATGAAAGCAGGGGCTCAAAGAGCGATTGACACAACAACAGCAAAGATAAGAGAAGTTAAGGAAAAGATAGGGTTGTTGGTGTAAGACGCGGGATTAGTTTCCGACAAAAGCTAAAGCAATTAGTCGGATCAGCCAAAATGCATAGCTTTTGGCTGACAGTTGTAGAATTATGTACTATACATATGTTTTATTATGTAGAGGTGATAAGAATTTTTTTTACATAGGATATTGCCGTAATATAGATAAAAGAGTAAAACAACATATAGAGAAAGCAGTAAAATATACCAAAAGGTTTAGAGAAGTAAAACTAGTTTATTGTGAGATGTGTTTAAATAAGACAGATGCAAGAAAAAGAGAATTGCAGTTGAAAACAGGGTTTGGAAGAGGTTATTTAAAAAGGCGATTAGAAAACTATATTAACAGTAGGATTAGTTTCAGCTAGAAGCTTTGTAATTTAGCAGATCTGCCAATATGTTTTAACTTATAGCGGAGAACAGTTAAAAATGTTCATTTAAAGGTTGTAGAAAAAAACCAAAAACCGCGGGATTAGTTGAGCGGTTCAACACTTCCTTCCCAAGGAAGAGAGACGGGTTCAACTCCCGTATCCCGCTCAGAAAAATTAACTAATTTGCAGAAGAATGTACAAACAACAAATCTTTAAATCAGATAGCGAATTTCCTGAGTCACTGAAGTGGCAAGTACTATCGTTTTTACGTATCAATTCACCAGAAGGATTTAAAGGATCAAATGAGAGTCGGGATTGGATTAATAATCCAGATGATAACTCAATTCATATTGCATTTATAACAGAAAATGATGTCTTAATTAGCTACTGCTCTGTTGTTAGAAAACAACTTGAGCATGTAGGAGAGCTATATAATTGTTGGGGTCTAACTGGGGTTATGACATATCCACCTTTTCGTGATAGAGGCTTTGGAAAACAAGTTGTAGATATAGCAACAAGGATTATAAAAGAAAGTGATGCTGATATTGGTATGTTTCATTGTGTACATAAATTAAAGGGTTTTTATACAAAAAGTGGATGGGAACCGATGAAAAAAACTACCACGCTAGTTGGTAATAAAAAGAATCCAAATACTAGTAGCGAACTCATGATGATGCTTTTTTTAAGTAGGAAAGCACAGTTACACAGGGGTGATTTTGAAATAAAACCTGTTTATTTTGGCGAAGACACTTGGTAAGTAAATTAGTCCTAAGTAAAAATTTAAATATAATTAGTTTGATAGTAATAGGACGGTGTGTTTTGGAGCCAGTTATTGTTTATAGCCTTAGAATTGACATCAATGAAAAAAATAATTTTCACCACTTCAAAAATCTTTCTTGAACTGAATTTATACATTCTTTCTATAAATATATTATCTATATTGCTTTGGTGGGCTTTAATGTATCTTGGAAGAGAAATAGCCGATTGTTCATTTTATGATAATGGTTTATTTAAGTCGACTAGTATTAGTTGCCCGAGTTTGGATAGCACAAGACATGTGTTAATTATATTCGAACGTTTCAGCGGATTGTTATTATTTACATTTTTCATATATTTGGGCTCGCTATATATAATAAAGAATAAGGCAGAGTATTCAAAATGTGGGTTTTTTATAGCAACAAAAACATTAATGAGTATTATCAGATTTAAAAGATAAACTAGTTATGAAAAAAAACGGACCCTGGACAATAAAGAAAAGCAAAGTAGTTTACAAAACCCCGTGGTTGAAAGTGGTTGAAGACACGGTAATTAGGCCAGACGGTAAGAACGGTATTTATTCAACGGTTAGTATTTTGCCAGGAGTGTCGGTATTGCCAATTACTAAAAACAGGGAAGTTATTCTTTTAAAAAACTTTCAGTATGCAGTGGGAAAGTCACTGATAACGGCAATTGGTGGTTCTATAGACAAAAACGAAACACCAGAAGCTGCTGCAATACGTGAACTGAAAGAAGAGGCGGGCATAAATGCAAAAAAACTAACACCACTGGGCTTAACACACGCAATAACAAGTGGTATTATTTCGTCACCTAACTATATGTTTTTGGTAGAAGGCATTACTGAAGGTATGGCTAAGCCGGATGGAACAGAAAGTATAAAAAAAATTAAAATGACCTTGAAAGAAGCCATAGAAAAGGTTATGAATGGCGAAATCACGCATTCAGTAACAGCTTTATTAGTACTGAAAGCGAGGTTATTATATAAATAAAAATGAATAGCAAAAAAGTAATAACAAAACTAAAGCAGCAATACCCAGAGAAAACTATTATTAATAATCTAGATAACAAGGGCAAAATTAGCGAAGTAATATGTGAAATTGAGCCAACTGAAGACCATCCAGAATATAGTTTGACAGTTGCCGTTATTGATAACTCAATCATGCATTTCCACAAAAAAACAGAAGAAACATATAAAGTGTTAACGGGGCAACTAACTATAGTAACAGATACTAAAATAATAAAACTTAAAGCCGGGGAAGAAGTTACTATAAAACCTGGAACAGTTCACGCTAACATTGGTAAAGAAACTTGGGTAGAAGTTACCTCCAAACCTGGTTGGACACTTGGCGACCATATTCCACTAACAAATCTAGTAAAGGAAGTGGTTGCAAACCTGAATAAATAATGACTACTAATTCTACTCAAAACGTTGGATTGTTGTTAAAATGTATTAATGCAAATTAAGGAAGTTAAGAAGATATTAGATAACAATTACTCATTTTCGTATTCAAGCATAATTATTGGCCCCAGACAGTTTGCCGGAATAACCTACATTGTTAAAGCAGGCAATAACAACAAGTATTTTGTAAAAATCATAAATAAAAAAGGAATACCAAATAGTATTGCAACAAACTTACCGGTTTTAGAAGAACTTAATAATTTAGGTTTAGAAAATATTCCACAGGTGATTAGAACAAACTTGGGTGGTTTATTTATAGAAACAGAAGACTCTGTGTTTGTTGTGTTCAATTATTTGGAAGGCAAACAAACCTATGAATTTAATAAGAAAAAGTTAGGGCTTTTTATAAGCAAATTTCATACATTAACTAAAGAAATAAGGCAAGAAGTAGAAAAGGAAAGTTTTGATTCTTATGCAAATAGAAATTTTTTAGATATGTTTAACCAGGTTTTTAAGCTTGGTAACCAAGATTTAATTAATAAAAGGTTAAAAGAGATGTTATTGCCATACAGGCAAGAAATATTAGACGACTTTAATAAATTTTTGGAAGTAATAGAACAATGTAAAAAGAAGCCGCAGACAAGCTATGTACTTACTCATGGAGATATCCCTATTAATGTAATGGAAAACAAAAAAGGGGAGCAGTATGTAATAGACTGGGACGATATTTTGCTGGCACCCCCAGAGCGGGATTTGTGGTTTTTTAAAGATACACCAAGCTTACTAAACCAGTACAGAAAGACTTTTACTAACTACAAAATTAATAATGTATTTTATAAATATTACTTATATTGGCGGCTGTTTAGCGATATGTATGCTTTTATAAAGGAAATACGAAGCAATAAAAGTGAAGAACACAGAAGAAAGAACTTAAAAGAGCTGAAAGAAGATTATCTGGATTGGCTAAGGCCAATAATAAAAGAAGAGAGTAAGTTATGCCCGGCCAAGTAATAAGTTGCTTATATATTAATTAGCTCAATATTTAAATAATCCGGTTGAGTAAAAAAGCCAAACTTAAATACCCAGAAAAGAGTTGCAATTATCATAACTACAGAAGACAAAAAAAAGTAGTAGGTAAAGGGGTAATTAGCAACTTTAATATTATGTTTTTTTACAAAACGGGTTAAATACAAGCAAGCACCAATAGTTATTGGCACAGCGGCAACATACATACTCCCGCCCTCGACCCCAGCAATTGCCCATAGAAAGCCGTTAATAATGCTTAAAGTATAAATAACAACTTTCTCTTGTTTTTTTAACTTTGATTTTCTACGGTTTAATTCTAAAAAGCAAAAAATAAGTAGGAATACAGGAAATAAGATAAGAAAAATATGGCCAACAGCTTCATCCATAAATAAAACAATTGAGTAAAGCATGGTGTTGGGGGAGTTGATTAAGTAATCTTCTACAATAGAAGAGGCGGCATGAATACCAATACTTAGGGCAGAAACATAGATAAGCATAACTGCGGGAATCAGAAGCTTGTTTTCATTAATTGATCTATTTTTAATTTTTTGCCTGGCTGTAATTGCTTTAAACAAGTAAAGGTAAGCCAGGGCTGCAGGTATCCAAAGGGTAAATTGTTCAACGACTGACTGCCATTTTAATGGATAACCTTTAAAAACAGGAATTTGTAAAAATGTACTATAGCTAAAAACGCCGACAAAAAGAAGAGCTAAAAAAACAACAATAAGTGCTAAAATTGTTTTGTGCATAATAGTATTTTAACAGTAGGGGACAGTTTTTAAAATATCATGCAGATTATTTATATTGCTCACTCAAAGGAACTAGATTATAAAAACAAGCTTTATTTACCACTGAGAAACTCAAGCTTAAATAAACAATTTAATATTATTTTGCCTCACGAAACTGAAAAGTTTATTAATTCGAAAGAAATTATTAAAAACAGTAGCTTTGTTATTGCCGAAGTTAGTTATTCGGCGACAGGTTTAGGAATAGAGCTTGGTTGGGCTGATGTTTTTAATGTACTGATTCTGGCAATTTATATGGAAGGAAGTATGGTATCTGGATCTATTAGTGCGGTGGCCGACAGTACAAAATCGTATAAAAATAGTAACGAAATGTTAGAAAACATTATGGTGTTTATTAATAATTATGAAAAACTACATGCGGCCAAAAATAACTAAACTTAACTACACTTATAAAAAAGAAACGGGAGATGTGTTTGTGCTGAACACCGACGACATACCGGTTAACAAAGAATTAATTAAAGATACCCAGATTGTAAATATAGGGCCTGGGGTTATTGCAGGGAACCATAAACATTCAAGAATAGAGTGGTTTGTGGCGCTTGGCGACTTGGTTTTGATTTGGATAGACGAGGAGGGTAAACAGCAGGAAACACATATGAATCCAGAAGGGGGATTGCGGCTCATAGAAGTACCGCCATATTTACCTCACGCGGTAGTAAACAGATCAAAAACAGAAAAGGGGATAATCTTTGAAATGGCGAGTGCTAAGATGATTGATAAAGAAGATGTTAAGGTAATTTAATTACTATGAATAATAAAAAATATTTTAAGGGGAATGTATTGAAGGAACAGTCAAGAAATGGCTGGTTACTAGGTCATTTTATGCCAACGGGGTTAACTAAGAGTTCGGATCTTGAAATTAAAATAATAACATTAAGCAAAGGGTTTAGATCTGAACCGCATTATAATAAGACCTCGACTAAAATTGATTTAATATGGAAAGGCAAAGCCATCTGGTTGGTTGATGGCAGGGAAATAATAATGAATAGTGGTGATTATTTAGTTATATCACCTAAAATAGTTGTTTGTGTTAAAAAGGTATTATCTGACGAAATAGTTGTACAAACAATTAAATATCCCTCAGTTGCTAATGATAAGGTACTTGTCTGAATATTCTAGTCCTACATAAATAATATAACTATATATTTAAGATCCTTCGGTCGTCCGCCGTAGGCGGTCTCTCTCAAGGATGACAAAATTGAATTACCAATAACTTATTCTTAGGCAAATAACTACGATATAATTCAATAAATGGGTCATGAAATAAAAAGTATTAGAGATATTTTGCAGCCTGGGTTTGAAAATCAGCCAATGACAAGGGCTGAATTTATTAGGCTTTGTATTGGAGGATTATTTTTATTATCCCCTTTAGTAGTGGCTTGGCTTATGAATGGAGAACGTACAGTGGTAGAAAAAATGACTGTATCTATGTTACGTCAGCTAAATTTAGCAACTAATTATGACTATAAAAATAAAAAAACAGTTATAAGCGTTGTACCGGAGCCTAGTCGATTTATATTGCAAAACGGTGTTAAGCTTTATGGAGTTTTAAATCCTTATGCAATTTCAAACACGGGTAGTACTTTGGTTGCCCCGGCTAATTTAAGAATTATGAATTTTTATAGTCCTCATCAAACATATTTTGAAGAAAATCAAATTCTTGACATTAGCGATGTGGCTACTTATGACGCTTTAAATGCACACTACCGAGCAAGTTTTCCTAAAAGAGATATAAGCGATAGAGATAGACATAGGTATGATGAGCTAATAGGGCTTAAGCGTGAATTTTATGGAATTTTACCAGATGGTTACTGGTCTCAGTATAATGATGTATATTCTTGCCCTATAAAAAAGGTTTAGGAAAGTTGGTTTTCTATTTATGAATTATCTACTTAGTACATTGAGCAACTTCTGGTTAAGAACTTTAATACTCTCGTCGTCGATTACAGAAACAAATAGGGGATTGGGGGTAACTTTCTTGGCTTTGGTTTTGAAGGCTTTTAATTCTTTTTCGCTCAAAACATCATATTTGGTAAAAATAATCAGTTCGGGGCGTTTTAATATTTCCGGGTTATGGCTTTCTAATTCTTGTTTGATTATTTTGTAGTCTTTTTGTGGATTGGTGGATTCGCAGCTAATGCAATGGACCAGTAGACGAGTTCGTTCAACATGGCGTAAAAAGCGAGAGCCTAAACCCTTACCGGTTGAGGCGCCTTCAATAAGGCCGGGTATGTCGGCAATAATATATGGGCCAAACGTGCCTAGATTTGGCTCAAGAGTAGTGAAGGGGTAGTTAGCTACTTGAGCGTGGGCATGGGTAAGAGTATTTAGAAGCGTAGATTTGCCGGCGTTTGGCAAACCAATTAAGCCAACGTCTGCAATCATTTGTAATTCGAATAAATATTCAAATACTTCACCTTTAACGCCTTTTTCAAATTCCCTGGGGGTTTGATTGGTGGATGAGCGGAATTCCCAGTTACCCCTACCTCCTTTACCGCCTTTGGCTAAACGTTTAATTTCATCCAAACTTAATATTTCAAAAACCCCACCGGCAGTTAGATTAGTAATTTTGGTGCCTAAAGGAACGCTAATTACCGTGTCGGCAGAATTTTTGCCCGAACGCTTGTTTTTGCCCCCAGGCTCCCCGGGTGTGCCTTCAATTATGGGGCTTTCTCTAAACTTCCGTAATACTCGAATATTGTTTACTCCTTTAACATACACGTCGCCACCTTTGCCACCATTGCCGCCATCGGGGCCACCCTTTGGCACAAATTTTTCTCGCCTGAAAGAAACCAAGCCATCGCCACCCTTGCCGGCAATAACCTTTACTTTTACTTCATCGATTAACATAACAGGTATATTATAGTAAAAATTAGCTTACAATGATAAGGTAAATTAGGGTAGCACCTATGGGGTGAATTAGGTAAAATGAAAATTAATGAATAAAATTGAAACCCTGGTTTGGCAAACCTTAAAGCAAATACCAGACCCGGAATTGAATGTGTCACTGGTTGACTTGGGGCTTATTTATAAGGTTTCTGAAAAAAACGGCAACGTAAAAATTACAATGACATTAACAACTGTTGGTTGCCCGCTTTATGGTATTATGCAAAAAGACATTCAGAATAAAGTAAAAGAAATTGAAGGGGTAAAACAAGTTAATATAAGCTTAACTTTTGACCCACCCTGGACTATGGAACGAATCAGCAGTGAAGCTAAAGAACAGCTGGGAATTGAATAATTAGGGTATTTTAAAAGGCAATAAGAAAAAATATGGCATTCTTCAAAAGGAACACAAATTCACAAAAAGTAAAAAAACAGTTGGGTTCACTATTTCGTGAAATTGGAATGGAAACAATGAGAGAGGTAGGCGAGGTTGGCAAAGAAATAGCAAGAAACGTAACTATGTTACCTGTCGAGTTAGTGGCTGCAGCGGTTGGTAGTAATAGTGTTTCCGAAAGTAACGGTGGTGGAAGTGGCCAGAAAGACCAAAAAAGCTGGGCAGACGAGTGGTTAAAAGACCAAAATTCAGATAAAAATAAACCGCCAATTAGCCAAACCACCGGGGCCCATACAGGACTAAACACGGCAGAAATGTTTGGTAAAAGTGACGAGGAACAAAAAAAAGCAGTTCTTCGCCGCATTGAAAACGCACAGCATTCTAAGTTTGAAAAAGCTTCGGCAACATCTGAATATGGTCAGCAATTAGCTAAAGAGCAGCAGGAAAAAGATAAGCAAGAAAAAATATACGACACGCTTTGGCAAGAAAGAGAAGAAGAAAAACAGAAGAACGAACAACAACTGCCACAGCTTGGTTTGCCAACAATTTCTTCAAAACGTGCAAGAGGTGACTGGCGTGGTGGTAAGAAGAAAAAAGCCACCATGCCAATGAAAACCATGGAAAACAAAGCCGGGATGGGAAAGAAGTAAAACTAGGTTTTATTAAATATCAATTTAGATATAATTTAGCCATATGAAACTTTACAACACCTACTCAAGAAAAAAAGAAAACTTAATAACTAAAAAGAAGAACGAAGTTTTATTTTATCACTGTGGCCCAACAGTTTATTGGACTCAGCACATAGGTAACCTGCGGGGAATGGCAATGGGTGACTTAGTGGTAAGAACACTGGAATACTTGGGTTTTAGTGTAAAACACGTACGAAATTATACCGATGTTGGCCACCTGAGTGGAGATAATATAGGGAACGCCGATATTGGTGAAGACAGAATGATTAAAGGGGCGAAACGAGAAAATTTAACTCCGCACCAAATTGCCAACAAGTACATAACTATTTTTGAGAAAGATACCCAAGCCCTTAACTTAAAAGAACCAACCCACAAACCCAGGGCAACCGAGTACATCAAGGAAATGCAAGCTATGATAGCTGAATTACTTAAAAAAGGTATGGCATATACTACCGACCTGGCAGTTTACTATGATGTTTCGAAATTTGTCGATTACGGTAAACTTTCCGGGAAAAAAATAGACGAGGAAATTGAAGGGGCAGGGGTGGGCCAAGTTACAGATAGCCAAAAAAAGAACCCGGCAGACTTTGTACTATGGTTTTTTAAAGCCGGAGTACATAAAAATGCTTTACAAACCTGGAACTCACCATTTAAGTCTATGTTGGTTAAAAAAGGCGAGGGCTTTCCCGGCTGGCACATTGAGTGTTCGGCAATGACTAAAAAATTACTGGGGAAAACCTTAGATATTCACATGGGTGGGGTAGAACACATTAGCATTCATCACCCTAATGAAATAGCGCAATCTGTTGCTGTAAACCAAGCCCCGCTTGCCAACTATTGGTTGCACAACGAACACTTGCTGGTTGATGGCAAAAAAATGGCCAAGTCGGAAGGCACCAGTTATTCATTAGCTGAAATAGTAGACCGGGGTTTTGACCCGCTTGACCTGCGTTACTTATTTTTGCAAGCCCATTACCGCTCTATTCAAAATTTTACTTTCAACTCCCTAAGTGCAGCAAGAACTGCTAGGCTTAATATTGTTCAAAAACTACAGAAACTAAAATCCTTCACAAATACTAATCAAGGAATTATTGTAAATGATAATGAAAAATTGTTTAAAGAAGCGCTTTGCGACGATTTTAACACACCCAAAGCCTTGGCAGTAATGCACAACTTACTAGACACAGATATAAATGCTGCAGACATTATTAAAACAGTGCTTTTATTTGATTCGGTTTTTGCTCTAAATTTATCGGAAATGCTTAATTTTGAAGTACCACCCGGTGTGATTAAACTTGCCAAAAAAAGGCAAGACATGCGAAAAGGCAACAACTTTAAAGAAGCAGACTTAATAAGGGAAGAAATTGAAAGCATGGGTTTTATAGTTGAAGACAATAAAGATGAGTTCTACATTTATCCCCAAATACCAAAAACAAAGTAAGGCAGGAATTAATACGGAAATTAAACAAACACTTAAATACTTTAAGAATTTTTTTTATGCACCAACCTTAGAAGAAGTCTGGCAATTCTTACCTGTTCAAATTGAATTTAGGAAATTTAAGATAATCATTGAGAAACTAGTCGAAAAAAAGGAAGCGTATACGAAAAACAATCGATTGGTTTTACCGGTAAACAAAGAACTAATAAAAAAATCGATTGAAAAACAAAAAATCAGCGCTGGAAAATGGCAGTTGTTAAAAGGTTACAAACCTCTTTTAAACAGAATCCCGTTTATACAATTTATTGGCGTTTCGGGGAGTTTGGCTATGGGTAATGCAGAAAAGTGGCACGACATTGATCTATTTGTAATATCTTTTAAAAACAGGTTATTTTTGGCAAGGTTATTTATAACCCTGCTCACAAAGATTTTTGGAATTAGAAGAAGTAGGGGAGTAGCGCAGGCACCCGATAAGCTTTGCCTTAACTTGTTTTTTGATGAATCAAGTTTAACTGTACCCAAGAAGAAACAAAGTTATTTTACGGCACATGAGGTGTTACAACTCTACCCGTTAATAAACCGAAAAAATACTTGGGAAAGGTTTATTCAAGAAAACAGTTGGGTTAAAAAATATTTTCCAAATTGTAAAACCGAATTTAGGATTGGGAATGATCTTTCGGCGAAAGTTAAGAAGGAAACAAATAATAATATTCCGATATTTATATTTGATGTTCTTGAAGTGCTTGCCAAAAGAATACAACTGATATTGATAAATAAACACAGAACAAATGAAACAATAACCAATAAACAGCTTTGGTTTTTTCCGACCGACGTTGAGAGAAAAATAAAAAATATATTTTGATTGTTTATTTGCCTTGCAAAAAATTTCTGAAACTTCTAGGATTAAGGTATGCTGTTGATTTTTAACTTATTTCTTATATTGGGCTTATGTTTTTTAATGTATAGGGCTTCTAATTGGTTGATTAATGCTATTAAAGCAATATCTGCCGATGGGCTTATAAGTAAATTTTTTTTAGCCAGTATTTTTACCGGCATTGCAACATCGATACCGGAACTTTTTGTATCTATAACAGCCTCTTTGGAAGATAGCCCCAATATTGCTTTTGGAAATGCTATCGGTTCAAACATTGCTAATATTGGGTTAGTCTTCGCTTTGGCGGTAATCTTGTCACCTTATATTTTTAATGTTAAAAAAGAAAACTTTTCTATTAAAACCACCTTGTTGTTACTTACTTCGTCTCTTTTTCCTTTTTTATTGGCAATTGACGGCAGCTTATCTCGAATAGACGGTTTATTTTTAATTGCTCTTTTTTTGGTCTATTTGGTTTATATTTTAAATAAAAGCCCAAGCAAGAAACACCAAGGTTTAGAAGTATTCTTACACAAACTGGAAAAGTCACTTCACAGAAAAAAAATAAGAAACGCAGTTTTAATGGCTTTAGGGTCTGTTTTTGTTCTTTTAGTATCGTCGCACATACTGATTAAGTCGGCAACATATATTTCTACTACTCTTTCGGTCAGACCATTTTTGGTTGCTGTTTTTATTATTGCCCCCGGAACCAGTTTGCCCGAACTGTTTGTAGCCCTGGCTTCGTTAAAGAAAAAAGAAGTCGACGTGCTTTACGGGGATATATTCGGTTCTTTGGTAGCTAATGCTAATTTGGTGATAGGTTTAGGAAGCGTTATTCTTCCCTACAGGTTTTCTATATTTCCGGAATATTTGGTTTCGTTACTTGGACTTCTGGGAATATTTACATTGTTTATCGTATTTTCGCTTAGTAAAAGAAAATTTGAAAAGTGGGAAGCTTTTTTACTACTTGGTTTTTACCTACTTTTCTTTTTTGTGGAAAGTTCGTTCAGGTAGAATAATGAAATTGAAAATTAAAATTGCTTATGTTAAACTTCATTGAATATGAGTAAATATGAACTAGTTGTGGTTTTACCGGGTAATCTTCAAAAAGAAAACAATCAAAAACTAACAGCTAAAGTTAAAAAAGTTGTTTCTGATTTGAAAGCCGTAATTGAATCTGAAGTTGATTGGGGAGTAAGAAAACTCAGCTACCCTATAAAACAAAACACCTTGGGTCACTATTTGATTTGGAAATTAGATATACCCGTGAGCAGCATTAAAGAAATGAAAAGATTGCTTAATTTTGAAACAGATTTATTAAGATATATGTTATTAAAAGTTGATACAAAAAAAGAGTAAAATGGCTTCAAGATCATTAAATCAAGTGTTATTAATCGGGAATTTAACTAGGGATCCGGAATTAAGATATACCCCGCAAGGAACAGCAGTTTGCCAATTTGGTTTGGCTACAAACAGGGATTGGGTAACTGCAAACGGAGAGAAAAAAGAAGATGTTCAATATCATCGCCTTGTTGCTTGGAGTAAATTAGCCGAACTATGTGGTCAATTACTTAAAAAGGGTACTAAAGTATTTGTTGAAGGTCGAATTGTTTACAGAAGCTTTGAGGGAAAAGACGGTCAGCAAAAAAATATTACTGAGGTTGTAATGAATAATATGATTATTTTGTCTCCCAAGGGTTTTACGGCTAAAGATGATAGTTATGCAGAAGAAGCCGATTCAGCAGAAGCCAAACCAGAAGCTAAAAAAAGTAAAAGTGTAACCAAAGAGAAAGTTGAAGACACACAATTAGACAATGATGAAGTATCTGAAGAAATTTCGGACGATGAAATTCCATTCTAAACCAAATATGAAAAAAAAATGTATATATTGCCAAGAAAACAGATTGCCAAGTTATTTAGAAGCAGAACAGTTAAAGAAATTTCTTACTCAACGAGGCAAGATTGTTTCCAGAGAACGGAGTAATCTTTGTGCTCAGCACCAAAGAAAGCTGGCCCGTGAAATAAAGAAAGCCAGGGTTTTAGCTCTCTTACCATTTGTGATTTATGAATCATAATAACAAGTATAAAGCAAGAGACATTCTTAAAAATACAGGTATTTCGGTTTTAAATTCTAATAATTCGATTGCAGAAACAGTATCAAAATTTAAAAGCAGTCACGATTCTGTGTCTGTTATTGATAATAATAAGCTTTTAGGTATAGTTAGCCCATATTACACGCTTATTAAAAGAACCTACCCTTCGCAAACCAAGCTAAAAAATTGTTTATATTCACCGCCAAAAATAAGAATCGAAACATCTTTAACTAAGGTAGCGCAGCTAATGCTGGAAACAAAAATTCACTACTTACCGGTTGTTGATGAAAAGAATACCATGTTGGGTTTGGTTACTGCGAGAAGATTATTACGCAAAGCCTTGAATGAGGGAGTTTTTAATAACGTACAAGCAGCAGAATTTATAGAACAAAAGAACTATTTACAAACAATTAATATAAGCAGTAGTTTTAGTGAAGCAATCCGTTTTTTTTATAATACCAAGCTTTCAAAACTGATTGTGGTTGACAATAACAATAAATTGCGCGGTATTATAACTTTTTTTGATCTTTTACCTTTGCTGCAGGTGTCTAAAAAAAGGAAAGGGTTTTGGGACAGGGGAGGTGAGGATTATACAAAATATGAAAATTATCGGCTTGATTCATATGTTAAAAGGTTAACAACACAGGTTAGCTTAAACACAACTTTAAACCAGGTAATAGAATTAATATTAGAAAAAGAGATCGGTAGTGTGGTAGTGATGAAAGACAAGTTCAGACCAGAAAACATTATAACTACGAGCGACTTACTTAAGGCCTTTGTTTATTCGGTGAATTAAATAAATTTGTTAGTATACTACTATAATGGTGAAGGTAAAGGTTTCTTATGTTTGCGCTAATTGTGGTTCGGCTTTTTCCAGTTGGTTTGGTAGGTGCCCCGATTGTAATGAATGGGATACTTTAGCTGTGTTTAAAGAAAAAAAGCAAACATCAACAACCGGAGAAAGTATATATAAAGTAGAGGCAGGTTTTGCAAAGCTGTCTAGTTTATCGAGTAAAGACTATTTAAATACCAAGATAGAATCTGGGTTTTATGAAGTTGATCGAGTGCTTGGTGGCGGCTTTGTAAACGATGAAGTGGTGCTACTATCTGGTGAACCCGGAGTGGGTAAGTCAACACTACTATTATCACTACTGGGCAGCAGTACACTTAAAACTATAAAAGCTGCCTATATATCTACTGAAGAAGAACCAAGGCAAATAAAAAAAAGAGCAGAAAGACTTAATGTAGATTCTGACTCAATTTATTTTTCTAGCGAAAGGAATATTGAATCGTTGCTTAATGGTTTGAAAGCCGTAATTAAATCAGGACAGGTAAAAATATTAATATTTGATTCGCTTCAGGGGTTATATTCAGAAACGAGTGACGGGATTGCCGGTTCTGTTTCTCAGGCTAAGGAGGTATTGGTTAAGATTATGGAATTTTCAAAACAAAACAGAGTAGTTTCTGTTGTTGTTGGTCACATTACAAAGGGGGGTGAAATAGCCGGACCAAAGTTTTTAGAGCATATGGTAGACTGTGTGCTTTTTTTAGAGGGTGAAAAAAACAGTAACTTACGAATGTTAAGGTCTTTCAAAAATAGATATGGTTCGGTTGAGGAAGTTGGTTTTTTTGAAATGGAAAACATGGGTTTGAAGGAAGTAAAAAACCCAAGTCACTTTTTTCTTGATTGGAATGAAGCTAATTTGGGTAAAACAGCGGTTGGGGTAAAGAAAGGGATGCGTATAGTATTTGCAACAATTGAATCGTTAGCTGTATCTTCAAGTTTGGCGTTTCCCAAAAGAGTGGCAAAGGGAATAGACGCCAAAAGACTAGAGCTGATTTTGGCTATACTTAAAAAATACCTAAAATTGCAAACAGATAAATACGATATCTATGTAAATGTAACCGGGGGTTTGAAGATAAATGATCCGCTTGCCGACTTGGCTGTTGCTGCTTCTGTTTATTCCAGTTTAGTTGGTAAGGAGTTTAATAAGAAATCTTTATTCATTGGTGAAGTAGGGCTTCTGGGCAACGTAAGACCTACACAGGCACATAAGCAGATTGCTAAGGAAGCAAAGCGCTTAGGCTTTGAAACAATCTATAGTGCCGAAAATATTGACCAGATTACCAAACTAAAAACACTGGTAAGGTAAAGAAATTTTATGTGATATAATTAATGAAATGAATAAAGAAGTTGTAGTAGCGGTGTTTATTGGTGTTCTGTTTGGTGTTTTGGGTGCTATATATTTAAGTAATTCTAAACCAAAAAATAACTCAACGGCATTAACAGTTGGGTCGGTACAAATAACTCCGCAAATAACAACTAAGGGTTCACAATTAGCTACTTACAGTTCGCTGCCTGAAAGTGGTTCTGTTGTAAATTCAGATACTTTAAATATATCCGGGAAAGCCGGTAAAGATAGTTTAATATTTGCTGCTAGTTTGAATAATATTTCTAACATTTCAATTAAAAATAATAAATTTTTAGAAAAACTAAAACTTAAACCGGGTTTGAATGAAATAGCCCTTCTTGAGTATAGTAATGATAACGAAAGACTGAAGCTGTTGAAAATCTATTTTTACAAGAAAAATTCCGATACTAAAAGTTTTACAACTGAAAGTGAAAAGGAATCTTCAAGTGAAGCAGATCTTTTAAAAGACAAGTTGGAAAGTAAGGTTATTGAATTAAGGGAAAGCCCTGAAACAGCAATAAATGGTTCGGTAAAATCTATTAACGATAAAGAATTGCTTATTGAAGAAGGGAAAACTGTTCATAAAATAGTTTTGGAATCTGAAATAACAGATATTTATGAAGTTAGCAGAAATGGTGAACTAACCAAAGTAGAAATTGATGACGTAACTAAAGGTCTACAGGTAACTGCATTTATCAGTAAAATAGGGAGCGAAGAAAAAAGCTACACAGTATACCTTGAACCAACCGAGAGCCTTGTTGTTGGAAAAGTTTCGAATTTAGATGAAGAAAACTATCAGGTTTCGGTTATGAATTTTGACAAAACAGTTACATCTATTGAAATACAAACCGCTTCGATACAAAACTACTTTGATACCAAGACCGGCGAAACCACTAAATATGGCTTCTCAAAGTTACAGATAGGACAAAGAATAATAGCGATTATTAGAACACTGGGTAATAATTCTTCGGTTGTTGAATATTTATGCTTGGATCCGCAATAAAAATGAAGGGTGAATTCAGTAGTGTAGAAATCTTAAAAAACTATTCCAGTGTACTTGTTAATTTCGCCCTAAATTCGGGCAAGGGTGTACGGTCGGGTGAAGTTGTATACTTACAGTTTGATTTACCGGCCATACCTTTGGCAAGGGAAGTTTATAAAGAAATATTAAAAAATGGAGCTAACCCGATATTGAAGATAGCGGAGCAAAGCTTTTCAAAAATATTTTTTGAACAAGCTAGTCCTGAGCAGTTAAGATTTTTCCCCAAGAAATACACAAAAAGCTTAGTAGACACCATTGACCACAGAATTTACTTACTGGCACCCGAGGACCCTTTCTATCTAAAAAATGTTAATCCAGAAAAGCTAATGATTGCAAATGAAAACAATAAGCTGTACAGGAAATGGCTTCAGCAAAAAGAAGATAAGGGCAAGTTAACCTGGACTTTGGCTTTGTACCCAACTAGGGGAATGGCAAAAGAGGCATTGCTTACTGTTAAGGAGTTTGCCGCTCAAATTGAAAAAGCATGTTTTTTAAAAGAGGCAGAGCCATTATTAAAATGGCAACAAGTGTTTGAAGAAATAGAGAAAATCAGAACTACGCTTAATAAACTACCAATAAAAAATTTGAACATAAAAGCAAAAAATACAAATTTGAATATAGGATTAGGAGAAAAAAGAAATTGGGTTGGTGGATCGGGAAGAAACATACCCAGTTTTGAAATATTTACCAGCCCGGACTGGCGAAATGTAAACGGCTACATTTATTTTGATTTTCCGCTTTACCGTTATGGAAATATTATTAAAGACATTTATTTAAGCTTTAAAAATGGCAGAGTACAAGAAATTAAAGCGGCGAAAAATCAGAAGCTTTTAGAGGAGCTGGTAAAACAAAAAAATGCCAACAAGCTGGGCGAATTTTCGCTAACCGATACCCGCTTTTCTAAAATAGATAAATTTATGGCGAACACTTTATATGACGAGAATTTTGGTGGTAAGTATGGCAATACCCATGTGGCTTTGGGTTCGTCGTATCACGACGCCTATGATGGCGACGCAAGTGACGTTAGTAAAGCAGTATGGAAAGAATTGGGCTTTAATGATTCGGTGGAGCACACCGATATTATTGCAATAACAGACAGAGTAGTTGAGGCAGAGTTAAAAGACGGCAGTAAAAAAGTGATATATAAAAAGGGTAGATTTGTATTCTAGGTTTATAGCCATTAGTCATTATTCAGAAGACAATATCCAATAGACAAAATTCAATAGTCAATATAAACTCGAATATCGAAATCCGAATTTCGAAACCCCACTTCGCCAAGGCTTCGAGGGGCAAGCAATATCAAATATTCAATGTTCAAAATCTAAAACAAACACCAAAAATTAATATTAATACGATTCTTTCACTACTTCATTGATGAATAAATAAATTTATAGCTAATATTAATTTGGAACTCAAAGTTAATACACATTTATTGTTGGTAAAAATTTAGGGTTTAATATAGTCTTAATAAAAATAATTTATTATAGTCTGACTACATAAAAACATTGGCAAATACGTTGAAAACGAAATATATTTAAGCGCCAAAAAATTTTATTATCATAGATTTAATACTGTTTTAATTGTCAGTTCATGCAAGAAAAACCAAAATAAATGTATATTAACTCTGAATACATTGTCAAGAGATCCTTCAGTCGTCTTTCGGACTTGTTTGATAATAAGTTATTGGTAATTGAAAATTAAGCTTATTCCTGCATTCCTAGCTTTGTTTCTTATTTCAAGCTTCTAAATTTATTCAAAATTAGAAATTTGAAATTCAAAATTTGGATTTTGTAATTTGTGATTTGTTTGGAGTGCTTGGAATTTGGTTATTGGAATTTATTCCCTTATTTCTATGTTCCCAAATTCATAAATTCATATATTCCTGTTTTTATTAGAATTTAGATATTCGGATTTCGGATTTATTTCTCTTGTTATTACCTCATAACCCGTAACCAGTAACTAGCAACCTGTAAATCTTATCTCCTAACTCCTAAATCCTAACTCTTTCTTTTAGCAATTTAATCATTTAACAATTTAGCAATATACTTATTTTTGCTTTTTAACCCCCAATTTATATATAATGAAATTTATGGCTTTTAAAATAAAAATACCAGTAGATTTATTACCCATTGCCAGTAAATTAAAAAGCGGCCAAAAAATTGACTGGGGTAAGAAAAGTTTAAAAGAGAAGAGCTTTGAAGAAAAAACTATAGATTTAGCAGAAGAGCTAAGTATACAAGCACATGAGGTATTCAAATACGTGTCTGTGTCTTTAGGCGAAATTGTAGAAAAGGGTAAAGTATTGGCTAAAAAGAAGGGCTTAATAAACAGCAAAACTGTTAAAGCACCAAGTAAATGCGAAGTAAGAAGCATAGATCATACAGACGGAACTTTAAAAATTGCAATTGAGGAAGAAGTGGATGTTCCTTTTAATTTAGAGGCGAAGTTTATTGATAAGAGTGACGGAAATTATATATTTGAAGTTAATAAAGGATTGCAAACAATTCTAGAATTTTCAATGGAAAAAACATTCGGAGGCGAGTGTAGCTATATTGAAAAAGAATCAGAAATTTTACCGGAGAACGTTGAAAACAAAGTTGTTGTTACATCACTTAAAAAAGGGATGGATTTGGCTAAAATATGGGCTTTAGGACCAATCGCAATCGTTTCCAGCGAAAGTAGTTACTATCACAGTGAACTGAGTTTGGCATTATTAAAGGAAAAGCCAGATTTTAAGCAAATAGTTAAAGACAAATGGAAAAAAGCTATTTACTTTCTGAATAGTAAAACTATATACTTTTATAATCCATAAATGACAACAATAGTTGATACTGAAAAAGCAGAAAAAGTTGTAAACTCGGCTGAGGAAGTTAATGATAAAGAAAGAGACAGAAGACTAAACCGTTTCTCAAACGGTGTTTTAGCTTTGGCAGTAGTATTTTTTATATTTGTTTCCGGTTATCGGCTTGGTGAATACCAATCCGAAACCAAGAAAAGTAGAGAAACAAACACAACCAATAAAGTGTTTCAGCCAAAAACGTCACCCTTGGAAGTTGAAAAAACTACAGACTTGTCACTGTTTTGGGAAGTATGGGCAACTTTGCAATCTAAATATGCCGAACAAGACAAGTTGGAAAACGAAAAGATGGTTTATGGAGCCATTAAGGGAATGGTTGCTTCACTTGAAGATCCATATACTTTTTTCTTAACTCCAAAAGAAAACCAGGAATCTAAGGATGACCTGGGGGGTAAATATGAAGGAATTGGCGCTCAATTAGGAATGAAAGACAACAGTATTATAGTTGTGGCGCCGTTGAAGAATTCACCGGCTGAAGAGGCGGGATTAAGAAATGGAGACATTATAATTATGGTAGACAATAAATCTACCAAGGGTTGGACTCTTACCGAAGCGGTCAACAATATACGGGGTAAGGAAAATACTAAAGTTACATTGGGGATTGCCAGAAAATCGGAAAAAGAACCAATACAAATTGAAATTGTCAGGCAAAAAATAAAAATGGAATCAGTAGAGCTTTCATATAAAAAACAGAATGGTTGCAGCAAGGATTGTAAAACAGTTGCCTTTATTAAAGTTTCGCAATTTGGTGACACAACAAACGAAGAATGGGATAAGGCAGTCTACGATGTAAGCCAGAAGTGGAATAAGAAAACGATTAGTGGTTTGGTTGTTGATATGCGCAATAACCCGGGAGGCTACTTGGATGGTTCGGTATATTTAGCTTCAGAATTTTTAGATGTGGGAAAGTTGGTGGTTAAACAGCAATATGCCGGTGGTAACGGGAAAGATTATTTGGTTGAAAGAGAAGGGTACTTAAAAGATATACCCTTAGTTGTGTTAATCAATGAAGGTTCGGCTTCGGCATCGGAAATTTTTGCCGGAGCCATGAATGATCATGATAGGGCAAAATTGGTTGGTAAAAAAACATTTGGCAAGGGTTCGGTTCAGGAAGCACTCAATTTGGAAAATGGTACCGGATTGCATGTAACAGTAGCAAAATGGATATTACCGGGTGGTGATTGGATTAATTCTAAGGGTATTAAACCTACATTTGAAGTAGATAATGAAGTGAAAGAAGGTAATACCCTAACAGATGAAACCGACAAACAAATGCAGAAGGCTATTTCGGAAATATTAAAATAAAACTATGAAAAAAACAGTAACGTTACTTGTTGTTATTGTTCTAATATTAATACTGGGTGTTTCGTCTGGATTATTTAAGGTAGATCCGTTAAACGAATATTTACAACCCCCAGGTAGTCAAGATAGCCCTAGAAACAATATAGAATTTGACAGTGAAGAGTCGGTAGTTGTTAGTGTAGTTGAAAATTCGCTTTCATCTGTTGTAACAATTAATATTCAAAAAACAACAGCAAGCGAAGACATAGTTCAGTTTGATCCATTTAATCCATTTGCACCTTTTAATGTTCAACCCGGTGAAGAAGAAACGATAGAACAAAATATTGGTAGCGGACTTCTGGTTGAATCAGATGAAATTGTGGTAACGAACCGCCATGTGGTTGCAGATACTGACGCGGAATACAGTATCATTACAAATGATGGTAAGGAGTATTTAGCAAAGAAAATATTAAGGGACCCATTAAACGATTTGGCGATAATTGAAGTGGAAAAAACCGGAATTAAACCGCTAGAATTAGGGGATTCGGATAGTTTAAAGTTAGGGCAACTTGCAATTGCAATTGGAACTCCGTTAGGAGAGTTTAGAAATACGGTTACAACAGGAGTTATTTCGGGACTAGGACGTGGAATTACTGCCGGTTCGCCATTTGAAAACTATGTTGAGCGATTAGATAACGTTATTCAGACCGATGCGGCTATTAATCCGGGTAACTCGGGTGGGCCGCTTTTAAATTCAGCTGGCGAAGTGATAGGAATTAATACAGCGGTTTCGCAAAGTGGTGAAAATATTGGTTTTGCAATTCCTTCAAATGTTGTTAAAAATTTAATTAATAACTATAAAAGTTCGGGTGGGAAAATTAGCAGACCATACTTGGGAATTAGGTACAACGTAATTAACAAAGAAGCGGCTGTTGCAAACGAGATAGTTGAAGGGGCACATATAATTGAAGTTATAAGCGGGACTGGGGCCGACACGGCAGGCTTACAAAAAGGAGACATTATTCAAAGTATAGATGGTGAGCAAATAAACGAAGATAATGATTTAAGCGGAATAATAAGGGAAAAAAGCGTTGGTGAGCGCCTTGAATTGAGTGTATGGCGAAATGGTAAGAGTTTTGATGTTGAAGTGAAGCTGGGTGAGTTTGAGTAAATTCTGTTTCAGACTTTATTTATCCGGAATAGTTTTGTATAATGATAACTTATGAAAAAAAGTATACACCCAAAATATTATGACCAAGCTACTGTTAGCTGTGCTTGTGGTAATATTTTTAAAGTTGGTTCGGTAAAACCCCAGATTACTGTTGAAATTTGTTATAAGTGCCATCCATTGTTTACAGGAGAAGAGAGATTTGTTGATACCCAAGGTCAGGTAGAAAAATTTTTGGAAAAACGAAAAATTGCGAAAAAATATTCTTCGCAAAGAGCGATGAGTAAAGAAAAAAGAGCAAAAAACCAGGCGCCTCAGAAAACTCTGAAAGATCTTTTGGCTTCTGCCTAAGTTTTGTAAACGTGGTAAAATTTAACTTATGAATAGTAATATTTGTTTAATTGAAGTTGTACAAGGTGTTGGTGGCGACGAGGCAAAGATTTGGGCTTCGGACTTAATTAAAATGTATACACGTTACGCAGAAAAAATAGGTTGGAAAGTGAAAACCATATCTGACTACTTAATTAGAGTAAAAGGAGAAGGTTGTTATGAAAAGCTAAGGTATGAGGTAGGGGTGCATCGGGTTCAAAGGATTCCGGAAACGGAAAGATATGGCAGAATTCATACATCAGCTTCAACCGTACTTGTCACACCGGAAGTAGGCGAGACTAACGTTAATGTTAATCCTTCAGACTTGGAATGGCAGTTTTACAGAAGTGGCGGTCATGGTGGGCAGAATGTGAATAAAGTTTCAACTGCCGTTCGGTTAACTCATAGGCCTTCTGGAATCGTAGTTACTTGTTCTCAGGAGCGGACTCAGATACAAAACAAAGAAATTGCTTTATCTTTATTAACCGGTAAGCTGGAAAGGCTAGCAGAAGACAGTAGGAAAGGGCTAATTTCTTCATTTTCAGAAAACGCAGGTCATGGTGAACGTTCCGAAAAAATTAGGACATATAATTACCCACAAAATAGGGTAACAGATCACCGGATTAAAAAGAGTTTCCATAATTTAGATAGAATAGTTACTGGTGACTTGGATAAGATGCTACGCAAAGTACACAAATTAATGCCCAAAAAATAAAAACAGATATTAGTTTATAATGAAATAATGAAATTAAGAATTATACCATTAGGAGGCCAGTCTAACGTTACTAAAAATCTTTATGTTTACGAATATTGGGAAAATGACGAAATAAAAGATATTGTTCTTATAGACTGTGGCGTGGGGTTTTTGTCTCATTTGCAAAATCTTGGGGTTGACTTTGTTATTCCCGACGTTAGTTACTTGAACGATAAGCTTCACTTGATTAGAGCATTATTGATAAGCCATGGGCATGACGACCATATTGGTGCCGTACCCTATATTTTACCTCTTTTAAACTTTCCCCCGGTTTATGCCCCCAAATTGGCGGCGTTACTGATTAAGGAAAAACTAAAAGAGCTGGAAATAGCTAAGGCAAGGGTAGATATCATTAAATTTCATCATGATTACCAATTTGGGAATATTAAAGCCAGGTATATTCACATGACTCATTCAATACCAGACACGACACACATATTTTTAAAAACACCTGTTGGAAATATTTATCACGGATCGGACTACAAATTCGACCTAACTCCGGTTTACGGTAACCCGCCGGACTTTTCAGAAATTGTTGCCGCCGGAGACACTGGTGTTAAAGTTATGCTTTCGGACGCGCTTGGGTCTGAAAAAGAAGGATTTACTCTTTCGGAGCGGATTGTTGGTAACACTTTTGAAGAAGAAATGAGGAAAACTAAGGGTAGATTTTTTGTAACAACATTTGCTTCGAATATTTCCAGAATCAAACAAGCCATTGAGGCGGCAATGAAATTTAATCGAAAGGTTATTTTTGCCGGGCGAAGCATGAAAAGAAACATGGAAATAGCATTGAGCGAAGGCTATGTAAAGCTTAACCGAGAGCATGTGGTTGATGACAAAGCTATAAACAGATTAAACCCAAAGAATACTTGTATTATTTTAACCGGATCGCAGGGTGAGTACAATTCGGCACTTGACCGAATTGCGAGCGGTAAGCATAGAACTATTAAAGTACAGAAGAACGATAGAATCTTGTTTTCTTCGGACCCGATTCCCGGCAATGAAGAGCATGTGCAAGAAGTGATTGAAAATTTGATTGAACGGGGTGCTGAAGTTATTTATACGGCAATTCGTGACCAGCTTCATGCTTCTGGCCATGGCTCGCAGGGCGACCATAAGTTACTTGCCAGACTAGTGCGACCAAGCTATTTGGTACCAATCGGAACTACGGTAAAGCACGCCAGAGCTTATGCGGATGTGATGGGTGAACTAGGGTATAGGGAAGATCAGGTTTTTAGGTTTCATGATGGCGAACCGCTGGTGGTTGAAAAAGGAAATATTTATATGGATGAACCGATTCCATTAAAAGAAATGTTGGTTGACGGCCGTTCGATTGGTGACGTTGGCCAAACTATTTTGAATGAAAGAGAAAGCTTGGGGAAGGAAGGGGTATTGGTTGTGGTAGTAAAGAAGGGTAAGGTTGAACTTATATCTCGTGGTTTTGTGTTTTACGAAAAAGAATTGTTTACTGAAATTGAAAAGTTGGCAAGAAGTATAATCAAGAAAAATAGGAACAGAAAGGCATTGGAGGAGCAGTTAGCAAGCCAATTAGCCGGATTTGTTAGTGCTCGTCTTGAAAGAAGCCCTGAAATTGTACCGGTTGTGGTTGATGAGGTAAAGTAGAAGATAAATTCGAAATCCGAATATCGAAATTCGAAACAATCTCAAATAATTAATATTAAATAATAAAACTATACTAATAATTCATAATCCATAATCCATAATCCATAATATTTTAACCCCGTACCGTGCTTTTCTCTGGTACAGGGGCATAATCCGTAGTTGATAGATTATTAATATGTCATGTTGAACGCGAGTGCCTGTCCTCCAAATCGGAGGGAAACATTTCATGAAATTCTTCACATGCGTTCAGAATGACAGTAGAAGAGTTTAAATACGATATTCGAGTTTATATTGACTATTGAATTTTGTCTTTTATCTTCTGATTTATGAATTTCGTCTTTTGTATACTGAATATTTTCTATTGGATAATAAATTTTGGATACTGGATAGTGACTATTGATTAATGTATTTTGTCTACTGCATATTGAATACTGTCTAATGACTTCTGGATATTGGATATTGTCTTCTGGCTTCTGACTAATGGATATTGAATAATGACTATTGACTAATGATATGCAATAAAAATGCCCTGGCTATGACCTATTGTCCCTAGAACAAGTCTAAGTATCGTCGGCGCTGAGTAGTTTCACGACTCTGTTCGGAATGGGAAGAGGTGGGCCCTACTCGCACTAATAACCAGAGCAAAATGTATTATAGATTATTCAGCTTATGAGTGCAAGTAAAAAGTAATTATTCAATTGCTATAATAATTCTAATTATAAAAATATGAAGTATACGGATAGGTTTGAGGCAGGAAAATACCTGGCAGGCAATTTGAAGAAATATAAATCTACTAATTCTTTAGTTTTGGCACTACCAAGGGGTGGAGTACCGGTTGCGTATATAGTTGCAAAAAGCTTGAATTTACCCCTTGAAGTATTGGTTTCCAGAAAAATAGGCGCTCCCAATAACCCTGAATTTGGAATTGGGGCAATTTCAGAAAACAGCACAGTGGTACTTGATAAAGAATTAATAAAACAGTTAAAAATTTTGGAAAACAGTTTATCTAGGTTAAAAATGGAAGAAGAGAGAGAACTTAAGCGAAGAATAAATAAGTACAGAAAAGGTAAAAAGTTGCCAAATTTAAAAGGAAAGACGGCAATAATTATAGATGACGGTTTGGCAACAGGGGTAACAGCATTTGCTGCAGTTGAGGCAGTTAATAAACTAAAGCCCGAAAGGCTTGTATTAGCGGTACCGGTATGCGCCAAGGAAACGGCAAAAAAAATTAAAGAAAAAGTAGATGAATTTTACTGTAATTTTGCAGCCTCAGTTTTAAAAGCAATTGGACTGTATTACGAAGACTTTGGGCAAATTAGTGATCGAGAAGTTATTAAGTTGCTGAAAAGGGCAGAGGACAGGTTTGCTAAGTAAAGTAACAAATATAAAAATTTGTTTATAAGAGGGATTTATTGATATAATAACAACATAATGAAACATACAGGCTTTTATAACAGTGGTTTTTTTTGTACTCCCCAAATAACGGGGAGGTGTAACTGTTGTAGATAGCGCAATATAACAAAATTTACCGCCCCGTAATTTACGGGGCTTTTTTTATGTATTAAAAATTAATTAACTAAAAATGAAAAATCAAATTAGAAAAATATCGAATTTAATAAGGAACACCCCTATAGTTAGGCTTGATATTAAAAACCAGATGGTAATAGCCAAACTGGAAAGCTACAACTTAACAGGAAGTATTAAAGACAGAATGGCTATGTATATGGTGCAACAAGCAATAAAAGGGGGAGTACTGAAGAAGGGTTCTGTAATAATTGAAGCAACAACGGGGAATACAGGTATTGCTTTAGCAGCTCTTTCAGCGGTGCTGGATTACAAATTTATTGCCGTTATGCCAGAAGACATGAGTATAGAAAGAATGAAAATGTTAAAGCTATATGGCGCCAGAGTAGTTTTAACCAAGAAAAACGACGGGCCCCAAGGCGCAATTAGAAGAAGAGATTTACTAGCTAGAAAGATAAAAAATTCATGGGTACCGGACCAGTTTGTTAACGCAGATAATGTTACAGCTCACATTCAGGGGATTGCTAGAGAACTATTAAGGCAGATAGATGGCAGAGTAGATTACTTGGTACACGGAATTGGTACCGGGGGCACGTTGCTTGGAATAGCGAAGGTATTGAAAAGAAAGTTCCCAAGTATAAAGGTGGTTGCTGTTGAACCCCGTGAATCGGCGGTGATTGCTGGTGGTAGGGCTGGTCATCACGGTATTCAAGGCATTGGTGAAGGTTTTATTCCGAGCTTGGTTGATATGAGGTATATAGACCAGGTGGTTTCTGTTTCAACCAGTGAGGCAGTTAATGAAACAAGAAAAATAGCTAAAAAATACGGCTTGTTGGTGGGAATTAGTAGTGGGGCAAATATTGCCGCGATAAAAAAAGTATCTGGGGCTGTTGAGGGTAGAAAGAAATTTTTAACCATATTTGCCGACAGAGGAGAGAGGTATTTGAGTGTGTTGTAATGTAGAATTATTTTATGGCAACAAAAACAAAGTTTACTAAGAAGGATTTTATTAGTATTTTATCTAACCATAGTCTTGGTGAATATAAAGGTTATGCTGCAATAGCTGAAGGAACAGTGCAAACTAATTACATTTTAATTACAAGTAGTGGTAAATATGTTTTTAAATACTATGAAAACAGACCAAGAGAATCTGTATTGTTTGAATCTAGTTTAATTGCATTTCTAAAATCTAAAAAATATCCTTGTCCTGGTATATATAAAGACAAGGACGCAAATTATGTTGGTAATTATGAAAACAAACCATATGTTATTTTAGAATTTATTGACGGGAGTTATTTAGATACTTCAAACAATAGGCAAATAAAACAACTTATAAGGGAAGTGGCAAAGCTTCATAATTTAACACATGAGTATAAACCAACAAACGTAGAACTTCGCTGGAATTATAGTGATGAGTTATGTTTAAAGTTAGCTAAAAAGGAGGCTAGTAAAATAAATACGAAGGAGTCAAGAGATAAGTTAAAATGGCTTGAGGAAGAAGTACACAGGCTTAAACTTCCAAAAACTCTGCCTAAAGGAATTTGCCACTGTGATTTGTATTATTCAAATATTTTATTTAAAAATAATAAACTAGTTGGATTGATAGACTTTGATGACGCCAACTATACTTATTTATTGTTTGATTTGGTTGGATTGATTGAAAATGAAGCCTGGAAAAGAAAAGTGGATGAGGTACTGAACTTTAGCAAAGCCAAAAAGGTTATTAAGGAGTATGAGAAATATAGAAGGCTAAGCAAAGCTGAAAAACTTTACTTATTTGATGTTTATAAGCTAAGTATATTATTTGACTGTGTGTGGTATTTTAGTAGGGGAAGTGGAAATAACTTTTTTGAGAAGAATAAGATAGATTGTTTAAATAAAATTGGAAGGGTGAGTTTTTACAAAAGAATGTTTTTTTAGGTGGTTTAATTATTTGATAAGAACTTTTTGTTTTTAGTTTTTTCAGTGCTATTAATTTACTCGCCACTATAAACTACTCATAGCTTGCAATTGTTTGGTTTTTATCTTATCAACCCGGAGCACTACAGTAAAAAATAGTACAAGAATACCAGCTAAGATGAATGGGTAAGCTACATGCTGATCAGCAAGCCAGCCCATTGTTAGGCCAACTATTGCACCATAAAGACTAACAAATAAATTTATCAGCGATAGTACTGTAGCTCTTATTTTTTCAGGAATAACTCCGTTTTGATAACTAGAGATGAGTGGATTCTTGATCTCTGAAGTTCCGTAGGTAAATAAAAAAGCAAAAAAAGCTATTATAGCACTTGGTGCTACTGCCATAACTAAATAACCAATACCTGGTAGGATTGTGCTTACGATCAAAGCTGTTTTTTTACCTAACCATTGTTCAATCGTGAAAATGTTTTTTTGTAAGACTACAGCTAGCAATGCACCAGTCGCAGAGGCGATACCCATATTCATTGCTGTTAAGTTAAAGTGGGCAAAATATGGCTGAAATAAAGAACCTAGGGTTCCTGAAAAAGTTGCTGTAAGAATTGATATACCCATCAACCACAATAAAAAACTGTTTCCTCTAATACACTGGATACCATTTTTGAGAATAGTGATAGGTGATTCTTCTTCATGTACGTATTCTTTTTTTGGTTCTTTTAAAGTAAATGCCAATAATAAAGCAATAAATACACTACAGGCAGTGAGGAAAACAGTAAAAAGAAATCTTTCAAGTGTAAAAACAGGAATAAGTAAGCTACCGAGCATTGGGGCTGCAAAAAAGGCTAAGTAGTAAGCTGCTCCCTTAAAGCCCATGGACTTCTTCATCTCATTTTCTTTGTTTTCGTTTGGTAAGGTATCGTAGATAAGTGCCTCAATACATCCAGAGGCAAAAGAAAATCCAATACCTGCAATTATGGCTATAACAATAAACTCAAAATAACTATTAGCAAAAATATACCAAACTTCTCCAATTAACTGGAGAAATAGTGCAACTATTACTGACTTTTTCCGACCAATTTTATCTGCGATTACACCTGTGGGAACTTCTGCTAAAAAAATTGTAGCTACAATAATTGACCAGATTGAACTTGCCTGGAATAAAGTAAGACTTCTTGCCTGAAGGTATAGCGTGCCTACATGACCATATAAGTATAAACTTGAAAAGAATGTAATTAAGGCAATTTTGTGAGTGTTAGTCAATTTTTTGATATTGTGAAGCTTTATAATTTTCATACGTGTTAATTAATTCTATAGTAATGGATCTGTTTATTCTATCTTCTTGAATTATATGTCTATACCATCTATACGCAAACGCTAGCTTTAGCAAAGTATGGGAGCGGGTAACGATACGGTGCTCGAACCTACAGCGCGCCAGCAACGCCAAGCTTTGCTTATTTAGCCAGGATGTCTATATCAAACCTGATCTAGTTTTACAGTTGAACTTTCTTAAAAAGCATTTAGCATAAAAACCTTTGCAGACACTATGTAAGTGCTTTATACCCTAGGTGACGTTTCAATCTCCATTCTTATTATCTAAACTGATTAAGATTTGAGGGGTTAGTTAACGTTAACGTACCGACTTACGCCAGAGCAAATGAGCCTTCAAGTATTTTTTTATATTATTTTTACTGTTTTCTTACTAGTATGATTAGAACTATCAACAGCATACTTCTCCCATTTTCCCAGATCAGAAAACTGATGCCACATTTTTCGTACTACTTCAGGCTTTACCAAGGCGTCCGGGTTTTGGCGTTCAACAGCACGCTTTATCGTTGTTTCTTCATTTGGGCGTAAAACGATAAATCGTACGTCAATTTTCTTTTGGGCTAGTTTTAACCAAGGATTCAAAAACCATGGACCAACAACACCATCAACATATGTTTCAAATCCTCCCTCTGCGTATCTCTTAGCACATGCTGTAATTGCTTCCATCACAACAATATTTTGTTGTTGCGCTTCTGTTTTCCATGGAAGAACATATCCTTTTTTAATTGCATCATAAAAATCATCGGTATGTAAATGAATTGCGCGACTATGACATGACTGTTCAGCTAGCTGCTTAGCAATAGTTGTTTTACCAGAGCCAGGCGATCCTGAAATAATGACAATTGTAGCTGATGACATATACTTATTGTATACTTTTTCGTCTAAACTTATGCGAACAAAGCTTGAAAGTTACCTACTGAATATTTTACTCTGATTAAAAAGGATATTAGAACGACTATGGCACTGATTATAAATACTTTTCCACGATTTATCGATCTAGTTAGTGTTAGTTAATGTAAATTAGTATTTATTTCTGTCACTTTATGAGCGGGATACGGGAGTCGAACCCGTCTCTGCTCCTTGGAAGGGAGCTGTTGAACCGCTCAACTAATCCCGCGGTTACAAGGAAAACAATAATTCATATTTTAGCAAAATCGACAGTGATTTTGTACAGGGTCGGACCCTGCAGGGTCCGACCCTGTAAAACGGGTATAAGTAAGGCGCTGAATACTTAATATAACAACTGATTAAAATAAGCGGTTATAATAGCCTAGTTCTGGAGGTCCGTCCTCTTTAAGGACGGACCTCATAAAGTGGGGCAAAGTAAAGCTCTGAAATGTTAATTGCCTAAACAGGTCTGACCTGTTTGGAAAAGTTGATTTTAGGAAAAATATAGATAGAATATTGTGTATGCGACGAACTGGAAAGCTATCTATATTATTATTTATGATTATGCTTACATTAGCTTTGTTGGTTCCGATTAATGCGTCGTGTGCATGTATTTCGTATATTGGAGATATAAAGACAGGAAAAGTAATTATGGGTGAAAGACAACCATTTTGGGAAATTATAGTTTTTAGGATATTGTATGGTGAAATAAAAAAACCTCTACACAATAATTAAATACTTCATGAAATAACCTTAGAATAAATAGAAGGTAGAAAGAGCATGAAGATTAATACCCAAAGTATAAGTAAAAAACCCAGAATATATAGAATAATGATAATTCCGAAATTGTTTGCAATTAAACCAAAGAGAAGCACAAATCCTATGTATAAAATTTCAAAAGTAAAACTTTTTAAAGAAGAAATAGTGGCTCTTTGAGTAGAAATTATGGTGTGCTGAAATTTAGCTTCTAGTTTTAAGTGCGCTATTTTCAATAAATAAAGTCCCAAAAATATTAGTAAAACAGAAATATATGATTGTAATATTCCAGCGGTAAAAAACAAACAAGCACTAAATAGAAGTAGAGCACTTTCTTTTAGTATTGTGCCTTTCCTGTTAAATAAGGGAAGTGTAAAACCGGCAAGAACAAAGCAACCATAACCAATGGCAACAAGTATGCCAACAATTGCAGGGGAATATTTCAGAAACTTATATATAAGGGCCCAGTATTCCTCAGCTGCTCCGTATGTAGCAAATATCAGGCAAAAGAAAGCTAAAATACCGAGTAATTTAGTATTGTTCTTAATTTCGTATACAGCTTCTTTAAGTAATTTAAGATAATTTACCTCATCGGTTGACTTAACTGGTTTTATAGATTCTATTGTAAGAAGGACAATAATACCCAAAATACTAGTATAAATACTAGCTAGCAGAACTAAGTTAAAATTTATTGTTGCTAACAACCCACCTAGAATTGCCGAAGTTGTAATTCCCAACCAAAATGCGCTTTCCAGCCTTCCGTTAATTTCTTCATAGGATTTTTCTAGTCTATGAGTTTTAAGGGTATCATATACAAGAGCTTCTTGTGTGCCACTGACTAATGCGTTTTTAATACCCCACATAACAAAACCAAGTGCATAAAGTAAAAAAGTACCTTTTAACCACAGAACAAAACCTAATATATGAATAAATGAAGCAATAATTAATAAATTACGACGTGAATATTTATCAGCGACAGTTCCTAGGGGTACTTCAAGAATAAATTGAGTACCTGCCCAAATAGCTATAAGTAGGGATATTTGGAATGGATTAATACCGTTACTTGTAAACAGTAATACAAAAATTACGCCAATGGGTTTAACAGCGTCTAGAAACTTATATAAGGCAAACTTATTAGTAAATCGGTTCATAAAGTTATTATATTTGAACAAAGACAATTTTGTAGTAGCGTTATTTTTAGATTTGTAAGGACGGTTATAGTAAAATGGTACACAATAAAGCTCTGAAGCATTAATTGTTTTAACAGTTTTAACAGTCAGACCTGTACAGGTCTGACTGTTAAAACAGCAGGATATAGCATTAGTACAGTCTTTTTGAGAATTGTTTAAGACTGCTTATGAAAATATAGCGCTTTTGGTAAACTTTAACATTATGCAAGGTGTAGTAAATGAAACAACTCTTGTTAAACTTTTTAAGCCATTTATTATTGAGTGTAGAAGCGGGGATTGGGAACACGCATTAAGAGTAGTGGCGTGGGTTAAAATATTGGGAAAAGATAGAAATGATTTACTTATATTAATAATTGCCGGTTACTTGCATGATATTGGATGGTATAAGCTGGTTGAAAAGGGAGCCAAGCTTTCCAGAGCCAAATTGCTTAAATTACAGCCAAAGGCAGACAAACAAACAGATGTGTTATTAACAAAAGTACTGAAATATATCAATTTAAAAGGTGAGGATATTCAAAAAATAAAAAGACTTATTCAAGCAACCGAAACATATATTGCATTTGAAGAAGACGAAAAAATACTGGTAGATTCTGATAATTTAAGTAAAACCGACCCTAAGCATATTAAAGAAAAATATAAGAAAACTGATTGGTTGGAAATTATAGATTTGTTTGAGAAAAAACTTCCACATAGAATTAAAACCGAACAAGGTAAAAAATTGTTTAGTATTAAGCTGGCAGAGCTAAAGGAAACTATCGAAGATGAACTAAATAAATAAACCGTATTTATGATTAAAAATGTAAAAATAGATTATTCCATTGTAGAAAAGGTAATCGCATTTTTTGACTTACATAACCCTATTAATATTAAATATATTAAAGAAGGAATATCTAATAGTAATTATGAAGTTAAAACAAGCGAAGGAGTGTATATAGTTCAATTATTAAGTATTAACAAGGAAAGGACTATAGAGAATGTTTTGAGTATACATTCACAGATGAGAAAAACGAGAATATTAATTCCAAAATATATAAGCAATAAGGACGGGCTATGTATGTATAAAGATAATGAATTGGTAGCCGTTGTATACAAAAAAATATTAGGAATAACTCCAAAAACGGTAAACAAAACTCTTGCATATGAATTTGGTAAATGTTTAGCAATCTTTCATAAGTGCGTTATAAAACTGCCATATAATAATAGAAATGCATTAGTAGACCAAGTTAATTCAGGTATTAAAACAAACCTGTATGCTAAAAACTTGCCGAAGGGTATTATTCATGGTGATTTGCATTTAGGTAATGTTATGGTTGAAAGTGATAAGAACTTAAAAATAACTGCTTTACTTGATTTTGAAGAAGCACATATAAATTTATTAATAATAGATATTGCAGTTACTGTAATGGCTACATGTTCTAAGAATAATGGTACACGAGTTGATATTGATTTAATTAGAAATACAATTAGTGGCTACCAAAGTATTAGAAAATTAGAAAAATTTGAAAAGCAAAACTTTAAAGAGGCAGTTAACTATGTAGCACTTTGTTGGATTGAATGGTTTAAAAATAACGATTATGTTAAGTATGCAAAAAGACACTTAAAGCGTTTAAATAATTTTAATAAATTAAACCAGGGTGACTATTTTTAACATATAAAACGTTAATTAAATATATAATTGAAGCATGATTGAAAGAGAACGATTTCCTAATAAATTTAAACAAGTAGTCAATTTTTTAAAAGGTCACAGAGAAATAAAAAAAGACAAAGATACGTACGAAGCAGGATTTGTACAAAAAGGAATACTTTACGGTTTGAATACATTAATTCCAAAAACAGTAAGAAGATCAGGTATATTAAATGATTCGGCAAGAAGGGAAATGGTAGACAAGCTTTTAATATATCAAGTTAGATTAAATGATAGACTAGATTTTGAACGATCTAGAAGAACAGATATGTCAGATATCGTTACTGAGGCTACAGAAAAAGAAGCAGAAGCTAAGGAGCAGCTTGAAGAGTCATTGATAGGATTTGATGAAGGCCTAAAACAAATTATATTTAACATGCTAGAGGAAGTTGAAATTGTTGAAAATCATGCTGCAAGAAGGGCTGGTATGATGACATTTGACGAGGTTGAGCAATATAGAAATATTGTGAATGCTATTTCAAATTGTTTATTAACCGTTACTATTTTAGGAACAAATTCATTAAATGGAAGACTAACTACTTTATCAGAAGAAGATTAAAATTGGAAAGGTATTAGTCAAAAATATAGCTGGGTTTTAACAACAGATTACCTAACTGATGAGGAAAGAGTAATTCAAATTATGCATAATATTGGCATGGCCGGACAGATAGATGATGATTGGTATGGAAGGTATTTAGACCCAAGACTAGCAGTTGATTCTTTCGCCTTGGCTGCAATACGTGAAAAGGGGAGTGTTGAAGAGGCGTATAAGTTTTTAATGGATATAAAAAAGAGCTATTCTGAAAGAGCAGTAATGCTAGGTTTAAGTAAAGTTGGAGCTACTTCTTTGCTTTCTACTCATAAATTGGGGCAAAAGATTATGAGAGGAATAACTCTAGCGGCCAGAACAACAGGGTATAAAAAATTAAAAGATATGCTTCAAGAGAAGGTTGTGCCAAAATTGGGAGTTAGAGAACAGTTGTATGCAAAAGGTATTATCTGATACTTATATCTTTTTAAGGAAACGAATTAATGGTTTTGAAAAAAATGTTAGTGCAAATGCAATACTTAACACATGTTCAAAAGTGGGGATAGTAATGTTATGCGCGTCGCTTATGGTAATGGTAGAGGCGGGTACTAACTCGTCGCCAAAGGCAGCTCTTACAGTCATAATATTATGTTTATCAGCTTTTGCTAATTTTAGTATATTTTGTTCACAGTTAATAACTGATTTAGCAAAAGCAGGGCTATTTCGGGTTTTCTCATTAAAGGAACGATAACCCGTTTTTGGCTCTACTCTTAGTCGGCCACAAATGTTGATTACTTTATATATTTTGCTTTTTCTTAAGCAGTAAGCATTTATTGCTGCACTTCCTCCAGCGCTGGTGCCAATTAGGGAAAGTTTAAAAGGTTTAGCATATGTTTTGTCTATTAATTGGAGTAATCTAGCCATTTTTTGCTTATAGTTACTTGAGTTATCTAGCCAACTAAACGAATATACAATTGGTTTAATATCTTTCTGAATAAAGTGTTTCGTGAGAATGTTTAAACCAAAAGTATTATCGCTTAAACCAGAAACAATTATAACTATGTGATTAATTGGCATAAGAAAATTATAGCGTAATAAGATAATAGAATGTACAGGGTCGGACCCTGCAGGGTCCGACCCTGTAAAACGGGCGTAAGTAAGGCGCTGAATACTTAATATAACAACTGATTAAAATAAGCGGTTATAATAGCCTAGTTCTGGAGGTCCGTCCTTAAAAAGGACGGACCTCATAAAGTGGGGGACAATAAAGCTCCGAAATGTTAATTGCCTAAACAGGTCTGACCTGTAAAACTATAAAACATAAATTTATAGCCGGGATAGTTCTTTGAGAATTGAGGGTACTATTGACGCTATAGTGCTATAATACAAATTATTACTAATAGGTATGAGAAACTTTGTTGAAAAATTATTAAGGTTTGAAATACTAATAGTTCCATTATTTGTTATCTTCATCTTTATTACCGCTTATTTGATTAACTTGTTTTCCGGATCATTAATACCTTACCCGGAAAAGAATAACAAAGATACATTTGTAACAGCTACTCCTAAGCCTCCAAAAATAGAAAAGAAAAGTCAACTGAGAATAGAGGTAGAGAAGGGTGATTTTGTGGTTAATAAAAATGGAAAAGAAATAACTAGAGTAATGTATAGGAACCCAGCAATATCGGATGGAATTATGATTGTATACGATCCTGATATTATTTTATTTGAACCGAACATATTAATTTTTGCCACAAACGTTTTCCCAATGGGTTGTGAGAGCGGTGAAGACATTGAGTGCTTAGAATTTGCCGGTGAGGTAATTAATGAATACGAAAAACATGGTGGAGTTTGGCGTTTAAACTTAGAAACAAATGAACTTACCTTAATTAAGAATAAACCAAACTTAGATAGTGGTGAATATGTGTCGTATGAATTTGATAAAAACAAAGACTTACTTAATGTGGTAGAAATTGTTAACGGTAATGAAGGAAAAGTTAGTACTAGAAAATATGTCATCGACGTTGAAAAGGGAAGGGTGTTAGACTAATAAACCATATAAACATAGATAAAGATAATAGACCAATAAACTACATATGAACAAATTAATTGAACTAAAAAATTACCGAATATTCTAATTATATAGGTCTATCAAAGGTTAGTATTATCGACCCGACTAAGGGCAGAATCAATAATAGTTTTAAGAAGTTCTTCGTATTCAATTCCTGCTGCCCTAGCTGACAGGGGAAAGTAAGAAGTAAGTGTAACGTCTGGGGGTATCATACCAGCTGGTGAATTTACATCTAAAACAAATAATTCACCTGTTCTTTTGCTTTGTCTTATATCGATTCTGCAGTAGTCTTTTATATCTAGCGTTTTCCATACTTTAACTGCAACTGTCTCAATATCTCTCTGTAGCTTTGAATCAATATTAGCCGGACAAGCTAGGTGATTTGTTTCTGCTTCTTCTTCAAAAACCCATTTAACTTCGAGTGAATCAAAAGGCAAGTAACCTTCGGGCAACTTATGAAACTCCGGTTCAATTATGGGTAAAACCTGTGGTGGGTTACCCAAGAGTGGTACTGAGAACTCTCTACCGGTTAAAAAGTGTTGTACTAAGGCGCCATTTGGAAATGTTTGGAGAACCTTTTTAACTTGACTATATAATTCTTTTTCATTATAAACTACACTGCTGTGAGTAATACCGGCGCTTGAGCCTTGTGAATTTGGTTTTACAATCAAAGGAAACTCAAGTTTTTTAGAAAGTTTTTGGTGTGGTTTTGTAAAAAGCTGAGATTGCAGTGTTGGTAAACCATTTTCTTTTAGAACCTGTTGCATCATTGATTTATTTAAAACAATCGCCTGGGTCAAAGGAGAGCTACCGGTATATGGTAGCTGTAGCATTTCAAGCATTGCCGGTAGTTGAGCATAGCGGGCTTTGCCATATAGTCCGAGTGAGTAGTTGTAGCAAATGTCTATTTTGTCTTTGTTTTCATATAAATTGAGATAGGCTTCTTGATTAGCTTCTATTGGTAGTACATGATAGCCTAGATTTTTGAAGTGATTAATCATTGAATCAATTGTTTTTTGGTCATCAAAATCCGTTTCTAAGTGTGTTCTTGGGTCTAGTGGATTAGGATAACTGTGGCGCACATTATAAAGGAAAGCTAAGGTTTTTTTCATTATTTTATATTTTGAGCTTCTCGCATGGTATTTGCAAGAAGACGTTTTAATGTTTCTATAAAGGAAACTCCATAAAGTTCAAGTATATTTGCCATTGGGGATTCGATTTCTATGGGGCCAAAAAAGGGGTTGCTGTTAGAGTCTAGGAAGTAGTACCTACCAGAATTATCGATCCTAATATCGAATTTACCGTAATCAGACATTCTGGTTACATCAAAGGCTTTTTTAATATACTCTTGTAAAATATCATCTTTATATTTTTCGTAACTTATCTTTGTGTCTGTACCGATCCATTGTGTTTTGAAATCGGCAAATGTATATTTATTTTTGGAGTTAGAAAATATTTTTTCTGCCATATAAACTTTTTTCTTTACACCTTCAAGTAAGTATGCTGTTATTTCTTTACCAACAATGTATTCCTCAACGATAACCGGCTGATTATATGTATTGATAAGATATTTAAGCCTGGATCGTAGTAGCTTTTCGTTTTCGTAAACAGATTCTTGTGTAATTTCAACAGCTCCATGAATTTCGTTTAATTTTGAAATAAGAGGAAAACGGAGAGTTGAATCTAGCGTATCTGTTGGAGTGTTAAATAACTGATAATGAGGTGTTGGAATTTTGTTTTGAAGTAAAATTTCTTTTGTTAAAAACTTATTACAGGAAAGTGAAATACCTAGGCTATCGGCGCCGGTATAGTGAATATCCAAGTATTCAAGCATTGCCGGAACTGAAGAGCATAAATATTCATTTCCGCGAACAGATGCGACTAAATTAAGTACCAAATCTGGTTTATCTTTTTTTAGTTTGAAAGGTAATTCCGGGTCACCGGGGTACAGGAGTGGTTTGATGTTTAGTTTTTTAAGATATTCACCAATAACAAGCGCATCTCTTTGTGCGTCTTTTTCGGTAATATATTGATCTTCCGTTGGGAAATACTCACGTTTTACCTCGCTGTATACAACAGCTACAGTTTGAGGTAAATTATTCTGAATTTTCTGGTGCTCACCGCCAGGCTTATCTTTACTACTTTTCATTTGAGTAAATAATTTAGAAATGTTATTTCAATCTTGTTTATTTGTCAACATTAATTTTGGGTTTTAATATCGGTGGATAAACAACAATTATTCGTCTTAAAAAAATATTTTTGGCGTTTTCTATATATTCGCCTTCAAAATCAAACCAAACCCGTAAAAATCTGTTTATTTTTAAGCTTTTAATGTAACCAGTATAAGGATCGGCTAAATATACGTGCTTGTCTTTTACTTCAACTACAACCGAATAGTGACCATCATTAGCGTCAAAATAATCAACAATAGCAGGGATTTTATTGATGTTAACGTATTTTTTTATTTCATCTATTGAAGAGAAGTCTTTATAAAATGCTTCTAAGCCAAGCTTTTTAGCGAAATTTACTATTGAACTAGCCTCAACACCTAGGGCTGGTGTGAAATGAGTTTCGCTGGCAATATTGCTAGTTGAAGCCTTAATACCAAAATATTCAAGTACCATTTTTAAACATGCTGGTCCACACCAATAGTTTTTCTTTTGTCTTATTGGTTTAATAGAGAGCATATATGAATTATACTTCATTTATAATAGCATTCTCAATTGAGGTAAAATAGAACTGTTATGAAATATATTAATCAAATAAAGATTCAAAATCAAAGTTATCATTTCCCTATATATTTGCCCGACGCGACTAGGGGAGTTGTTCGGTCGGTTTCTAGTGAAGACTTAAAAAGCGTAGGAATAGAAGGTGTTATGGTAAACACGTATCACTTAATGCAGAGCCCGGGTCTTGAGGTACTACGTGCAGTGGGGGGTGTTAAAAATTTTATGAACTTTAACGGCTTTGTTTCGAGTGATTCGGGTGGGTTTCAAATAATGTCGCTTATTCATAAAAAAAAGTTAAAGGGGAAAATAACCAGCGAAGGAGCAGCTTTTACCTGGAGACGGTTGGGGAAAAATGAACGAGTAGTTATTACACCGGAAAACATAATAGCGGCACAATTTGATATTGGCTCTAACTTAATTACTTGCTTGGATTATTTTACTAATCCCGAAGCTTTAAGCGACGAGATAGAAAAAAGCGTGAATATTACTATTGAGTGGGCAAAACGGGCAAAAGAAGCATATTTAATTGAGCTTGAGAAAAGAAAGATTGCAGAGAAAGATAGGCCGCTTTTAATGGCGCCGATACAAGGGGGAGAGAACAAAAAACTAAGAGCAGTGTGTGCTAAAGCATTATTAAAAATTGGTTTTGATGCATACGGTTATGGCGGTTGGCCGCTTAACGCAGAGCGAAATTTTAATAGTGAAATGTTTGCATATAACGCTTCGTTAACACCAGATGATAAATTACGCTTTGCACTGGGAGTGGGTAGACCGACAGACATTGTTGAGGGTACAAAGGTTGGCTACCATATATTCGACTGCGTGTTGCCAACCAGAGACGCCAGGCACCACAGACTCTATATATTAAGAGATAATTTTAAAGAGAACCTTTTTGAAAACAAGGATTTAGTTGAATTTATGTATATAAATAGAAGCAAGTATAATCTAGATAATAACCCGGTAAGCATGAACTGTGATTGTTTACTATGCCAAAACTATAGTCGAGCATATTTGCATCACTTGTTTAAAATTAAAGATAGTTTAGCTTGGCGCCTGGCAAGTATCCATAACTTAAGAACATATACTAGGGTGGTGGGAGAGTTAAGAGAGAAGATGAAAAGATAAATTCAAATTCACAAATAACAAACACCAAATCAAATTCAAACCACAAATAATAAAACAACATAGGAACATAGGAATAAACTTAATTACTAATTACCAATAATCAATCGATTTTCAATGACTAGTTTACAATCAAGATTAAAAGATAAATTTTAATTACGAACTATAACACCATAATACTTTAATACTATTATACTTCCCTAACTACGATTTTCTAGCTCACTAAATTACCAATTTACCAATTTACTACTTTCCTTATTTTTTAATACAATTTGACAACCCAAAATATTTTTTTATACTTGTATGTAATGCTAGACACGAAAAAACTAAGGCAGTTTATTATCAAAGCTCACCAGAACGGTTTTACCAGTCAAGACGAGAACCAATTCATTAAAGAAAAGAACGGTTCAACTACAATTCTATTTGAAGAGGGTGATTACAAAATGGAAGATAATTTTTTTGGTGGAGAACCATATGGGGGTAGGGAAGTGGTCTATTTTAAAGGTAAGGCTGTTTGGATGATGCTTTATTATGGCAAAGTTGAGGAAGGCACATCGCAAGAGAAGGTTTACAAATTTTTAAAAGAAGCCTTAAGCAGACAAACCGAAAACAAACCATATCGCGGGCCCGATGTTTATGAGCAAGGCGGATATTGCTACGAAACACATGTATTTGGCAAACTAGAATCGTTTTCAGGTGACGAGCAGATATTTTTAAACGACGAGCAGATTTACTCGGCAGATTACATGGGTGGCTTGGTTGATATGTAGAATCAGTTGAAAAATTCCAACTAAACAGGTAGACTGGGAACTACTTATGAAAATCCGTTATTTAGGCCATTCATCATTTTTGATTAAAGGAAAAAACGCTTCACTTCTAACTGATCCATACGATTCTGAAATGCTTGGTTTTAAATTCCCTAACGTTTCGGCAGATATTGTTACCGTCTCTCATGACCATAAAGACCATAATCAGACCGATTTGGTAAAAGAGAAACACATTATTTTTGATTTTCCGGGGGAATATGAAAGTAAGGGCATTAGAGTTTACGGGTATTTAACCAGTCACGACCATGAAGATGGCACTAAACGGGGCGAAAACATTATGTTTAAGTTTATAGTTGATGGTATTACTATTTTGCATTGTGGTGATTTAGGAGCAGTACCATCTGCCGAAATTATGACTCAGGTTGAAGATGCCGATATACTTCTTGTTCCAACCGGTGGTACATATACAATTGACGCAAAAGAAGCGAAAATTTTGGTTGAAAAAATTAGTCCCGAAATAATCATACCGATGCATTATCATACCGAAGGAATAAATGAAGGTAATTTTTCTGAACTTTCCCCGGTTAACGAATTTTTACGACTATTTGGTAAGGAAGGTATAGAGCCACAAAAAGAGCTAGACATTAAGAAAGAAGAATTACCTGAAAACGAAGTAATTGTACTTGAAAGGTATAAATAATTCTTAATTTATGACGGACTCAAATTCATTACCGCCGCAAAGCCAAGAAGCGGAGCAATCGGTTTTAGGGGCAGTGTTAATCGACCCTAGTTCTGTGTCTGCTATTTCTGAAATTTTAAGACCAGAACTATTTTATTTTAAAGAAAACCGATTGGTATACGACTCAATGCTTTCTCTGTATCAGAGTAACAGCCCAATTGATATATTAACGTTAACCGACAACCTTAAAAAGAAAAAAGCCTATAAAGAGTGTGGGGGGAAAACTTATCTGTCGCAACTTTTGGAAACAGTACCCACAAGTGCCAATATTGAACATTATGCCAAGTTGGTTAAGGAAAGTTATATTAAGCGTTCAATTATATCGCTTGGGTCTGATTTGGTTAGAAAAGCATATGACGACGGGGGTGAAGTTGAAGACCTGTTAAATATGGCGGAAAAGGAAGTATTTTCACTTTCGCAACAAAGCGTTCGACGTAATTTTATACCAGTTAAAGATTTGCTAACCAAAAGTTACGAGCAACTTGAGGAGTTGATGAAATCTGGCGGTGGAGTTCGCGGCGTGTCTACAGGATTTAAATTACTTGATAACAAGTTAGCCGGGCTTAGCCCCAATAACCTGGTAGTACTGGCCGCCCGACCTGGTATTGGTAAAACTACATTCGCATTAAACATTGCCCGATATTTATGTTTAGAGGAGCACAAAACAATTGGCTTTTTTTCGCTTGAAATGAGTAAGGAAGAGTTGGTAGACAGATTGTTGGTAATGGAAGCCGGAATTGATTCTTGGAAGCTTAAAACAGGTAAATTGAATGACGACGAAATGACCCGACTTACCCAAGCATATGGTAGATTAGCCGAGGCAAATTTATTTATCGATGATACCCCAGCCCTAAGTATTGTTGAGATGAGAACAAAAGCCAGAAAACTGCAAATGGAAAAAAAGCTTGATTTAATATTTATGGACTATTTACAGCTTGCCGAATCGGGGCGAAGAATGGAGTCGCGGGTTCAGGAAGTATCTTACATTTCACAAGGCCTTAAAAATATTGCCAGGGAATTGGAAGTACCGGTTGTAGCTTTATCTCAGCTATCCCGTGCAGTTGAGCAACGAGGTGAAAAAAGACCACAGCTTGCAGATTTGAGAGATTCGGGCGCAATTGAGCAAGACGCCGATATTGTTATGTTTCTTTATAGGCAGGAAGACGAGGGTGAATTAATGCCTGAGGGTAAAAGAATAATCAAACTATCTTTGGCTAAACACAGAAGCGGACCAACAGGTGAAATTAGCTTTGTATTTAAAGCCAATGAACTTTCATTCTACGAAATTGAAGAACGAGATGAAATATAGATGATCCCAAACCTTAGTTTAGAAAGGGATTTGCTAAACTCCGGGTTTAACCTAATAATCGGAATTGATGAGGTTGGTAGAGGCGCATGGGCTGGGCCATTAACTATAACTGCTGTGGTTCTAAAAAATTCTGCTATCTTGGGTAATTCAATTTTAGACTTAAAAATAAGGGACTCGAAAGAATTAACCAGAAAACAAAGAGAAAAATTAGTAAACGATTCCAGGCTTTATATATACATGTATAAAATTATTCACATAAGTAATAAGAACATAGATAGATATGGTTTGGTGAAAGCACAGCAGAAAGCAGTTGTTAAGCTTGTAAACGCCATAATTGAAGAAAAGCAAGACACTAAACCATATTTAATAATGGATTACTTTAAAACGGTTGAAATAATTGGACAGCCAATTGAAAACCAAAAAAACATAGTAAGAGGAGATAAAAAAAGCATAAGTATAGCTTTGGCAGCTAATATTGCTAAAGTTAAGCGAGATGAGTTAATGAGAGGAATAGGGGAGTTGGATAATCGTTATGGATTCGCAACTAATGTTGGTTATGGTACAAAGATTCATATTGAAGCGTTAAAAAAATGGGGATGTTGTGACTATCACCGATTATCTTATAAACCGATTAGGAAAATATTAGGAGAGAAGAGTTAAGATTTATGAGTTAGGAGAAAAGAGACATAATATTCAAATTCACAAATGACAAACATCAAATCAAATTCAAAATTCAAATTATAAGACATGAATATCCGAATTTGGAATCTAAGAATGAACTAGTAGTCCAAAATCCATAATGACAGATGAAACTTAAAAGTTGTAATGCGATATAATATAATAGAGCAGGGAATTGTTTTATAGACGACACAACAACTGGATCATAAGATATTGCTAGAAATTGCCAGGGTGGTGAAATGGCAGACACGCAGGATTTAGGATCCTGTGCCCTTATGGGTGTAAGGGTTCAAGTCCCTTCCCTGGCACACAAGACTAGTTTGTAAATAAGGCGGTAAGGGTTTCCCGATAAGCTTCGCTTTATCGGGACTAACTCAGTCTAAGGCACACACTTTGTGTCTGCCAAGTCTGAGTTGAGCAAGTCCCTTCCCTGGCACACAAGACTAGTTTGTAAATAAGGCGGTAAGGGTTTC
>CAYPVH010000003.1:102038-139395 GCA_964414145.1 uncultured Gammaproteobacteria bacterium
CACACACTTTGTGTCTGCCAAGTCTGAGTTGAGCAAGTCCCTTCCCTGGCACACAGGACTAGTTTGTAAATAAGGCGGTAAGGGTTTCCCGCTTTTTATTTTTAATGTATTATTGTAAGTATGAATTTGAAAAACATTTTAATAACACTATTTGGTTTAAATGTATATCTGTATGGCATTGGTGTATTTATTGCCATTCTAGTGGCTGTTTTTTTATTTTGGAAAAATATTCGAAGAACAGCTCTTAACGAAGAGAAGCTAATGGATGCACTTTTAGCTGCTTCTGTAACGGGATTTATTTTTAGTAGGATAGGCTATATTGTTTATAATTCAGCAGAGTTTTCAGACAATTTGCTTAAGGGATTTTTACTTTTTACATATCCCGGAACATTAGAAACATTCTTTTTTGTTGGTTTGTTTTTATCTTTTGCCATGTATTCATATAGGCAAAAAATTGCATTTGATAATATCATTAAACTTCTTGCTTTACCTATTATTGCCGGCCGAAGTATTATTGAACTGTTTACTTTAGTAATATCTTTCAATATATTACGATTGGTAAATATAGTACTTTACTTAATTTTTTTTATATTTATTCTATTCTTATTCAAAAGGCTAAAAGATAATAAAAAGTTCCAGGCAATATTGAAATATATACTTTTTATTGCCCTTTTGATTCCTGCTTTTATAATTGACTTTTTTGCTGGCGTGAATGTATACTTTTTAAGCCAAAAAATAATTACGGTTAACCAGGCATTGAATTTGGGAATAATTACAATAAGTTTATTATTATTAGTTAGAGTTATATTAAGAAAGAAATAACTATTGGTAAAAGAAAATATGAATACAAAATACCCCGAAAAAGTACTTAAAGAGGTGAAGAAATTTTTAGCTGAAGAGAAAGCACTGATTAGTAAAAGATTAGGTCAGATGGATGATTCGGACCCATATAAAGACCCGGATCACGCTAATGATAACGCCGATATTGGCGTAGACGTTCGTGAAGAAATTGCCCACCAGCAAACCGAGGCAAATAGAAGCCAATTACAAAAAAGGTTGGCAGAAATTGAAGAAGTTAAGAAACGAATTGACCAGGGTGGATATGGTTTTTGTAAGATTTGTTCTAAAATGATAGATACCGATAGGTTGTCATCCAATCCGCTGGCAACTATGTGTATTGATTGTGCTAAAAAGCAAGAAAAAAAAGGGTAGTGAAAGCTTTGATTTTTCATATATAATCAAATATGTATGGAACACTCATTACCCTGGCTATTGCCGCTATCGTTAGTGTTAGTTTTATCTTTATTTGGTTCACTGTTATCTCGCAGGGCAAACAAGCCAGACATTATTTTTTTTATTCTAATTGGTATTCTTGTTGCTAATTTGTTCAATGTTTCTTTTTTTTCTAAGGAATTTTTAGAACCATTAGCACAACTAGGGCTTGTATTACTTCTGTTTACCATTGGGCTTGAATTACCTTTAAAAAAAATTAAACGCTTGGGTAAATATTTACTCAGTGGTTCATTTTTACAGATATTTTTAAGTACATTGGTTATTACTTTAGCAATTCTTATTGCAACCAGAAACTTAAGCTTATCTATATTGTTGGCGCTACCGCTATCTATGTCGTCAACTGCCGTTTTGGGGAAGTTATTACAAGAAAGAGGGGAAGAGGCGAGTTTGAATGGAGAGCTAACTTTGGGAATTTTAATAGTTCAAGATATTGTTTCTGTGTTGATTATTGCCTTTTTTACTTTTTTTGCCGCAAATCAGGCTCAAATAAATGGGGAACTGATAGTTCTTATTTTTAGAAATATTTTAATTGTTGGTTTAACTTTTTTTATTTTAAGCTATTTGTTAAATTTTGTGTTTGAAAAAGTTAAACTGAACAGATTAGAACTGTCGTTGTTTATTTTTGCTTTACTTTTCTTCTTGCTTTATCTATTCGCTTTAATTGAAATACCAGAAACAACTGCCGGCTTTTTAATTGGCCTTATTTTAGCTCAGCGAATTGAACAGTACGAAGTGTTTGCTCAGATTAGAATTTTTAGAGATGTTTTGTTGGTGCTGTTTTTTTTCTTTTTAGGTACTTTTATAACAGCTATTACACTAATTACCGTTATTAAGGCTTTTTTAATTTCGGTAATAATCATGTTTATTAAATTTGTGGTTACTTGGTTAATATTTTTAAATATCGGGTTACATAAGAAAACTTCGTTTCGGATTGGCTTTAACTTAATGCAAGTAGGAGAATTTTCATTTATTATATTATCTATTTTAGCTACTGCCAACTTAATTAACGCCCAAACATACCAATTATTTTTACTGGTAGTAATTTGGTCATTATTACTTTTTACAAGCGTTTATCAGCTTAAAGAAAAAATATATGATTTTTTAAATAAACACTATGGCAAATATCTAAGTTATTTTGAAAAGAAAAACAGCGGTTTACTACCCAATAACCTGGATCAGTTGCCCTATGACAATCATATAGTAATCTGCGGTTATGGCAGAGTAGGTAGTTATGTTGGTCATGGGTTAATATTAAGCCATTTACCAATAGTTGTAATAGACACAAATATCATTTTCATTAAAAAATTACTGAGTAAAGGAATCAAAGCAATATATGGTGACGCTACCGAAAGAGATATACTAGATTATGCACAGGTAGACAAAGCTAATTTTATTGTTGTGGCTGTACCAGATCAGAACGAACAGGAAAGGATAGTTGTAACTGCCAGAAAGTTGAACCCAAACATAAAGATAATTAGCAGGGCTAATTTAGTGGCTAACTATTTCAACTTAAAAGATATGGGAATAAAGCATATTTTTCAGCCGGAGTTTGAAGCCGCTTTATCTATATTGAAAAGAATATTAAAGCTATACAACCTAGAAAAGAATGAAATTAAAAAAAGAATTCTATATCTGAAAATGAAACATGGTTTACAAGACTAAAAAGTATAAATCTACAAAAATAATTTTAGTCTTGATTATAATTATTGCTATTATTTTAGCTTACTTTTATAACCAGTACAGAACATCAGTATTCAATTCCGGACGAGAAAAAATAACGATTGGGGTATACGACGACATACCCTATATATTTTCGTATTCAAAAAAAACGAATCTAGCCCATGTGGTATATTTCAAAAAAGAAGTATATACAAATATACCTGAAGAATATGGTTGGTATAAACTATCTGGCGTTAACTTGTTAGCCAGTATTGAAAAAAAACAAGATCAATTAATAAAAAATGTATTTCAGGAATTAGCCGGAGCATATGTGGACATAGTTGTTTACCCAAAGAAAGGTACGGTTTTAACAGACAAGAGTAACGAAGAGTTTGTTAATTATTTTTTAAAGCAAAGAAAGGAGTTATTTTCATCTGGAAAATACAAAATTTCAACAAATAATAAGTTTGATAGGTATTTATTGAGAGATAAATTGCTATTAAAGACAAATCGGCTAATTGTTACCAATATGGAAAATCAATTTGTTAAGGAAGCCAACAAAAAAAAATATATGCCGGAAAAACTGGATATACAGTTGAAAGGATATTTTTACCAAGACATACTTACTTCAAGTAATTTTAGGTTAATTATTCACACTCATAGAAATGACTATGTTAATTCTAAACGAATAGCTCGCTATATTGAGGGTATTGGTATTAATGTAGTTGACTATGTTATTGAAAAAAATAAGATAAAAGAATGCAAATTTGTAGTTAACGATAAAAGTAACGAATTAAAATTGCTTAAAGAATATATTAACTGCAGTATGGAAATAGACGAAAAATTAACTAATTTCGTTCATTTGTACGTTAATGCAGATATTATTTAATAAATTAAATATAATGAAAATATGCTGATTATTGTTATTTTGGGTATGGTATTACTGTCTTTTTTATTGGCCTTGTTTTCACTAAGGGACTATAAAGGCAGTAGGGAAGTAAACCAAATTAAGGAAAAGCTTTCAAAAGAAAAAATTAAAGGAGTAATTATGTTTGATAAAGAGAACGATCCAAAGCATTATTCTTCGTATTCTTGATAGCTATCTTCGTCGTCTGCTTCTTCTACTTTTTCCTTTGCCTCTTTTTCTAAAAGTTCCTCGGGAGAAAGCAAATCCTCGTCTTCATTTTCTTCTTCATCTGATTCGTCACTTTCCGCTTCTAAGTTATCATATTCGATTTCTTCATTTTTCTTTATTTCTTTATCTGTTTGCGGCATAAAATCTTCATAAATGAATGTTGAAGTATTTTTAAACTTGGGGCTTCTTTTAACTTCTCTAACAAAAATTTTAATCTCATTTCGGTCGATTGAGAAAACAAAGGCTTCGTAAACACCTTTGTTTTGAATTAATTCAATTAAACGCCGGGATATGTCGTCGGGTAAATAACCAATAAATTTATCGCAGATATCGCGAACTTCAATTTTTCTTTTTCGGATATTTAAAAACACTTCTTCACCAATGCTGAGCATTGATATATCGTGGGGTTTACCAATATGTGATAATTTGATAATTTTTGTTTTACCCGGTTCTTCAATAAGATCGGTTATGGGAACAATTTTACCTTTTTTGTTTTTTAATGACGGTGTTTCTTTTAAAGTAATCGAGTTAAGTAGGGCTAGGCGTTTATTTGCCAGACTATGAGTTGGGTTAAGAGAAAGCGTTTTCTTGTAATAAATTTTTGCCTCAGCTAAATTACCTATTTGCCAGTAGGCGTGCGCCAGTTGCATTAGAGCTTGAATATCTTCCTCATCTTCTTCTAAAATTTGTTTATTGATAGAAATTGCATCTTCGTAATTACCCTCTACCGCCTTTTCTACTGCCAGGTCTTTAAGGCGTTCTATATCAAGATTTGTTGTCATTACCGTTTAAGTATATCTAACGTTTTCTAAATGTCAAGAATATTCAGAGAAATTACTGAATCTGTTATAATTACAAATATGTCTGGGCATTCACATTGGTCTACAATAAAACACAAAAAGCAAGCCAACGATAAAGAAAAAGGCAAGCTTTTTTCGAAAGTATCTCGTGAAATTATTATGGCGATTAACTCTGGTGGTGGCGTAACCGACCCGGATAATAATATCGCATTACGTGGGGCGCTTGACAAGGCAAAAGAGGTGAATATGCCTAAGGATAATATTGAACGATTAATTGAAAGAGTAACCACGAAAGCCGAAAATTTAACAGAGGTAATTTATGAAGCTCTGGGACCATATGGTATTTCTTTATTAATCAAAACAACCAGTGACAACCCAAGAAGAACACAAACGGAAGTTAAAATAATCCTAGACAAAAATGAAGGTAAAATTGTTGAAAAGGGAGCTGTAATGTATATGTTTGACCTATGTGGTAAGTTGGAAATAAAAGGGAAGACCGAAGAAGAAGCTTTAAACTTGACTGAGGCTTTAGGAGGATATGACTTGGAAGATGAAGAAAACGGTTACATTATATATTTTAAATACGAAATGCTTTCTGAGGCCTGGCAGAAGGCAAAAAAACATAATATAAATAAAGCCCCGGAGTTGTTTTACAGACCAAAAAGCTATATTGATGTAACCGCTGATAAATCTGGAAAAGCAATTGATCTTTTAAATAAACTTGATGAGCTTGATGACGTGCAGGAAATCTATACCAATATTAATATTATCTGATAGAGATATATAAATGAAGAAGACTGGCAAAAAGACAAATCCAATACGGAATCTTCTAATAAAGATAGAAAAACGGCAACGATTCGTTATAAGCACATTATTGATAACTGTTGTTACATATTTATTTACATTTCTACCTTTTAACAGGTCTATTTTTGTTGTGCCTCTTTTAGCGTTAGCTGTTTATATAGTTGTTTATTTTGCTATTTTGGAGGATATAAACAAGATAGAATTCATTACTTTATTTGTATTACCGATTTTATATGTAATAAGTTTTTATTTGTTCTACTATTTACTTCCGGACAGGCTGTTTGCAAAAATTCCTTATTTTATAATTTTAAGCGTTGGAACGTACAGCTTGTTGCTAACAATAAACATACTTAATGTTGGTGTTGAAAGGAGTTTGCCTTTGTATAGAGCTGCGTTTTCTATTGGTAACTTTATTACATTATTAGTCTTCTTTTTGTTATTTACCGTGTTGTTTTCGTTTAAATTGCATTTCTTATTTAATGCTTTTATTGGTGGCTTGTTGGCTTGGCCGCTATTCTTTCAGGGAATTTGGATGGCTAACCCAAAGGAGGTTTTAGAAGAGCGTGTGTATAAATTTGCTTCTATAATTACTATTCTACTGGCTTTTTCGGTGTTGATTCTGAATTTTATTCCGATTAAGGCCAGTATACTTTCTCTGTTTACGGTTGCGATTGCCTATATATTACTTGGTACTATACAAGAGGTTATACATGATACTGTTTTTAAAGAAAGAATTAGGGAATATTTACTTGTTTTTACTATTATGTTTTTTATGGTACTTTTAACGGCTTCGTGGGGATAGAAATATAATAAGAACATCTTAAGCACGAATTTCGAAATTCGAAAACATAAATAATATCCAATATTCAATATTCAATATTCAGTATACAAAAGATAGTAGACGAGAACTAGATTCCGTGTTGATGTACGGAATGACAGGTGAGGATAACTATTTTGGGTAAGTGATAACCTTTAGGTTTAGGTCTGCAAACATAAGGAAAATAAATAATTTATATTTATAGAACTATCTATAAATAACACTAATATGTATTAAGTAGTTTTAATAAATAGACGGATATAATAGGTGAAAGTAGGGAAGAGGGGAATGAAATATATACGAACGTGTGGTAAATGACCTATAGTATACTATCCTATAGTAAGTATCCTATAATATTACGAACGTATTGAAATCTGATTTGGGAAACAAATACTTACATAAATTTAACAATAGAAAATTAATAAATGTGGAAAACTTGTTGACTAGCCACTTCTGTTCTACACTTTATTTGCAGATGCAGTAATAGTTATAGCTAGCAACAAAGCTAAAAATCTGCCAATAAAGCGAGCAGATAGGCTAAATAAGACATATCCACAATGGTAGTGAATTGAAAGTAAGAGTTGCTTACATTACAAGCAAAACGGTCTTACTATTATCTTACACCGACTCTTTACGATTCCGGGGAGGAGTTAGTAGTGAGGTGCAAATTAGAAAATAATACTATTAATATAGTTAATAAATATTTTATATTTATAAATTTAAACGAAATACTACATTCAAGAATAGTGGATAAAAAACAACTTAAATAACTGCTATAATTAAGAGGTAAAAAGTGACAGTATTCCCGCAAAGTCGAGAAGTATGAATAGTCGTATAATATATCTTTAACGACATTCTGGAGTTTGATTAGAGAGGGGGTAGATATTTGCAGAATACCTGATTACCTGAATAAATATGCAATTATTGCTTTAGATATTTCTAAAATAAACACCTTATTTTTACTGCTGCTCCTTTTAAAACCTTTTGGTAACAAATTACACTAAAAATCTTACATTAATATAAAGAATAGCCCGTTGTAACAACAAATAACCTATATTTAACGATTTTAGTCGACTTCTCTAGCCTGTTTTATAGAAGAGAAGACTGAATTTTTAAAAATTGCTAATATATTTGTATGAAAGCAGCTAATGAAATACTCATTATAAAGATGGGTGGTAGTTTGATTACAGAAAAAAATAAGGCGTATATAGCTAATTTATCAATAATAAACCATATTGCAGGTGTAATAAAGGAAATCTATAGATTGGGTAGGTATCAGCTGTATTTAGGGCACGGTCAGGGTTCGTTTGCTCATATTCCGGCGCATAAGTATAGAACAATTGAAGGACTGATAGGGAAAGAAAGTGTGTATGGAGCTTGCGTTGTAAAGGAAATGGCGCTAAAGCCGCATATGATTTGTTTGGAAGTACTTCTCCGGTATAAAATACCTGTGTTTAGCTTTATGGGAGGCAGTTTTTTATACAGTAAAGCAGGGGAGACTGAAGAATCACTTCTCTATCCCCTATTTTATGCAGCAAAGATAGGATTGATTCCAATTTTTTATGGCGATCCAATAATAGATATAAAACAGGGATTTACAATTTATTCAACAGAAAAATTTATTAAGCAACTAGTTATTGAACTGCTAGAAAAATCGACTTTGCCAATAACCGTTTTGCATTTAGGGATAACAAATGGTGTTTTAGATACTCAGGGCAATACAATACCTTTAATAACCAGTGAAAATTTTGTTAAAGTTAAAAATGCTTTGAGAGGAAGCGAAAGTATTGATGTAACAGGCGGTATGATTCATAAGGTTGAAGAATCGCTGCAACTTGCAAAAATGGGTGTTAAAGTAGTAATTGCCAATGGTAAAAAATTTAACGAAGAGATGGTATATAGCTTTGAAAAAAATCCGGATTTAACAATAATCAGATAGCTATGTTACTTATTACCGCTATGAAACTTGTCGTGAATTTCTTTAAGGTGAGGGTTGGTAACATGTGTATATATTTGGGTTGTGGCAATGTTTTTGTGACCCAGCATTTCTTGCACAGAGCGCAGATCTGCGCCATGCATTAATAGATCGGTGGCAAATGAATGACGAAGCACATGAGGTGTAATTTTTACGGTGATACCGGCCTTTAAGCGATACTTTTCTACTATACGCTGTATTTGGCGGGGCGAAAGACGCATTTCTTCCGGATTTTTGGGTGACTTTCCCCGATAGCGAATAAAAACAGCTTTAGATTCGTCTTTTCGCTTTTCCAGGTATTTGTGAAGCCATAAGATTGAATTCTTAGATAAAAAGACTACCCTAGCCTTGCCGCCTTTACCAATAACTCCAAATTCACCCCGGTCTAAATTTATTTGATCCCGATTTAAGCCAGACAGTTCAGAGACTCGTAAACCGGTAGAAAACAAGGTTTCTAGAATTGCTCTGTCTCTGAGACCGCTAAGGCGGCTGGTATTTGGTGCCTTGAAAAGTCGGATCAAGTCTTCGGGGGTAAGAAATTTTATTTCTCTATCTCTGGTTTTGCCCAGTTCTATTTTGTCGGGAGACATAACCTGAACTTCTTCTTTAACAAAATACCTGAGTAAAGACCGAATGGCAATTAAGAAGTAGTTCTGAGACTGCCTTTTTAACGGACCTTTGTATGGATTCATATAGCTTTGAGACAGGTAAAGGCGAAATTTACGGATGTGTGTATCGTTAATATTTCTAATATCTTTAACTGTATCTGGGTACTTTTTCGATATCCAGCCGGTAAAGAAATCTAGGTAATAACCATACATTTTGATGGTTTTTTGGGAAAGGTTTTTGTCTAGTTCGCAGTGTTCCAGAAATTGTAAAACCGCATCTTTTAACGACATAGTGTAATTATACTGTTAATACGAATAAATACCAATAATCAATTACTAATTAGATAAAGAACAAGAAAATCCGAAACACGAATATCGAAATCCGAAACAATATCAAAGTACCAAAATACAAAAAACAATTTCAAAACCCTCCGAATCGGAGGGCAAACAAATATCAAACTACAAATAACAAACAGAAACAAGAATATAGTTAAATGAATCCGAAATCCAGATATCGAAATTATTATAGAAATAGGAATATACGAATTTATGAATTTAGGAATTTGAGAATTTAAGAATAAATCCATAATCCGTAATTGATAAATAGAAAGTGTGTCATGTTGAACCGCCGATTGAGGCGATGAAACATCCCATGAGATTCTTCGCTATGTTCAGAATGACATGTGGAAAAAATAGAAAAATTGCTCTATTGTTTCATGGTTTCATTGATGAATAATAATATTAAATACTTAATATAGATTTGAAACTAGCAGTTAATAAACATTTTATATTGCTCATAGTTTGGGCTTAGGTACTTGTAGTCTTTATATAGAAGTTCATTATAGTCTGGCTACATAAACTTACTGGTAAATATACGTTGAAAACGAAATATATTTTAGCGCCAAATAACTTAATTATCATAGATTTGATGCTATTTAATAATGCAGATGATCAGAAGAAAAACCAATATAAAATGTATATTAACTCTAAATTTTACACTCTAAATTTTCTACTATGGGAACCTTAACTTGTGTTATTGAACTATGGCTATTGTCTAATGCAACTGAATATTGTCTTTTTTATTTTGAATAATAAATATTGGATATTGGATAATAGATATTAATAGACATGGGTTTTTTTGGCTGTTTTGCACAATAAGTAAGGATATGTTTAACAAAATGATAGCTTTTGTTATACTCTAAGCTATGCAGAGGAAGACCGTGCTAACTTTATTTTTAATTGTAATAGCCGGTTTTTTGTTAAGACTAATAGCATATGGCTTTATAAAAATACCCTGGATAATATTTGATGAGTTTATCTATCTTGATACTGCCCGGCAAATTGTACGGGGTGAATTTGTTTCGCAGCTTTTTAGAGACGGACAGCGATACCCATTTGGTTGGCCGCTTATAATTGCCTCCTTTTTCGGTTATATTAAATACCCTTATTTGCAGTACCGGCTGGTTTTATTGTTTGTGATGCTGTTGTCGTCTTTGGTACCGGTTTTAGCGTATCGATTAACAAACAACAAATGGGTTGCTACCTTAACTTCGATTTACCCACCTTTGTTTGTTTACAGCGCTAGTATTATGTCGGAAACTTTTTATACATTTTTACTGCTGTTATTGATAATAATTCTAAAACAAGTGATAAGTAAGGACTTGAAGAAGTATTATCAAGTAATTTTGTCTGGGGTGGTAGTTGGTTTATTGGTATATTTTAGCCGTCAGGTAAGGTCTTTTGGGATTGTTTTATTACCTGCTTTAATTGGTGCCGGTGTTGTTGCATTTTTGGTAATGCTGAAAAGTAAAAAACCAGATAACCGCAAAATTAATATTCAAAAATTTATAATTTTTTCTAGCATAGCAGTAGTATTTTATTTGCTTTGCCAAGTGGTGATAACGGGGTTAATTACGCCTAAGGGGGGCTTTTACCAGAAATCGGTATACTTGGATTCATTTTTTAGAATTATTAATCAACCAAAGCTATTTTCTAAACTGATTTTTAATCAGATGATGGTTAGCCTAGTATCGCTTCTATTTGTTTTACCTGTTTTTTTTATATATAGAACTTATCTTTATTTTCAAAAAAAAGATATACCTGAAATTGTTGTTAGGTTCTGTTTGGTGTTTTTGTACTTATTTTCTTTTGGTTTAACCTTTTTACATATGGCGAAAGCGGCGCCGAATAACAAGGAGTATTGGGTATTTAGTAGGTACTTGGACCCAACATTTGTATTGTTGTTTATTGTTTCGTTGGCCGATTTCTTTGAGTTTCTTAAAACTTATAAAAGCAAAATAAGCAAAAAGGTTATATATAGTGCCTTCGTTATTATTGGCTTGATACTTTATTACTTAAAAAATAATTTCTACTATGGCTCTTATAAATTTGGTAATAGCATGGCCATATTTTTTTTACGAGAATTGGGGCAACAGCCTATGTGGATTCTACTGATTGGTGTTTTGCTAGTTTCCTTTAATTGTTTGATTTATAGAAAACAAAGCAAAATTACTTTAATTCTGTTTTTAACCGCTTTTACTTTTTATGCTTTTACTTCTATTTATAGTACGATTAATGTGCCCAGATATGTAATTAGTAAATACCAGAATGTATTGTTGGACTGGAAAGAGGCGGATATAAAAATTGGGGTTAATACCCCACTCTGCCGCTACAAAGCCAGGTTAACACCGGAAACGTATTACCTTTACCACTTTATAAATCCTTATCAGTACCTTCATTCATGTTCAACCTATGATAAAATTAAACCCAAGAGAATAATTACAGAGCAGCAAAAAGAGATTAGTTTGCCGGAAAGCTGTAGTATTGGCTACCGGTTTAGTTATGGAGAGGTAATTTATTATTGCCCTTTTGGATATTAGAAATTTAACAGAAAATATGAAACTGATAGTTACTATACCGGCATATAACGAAAAAAAAACCATTACCGATGTTATAAAAAGTATTCCTAAAAAAATTAAGGGCATTAGTAAGCTGGAGACTTTAGTATATGACGACGGTTCAACAGATAATACATCTGAAATTGCCAGAAAGGCTGGGGTAACACATATATTTAAACACAAAACCAATTTTGGTTTGGCCAAAACCTTTAAAGATGCGGTGGCGAAGGCACTAGAGCTGGGGGCAGATGTTGTGGTTAACACAGACGCAGACAATCAGTACGAACAAAAAGAAATTGAAAAATTAATACAGCCAATTCTTAAAGAAAAGGCCGATATGGTAATTGGTGATCGGCAGGTAGACAAGCTGGATCATATGCCCAAAAGTAAAAAATATGGCAATAAACTAGGCAGTTTTATGATTCAGAAGTTAACCGGAACCAATGTGGTTGACGCCTCAAGCGGCTTTAGGGCGTTTACCAAGGAACTGGCAAATGACATATATATTGCCTCGGACCACACATATACTCATGAAATGATTATTGCTGCCCATTATAAAAATTATGTAATTGTGAATGTACCGATTATATTTAAGAAAAGAACTACCGGCGGTTCAAGGCTAATTTCTGGTGTTTTTTCGCATATATTAAAATCGGGCTCAACTATTTTAAGAACGTTATTGCTTTATAGAGCCTTAGCTTTTTTTAGTTTGGTTGGTGGTTTATTTGCATTTATTGGTGTATTGGGAATAGCTAGATTCTTGTACTTTGCTTTTGTGGAGGGTGATTCTTCGGGCCATATTCAATCTTTGATTATTTCCTCAGTTATAATCGGTGCCGGGGTGAATATAATTGTTGTTGGTTTATTAGCCGATTCAATTTCACACAATAGGCGCTTAATTGAAGAGTTGAAAAAGAAATGAATTTAAGTGATTTGGCTAAATACGATTTTTATTTACCCAAAAGCCAAATAGCTATAAGCCCGGTGAAACCTGCCGAAAACGCAAGGTTGCTGGTATATTTACGAAAACAAAATAAGATTCAAGAAGGCTATACTTATGCAGATTTGCCAAAATTACTGCCCCAGAATTCACTGGTAATTTATAATAATACCAGAGTTATACCGGCAAGAATATGGGGGAAAAAAATGACTGGCGGCAGGGTAGAACTACTTTTTTTGAATGAAAAGAAAAAACAGATTTACTTGGTTATGATAAAAGGTAGAGTTAAGATTGGCCAAAAAATAATATTGGACGGAAATTTGGAGGTGGAGATGTTTGGAAAAGATAACAGATATTTTTTGGTTAAAAACCCTCTTCCCTACCCTGCTTTTATCAAATATTTGGAAAAGTACGGTAAGATGCCAATTCCGCCATATATAAAGACCAAAGCTAGTGAACAAACATTAAGGCAAGATTATCAAACGGTGTTTGGAAAGGAATATGGCTCGGTCGCTTCCCCCACTGCTTCTTTACATTTTTCTGAGAATTTATTGAAGGAAATGAAGAATGAAGGCTTGGAATACGAATTCATTACTTTGCATGTGGGGTTGGGAACGTTTGCAAAACTAGTTGAGGAAAATTTCAAGAATGGTACACTCCACGCGGAAAAATATGAAGTTGCCACAAATGTTGCCAATAAAATAAACCGGGCAAAAAAGAACAAAAAACCTGTTGTAGCTATTGGAACAACTACTGTGCGATCTTTGGAGAGTATGGCTTTGGGAAAGATGGGTAAAACAGACCTGTTTATTCAGAGGGGATTTAAATTTAAGGTAATAGATGCGCTTGTAACCAACTTTCACCTTCCCCGATCTTCGCTACTCTTACTGGTTTCGGCTTTTATTGGCAGTCGAGCAAAAACATTAAACATATACAACTATGCAGTTGAAAACGGTTACCGGTTCTATAGTTTCGGTGATGGGATGCTAATTCTATAAAATACACATAATTGACATACATCAAATACTATAATATAATGTATATACTATAAGTCTATATATTATTATGTTAGTTGAACGTCATCCATTATCAATACGTAATCAAGACATAGAAAAAAAGGACCAATTATCTACTGCAGAGGTTATTGCCTTACTAAATTCTTTATATTTAAATTTGTATCACGGACCAACTGACGCTTTGGATTTAGCACAAGTTGGAAAAATTTGGGATAAGTACCCTTTAACACTATATGGCGGCAGATGCAGTGAGAAAAGGACGGCTGATGATATAATTCGGGCAATGAAATATGCCTTCAGAAGGCTGCCTATTGAAGTTTATTCTAATTTAAACGCAGATATTAACCTTAGTAATGATTGGGGTAATTTTGAGACGAATAGGGCAAAGCCCCATTCTCGTTCCCGTTGGCACAGAGTACAAGACAGGGGGGATGATAATGTAGCTGTAGTGATGCAAGTAAGAAGCAAAACCGATCACCATGAAATACTTGGTTTATTGGCAGTTATGGAGAACGCAAGGAGCTATTTTAATAGAGGCAATATAACGCCTGGAGAGATAGCTTTACTTAAGAGTGAATTTGTAGCTTTGTGTAAAGAGCAAGGAATTGAAGAAGAGGAAGCCAAGGTGTACTTTAGTAACTTTATGCTGGGAAGAAGAGCGCTAATAAAGGGAGAAAACCCATATAGTTTGAGTGATCTATATAAAGACAAAGGAAGAAGAGCGGCTAGGGCAACACTAGAAATAGCAGAGGAGCGACTTGGAGAACTTGATAGAGTAAATACTGTATTTTTTAGCAATGACTTTATATTAAGGAATATGCTGAGCTTAAATATGTTAGAGGCGATGGTGGTCGACAGTGGGTTGACGCTTGAGGGTTATTTAGATGAAAAAATTGGGAGTGACGGAACTGAGTTTGAAGGTTTGCGAGCGCTACTGACAAAATATACGGAAAGCAGTGATACTTTAGCCGATAAGGATGATTTAACATTGCTGGCGGTAAAATTTGCCAAAATACAATTTATCAGTAAATATAACGGTGCTGACCCTATAATTAATAAGTATAAAGAGATTCTTTGTGGAGACGTTTACTTAGAGGCGCTTGGATTTAAAACATTAGTAGGAAAAGAAGAGTCGCCAATTACGGATCCGGTAAGACATATTGATTTTGGCAAATTAGCTGATGATTCGGTATTTTTTAACTATCCGGTGCTGGGTGATTTAATTAGGGCTTTAAAAGACGCTAATATTAATATGTTAATGACACCGTACGCACTTGGAGACTTAAGTTTTGGCTTAGGGCATGAATTATTGATTATGAACGATAAAGTTGTTGTAATAGAAACGGGGAAAGTTGGTTGTTTTGAAGATGACGAAGAAAATATGACAGCGAACACTCTGAAAAGAGGTTATGTTGTGTCACCTGAGGCGAGTATTCTTGCAACAGCAATTACAGGGGCCGGAAGAAGTTTGAATAACATGGTAAGCGCTGAAGACGCTATGGGAATATGCCAGATACAACGGCATAGGCAAATGGTGACAACCAGAGCGGTTGTAGCTCAGACATTTGATGATGCTAATCGAAAGCTATTTGTTAGAGATGGACAGATAACTCTTGATATGGAAGGCAGTGCTTTTGCAGATTTACTGGCAGCATTTCCAGACTTAAAGACAATATTTGTTAATTATATTTCTGACTTTTCCAGAAAAGATGGCAGTGAAGCAATAAGTGATCCATTAGGAGCGGATGGCTGGTTGGCAGTGCTATTTTCTACAATTATTGCCCTTAAAGCACGTTGTAGGTTAAATGGTGTGTCTTGCTAGATCTATGATAAAAATGTTGAGTACTATAGTCTACATTAGATGCCAATTAGCATGATAATAATGCCTAATTGTGAAGATATAAGTTTAGCACCTCGGGGGTTAGAACCCCGGGGGTTGTTATTCAGGCGCCGATTTTAAATTCGACGATGTCGTTTTCTTTCATAATGTATTCTTTGCCTTCGGAACGGACTAGGCCCTTATTTCGGGCGTTGAGCCAGCCATTATTGTCTATGAAATCTTGGTAGTTAACCACGTCGGCTTTAATAAATTTTTTAGTGAAATCGGTATGGATAACACCGGCGGCTTGTGGTGCAGTTGCCCCTTTTCTCACCGTCCAGGCCCTAACTTCTAAGCTACCGGCGGTAAGAAATGTCATTAATCCTAGTGTTTTGTGTGCCACTCTGGCAAGTTTATTTAATGCCGGCTCGGTAATGCCAACAGATGAAAGCAACTCTTCTCTTTCTTCGTCTCTCAGGTCGATTAGTTCGGATTCGGTTTTAGCAGAAAGCGCAATAAAAGGGTGATGAGGAAAATTTTTAAAGACTTCCCCACCCTGCTCTAGCTTGTCTTCGTTCATGTTAGCTACATATATGGCAGGCTTTGCGGTTAATAAATTGAGTGGTTTTATTAAGTCTTTTTCTTCACTGGATAAGTGAGCGGTTGAGGCGGTGTTGCCGTTATTTAGATGTCGTTTAAGTGTATCAACGATTTCCCACCTTGCTTTTTCTTCTTTGCTGGCGTTTTGTTTTGGTTCTTTTTGGTTTTGTAGTGTTTGAAGGTCGGCTAAAATTAGTTCTTCTTTTAAAATAGCCAGGTCTTCTAGTGGGTCTACCCTACCGGCAACGTGAGCTACATTTTCATCTTCAAAAAATCTAAGTACATAGCAAATAGCATTAACTTCACGAATGTTGGCTAAAAACTTATTACCTAATCCTTCCCCGCTATGGGCCCCGCGAACAATACCGGCGATATCGACAAATTCTACCGTTGAGGGAACAATCTTTGAAGTATTAACGATTTTTGCCAGTTTGGGTAAGCGATTATCTGGAACGTCAACTATTCCGGTATTTGGCTCTATGGTAGCAAAAGGATAGTTAGCTGCGAGTGCCGCCTGCTTTTTTAGTAGTGCGTTAAAAAGTGTGGACTTGCCTGCGTTTGGCAAGCCAACAATACCAATCGATGTTGACATTTGAGTATTATACGAAATGTTAATATAATATACATAATCTATTGGTAACTTTATGGAAGATATAGAAACTATTACTAAAGGATTTCTGGATTATAAAGAACCTGTTACGGTTACGCCAAGAGCAATTTTCATGTTTTTATTGGGTGGTAGCATGAATTCACAAGGCTTATCGCTGGATAAAATGGACGAAGAATTAAGGGTAGTGGCGAAAGGAAGTAATCTTGCAGAAAAAGATAGACCAGCTTATGTTGAATATTTGAAATTAGAGGCGCAGAAACTTACTGATAGGCTGAAAAAGGAACATGATTTAGAGGGTCATGAATTATTATTGTTAGAACAGATATTGTTAGGTTTAACCCAAGTGACATTAATAGAGAGTGATGTGGAATATGCAGTTCGTATTGTTCAAGATGGACAGATTGGTTATGTGGGACCCGGCAGCGAGATTGTAAGAGTAACAGAGAAGGTTTTTAATATTGTTCTTAATTTATTTAATAGAAAACTTCCTATTTCACCGGGATTAGATATAGGCGTATCTTCAGAGGAAATATTTAGATCATCTGCTGCTATTAGGGTAAATTCGATTGTTAGTAAAATAGATGGAAGAAAAACAGAAAAAGTTATTGAAGCTGTACCAATATATAGGATTCCAGCGAGCTTAGAAGAGTGGAACCGTTATGTTGGTGAACTCTAATTTCACTAAGAAACTTATTATTAGAAGTTTTTTACAGAATCTAATAAATAAATATTTATTTCTGGTTTTTCGTATGGATGAACAGAACGAACTGCCTTAATTACATTTTTAACTAACTTTTTTTCACATAAACTTTCTATTCGTACTTCCCTACTCTGTTCTAATTTACCAACTTTGCCTATGAAAGGTTTGGCACCTTTTAAAGGTAAATATCTGGCAACCCCTTCTATTGTAAATGTACAATGACTGTAATTACCCATCTTACCTGCCCCGGCTTTACCCATAACTTCTCTGATTTTACTAGCATGAGATTTGGGAGTATAGACAACAATTTTTACATATTGACTCATTATTATATTTTAACAAATTGAATTTTAACTAAAGGATTGACGGGTTAGTTAAATAACATTCCTTAAATATTGCCCGGTGTATGAGTTGCTAATATTTGCTACTTCTTCTGGTGTGCCTTGTGCCACAACTTCTCCACCCTGTTCCCCACCTTCGGGGCCCAAATCTATTACCCAATCGGCATTTTTAATAATATCGAGGTTATGTTCAACAACGAGCACAGAATTACCTTGCTTTATAAGAATGTTAAGCAATTTAAGAAGCATGGCGATGTCTTTAAAATGTAAACCTGAAGTGGGTTCATCAAGTATATAGAATTCACCTTTAGACTGAAGCTTTTTTACAAGTTTTAGTCTTTGCGATTCACCTCCTGAAAGTGTATTTAGAGACTGACCAAGGTTAATGTAATCTAGACCAACTTTGGTTAACAGATCAAAATGAGAAGCTAAAACGGAATGTTTAAAAAAAATGGCAGCCTCGTCGATAGTAAGGTTTAAAACCTCTGATATATTCTTACCCTTATATAAATAAGTAAGTGCTTGCCTATTATATTTTTTTCCGTTACATCTACCGCATTTAACATTAATATTTCCTAAAAAATTCATATCTAAATTAACATAGCCTAAACCTTGACAGTCGGGGCATGCTCCTTTACTGTTATAACTGAAAAGACTAACTGATTGATTATTATTTTTAGCAAAAAGTTGCCTAATAATATCGAAAGCACCAACATATGTGGCTATACAACCTCTACAGTTTGCACCCAAACTTGATTGATCGATAAGAACTACTTCTTTTGAATGTTGTGTTTTAATTTCTTCAATTAAAGAACTTTTGCCACTTCCAGAAACACCGGTTAAAGTAACTAAGACATGTTTAGGGATACGGATATTAAAATTTTTTAGATTATGCAGTTTGGTATTTTTAATAAATAGATAGTCTTTGATTTTTCTTTTTTTGTTGTATTGCCTTTTTTCCTTTTCATTTATAAGGTAATTTGCAGTTATTGATGAGTTATTATTGATAATAGCGTTAAGATTACCTTCTGCAATGATTTTACCGCCCTTTTTACCGCCGCCCGGACCAATTTCAATAATATGGTCTACGGCGGCAATAACTTTTGGATCATGTTCAACAACAAGTACAGTATTACCATTGTTACGAAGGGATATTAAGTTAGAAATAACTCTTTCCATATCTTTTGGATGTAGGCCAGTTGTTGGCTCATCGAGAACATATATAGTTTCTACCAAATCTGAACCCAGTTGTCTGGCCATTTTTACTCTTTGCGCTTCCCCGCCAGATAGAGTGTTAGTTGCGCGACTAAGAGATAAATAATCGACTCCGGCATTAATTAAGTACTGCAGTTGTTTAATCAACCTTGGTTTAATAACGTTTGCGTGAGGATGATCAATGCTTTTTATGAAACTTTGGCAATCGATAAGTGGCATTCTAGATACTTCCCCAATATTTAGTCCATTTATTTTCACATCTAAAGCTGCTTTGTTTAACCGTGAACCATTACAGACTTGGCAATCAGTATAACTAAAATAACTCTTTTCTATTTCGGATATGGTTCTGGTTGCACTATTCCCTCTGCCTTTTAGGTGTGTTACTATCCCCTTGTATGTCCAGTTAATAACCTGATCGATTCCTTTATTCTTTACGACTTGTTTTGGGGCATAAAGAAGTAAGCTGAGCTCTTTTTCACTAAAGTTTATTATTTTCTTATTCATATTAAAAAATTGTGTTGCTTTTATAATCTTCCAGGCCATACTGCCTACTCGCCAGTTACTGTACTTTATAGCACCTTCATTCAAGGTTTTATTAAAATCAACTAAACTGTTAATGTTAATTTCCATTGCTCGACCTAAACCCTTGCAGTTCTGGCAGAAACCATTGGGATGATTGAAGGAGTAATAAGAAGAATCCATAGCAGGCCAGCCGGCTCTAGAGTATAGTAAACGTAGATAAGTATAAGCTTCTGTTACTGTACCAACAGTTGATCGAGGGTTGTGACCAAGTTTATCTTGACCAATTATTATGGAAGATGATATTCCTTTAATGCTTTCTACATTGGGACGATTACTTTTGTTTAAATACCGACGGGCAAAACTGGAAAGGCTTTCGAAGTACTGGCGCTGGCCTTCACGGGCTATAATATCGAAGGCAATCGTAGATTTACCACTCCCCGAAACACCAACAAAACATACTATTTTATTTCGGGGTATAGTGATATCTATATTTTTTAAGTTGTGAACTTTAGCACCTTTAATTACTATCTGTGACATTTATTTATTGACAAAATTATAATGTAGGGCTATTATAAGGTGTAACGTAACGTTATTGTCAAGCCAAATATGAACAACAAATATATTACAGCCGGCGAATTTGCTAAAATTGCCGGTACCAGCAAGCGAACCATTCAGTTTTATCACCAAAAAGGTGTGCTAAAACCTGCTTTAATAACCGATAACAAATATCGCTACTATTTGGAAAAACAGGTACTTGATTACCAGATGATTTTATTGTTAAGCACGTATGGCGTAACATTGGCCGAAATTAAGTTGTATTTGGTAAAGGGCGGCCAATTGGTTGATTTATTTAACGAAAAGAAAAGTTTAATAAGGGCAGAAATTGAAAGGCTAAAATTTAATTTAGAAAATATGGACTTATATATGGAAAATTTAAGAAATAATGGCACATTTGTGAATCCTACTATAAAAGTGATGGAGCAATTTAAAGTATATTACATTGAAAAGAGCGGCCCATACGCTGAGATTGGTAGATACTGTAGCGAACTTAAGCAGATGTTTAGTAATGTAGGTAATAAATTTGTAACTATGGCAATATTTGAAAGCACTGAATATCAACCCAGAAAGACTAAAATTAAAATTGCCACATTTTATAACGAAAAGCTTAAAGCCAAAAAGAAGTATAAGGAAAAAATAAAGATTTTGAATTTTAACCCGGGTAAAGTTATTAGTTATATTTATAAAGGTAGAGGCGACATGCTTTCGTTATTTTGGAAGGAACTTGAAAAATATGCAAAGCAACAGAATTTAAAAGTTAGAAAAGATATTCCTGATTTTGAAATCTATTGGCAGATCAGCGATAACATTTCTAAACAAAAATTTGAAATTTTTTTACCCATAGAATAAACCCAATAATCCTGTTTTAAAAATAAGCAGTTTTTTTCTTATAGATTTCTTACTATTATTTCAACATATGCTTAATGAAAAAGAATATGTTAAATTCAAAGATGAAAAGGCTTGTGCTTAGTGCCGTGGCGATTGGTGTGATATTTGCTTTATTATATGTTTATTTTTCTGGTAATACGGGTAATGAAACTATGAGAAATACAACAGTAGATCTGTCCAAAAAAAATGCTAATGAAATAATTGCCAAAAATCTGGAGGTACCTTGGGAAGTAGTATTTTTACCAAGCGGGCATATGCTGGTTACCGAAAGAGTTGGAAGGTTAAAGCAAATAGACAAAAATGGTAGAGTGGTTAACGAACTGGAAATAGATGAGGTTTTGAATATTGGTGAGGGTGGTTTATTGGGCTTGGCATTGCACCCCAATTTTTCCAGTAATAGACAGATATTTCTTTATTACACTTATTCAAGTAATGGTAACAACACAGAAAACAGAGTTGTAAGATTTGTTTATCAAAATGGTGCTTTAAGTAAAAAAGATATTATTGTTGATAAAATACCAGGGGCTGCAAACCATAACGGGGGCCGAATAAAGTTTGGACCGGACGGATTTTTATATATAACAACTGGAGACGCTCAAGAACCCTCGCTAGCACAGGATACTAATTCGTTAGCCGGTAAGATATTGCGAGTTGACGAAAATGGTAAAGCTGCTCCGGGTAATGCGTTGGAAAACAGAGTGTTTTCATACGGCCACCGTAATACTCAGGGCTTGGCTTGGCGGCGAAATGAACTGTGGGCTACAGAACACGGCCCATCGGGTAATGACGAAATTAATAAAATAGAAAACGGCAAAAATTATGGCTGGCCGATTATTCAGGGTGTTGAGACAAGAGAAGGTATGATTACCCCTGTTGTTAACAGTGGCAGCAGCACCTGGGCGCCAACTGGAATTGTATTTTTAGATGGTATGATATATTTCGCCGGTTTAAGGGGTATGGCTTTATATTCACTTAATCCAGATAATATTACCAAGGAAAACATTAAGGTTATTAGCGATGAGTTTGGTAGGATGAGAGCTGTTGTAGTAAATAACGGAAAGTTATTTGTGACTACAAGTAACAGAGATGGGCGGACAATACCAAAATCGGAGGATGATAAGATTATAAAAATAAAATTAATAATTCAAAGTGATTAATAATAGTACAAATTATTAGAACGAATAATACACAATTGGCTAAGATGACGTGCAAAAGGAATATGTATAATAAAGGAACAATGTTGCTATATTGAAATAAGAAAATGATTAAGAATATTATAATAGTCTTTAAGGCTTTTAATGTTTACCCATTCTGAATCTGAATGAAGACCGCTACCTATTGGACCAAATTCTACTGCACTCATATTTAGGCCGCTATAATGACGAGCATCTGAAGCGCCATGACTTTTACTTAATTCCCCACTTTTTGGACTATTATGTTCTTTAATAATTTTTTGTAATTTCTGAACATATTCATTTTGGGGGTTTGTATAGTGGCAAGGTTCTTTTACAACTATTTTAACTGTTACGTTCTTAGTTGCAAGATGTTTGATTTTGTTTTCGATTGTGTTGGCGTCTTTAGGAATATAACGGATGTCTAGGCGGGCAAAAGCATCTTCGGGTACTTTATTGTTGGTAATATTACTCGTTGAAATTGTGGCCAAGTTTACTGTGGTTTGCCATGATTCTTTTTTAGGTGGAGTAAATTCTTTATATATTTTTTGCAAAGTTTGGTGTAAATTCCAAATAGCATTTTCCCCTTTCCAAGGATACGCCCCATGTGCAGTTTTACCAATTGAATTAAGTTGAAGCCAAAGAACGCCCTTGGCTTGAGTTTTAATATTAAACCAAGTTGTCTCTCCGGTAATAAAAAAATCTGTTGCTATGCCATGTTGTGCTTGGTGTAAAGTTCCTTTATGACCACCTATTTCTTCGTCGGTTGTAAGTTGCAGGCCGAGTGGATAAGAAACTTTACTGGCGATTTGGTTAAAAAGTAAAATTAGTACGGCTGTTGCTGCTTTCATGTCATCGGCACCCCGGCCGTAAATTCTTTCTTGATTCACAAATGGTTTAAATTGCTCGTCTTTACCTTCAACTACATCTAGGTGGCCATTAAGAATAACTTTGAATTTTTTGGGTAGGGCGTTTGTGTTGTAGATTAGTAAACTTGGATTGGTATCTTTTTTGAATTTTTTTGCTTTGTACTTCCCTACTCTACTTTGAGCAATGTGTAGCACCTTTTGTAATTCATTTGGCCGATTGGTGGTGGAACGGACTTTTACAAGTTCTTGAGTTAAGTTAATAATTTGATTTAACATTATTATATTTTAACAATTAATAATTTTATTAAACTGCAACTACAGAAATTATTTGTAATATACTTTTTTCAACTTGTTGGTCGAGGTGTATTAAGTGCTGACAATCTTCAAACCCATTCATTCGGTGTTGAAGCCCTATTTGCCAGCATGGTACTTGTTGGCTGTTTTCTTGCCAGGGGCGAACCATAACCGGATGCATATTTTGTGCTACAAGAGCATCAATAAGGTGAGTGTTGCTTGTGGGCACATAAGTTGTAAGGACCTGTAAGCCAAGATGGGTAGCAAGGCTTTGCATTTCAAGTATAGAATCTGGACTGGGGTTAGTTAGAAAGGCTGAGGTGTCGGGCAAGATAATTACTAAAGAGCTGTTTCCGGTACTAATTGAGTAAATGTCTGGATAATCTTCTTCACTATTAAGGGGGGTAATAATTCTTAACCTATCCCCTATTTTACTTTTGACTTCTTTTGCGGAAGGTAGAATTGTAGACGTCTGAGCCGTATTTTTTGGGAGAGGAGTAAGGGCAGAGTGCATATTGTGGGCAAGTTGTTGACGGGTGTAGGTTGATAGTTCATCTAAACTTGCCTGAAGAGAATCTAGACCAATATTTAAAGATGACATATGTACCATTGATTCTCGAGCCGGTCCAAGTTCTTCAAGATCCTGGCCTTGGTGAGAGTAAACAACATGCTTGCCAGGTTCTATCGAATAAGCGGTAAGACCGGCGGCTTGTGCAGAGCGTTGCATACCTATTTGATCGGCTCTGACGTCAGCAAAAGGATGAAGGCCGCCGAGGCGTGCGATTTCTGCTAAAGAGGTGGTAAGGGAGCGAGCGGCACCGTTTTGCCTAAATTGTGGTAGAACGGCAACACGAGCAATTTCTGCCATTAACGAGTTGTTTATAGCCAGAATTGCAGTACCAACCAAACCTAAATGAAGATGTTTGGCAACAACTCGGTATTCGCCTTGCTCAATAGCTAACATAAGTTGTTCAGGGTCATAAATAGATTCAAATGGATACCCTAGAATAGCCTGATTAGCTAGTGCAGCAAGGGCTTGAGCATCTGTTTTCTTGGCATGCGTAATATAGTATTCCTTCATATTTATTTCCAACTAAAAAACCCGCCGGTTAGGCGGGCTGTTTTTGCATTCTTTTTTAAATACAACTACACCCCGCCATAGGCTGGTGCAAAAAAGTAAAAGAATGCAATATTAGTAATATTTTGTTTCAACATTTAAATTCAAATTTAACCAAAATTTCTTTGATTTTGCAAGTGAAAGCAATCACCTCGGGGGTTAGAACCCCCGAGGTGGTAACTTCATAAAAATAGAAATGGGGCGTGGTGATGGCGAAAAGCAACTAAAATGTAGACTATAGTCGCTTGTAAATATTTTAATTATGAGTTTAGATAAAGCTATGCCTAGGAGAGTTCAGAGATTTGAGCAAGGTTGTATTTACCACGTGTTTAATAAGACAATCGATAGCAAACAAATCTTTGTTAAAAACAGCTACTGCTATTTGTTTAGGAAGATATTGTTTTATTACAGATCGTTTGAATCAAGAATAAGTTATTCTTATTTCAAGAATAATAATTCAAAAATTAGCGCGGATTCGTATATTTATAACAAAAATAATTCAATCTTAGGCATTATTCAATTCTGTTTAATGCCAAACCATTTTCATCTATTATTAAAACAGACTACTGATGTAGATATAGGTTATATTTTGGGTAAAGTACTGAATTCTTTTACAAAGATCGTTAATAAATTAGAAGAAAGAGACGGTCCAATATTTATTCCACAGTTTAAGGCAAAAAGAATTACAACCGATGCGCAGTTGAAACAGGTTTCGAGATACATCCACCTTAATCCGTATGTTTCGGGATTGGTTAAAACGATTGATGAATTGGAAAACTATAAACATTCTTCCTATAAAGAGTATGTAAAGAATTTTAGAAATGAATTCTATGAAAAGGAAGATGTACTTGGGTTGTTTAACAACTCGAAAGAATTGTATAGACAATTTATGAAAGCGAATATACACAGCTACGATAGTCTAAAATATTTAACGTTTGACTAAAAATAATAGAAAGAATATAAAGTAATTTCGATTTACTCGTATGAAATCATGTTGGCGATTATAATCTACATAAGTGAAAACATTGACTAATATAACGGACAAAACAAAAACTTATAAATATAGCACCTCGGGGGTTAGAACCCCCGAGGTGATGGAAGGTCGAAGAGTTGGGCGATTGTTGTGCCTGTGGTTTGAACTAGGTGTTTATGGAAGGCTGCGCCTAAGTTATCCATACAATTCTTTATTGCTTCTTCACTTGAAAAACCTAAATTGACTAGATTTTGTGCTCTTTCTTTAAGCCAATAAGAGAGTGTTCCAATACCTGTTTGATAATAACCATAGAGATCAACAATTCCTAAATCGTCTCGATATAATTCGTAATCGGTTGAAGTTGGTACGCTTGAGCTAAGTTGTAGTTCTTTGGTTATTTCGGGCGGTAATCCGTAATATTCAATTTTTAGGCCGGCGTCTATAAGAGGTTCGTTAACAAACGTAATAAGTTCTTCTAATAAAATATCTGCTTTTACAGTTTCTCCGTTTGGGCAAGGAATATTTGCTTCTAGCCCATTCTTTGCTACTTCTATACTGGCAAAATGAGCATTTCTTAAAGATTTTACAGATACTGGATAGTAAAATAACCGAGGGTATTGCTGGCACAGTTCTTGTAATTTACCTGCAGTGGCATAAATTTGCAGTTTCCATATTAGGGCTTTAGTGAGTTCTTGGATGACGATGAGCTTATTAATATTGCCTCCGGCTGTGTCCATGTTGCTTATCTCAAGTGTACCGTAGGGTGGAATATCTACCCTAATTCTATCTCTGTGTTGCCCAGCAGCACGGCCAGGATTAGGAATATTTTGTTTAGATTTTGGGTTGTCGTTTTCTAGCATTGCTTCTACCATAGAAAAGAATTGATGGCGTTGTTCGGGAAGAGGTTCTTGGAAAACCCCACCGGAGGGTGATCCCCGCCACCTAGATGGATACCGAACCGAATGCCAGTTGTTGTGTTTTAGTGCATTGTAAGTATTTGTGTCTTGTTGCCTTTCCGGATCGGTTTCGTCTTCCAGATAAATAGCGGCTAAATTGGGATTTGTTTCACCATTGATGAAAGGGCCAGAAAGAGAAAGAGCATAAAGAAGCGGAGAAATTTGCTGGTATAGGTTTATGGCAGGTAGAGCTGCTTCTAGACTTAACATTTCTACATGAACTTGGAAAGATGAACCGGTAAAGTGACGACCATTTTCCCAACCCATATAATCAAGAGCAATTCTTTGAATGTAGGGGTGAGGATGAGTGTCTTCTTTCTGTATTGGTCTGTGTGGGAAAGAAGCTAGTGGAGTTAGCTGCCAACCTTGCTTATCAACTACACTAGACAATGTTTTCATTGAACCTAAGAGAGATAATCCTGCCTCGACTCCATTACTGCTTGGAGGCATATTCAGTTCCATGCATCCTGTAGCCAGTTCTGCTGAAAAACCTACCTTTCTTTTGTTTGGGTGGAGGTTTTGGAATAGAACATCGTTTTCAAAGACAAAACCACCCTGGCCGTTTAAATCTATTAATGTTTGTGGAACTGGACTACTTGGAGACATAATTGGAGCCATATCTTGAGAAGTTGGGTTCCATACATACATTTCGAATTCACTTCCGGTTTGAATATTAGGGTGGTCTAAGCTTGGGTTTTCGTACACATGTAGAGGCCTGATGTCTGCACGAGTAAGAGAAGGTGCGCCTTGTTCCGCACGCCAGTAAGGACTACGAACATAGGCTATGTGTTTACCATGCTTATCTGTAATAAGCCCGCCCTGTGTATCGGGTGAAAAAGCAACCTCCAAATTATTTAGTGCTAAAAAACGTTCAAAGGCGCCGGGCCTAAGAACTCTTCCTTCCATGCTTTTGTGGTTACCCTTTTTTTCTTTATTTGACATTTGATTACAAAATAAAAAACCCCGCTGAAAGCGGGGTTATGTTTTTAACTTTTATGCGTTTATTTATGCATAAAAACCTCCCCGCCCAAAGGGCTTAATAAAAGGGAGGCTAGTAATGATAAATAAAACTGCTTGATTCATTATATTTTTATAACTGTTGGCGACAATAATCTACAAATATAGAAACAAAGACTACTGTAACGGACATAACTAATAATATTAATACTAACACCTCGGGGGTTAGAACCCCCGAGGTGATAACAATCTTCCTTGGCACTTGGGGCTATATAAGACTTAAATATTGCCTAATAACCCAAAATGGCAAGGAGGGATGCGCTACGATGAGCGCACCCCTCTCCTGCGGCTACTTCACAAGGCGTTTGAATTGCACCGATTGTGCTAGCTCAATAGCCCTTTTTGCTTTCCTGAGAGATATTCGATGGTTAGACACTATTACAACATGTGCTAGAAAACCCTGAAACCACCTTCCTTTTCCGTTTCTACATGCTGAATGTAATGCAATACCAACGTTCTTATAAGCATGTACTTCAGCGGACGAGACGACTTTGACGATTCTTCTAGGAAGTTTGCTTGCAAGCGCAATAGCTGCAAAGTCGTCGTCTCGTACTACAATGATAATCCCCTCTTCACTCACCTTGTCCTCCTTGGACATTTTCAAGTGAGCATGAGACCGGTAACACTGTTGTTACCAGAGTCATGCCCCAGAAGAGAAGAATAGTTACTATTCCCCGCTTTTGGTACATAACCCTGGTAACCGAAGTTACCCAGGTTTTTTAGCCGCAGGCGTTTCTTAAATTAATAAGAAAACATTGTAGTCTGTGCAAAGGTAGACTACTCTGTGTTTCTTTTTTAAGAAACTTATTTTAAAGAACTGTTTGCGCAGTCGGGCATGCTGCGCGCCTGAAGTGCAAACTTTTGACCCAACTAAAAAGCCCGCCTTTTTGGGGGCGGGTTGCTTTTTCGCTGTGCCTTTTTGTTTTTTTGTTTTTACCAAAAGCTTCCCGCCTTCTAGGCTGTAAGAAGGTAGAAAATCCTAATTTTGGTAAAAACAGACTGACTCATAGTGTGAGTGTTATCACAGAAGGAAAAAGATGTCAAATTAATTAAATTGCTAAATGGTTAAACTGTTAAATTGCTAAAAGAAAAAACAAAATCCAAAAATAAACCTAATACAATTGTTTCATGGTTACATTGATTCATTGTTGTAACTTAAGTACAAGAGTACTATAGTACGAAAGTACTTTAGTTATTACCAACTTACTAAATTACTAATTTAACTTACTTAGTATTCTTTAACCTCTTTAAGTCGGCTTTAACCATCATGGCTACCAATTCTTTAAAGCTTACTTTTGGTTGCCAGCTTAGTTGCTTTTTGGCTTTTGTGGGATCGGCTTTAAGATTGGGAACTTCGGCGGGGCGAAGGAAGCGCGGGTCTTGTTTAACGTAGTCTTGCCAGTTTTTAATGCCAACATGTTCAAAAGCCAGTTTTACAAATTCTTCAACCGAGTGGTTTTCACCGGTGCCAACAACGTAGTCGCTTCCCTTTTCCTGCTGCAGCATTAAATGCATGGCTTCAACGTAGTCGCCGGCAAAGCCCCAGTCGCGTTTGGCGGCAAGGTTGCCAAGGCGCAAATCTTTGGCTAACCCAAGTTTTATTCGGGCTACGCCATCGGTAATTTTACGAGTGACAAATTGAATACCACGAATTGGTGATTCGTGATTAAAGAGAATCCCGTTTGCGGTGTAGATGTTGTATGATTCGCGAAAGTTAACTGTCATCCAATAAGCGTAAACTTTGGAAACACCGTATGGGCTACGAGGGTGAAAAGGGGTGTTTTCACCTTGTTGGCCGTTACTGTGTTCTAAACCAAACATTTCACTGGTTGATGCTTGGTAAAAACGAGTGGCAGGCGAAAAAAGTTTTATGGCGTTGAGAAGGTATAGCACACCCAAGGAGTTAACTTCGGTGGTAAATTTTGCCTGATCCCACGAAGCGCCAACGAAAGACTGAGCCGCCAAGTTGTAAACTTCGTCGGGGTGAATATTCTTAATTACACTATAAAGCGAAGACTCATCCGTCATATCGCCTTGCATAAAGTTTATTTCTTTAGCAATACCTAAGTATTCAAGGTTTTCAAAATGGGGGTTTGAGTAACGGCGAATAAGCCCATAAACTTTGTAATCGTGTTCTAGTAAATATTTTGCCAAATATGGACCGTCTTGCCCAAGGATTCCGGTAATAAGTGCGCTTTTTGCCATTAAATTGTTTTTTAAACTAATTAATAATAAAAGGTATTGTACATATATTAGTTAAAAGTTAAAAGTCGAAAGTGAAAAATTAAAATCAAGAGCTAGGATTTAAGAGTTAAAAGTTAAGATAAAAGAAAAGCACGAAATTCGAATATCGAAACCCTAAGCAAATTCGAAATTAAAATATCAAATGTTAAAACAAAACATGTCATGTTGAGCGTAGTTGAAACATCCTATGGGATTCTTCCCCTCCTCAAATGGAGGGTCAGAATGACAGAGAAGATAAAATTAAGAAACAAGATTAGGAATATATGAATAAATCCGAAATACATAATTCATAACCAATAAATAGAACAATTGTTCCATTGCTAAAGACAAGAGTTGGGATAAAGTGAAATATATCCGAGATCCATTTTCTACTTTCCATTTTATATTACTAGTTTCCAATTTTTTAAAACTAACTTCTTATTTATTAACTGTAAACTTTAAATTTTAATCTATTGTTACGGGATCCTTCGGTCGTCCGCCTTAGGCGGACTCGCTCAGGATGACGGTGATAAATAGCTAAATTGTTAAATTGCTACATTGTTCTAATTAAAGTACAAGAGTACTATTGTACAAAAGTACTTTAGTAGTTACTAACTTACTACCTTACTACTTTACTACTTTACCGATCTTTCTTTATATAATACTTTTATGCTTTACCTGGTTTTATTACTTGCTTTTTTAATTCGGCTGGTTGCACTTAATCAGTCGTTGTGGCTAGACGAGACAATTGTGGCGAATGTGGTTAGCAGCAATTCATATGTTTCAATAATAACCAACTTTTCAATTAACGATTTTCACCCACCGTTTTATTACTTAATAATAAAGGCTTGGACAGGGGTATTTGGAATTGGTGAAGTTGCCCTTCGAATGCCTTCTGTAATTTTTTCGCTTTTTGCTGGAGTAATGGTATACAAAATAACAAGACTATATAAAAAAGACTGTAACCCACTGTGGGCAGCGGCATTATTTTTATTTAATCCGCTTGCTGTTTATTATTCACAAGAGGCAAGAATGTATATGGCAGCAACATTTTTTATAAGCGCTTCCTTTTACTACTTAAATACACTTTTATTAAATAAAAAATCTATTAGTAAAGATTATATTTTATATGGATTGTTTACAAGCCTTTCTTTATTAACATATTATGGCACTGTATTTTATTTTGGCGCCGTGTTGTTTTATTTATTACTAAAAAAGAAGTACAAGTTAGTAATCTTTAACATTGGACTTTTATTTTTTAACTTATTATTACTGTCGCCACTTCTTTTTTTACAGTGGCAAAATTCCAGAAACATGCTTAGTTTAGTACCTAATTGGCAGCAAGTTTTGGGAACGGCATCTTTAAAAAATCTAATACTGATACCAATCAAGTTTACTTCGGGCAGAATTAGTTTTTACCCCAAGGCTTTATATTACGGTATTTCGGGATTATGGCTAACAATTGTTGGTGGTTTGTTTTTACTAAACATAAAAATAATTAAAGAGAACCTGCTATTGATAATAGTTTTAGTTATGCCTTTAGTTATAGCATTGGCTATTTCCGTATTTGTACCTATGCTAACCTATTTTAGGTTTTTGTACTTACTAGTCGCCTTTTGCGTGCTTGGCGCATACTTTACCAAAAACTGGCAAAAATATTTATTATTAACCGGATTTACTTTGTTTTCTTTTTTTTATTTGTTTAATACAAATCAACACCGGGAAGACTGGAAAAGTTTGGTAAACAGCTTAGATAAAAATATTAAGGTGGTTTCGGTAAAAAGTGTTAACGACCCGCTTAAATACTATACAGGGCCAGACCCTGCAGGGCAGGACCTAGGTAAACGGGCTTATGTAATACCCTATGCGAGTGAAATATATGGAGTGAATTTAGGCGAGGAAATGAGAGAGAAGGGCTATGAATTAAAAGAGAAAAAGGTGTTTAGGCAACTTGTCTTGGAAAAGTGGCAAAAAGTAAGGTAATATACTAATATGGACGGCTTAACTTTAAAAAAACTACAAACAGAATTAAAAAAACATTCAGCTGAATTAAGAATAAAATTTGAAACCTTAACTAAAAAGGAAAAAGATATTTTAACTAAAACAGTTAAGCTTACCGAAGAAGTGGGTGAACTGTCTAATGACATATTGGCTGTGCTTTCGTTGCAAAGAAAAGAAAAGTTAAAAGAATTTGAGAAAAAAAATATGTATGAAGAATTTGCCGATGTAATTTTGTCGGCTATACTTTTGGCAAACTCGGTAGGGGTAGATGTTGAAAGAGCCGTAAAGGAAAAGTATAAAAAAATTGTTGATAGAGCCAAAAAAAGTTAAGCGGCTTTTTTTAATTCTTGTTTAAACTTTCTGCGAACAACAATCACTGGCGGTTGAACTGCTGTGTCGGCATAAATTGTAAAAGCTGCATCTTGATATTCGGTTAATGCTGGCCCGCCTATACCAGAAAGTGGAACGCTTTCACCATAAATATTTATAGATTTGGGAATTAATGAACACATAAGCTGACCAGCTACAGCATCGGCAATTCTTAGTTTTTTAGATAGCCTATTAAATAATTGCCAGGATTGAGGAGGAAAGATTTTGAATTTGGTAACAATACCTTCAATATTGCTCCAGGTTGGTCTGAAAAGACCAAATTCATTATTATCATTTTCATACTCATTATTTTGTAGGTAATTTCTGTTACCGGTGATAAGTGCTCTCAGTACTTCTTGAATATTACCAACAGCAAAGTGATCTAATTGTACGGATAATTTGGGTATGAAACGCAGTACGCCACCAACAACATCATCCCCATTTACACCGTAAGCAGCTAGCAAGAAAATTTGTAAAAATTGTTCGAATTTTATGTAATCATTACTTGGGAATTGCTCTGTTATTTCTAGATAGATACTATATAGTTGAGAGGATAAATCCTTTGATAAAAGAACTGATTTTGAAATATAGCTGTCATCTGTAGCGGGAAAGTTTTCAATTTCGTCTGCATGATTGAGAAGAGTTTCTAGAGTAGATCGACTTAGGCTTGATGGTTCAATGTTTTGTAGGCCAAGGGCTTCGGCAACTTTCCTGGTGTAAAAAGCAGCGGGTACACCATCGAAAAACCGATGGTTAGTGATCATCTGGCTAGTTATTATGCCGTATTCTTCACTATTACTAACTACCATAATATATGGGCTAAAGGGCAACAAATGGGTTACTAAAGCAGATATGCTGTAATAAGCATTGCCAATAGGTGTTGTATCTAAATATAAAACAACAGGCTGATGCGGATCTTCTAAGCCTTTTATCATCAAATTATTTTGTTCTAGTTCGTTTAAAGTTATAATAAGTGGTGGTTTTTGAAGAATACTTTTAATTCTAGGGTCGATTATTACACTGCCCTCTGCTCCATTTTGCCACAGAGTAGAATTGGTAAAAACATTTTGAATTGTGCGAGCTATATAATCTGGGTGTAGGCCTTCTATAGTACCATGGGCAAAACTAGTATGACTGAATCGGACCGCCTGAGACGGAACACGTGAATGCAAGTCTTCCATTTGTTGGAGCATACTTACCAAGTCTGTTTGTAGATTAATACTATCTGGTTGAAGATGAATATCATCCAAGTGAGAGCAAAGATTAAGAAGGCAATAAAATGCCCAAGAAGATTTAAGGTCGTTTAGATGGTCTTGGCGGTATGCTTTTAGGTGTTCTACCATAAATTTACGGACTTCGTTGGCGTCTACTCCGGCTTTTTCAAGTGACCAAGCTGCGTATCTGAAAAGCTTACCAAGCCTTATAGAGCCTGGAGATAATTTATTTATTGTTGGGGTTCCAACTTCTGAAACAAGTTGATCAAGCATAACTGGTACCGTTTCTTTCATATCTGGTACACACCCAGTATGTATTTCAGTTTTTGGCATACGATATATAATACAAAATGAAAATTGAAAATATTTCAACAACACTAATTTTATTAATCGGAATTAATTAGTATAATCAAAATTATGAGCAAAATTTTAATAACCGGAGCCGGTGGATATATTGGGTCAGTGGCTACTTATATGCTTTTGGAAAAAGGTTATGAAGTGGTAGCGATAGATAATTTTAGTACGGGTTATCGAGGAGTATTACAATTTTTACAAGATAAATTTGGGGAAGAAAAATTTAGATTTAATGAAATTGATTTAAAAGATAACCTGTCTGGAATATTTGAAATGGAAGCAAATATTGAAGCGGTTGTGCATTACGCTGCCAACTGTTCGGTGAATGAATCGATGACCGAGCCGGAAAAATATTTTGGTAATAATGTTTGTGGTAGTCAGAATTTGATTGATCATATTTTGCAAGCCGGCATTAATAAAATAGTTTTTTCTTCAACATGTGCAGTCTATGGTGAAGCCAAATATGTACCGGTTGATGAAAAACACCCTACATTACCCAGTAATCCTTATGGCGAATCCAAACGGATGGTAGAAAAAATGATTGAGTGGTATGGTAAGTTAAAGGGTTTAAATTTTGTAATTTTAAGATATTTTAATGTTTGTGGAGCAACAGATGACGGCCAAGTAGGAGACGCAAAAAAGCCCTCACCACATTTGGTGCAAAACGCCGTACGAGGAGCGCTTAACATTGAACCATTTTATTTAACTTGCCCAGAAGTTAATACCCCAGACAAAACCCCGATTCGGGATTACGTGAATGTAGTAGACCTAAACGAAGCGCATATTGCGGCACTATTGTATTTATTAAATGGGGGGAAAAGTGAAACTATAAATTTAGGTACGGGTAGTGGCAATTCGGTGCTTGAAGTGGTAAAGACAGTTGAAAAAGTAACAAAAACAAAAATAGGCTTTACAAAGGGAAAAGCCAGGAGTGGTGAATATGCAAGAATGGTAGCAAATAACAGCTTGGCCAAAGAGGTATTAAATTGGCAGCCAAAAAGAACTATTGAAGATTCGGTTAAATCTTTGGTAGCTTGGTATAAAAGAAAACCTAAGGGTTGGGAAAAATAAAGATGGTCGAAACTCCTACAAGTGAAAAATGTTTGCTAAATGGTTCTCCGCTCGAAATTCCTGCATTAGCAGTTTTTCAGGAAAAGGTGAATGAACTGCCTCCCGAACAGGTAACAAATCTGTTGTATCATGATCTCAGAAATATTGCGATTAGCAAGGAATGCTCTCATTTATATACATTCATGCCTGGTTATAGAAATTCTTTTCCTGAAATAAGAAGAGAAAATATGCAAGAGATAATTAGGGCCGGTCGCGAATACGCAAGGCAAAAGAAAAAGATATCAAGATTTACTAATCCAAATCAACTAATAGAAGCCAGAAACAGATTTGAAGAAGTGGTGCTAGGTGATCTTGATTTAGAACTTGCTGAGTATGCTGATTTAGCTGCGGCTCTGTATAAACATAGAGTCGAATTAATGGCTGGAGTTAGAGGATTGGGTGATAACGCTGTGAAGGAATTTGCATATAAATGCAGAGTATGCGCAGCAGCAACAAGGGTATTGCCGGTGATGATTGAATCTGCTAAGTTTTTGGTAAAACCAACAAGCAAATGTTTAGATTTATTAAATATAGCTAAAGTTTCACTAAAAGACATAGCATTACTTGTTGATCGAAGTATTGAGTGTCCTGATATTGAAGTTAGCGGGACTGATGCAGTGATATTACTTAATTTATTAAACAATGCTACTAAATTTAATGGAGGGAACTCTCCGGAAGTAGTAGTTAACGATGCAGGAGTAGTTCAGGTAACCAATTATTACGAAAAGCCATTGCTTAATCGGGCGTTTGAGATGGGAGTTACGGAAGACACAAGACGGGGGCATGGTTTTGGTTTAGCTATTGCCAAGCTTTATGCTGATATTACAGGAAAGAGAATAGGAATAAGAAACGTGAAGGCAAAAATTCAAAACCATGATGGGGAAAATATTGAAGGAGTAAAAATAACAACTTCACTTGCTACTGGGAGTATGAAATAAAAAACAGGCACATCTGTTAAAATTAGTCTTATTTATGCAAAAACCTGTGTTAAGTAATAGTATTGTTTTGATTGGGCCAACATCTAAATATTTTAAAGGTGGTATTGTTCATTTTACTGAAGCGATGTTTAAAGAAATGAAGGCAAATGGTTTGGCTGTAACCCTTTTAGCTTTCAGCAGAAATTATCCAAAATTATTTTTCCCAGGTAAGACTATTATAAACAATAGTTATTTACCAAGCGCTGGAATAAAGCACATTTTAGATTGGGCAAACCCATTTAATTGGCTCAATACATACAAAGTAATTAAGAAAATAAATCCTCGAAAAGTTGTTTTTCAGTGGTGGACCTGGTTTTGGGCACTTCCCTACCTAATAATATTGCTGTTATTAAAACAATTTTCAAATAGTAGGATAGTGTTTTTTGTTCATAATTCGGCGGACCATGAACAAGAAAAAATAAAAGGTTTGGTAGCTAGAGTTATTTTTAAATTTGCCGATGAGTTAATTGTAACAACTCGCGATGCGGAAGGAGAGCTTGGTATGGCTTATCCAAATTTGAAAGTAACGCTTTCACCTCACCCAATGTATGAATTTTTTGGAAAAGGAACAAAAATAACCAAAAAAGACGCAAGAGATAAGTTGAAATTAAATAGTGATCCACTACTACTTTTTTTTGGTCATATAAGAGATTATAAGGGGTTAGATATATTACTTTTAGCGATAAAAAAAGTAGTTGAAGTAAATAGAAGTATTCAACTATTGGTTGTAGGCGAGTTTTGGAAAAATGAAGCTAAATATAGGAATTTAATACAAGAATATAACCTTGATAATAATGTAACGGTTATTGGCGAATATGTACCCGACAAGGATATTCAGCTTTATTACAAAGCAGCTGACGCATTAGTTATGCCCTACAAAACCGCAACCGGTACCGGGGTTTCGAAAATTGCACTTTATTATAACTTGCCGATTATTGGTACAAATGTTGGTGACCTAAAAGATTACTTTGAACCAAGCGGCGCTGGTATATTTGTTGAACCAAATAACGCAGACGCTCTATATAAAGGCATAATGAAGTTTATTAACAGTGACAAAAGTGCATATGTTAAGAATATGCAGCCGCTGAAAGAAACTTTTAGTTGGGAAAAGTTAATAGATAAAATTAAGAGTTAGTGGAAAAAGTTACGAGTTGCTAGTTATGTGTTTCGGGTTAGAAGATAATAGCGAGGGTGATAAATTCGGATATCGAAATACGAACAAAAACAAGAATATAGGAATATATGAATTTGGGAATTTAAGAATATAAGACAAGAGTTAGGAGAAAAGAGTTAAGATAAGATGAAAATAAACAGAAATCAATTTTCTACTTTCTTTTTTCTATTACTAATCTCCAATTTCTAGAAACTATTTTCTTATTTATTAACTGTGAACTTTAAACTCTGAACTTTCTGTCATGAGATCCTTCGACTCGTCCGCCGGCTGGCGGACTTGCTCAGGATTGTATCTGTCACGATATTCATTGACAGATGTATGATATAGTACTAACCATGAA